>JABSSL010000049.1 GCA_013214355.1 Saprospiraceae bacterium | reverse complement strand
AGATACAGAAAGATTATTTTTTATGAAGAAGTTCATCCTTTTAGTCGTCGAAGATGAACATCTAGTTTTTTTCCTTTTTTGATACTGAATGATTTTGAAGATGGATAATCTCACCGTAGTGTTTTTGATCGTCGAATAAAGCGAGCTCATCCTGTTTAAAATCAATCTTCGAAATTGTAACGAATCTTAAAAAAAGATGTCAAAGAAATGAATCCGCATAGCTTTCTATGGGACATGCAGGGAATATTATAACCACATGACAGGATGAAACGTAGGCATCCGCTAAGAATGGATGGAAAACTCCTTTAGGAACTTATAGGGATGGATGACGATATGTTATATGGAATGATAAATGAAGAAAATGAAGGGTAATTTGAGGAGTGTAAAGTTTTAGTCATGGGATTGTTTTTGTCAATATTACCAGCACAAATGTAACACATAAAAAATATAAATACCAAAAATTTGATAATAAGTTTTTTAACTCTTCCTCATTACTATGTGAGCAGGTCTTTCAATTCTATCTTTTCGGTATGTAACTATTCTGATTTCGTGTATTATGTCGTCGAACTTACAAGAAGCGTGTCTTTTCTAAGACGTTACAAATATAGAATATAAAACTGGATCCTTTATACCCTAAAAGGGGTATTTTTAAAATCGTCCTCTAAAAAGCCTCACAAGTAAATGAATATCAACATATAATGAAAAATAAAAAAATATAGGTGTCTACTCAATCTATGTTTTCAGATGCGCTCTGGGAGGATTTACCGCCTAAAGCTTGAGATTCGATGAGCAACAAGCGTTTTCTGCTATACTAGGCTATAATCGTAGGCCAGTTTGATTAATCCAGCAGTATTACTTACCCCTAATTTACGCATGATATTCTTTCGATGTACGCCTACCGTTTGGTCACTTATGTATAGTTCCTTAGCAATCTCCTTATTGCTCAAAGCCCTACTAATCAAACCGAGAATTTCTAGCTCTCGCTTGGTTAGATTATACTTCTTTAGGAAACGATCTTCAAAGTTGAGTTGGCGGGTAGGAATTTTCGCCTTTGCACTGCCGTTTAACTTGGAGCCATTTAAATAAATGCCTTTTCCAACGTAACTATTCCCGGCATGAATTTCATCAATAGCCGTGTATAATTCACTGGTCGGATGATCCTTAAGGATGAACCCATCCGCTCCTAACTTAAATGCCGTCTTGATGATTTTGGGATCTTTGTACGCACTAATTACCAGTACTTGGATCGGTATTTTGGCTTTGCGAATGTACTCTATGACATCAAAGCCATCTTTTCCGGATAGGTTTAGGGCCGTAATGACCAAGTCGGCCTTCACTTCCTGTAGCTTTTCGATCAATTCCTCCCCACTGTGTGCAACGCCTTGCACGCTTACTTGGTACTGGGGGGATTGACTCAATACGGTTTTTAGACCTTCAATAAAGATGTAGTGGTCGTCCGCAAGTAAAGCTTTAATTATTTGCATGACAACTATGATTTGAATATGTTATGGGATTCGCCAGGGGGAGTTGACACCACCTCTAGCAATTTGCTATTTATGTTCAGCCTAGGGAATGACAACCGTCCTCGCGATACTGTTCTACAACTCGAGCTACGGCCTTTAGCCTAGGTCTTGTGGATTATATCTATATGGGAATTTAAGCTTTTTCAGGCAAATATAAAAATTTATTAAACATACGCCTTTTTCAAATCTGTCGACTACTCCTTATTGCAAAACCATACGCTTACTGTAAGTATCCGTTCCCACCGTAAGTTGATACATTAACAAGCCTTTGGTGCGCAATTCTGTAGCCTGCAAAAGAATTTGGTGATGCCCGGCTTGCCTGAAGCCAGCTTGCTCATAAATGATGCGACCTTGTAGATCTACCACTCGCAGCTGCACATCATTTGCTTCCGCGAGGTAGAATGGGATCAGCGTATTTTCCTGAAATGGGTTAGGTTGATTTTGTGCAAGTCTAGAATGATCAAAGCTTGGTGGTGCTTGCTGATCGGCAAAAGCCAATGCTACGTGCATATCCTCCATCCCTTCATCAAACGCCAGGGCTGGTGTCATAGCATCATTGATGGTCATCCAATCCGCTAATTCACCGGAGGCCTTCGCCACGAAGGTCATCTCAAAAAGCTCAGCATCGGATTCCAGCCGCTCTAGATCATTCCAACTTGTGGTAAGCATACCTTTCTCTCGGAAGTCTCCGATATGTTCTTCCACCTTAAGCATGGAATTCAAGGAGGTAAGCTGCACGAGTTCTAACTTTGTTTGATCAAAATCCAAGCTAAACTGATATCCAATTACTCCTTCCTTCACTTCCCCCAGTTGCAAGGGAACTTTCACTACTTCTCCTTTGACCAGCTGCCGATTGGGAGCATATACCATTAAATCATCTAGACCTCCAGGGCTAAATTGTTGGTCGAAGGTTTGCGCGCTTTCATTGACATCCCCGACTTTTACCCCAATAAAATTAGCCGCCACTTGTCCGGAAGGAACATTGGCAAAGTCCAGGTATTCCGGGAAGTCTTCCGCTAGCGGATTGCTATTCGTGAATTCATAATCAGCTAAAACGAAACGCCAAGAGGTATTGTCATTCGGGAAACTATCATCTATGCCCAGAATCGCTCGTCGCAAAAAGACCAGATCGACAGTTGAAACAAAACCATTGCCGTCAATATCAGCCGCAATGATTTTGTAAGGTGTTGGCAATAGCCGAATGCCAAGGATATGCTGTTGGATTAAAATCAAATCTACCGTCGTTACCCCATTGGTGATGCGATCATTTTTACCGATGCCTAATTCATCTACCTCACAGGAGTATAGATCCGTGAAGTAATAGTCTCCCTCTAAACTGGTCGTAAAATCAAAGGCATCATCATTGGCTACTTTCAGCGAAAGATCTACATTGGCAATCGGTGCACCAGATTCCGTGGTCACTACCCCCTCTATATTAGCCGTCATATTGGCACAGATCTCACTATGTGGCATAGCAGAAAAGACATTATCCTGCATTAAGTCGATATTGGTATTGTACATGATCACATCGTGAAGCGTGGTCTGTTTAATCCAATCCTTATCTACTTCGGTTAAAACCGGGTCAATCAAATAGAAGAAGCGGTCTCCATCCCTTAGGTTGGTAAACTGCAGCTTCATCATCTCCATAATCGTTTCTCCAAACAGCGCGCCAGGCATGGGCTTTTCTGCCAACATACCCACCCAGGGATCAATCTCATGAATATCTGCGTAGAGGGATAGTAAACGGGTAAAAACCCCGGCATTCGAATTGATTTGTTGAAAAAAGTCATACCGTGGTAAACCGATCGCGGCTCTTACCGTATTGAAATCGGCTAATCCTCTTTCTCGCCCTCTATTGATGTTGATAGAGGCAAGGTCTAAACCTCCATCGCCTGGTCGTCCAAATAGGAAGTTGCGCACATCATTGATCAATTTTGGATCCATGTTTTGCTGGATCTGGGATGCCATCCCCTTGAAGAAGGGATCAATATCACCCGTTTCGATAAAGGAAAAGATATTGAAAAAGGCCTCCTGCAAGGTCAGGTTACCTTGTGGAATAACCTCCCCATCATTGTTTCTTCTTTGAATCACACTATTCAATAAAGTATGGCCCAAGCGGAAGGCGGCAGCCGTAAATACATTGGCCAGTTGTGGATTGACATCCTCACGATACCCTTGGTAGGCCGTCAGCTCCACACCCATCGCTGGCAACCATTCATCGTATACGATGGATTGGATGAGTCCCCCCACTAATTTTCTGGCATATTGGTACAACATCTCATCATCCCAGTCTGGATGTTTGAGTGCTATTTCATCACACAGCCGATTGTGTTCTCTTACAAAGAGGGTATGAAAAGAAAGCAATAGAGGATTTTCATTGGCACGCACATCTCCTGCCACATAGTGCTTCTCACTGATCCGTACGGGATCATCCATTTCAGGCGCTTCTTCTGACAATTCCCCTTCCAACTCTCCATCTATCGTATTGAAAGGCAAAAGATTACCGGTTGACACCTTCAACTTCCCGCCCTCAAAACTCCGCAACCAGTCCGCTCTTTCCTGATCCGAGCCATAGACGGCCGAACCATCTATATAAGCAGACAGAATATTCGGGTGCTGGCGTGGATTATCGCTACCCGTACCAGTGGTCGGATCAAAGAGATTTCTTTGCATAGGAATAATCGCCTCCCCGGCACCAAAGGGATCAAAGTGGGGATCGCCAGTAGGTACCTTAATTAAGGCAGGCTCTGGACCATCCGGTGTAAGTCCTATGTCGTGATCCAGGAACTGCGCAAAGACCCAGCAGAAGTCGCTAAGGGCTAACGGATCATTAATAAGCTCCTCCTGGGCAAATAAAGTATTACTGATTTCTCTGGGATTGGCCCGCTCGGATCCTGCTGGCGCGGATATACTATCGGCATACGCAACGGGTACAAGACGAAGCAAGTTGGTCCCGGCTGCGCCCCAGCTGGTCTCCACGGGATTATTGAAAGAACCATCGTAGGTTCGATAGTTATCGGTATCGGTGATTTGCCCAAAGGCAAATATCGAAAGGCTAACTAGGGTAAAGCTTAGTAAAAGTCTATTACGCATACTTTTCTATTTAGAGTCATGGGATTTGCTTAGTGTCGTCACAGTTGTTGGAAAAAGCTCTACACCAATTCAGACTGCGAATCTTGTTAATCCCTTATACTAGATATAGCGGATTAAGTTGCCTAAAGCTTATGAGGCAATTTGAATACTGTGTCCTAAAATGGCAAAACAACGGTGGTTAAAAGCCTTTAGAAAGGGGATGACAATATGTAAGACAATTTGGGCAGTAGGATTCTATATATTACAACACAAAAATAAGCAAAACGCATGATCAACAGGCATTCCAATTCTATATTTTACAAATAAATTATACTTCGATATATCAAGCCTGCCAATTTATTATCTTTCCAAGGCCTTAAACTTGCGTTAAAAGCAAGGATATTCGACCCAATTCGTTAACATTCGACTGATTTTCAAGCATCCCTTATATTTTTTCATCATATATCACCGGCAAATGCCGATAGATCGTTAAAAATCAGCCAATTACCATATCCGTTAGTCTCAATAAACTCATTTTCAAGGCTCTTTTACTCAATCAATACATTGTTAAGATCCTTATACATAATCGCCATACCGCTATTTTCCTACTGCTACATTAACCCTAAATTGACGTCTAACAACAACAGCCACATTGTATCAAATTCACTAAAAACCTCTTCAATATGGGAAACAAGCCTACTTCACTCCATCTACCCCAAAAGACAAGTCTGCGCTGGTGTCTGCTCCTAATCTTAGCAAATTTCTACGCCCTAAGTATCCATGCTCAACAAAGCCTTAGACAGCAAGGCGGCTATTATACCTTCGGTTTAAATGCGGGCCTGTCTTACCAGTCCAGCGATGTGCAGGCCTTGCCGGAAGGCTTTGGTTTGGGACTCACCCTGGGAAAAAACTTGTTCTACAAACCCGGGGCTCCCATCAGTTTTGACCTACGGGGAAGACTTCTGTATGCGCAACAGTTCGGATTGGACGCTGCTCGCTCTTTTGACATCTCCAATAACTCGGTGTTGAATGGGAGTCAAAATTTGGATTACACTAATTATCCAGCCAATCTAGGAGAATCTCAGGGCTTCGTTTTCCAAAATCATCAAACGGAGGTATTTGAATTGGGTTTGGAAGGGGTACTTACACTAAACCGACTGAGGGAAAGGACGGGTGTAGTAGCATCCATCTATGGTGGATTGGGACTGGATTGGTATCGAGCAAGTATAGACCAAGCTGATGCTAGTGGCAACGCTTATTACAGTCAGTATGCCGGTCTAGATCAGCAAAAATCGAAAGCTAGTATTCGGACGGAGTTGCAAGAGGCCATTTTAGATGGCAACTATGAAAGCCTTGCCGATGGATTTGACAATGATGGTGGGGCTATTGGATTGATGCCTTCCTTGGGCCTGGAGCTGGGCTATGAGGTGACCCCCAACTTCTCTATCCATGCTGGCCACCGGTTTACTTTCGCTGGTACTGATATTTTGGATGGCCATCAATGGGCTGATCCAGGCAATGATATCTATCATTATACCAATTTCGCACTCCGTTGGAAAATTCGCCCCAAAGAATCCACTTTGGTGGCTCCGGTCATTGAAATCATTACGCCCAACAATCGTCCTTTTACTTCCACAGTCGTCAATGGCTTAGTCAGGGCAAGAATTCGTCACGTACAAAATGCGGCAGCTGTAAGCTGTACCATTAATGGTCGCGAGCAATCCTTTACCTTTAATCGTGGTAGCTTTAGCAAGCCTTTCCGTTTAGATAATGGAGCCAATGAGGTAATTATAACAGCAACAAACAGTGTAGGCACTGCCCAAGAGAAATTAACCATATACTACGAAGAGCCTGTCACTCCTGATCCTGTGGTGCGGGCACCCGACGTCCTATTCACCCAACCTAGATCCAACAATACTCAAACTTCTGAATCTAACTATCAAGTTCAGGCGAGTATCAATGAAATCAACAGTAAAGAGCAGATTGATTTCAGGCTTAATGGCCAATCTAGAAACTTTCAGTTCAATCCCTCTACGGGACGGTTAAGCGCTACTATCAATTTGCAGGAAGGCAATAATACTGTGCGAATCGTAGCCACCAATAGTGCAGGGAGAGATGAAGAATCGGTCAATATTGAGTTCCAAAGGGGAGAACAGCCAATAGTTACCATCACCAGGCCCAACACCTCTCCTTTCAATACGGATCGTGCTCAATACACCTTGGAGGCAACCATTAGAAATGTCCCACAAAGATCAGGTGTAACACTGCTATCGAATGGTCGAAGGATTTCGTCTTTTAACTTCGATCCTTCTTCAGGGAGGTTAAGCGCAAATCTCACGCTTCGTGAAGGTAATAATAGCGTTCAAGTGAGCGCAGAAAATGCATGGGGACAGGATCAGCGGGAGGTCAATATTATTTATGAGGCCCCTCGACAAGTTCTGCTTCCACAAGTTAGGATTACAAGTCCAAACCCCAATTTCCGAACATCCAATGCGAGGGTGCAGCTCCGCGCCAATACACAAAACGTACAAAGTCGTTCCGATATCCGTCTTGAAGTCAACAATAGAGCCATTTATAACTTCCGTTTCTCGAACGGCGCCATCACCGCTGACCTCCCCTTGCAAGTGGGCTTCAATCAAGTGACCGTTAGGGTACAAAACGTTGATGGACAAGCTGAAGATGCGCTAAATATTGAAAGAATCGAAGATATCATTGCAGCTCAACCTCCTCGGGTAAGCATTAATCAGCCTAGTCAAAACTTCATCAGTGGTCAACCATCGATTCAATTGGTGGCCTCGGTCATCAACGTAGAACGCAAAACGGAAATCCAGGTTCTTGTGAATGGCCGCAGTTCCAATAACTTCAATTTCAATCTTTCTAGGCAGCAAGTAAGCGCGAATATTTCTTTGATTCCAGGGAACAACAATATTGAGGTGATAGCTCGGACAACTAGAGGATCCGATCGAGATCGAGTGAATGTGAATTATCGGCAAAATACACCACCAACTGTGTCCATTGTAGAGCCCTTTAACAATGCCACGGTCCGTAACAACCGAATCAATTTTCGGGCCAATACCCAAAATATTACCCAACGCAACCAAATTAGGCTTCTGGTAAATGGTAGATCGGTAAATGACTTCAACTTCAATGCAAATCGTCGAGAAGTAACGGGAGCCATCAACCTCCAAGAAGGTAATAATAGTATTGAAATCCAAGTAGCTAACAATGATGGCCAAACACAGGACCGTGTCAATGTCAACTTTCAGAACGCTAATCCTCCTACGGTAGATATTGTGCGCCCCATCAATAACAGTACAACAGAGACCGCTTCCATCTCCTTTAATGCCAACACGACCAAAATTTCCAAACGTTCGGAGATCAGGATGTATCTAAATGGCCAAGCCATTACCAACTTTGACTTTAACCTGTTCCGGGGAACTGTAACAGCTAATCTAAATTTACGAGAAGGTAATAATACGATTAGGATACAGGTACAAAATAGTGATGGAAGTAACCAAGATGAGGTAAATGTACAATTGCAAAGTGCATTTCCACCGTCTGTCCGTATCAATTCTCCAGCATCCAATAGTCAAGTCAATACCAGTACAGCTAGGCTACGGGCTACCACCCAATCTGTCCAGCGCAGGGAGGAGGTTCGTGTTTTCCTAAATGGACAGGCGATCAACAATTTTAGCTTCAATGCTTCCCGGCAGGAAGTGGTGGCTGATCTTAGCCTAACGCCTGGTAGGAACACTATCAATGTGCAGGTGCAAAACAATGGTGGATCAGCACAAGATGAGGTCCGCGTAGAATATCGCCAGCAGGCTCCACCCAGTGTGCAAATAACTGCACCTCAAGCTAATACAAGCTTGACTAATGAACGGGTTACCGTAAAGGCGCGAACTGAAAATGTGGGTAGTCGAAATGATATCCTATTCACGCTAAACGGGAGTCCAATCAGCAATTTTGGCTTCCAGTCCAGTCGGCAAGAACTAACGGCACAAATTGTCCTAAAGCCAGGAACAAACACCATCCGGATAGAAGTCAACAATCGCGACGGCCGAGCCAATGATCAAATAGGTATCAACTTCCAGCCGCCAAAACCGCCACAGGTCAACATTAGTAGCCCAAGCTCTGGCACCGTAGTCAATGAAGCCAGCGTACCATTCATGGCTACTACGCAAGCCGTAAATGATAAAAGTGAAATTAGCCTTTTGCTCAATGGTATAGCCGTTTCAGCTTTCGATTGGAACGGTAGTCAAATCTCAGCCAACCTTACAGGCCTGAAGGCTGGAGACAACACGATTTTGGTAAAGGTGAGTAATCGGAATGGATCAGATGAAGCGCAGGTTAAGGTCAACTATACACCTCCTGTTCGCACACGACCTCCAAGCGTGACTTTTCTTACTCCGGTAGATGAAGAAACTACCCATCAGGAAAACGTCCTAACCGTCAGAGCCAAAATCCTCAATGTCACTAGAAAGGATCAAATTCGGATCAGTGTCAATCGAAGTACTACTCCAGATTTCAACTTTAATCCAAAGGGTGGAACCATAAGCTTTGAGATGAAGCTACAAAATTCGCGCAATGTGGTGGCCATATTTGTTACAACCGATGGCGGTACTGCCAATGACCGACGGATCATTAATTATGTACCCAAGCAACCTGATGGCGACAAGCCTTTTGTCCGAATCGAGTCCCTGTCTCAACCCACCATCAATCCTTTAAATCCAGGAGCCGCTAAAAGTACCATTACTGCCACGGTAAAAAATGTTACGGCCGAACAGATTAGCTTAATGGTGAATAATCAAGCTGTAACTAACTTTAATTACAATGCTGAAACTGGCTTTTTCCAGTGCACATTCACTTTACAAAGAGGCGAAAATCGAGTGGTGCTGAGCGCTGCTTCTGATGCAGGCTCAGACCAAGGGGTTAGAACCATAAAATTCTAGCCTTACTAGAGATATCCAAATCACTATAACCCCATAAAAATCTCTTGCGCAAATGATCGTGTAGAGGTCATCACACTCCGGTGTCGATGGCCTCTTTTTTTGGTAAAACACGGACATGAGCTCGGTATTTCAGCCTCCGAAATCATATTTTCTCCTTAAGGATACGCGCTGGCCTGAAATTTGCCGTTATTACTGTTGCTAGTATGCGGTTCATTCTACAAATCATATTATTCTTATTACTGCTCCAGAATTCAAGCACAGCCCAGGACTTACCTTTATCAAACTTGCGAAGCAAGAAATTGATGGCAAAGGAAGGAGCCGTTTTATTGGATACTTTACCGATTATCGAAAGTACGCTATTCGTTCGTTCCCTAACTACCAATCAGCGCGTAGATTCAAGCTATTACAAAGTGGAAGCGCGTCGCTTCTATTGGCTACATAGTCAGCCCGATTCCCTTAGCTTAGAATACCGAGTCCTCCCCTACCCCATCGACAAGACCCTTAGCAGGATCGACACCAATCAACTCAATCGTGTCGAAGATGATATGATCGTCACCTATGAATACAACCCCTATGAAAATGACGATCAGTTGATTGATTTCAAAGGGCTTGATTATTCTGGAAGCTTCTCTAGAGGAATATCCTTCGGAAATAATCAGGATCTAGTTCTGAATTCTAGTTTTAATCTTCAAATGGCGGGTGAGATCGGAGATGGGATCGAACTAAGAGCTGCCATTACGGATGAAAATATCCCCTTGCAAGCGGAAGGCAATACCCAGCAACTTAGAGAATTTGATCAGGTATTTATTCAGCTGAAAAAGGGTAGCACGAGTTTAACTGCCGGTGATTACGAACTACGCCGCCCCAATGGCTATTTCATGAATTATTTCAAAAAACTCCAAGGCGCCACTTTTGAAAGCACTTTCAGGAATGGAGAAAAGGGCCGACTTTTCACTAAATCCTCAGTGGCCATTGCGAGGGGGCAATTTGCCCGGAATCTGATTGTAGCACAGGAAGGAAATCAGGGTCCGTATAAGCTGCGGGGAAGCCAGAATGAGCGCTTCATAATCATACTCTCTGGAACGGAGAAGGTTTGGCTTGATGGCCAATTGATGAGGCGTGGACTGGAGGCAGACTACATCATTGACTACAATCGTGGAGAATTGACTTTTACCTTCCGGCGCTTAATCACCAAGGACAGTCGAATCATTGTAGAATTCGACTATTCTGATCAAAACTACCTGCGTTCCATGTATGCTACTAATTTGGATTATCAGGAGAATAAGGTACGATTGTACCTCAACGCCTTCAGTCAGCAGGACAGTAAAAATGCCACCGGGGACTTACAGCTCAGTGATAATGAGAAAAGCCTCCTAAGCCGAATTGGTGATCAGTTCGAAAATGCCTTTGTATCAACAATCGACACCTTAGAAGGCAGTGGCGAACTACGAGCAACTTACGAACTGCGAGATACCCTGCTTCCTTGCTTAGGTCCTGACAGCCTAAATCAGTACTTGCTATACTCTACGGATCAAACCCGAGGAACCTACATTGCGCGTTTCACCCAAGTTGGCCAAGGAAATGGTCAGTATATTTTAGACACCGAGACAACAGCTAATGAGCGCGTATATCGATGGGTAGGTATAGATCCCGTCTCCTGTCAACCTTTAGGAGACTTTGCCCCGATTACGAATCTTTCCGCCCCAATGCAACAGCAGTTATTCTCGGGAGGATTTGAGTATCAGTTCTCGGATAAAGCAAGTTTGCAAACGGAGGTAGCCTTAAGTCGAATTGACCTAAATCGTTTTTCAGACCAAGATGATGATGACAATTTAGGGCTAGCCGGATATACCACCTTCAATCGCAGGTTTCAATTGGGTTCAGATTCTAGTGGCTGGGACTTAAATACGAGCCTTAGCTATGAGTTTACCCAAAATAATTTCCAAGCACTAAATCCCTATCGCGCCCCAGAATTCCTACGCGACTGGAACATTGCCAACGTAGCTGGCCAAGGTACCGCTGAGAGCGCTGCCGAACAGATAGGTAAACTTGGACTTCGGTTGAATAAGAACAAATGGGGCAACATTGGCTACAGCTTTAGCGGGTTCTTAAGGAAAGGGCTCTACGAGGGCTTGCAGCACCAAGGAGAACTTCGACTCAAACGAGGTACCTGGACGATCGATGGTAAAGGAAGTTATCTAGAAACGGATGAGATCGATCGGCAAACCCGCTTCTTCAGGCCCAATTTTCGAATCACTAAACAACTCCCTTGGCTGGACAATTGGGAAATTGGCTGGGCTGGTGAACGAGAAAAAAGTGAACGATACGATGGCTTCACTGATACGCTACTCTCCTCTAGTTTCCACTATGATAGATACAGTGTCTTCCTAAAAAGTCCCGAAAAAGAGACCTATCAGCTAGGATTGCAATTTAACCAACGCAAGGATTTCGCCCCCACGACGCCCCAGTTTGAGCAGAGTACGACCGCCTCCGAATTGGCAGTTGATGGTAGCTGGCGTACCAAAGGAAAACGCAACCGACTTCGGTTGGGAGGTGGCCTCACCTATCGAGAATTAGCTATTCTTCGGTCCGATCTTAGCCCTGAAAGCCCCGCCGAAACCTACTTGGGTAGAACGGACGTGAATATTAATTTATTCAGAGGAGCGGTCCAATCCAATACTATCTATAACATAGGATCTGGACAAGAACCCAAAATAGAATACACCTATGCACAAGTCCGACCAGGCTCAGGAACGCACATTTGGTTAGATTCTATTTACAATAACGATGGTAAGATTCAGGAATTCGAGATGGAAATTGCACCTTTTCAGGACCTAGCAGATTATATACGGATTAGCAACATCACGGACGAGTTCATTCGAACGGATAATGTCAGCTTTAATCAGAGTTTACGAATTAATCCTCGTGCGATCTGGTTCAATAAAAAGGGGTTCAAAAAATGGCTGAGCCGTTGGTCTGCTCGTACCAACCTGCAAATCAATAGGAAAACACGAGCTGCTCCACAGGTGAGAACCTACGATCCCTTCCAGGTAAATATTTCAGATACAGCACTGGTAAGTTTGCGTTCCACGATCAACAACAACCTCTTCTTCAACCAAACAGACCCTAAATATGGTCTACAACTTGGGCAAAAGGATAATCGCAGCCGGGTTGTCCAAACCTCCGGCTTTGAATCCAGAAGATTAAGTGATTGGTTTATCCAAGGACGTTGGAACATGAGTCAAAGTGTGAGTACAAGGCTTACTACTACTTTTGGCCAAAAGGAAAGTGATTCAGAATTTTTTAGCAACCGAGATTATCTACTTAACTTTTGGAGATTAGAGCCTGAATTTACCTTCCAAAAAGACCAAAATTTCAGGACGATATTACGCTACAAATATCAACAAGATCGCAATACCATCAGTCCCGAGGGAGAAGAAGCACAACAGCACGATCTATCCCTGGAAATGGTCTACAAGCAACGCCTCTTGAATCTCCGCTTCTCCTTTGTCGATGTGACTTATGAAGGACAAGCCAATTCCCCCGCTGGTCTGGCCATTCTCAATGGCTTACAACAAGGACAAAACTTCATCTGGAACCTCAGCCTGAATCGACAGCTGGCCAAGAACATTCTACTGATTTTAAGTTATGAAGGGAGGAAAACGGGATCCGCTAGAGTCATCCACGTTGGGCGAGCGCAAGTGGCCGCTACCTTTTAAACTGCCCTTCTTGCATAACCAAGCCGACAAATGTGTTACTAATACTACCATTGTATATGCTGCAATCTTAATTTTGTCGTTCTGGTAAAAAATCCTTCGTCACAAGTCATTGATACGTGATGAAACTCAATAAAAATTTGCAATAACCTGTATGAAGCATTGTATTACATTAATCATCGGTATTTCCTTTGTTCATCTCTTAAGCGCACAAGTAAATTCAAACCTTTGGAAGTCCGTGACGCCGGATCAAATCTTCCTTCCACAAGATGCCGAAGTTCAACTTCCCATCGAAAGCTACAAAGTCTTTGAACTTGATCTGAAAGTTCTCAAGCGAGAACTTTCCCAAGCACCAGAAGAATTCAATAAAACGGATCATTCGGAACATACGATAACACTTCCTACCCCGGAGGGAGAGCAAGTCAGTTTTAAAGTCGTTCATTCCCCCGTCATGGGTGCTGACATCAGTGCCCGCTACCCAAGCATTCGTTCGTTCAAGATTGTACACCATACAAATCAAAGAATCCAAGGAAGAATCGACTATTCCCCCAAAGGATTTCATGCCTATATAAGTTCGCCAAAGGGCAAGATCTACATTGATCCCTACGCCACTGTTAGTACAAAATACCACGTGGTGTATTATGCTAAAGACGTTCACATTGACCCCACTGACCTGCCAGCCATGAGTTGTGGCACACGTTTCTTTGGTCCTAAAATTTCCCCTTTGGAAAATATAGAATTTGAAGAGCATTCTACGCTGCAAAAATCTAATTCTACGGAACTATTATCGCTCCGCACTTATAATCTTGCCTTGGCCTGTACCGGAGAATATGCACGCGCCAAAGGAGGAACCGTAGAACTAGTTTTGGCCACCATGAATACGGCGGTGAATCGTATAAACTTGATTTTCGAGCAAGAAGTAGCCATCCGCTTGTTGATTATTGATCGGAATGATGAGCTAATCTTTCTAGATCCAGCTACTGATCCTTACTTAGATGCCCGCAATGGATCCCAGCTCCTAGCCCAAAACACCGCTATAATCAATGCCAGAATTGGCTTCGGCACTTACGACATTGGGCATGTTTTTACCCGTGGCTGTGACAACGGGCTTGCGGGAGTAGCCAATCCGAGTTCCGTATGTCAAAGTAACAAAGGTGCAGGTGTAACCTGTCACTTCACCAATGACGTTGAACGAATTGCGGTGGATGTAATGGCCCATGAGATTGGCCATCAGTTCTCCTGTGGGCATAGTTGGAACAACTGCCCCAATTCAGCTCCACAGCTTTCCCCTTCCAATGCCTTTGAGCCGGGTAGCGGGAGTACAATCATGTCTTATGCTGGCCTTTGTGGATCGAATAACGTCCAGCCCAATGCAGACCCCTACTACAACATTGGATCCTTGGAAGACTTCATTGAATTTAGCCGAGAGGATGGAGGAAATAACTGCCCCACCATCACCCCTACCAATAATCATCTTCCAACGATCACCAATGAATATATTGATGGTTTTACCATTCCAATCAATACGCCATTTCGGCTAAGCGCTAGTGCATCCGATGAAGATGGAGATGCCCTTACCTATTGTTGGGAGCAATTTGACGTCGGGCCTTCCAGTCAATTGGGTAATCCCATGGGAGATGCGCCTCTTTTCAGATCTTATCCACCAGTAGAAGACTCGACTCGCTATTTCCCCAATCTCGGGGCACTCCTGAATAATGCTACTTTAGATGTTGAGGTACTGCCTTCTTATAGTCGCTTTTTAACCTTCAGATGTACGGCCAGAGATAATAACCCAGAAGCGGGAGGCGTAGCATGGACAGAAGTAGCCTTTAAATCCTCTGACACTGCAGGTCCCTTTCTTGTGACAGCTCCAAATACCACCTTTGACAACTGGACAGCAGGCAGCTCAGCTGAAGTGACCTGGGATGTTGCTAATACAGACAATGAGATTGTAAATTGTCAGAAAGTAAACATCTATTTGTCCACCGACGGCGGCCTTAGCTATCCTATCCTACTACTGGCCGAAACGGCAAATGACGGCCAAGCTTTCGTTACCGTACCCGAACTAAGCACTAATGACGCAAGGGTAATGGTTGCAGCAGCTAACAATATCTTCTTTGATATCTCCAATCGAGACTTCACAATAGAGGCGAGTCAGAGTCCGAGTTTTAGTTTGAGCGTAGATCCCCTAGCCGCTCTCAACCTATGCCCACCTACAGATGTGAGCATACAAATCGATGCTGCTGCTACGGCGGGCTTCAGTAGTCCTATTACCTTGGAAGTAGTCGGAGATCTTCCTGCCAATACCACAGCGAGCTTTAGTCAAAACCCCATTGAGGCTAATCAAAGTAGTCAGCTCAATTTATCTTTACAGGATTTCTCCGAGGGCACTTTTGACTTCTTGATCAAAGCTTATTCCGGAACAGATACTATATATCGAGATGTTAGAATCAGCACGGTCTCTAATGATTTTTCCGATTTAGCCTTAATGAGTCCAGCGGATGGAACTCGTGACATTGTGCTATCCACAGATTTTAGTTGGATGCCAACTGAAAATGCAGACTCCTACGGGATCGAAGTTTCTACTAGTCCGATATTTTCTCCTGAAACCATCATTTTACAAGAAGATCAGATCTCCGGATCTACTTTTAGTCCCAGTATTCAGTTTGAAGGCAATCAGATTTATTTTTGGCGAATCAAACCCCAGAACGCCTGTGGTGATGGTCCTTTCTCGGCACCTTTTGCCTTTCAGACTTCTACAGCGGCCTGTGTTACCATTATGAGTATGGGGGATCCCGTAATCTTACCCGGCTCAGGTCTTCCTACGCGAGAATTGCAAATTAATGTACCGGAAGGAGGAACGATTTCTGACCTAAATATTCCTAGAATAAAAGGATCCTTCCAGCCCGTGAATAGTCTACGGTTTACCGTCATTAGTCCAAACAATACGGAGGTGGTACTATTTGATCAAAACTGCGGAAATACCACCAACATCGATATTGGTTTTGATAGTGATGCTCCAGAGCCGATCCAATGTGCTCCAGATGACAACCTCATTTTCCAGCCGGTAGAACCCTTGGATGCCTTTGATGGAGAAGATGCGCAGGGAGACTGGACCCTGAGAGCGGAAGTCGTAAAGTCTGGATTTGGTGGAGGTGGCCGAATTGAGGAATGGACCCTGGAATATTGTGCTTCTTTGAATCCGTCTTTGCCTGCCATTCTGACAAATGACACCCTCTTTGTTCCGCCTAACCAATTCAACATCATTACGCGTGGCAAGCTAGAGATCCAAGATCCCGATCAAAGTTCACTAGAATTGGCTTACACCATTATCACCCCAGCTGCTTTCGGTAATGTGTTATTGGATGGAGTACCGCTTCAGGCAGGAGATCAATTCCTACAAGCCCACATTAATGACAATCGAGTCGTATATGAGCACGATGGTACCGATATTATCTTCGATCAATTTACTTTCATTGTGGAAGATGGAACAGGAGGATGGCTTCCAACGCAAGCCTTTCAGATAAAGATTGATGAAAATGCGGTAGTAGGTACGATAGACCCCATTCAAGCCGCCCAGATACGAGTTTTCCCCAATCCTGCAGAGGAGCAAGTTCAGCTGGTATTTGATGAGCCCTGGGAGGATGAAATCCAGGTAAGTTTGGTAAACCTACAGGGACAGACATTGAGGAGACGAGCAGGGATACCACTGGCTCAGAACTTCCAATTTGATGTTCGTAGCCTGCCAGCAGGCGTTTACTTTCTACAGCTTCAATCACTAGGAGCAACTCGCTCCTTCAAACTAGTCTTGCAGGGAGAGTAAAGCAGGTCGTTGAGAGATTTCATGATAACAGATCACATCCTCACAAAAGTAGTGAGCTACCATGCTCTTCCGGGTAGCTCCTGCTTTTGTGATCGCTGTTCCTCCGTGAATTAGGTTGGCATGCCATAGTAGCACATCTCCCTTCTGAGCCTGGAAGGTTTTAGCTTCAAACTGATTCGTCTCTACTACACTTTCAATTTCATCTTCAAAACGTTCATTCGCAAACTCCCCTAGCCGCCAACGGGTATGACCTGAAGAATAATCTTCGGTGGTGATATAGGGCAGGCGATGAGATTTGGGGTAGTAAATGAGCGGACCCTGATTAGGACCAATCTCTTCCAGGGCAATCCAGGCCGCAATTAGGTATCCTTGCGGCTCCGTGGTCATATGGATAGAATCGGAATGCGCTCTCTGCTCACTCCCCTCAATGAAATTGATGGTGTGAAAAGGGATGATAGGCTTTCCCATGATGAATTGGAGTAGCTCTAGCAAACGAGCATCGCGGAAGAAGGCATTCGCGGTACGGGAATGCTTATAGGATTCCATGATCTTTCGGCCGGTGTAGTTGAAGTCAAGTTGCTGTTGCTGCATCAATTCCTCGATCTCTTCATTCAATTGCTCAACTTCATCTTCGGAGAAGAAGCCTCTAAGAATTAAATAGCCCTCCTCCACAAATCTTCGGATTTCCGCCTGCTGTTCAGGCGGCATCGCAAGAAAAATTGGATGCTGCTCCAGCTCTTCCCTGGCATTCGGGCGATCGAGCCAAGGAATATCTTCATGATGTGCTGGAAAATCCTTGCTTCCGATATTACTAAGTATGCTTTTCTGCAATCCATATTTGCGGTACAGGGCGCGATTATGCGCTAGCTGGCGTCGATTCAGCCAATTATTGAGCACATACAGAATCTTATATTGACGCAATGCGCCGGTGTACTTGCGGAAAACTTTACCCAAAGAGATCATGCCGCAAAGGTAGGACGACTACCTCAATTGTGCAATGCTCCATTCATGGTATCCTCCTGGTGTTTCCACAGCTCTTGGAAGACTTCACTTTCTTGTCGTAACTTCTCAAAAGCACCTTCATCCACCACTCGTCCATTTTCTAAGACATAGATGTAATCAAACTTTGGTAAAAGATGTAAGCGATGCAAGGAAGAAACCACTGCCTTTTCTTGGAATTCCTTAAACAGCCGATCATAGATCAACAGCTCCGTCTTCGGATCTACGCTACTGGTCGGTTCATCCAGTAGTACCAGCTGACTATCTCTAGCCGCAAGAACTCCACGAGCTAGGGCCAAGCGCTGCTTCTGTCCACCAGATAGGTTCACGCCTTTCTCTTTGATGTTCGAAGCCAAGCCATTGGGTAGTTGTTTAACCACTTCCGTGAAATGTACAGCCTCACATACACGACTCACTTCCTCCTCCGAAAAGGAAAGGCCTAAGGTGATGTTATAATTGATCGTATTCTCAAATATTTCAGGCTCTTGCGGAAAGAGCGTAACTTGAGCTGAAAGGTCTCTAATCTCTATTGGGTTCTCGTCCACTTTGATGTCAACTTCTGCCGGTGGATAAAGTCCTCGTAGCAAGGCTAATAAGGTGCTTTTCCCGCTACCACTTTCACCAATCAGGGCAATCTTCTCTCCACGGCGGATCCGCATTCTCAAGTCAAACAGGCCCATGCTTCCGGTTTTACCTGCCCAAGCTTCTTTGTGCGTGAACTGAAGTCCGCTTAACTCAATGGCTTTCCAATCTTTTTCCAATACCTCTTCCTTCTGAGGCAGGTGCAATTCATCATAAGCTTTGAGAATGTTCTTGGCTGTGTCGACATCGGTGTGATAGCGAACAATCTGCGTGTACTGCCAGGCAAAATTGTGAAACACGCCCGTAAATTGCTTGACGAACCCGATCAAAGTCACCAGGCCTCCTACCAAAAACATCTCTCCAGGCACCCAATTCTGATAGACATACCCTACCACAATCACCCCATAGATCAAACTGACGCAACACTCTACGGTAAACCACTTCCATTCATTAATCAACACCTTGCGGCGAAAAGGGGGGAAGATGGCAGCTACTTTATTATCTACCCCTACTTCCATGCGCTTTTCCAAACGCAAGGTAATTACCGTGATAATATTGGATAAACTATCAAATAGTGTGGACGATACCTCGTGTTCCTTTTCATTTACCTCTCTACTAGCTTCGATAAAAGGCTTATCAAACTGAAAAATAATGTAGATCACAAAAAAACCAAGGAAAACCGCCAACCCGCCAAAAAGCGGAGGAAAGTAGATCATAGCTGAGATGGCCATCACCATACTAGCAATGGTATGGAAATACATAAATCCTTCATCAAAAAACTGCATTAAGGCACTGTAAGCCTTACGAACTCTATTGATAGTAGCACCACTATGGTTGTCCTGATGCCATTTTACGGGAAGATGCACCGTTTTGTGGTACAATTCGTTTAAGAAATTGCGGCTAATGTCAAAAGCCATTTTGCGCTCCATCACTCGGGCTGGACCGTGAAACGCCCATTCCAGCAAGTGGACCAAAAAGTAAGCAAGGGCATAGATCCAAACATAGCGCAAAGCATTGACGCCTTCTTTTTGGAGTTCATTGATGAACAAACCCCAAAAAATAGGGTATAAGGCAGTACCGGCTGAGCTCAAGGCGAAAAGAGTATATATTAAGGCATACTTCTTTTTCTCGCTTTTGGCATAATGCCAAGCCGTCTGCATTAAGGATAAATATGGATTCTTGAAAAGGGCAGCAATCGACATGGAATACAAATTTCGGGTAATCGAAAGTAGTCTAAGCAAAATTGACCAGATGGGTCTTGGGAGAATTTGGGCTATTTTACTTCATTGGATAGGATTTGAATGAAATTCCGGAAGTAAAACCATCGTCTTCGGCATTTAGTTCCCTAAGTTCCATCTGAAATCACGCATAGATAAAACCACTAAGCTGAAAAAAGAAATGAGATACAAATCCAATCTTTCTCAGTGGCAAAGAAAGCGAGATATCCTTACATTTGCCTAGCAAATAAAACCTTCAAATCAACCATATGTACAGTCAACCCGATCAGAAAGCACTCTTTGAGCTCTCCAAAAAATTTCTAGATCCCCAAACAGCTGTTCACCAACAAACTGAATCTGATAAAGCCAATGATCTGCGCCGCCTAATTGTCTACCATGAATGGCGGTATTACATGCTTAATGATCCGGTTCTTTCTGACTATGAGTATGATCAACTATTCAAGCAATTGGAGGCTATTGAAGCGGCCCAGCCCGAGCTGATCACGCCCGATTCTCCCACCCAAAGAGTCAGCACCGATCTCTCCTCTGACTTTGAATCCGTACCTCATCTCACTCCCATGCTATCATTAGCCAACTCCTACAATGCAGAGGATCTTAAGGAGTTTGATGAACAGGTGAAGCGGCTCCTGAATTTGCCAGAGGATGCGGATATTGCCTACGCCGTTGAGCCTAAGTTTGATGGAGGGAGCATTGCCTTGGTTTATGAAAACGACCTTTTGGCACGTGGAGCTACCCGCGGAAACGGGACCAAAGGCGAGAAAATGACCAATAATGCTCGAGCGATTAAATCTATACCACTCAAGGCGACTTTTTCTGCCCATGGCATTCAAAAAGCCGAACTAAGGGGTGAGGTGTTGATTCGAAAAGATGTGTTTGAGCGAATCAACAAAGAAAGAGGGAAACAGGGGCTAAGTCTGTTTGCCAATGCGCGAAATACAGCCTCCGGAGGTTTACGGATGAAGGACCCGGCTGATGTGGCCAAGCGTGGTTTGGAAGCCTTCCTCTACACCTTAGGTTATGCTACCGACGAAGAAGGTAACAATAAACTAAGTAGTTTCAATACCCATAAGGAAAGCCTAGACATGCTTACTGATTTGGGCTTCAAGGTTCCGCGGGAAGGTATTGAACGTAAGCTTTGTAAAAACATACAAGAAGCCATTGACTTTTGCATGGAGTGGCAGGATAAGCGCGAAGATTATCCTTATGAAATAGACGGTATGGTGGTAAAAGTGAATGAACGCGAGTTGCAAGAAAGAGCGGGGTACACCAGCCATCATCCACGCTGGGCCATTGCTTTTAAATTCAAAGCCAAACAAGCCACCACGAAGCTGCTCCACGTAGATTATCAAGTGGGAAAAATTGGCTCCATCACCCCCGTAGCAAAAGTAGAACCTGTTGCACTTGCGGGTGTAACGATAGGCTCCATTTCCTTGCACAACGAGGACTTTATCAAAGAAAAAGATCTTCGTTTAGGTGATACCGTTGTAGTAGAACGAGCTGGAGATGTGATTCCCTACATTGTCAAAGCTGTAGAAGATCTTAGAGACGGCAGCGAGGAGCCTATTGCCTTTCCCAAAACCTGCCCGATCAATAGCACAGATACACCTGTGGAATTAATCAGAGAGGGCACTGAGGCTGCCTGGCGCTGTCCGAATTGCGTTTGTGGCGCCCAAGATCTACAGCGCACGATTTTTCATGTATCTAAGCCCGCGATGGATATTGATGGTCTAGGTAAATCCATCATCGAGCGTTTCTTTGAAACGGGATGGATTCAACGCCTCCCGGATATCTATCGCCTGAATTATGAAGCGGTAGCTCAGTTGGAAGGTTTTGGGGAGAAATCCGCCCAGAAAATGAAGGACTCCATCGACAAGGCCAAGCAGAACCCCATTCACCGACTTTTGCATAGTCTTAGCATCCATCATCTGGGTAAAAAAGTGTCGAAATTATTGGCCGCGGAGGTCAATCACGTGCTTGAATTAAAAGACTGGACAGCAAAGGACTTCACCAATATTAAAGATGTCGGCCCCATCGTGGCTGAGAATGTGATCCGATTCTTCGAACTTCCATCAAACGTGGAAATGCTGGAGGAAATGGAAGCCTTAGGTGTCAACCTTACCCAAACTGAAGAGGATAAACCAAGAGTAGTAGCTGCGGATGCACCACTAGCGGGAAAAACCATTCTTTTCACGGGCTCCCTACAGCTAATGGGACGCAAGGAGGCCCAAGAGAAGGCAGAGGCTGCCGGAGCACGCAACCTTAGTGGTGTGAGCTCTAAGCTAGATATCTTGGTTGCCGGTGAAAAGGCGGGCTCTAAGCTCAAAAAAGCTCAGGCCCTAGGTACCGTTCAAATCCTCTCAGAGGAAGAATTCCTGGCCTTAATCCAGTAGCCGAAGCAATTGCTTGGCTTTAGCACGATAAGCTCCCTGTTCAGCGGTAGCAGCCCGGTTGAGATGAGTCTTGGCCTGATCGACCTGTTCTAGTTTCATACTGGCTAGCCCGGCATACCATTGGCTATCTCCAAATCGCCTATGCTCTTCAGGGATTTCAAGAAACACATCTAAGGCAGCCTGGTATTGCCCAAGAATCAATAGTGTATTGCCCTTAAAAAAGAGTAAATCTGGTGTCTTTTGCCCCTTAAGCAATTCGTCAAAAAGAATTAGGGCTTGATCATAACGTTGCTGATCATACAGTCGAAACGCCTGCTCGTTCAATCGTTGCGCAGCTGCTCCAGCATCTGTTTTGACTACATCATTGTCAGTAGGTTTGAAAAACTCTTGGAAAAGTTCATGGTGATCTCCGCTATTGGCGGAAGTACAAGACCAGTTGAAAGTGACAACTAGTAAGACTAAAGACAATAGCTTAGTTCCCCAATGTAAATCAGTTGATCGGGTATGCATTCGTTGGGTAGGTTTGTGGAATACGAATCTAGTAGCAAATGAAACGCATTCACTTGATCAAGAAAATAATCCTTCATTATGGGTTTCAGGGCTACTTTCCTCAAATAGTTAATCAACGTAAAGGGGAATGCTAATAGGCTTCAATCCTATTAGGCGAGGTGTAGGAATCATACTTATACACTGTCGAACAATGTATTTGATGAAGACTAAACATGTTTTGAATGGCGTACTCTAATTGGGTATCAAGGGAAAGAAAAGCTTCCCGTTATAGACTCCAGTAATTTGAATCCATATGGCAATACTCTCTACTTTTGAAATGATCTTAGAAGTTTTATTACGACTTTATTAGGTTGGGTGTAACTATTAATGTATCTCTAAACAGTTTAAATCTTTAACTACTTTTTCTATACGGTAACCATCTAGCAATAACTTAATACATCATCAGCCCAAGACTAAAGGCTTTAAAAGCCCTTACTTGCGGAATTTACCAAGGCAGCGATTTTACTCCAATTATACAATAAATTAAAGTAATTCTCCAACAAAATAGAAGAGGAATCCATTTTGGTTCGTGCTCGAACACAAATTTGCCAGTAAAAGCCGCTAAGGATACGAGAATGAGATGAGGTATACTTAAGCACCTAGAGAACACGAGGCAAAGGGAGGGATAGGTAGGACTTCGAGAGGTTCGCTCACTTAGAGTTTATCCCCTCAAAGTCCTACTCATTTAGAAGCTGCAAAAAATCAGATTGGCTTTAATTGACATCCTGTTTCTGCTGCAACTTCTCCATCATAGCGGCTAAGCTATCTTTATTTAATTGATCAGGAGCTTGGCCATGAGCCAGTTTTGCATGTTTCAATGCTTTATCGTATTGACCTACCGCAGAATAACCTCTTGCCAGACCAACGTGCGTGGGCCAAGCCTCGCCAAAGCGCTCCGCATTATACTTGAAAATTTCCAAGGCTTTTTCCTTTTGACCTAGTCCAATCAATTGCCGGCCAAACTGGTGGATTTGGAAGGTAGTTGCCGTAGCATGTTTTACCGCCTTATCCATGGTTGCGATGGCTTCATCACCTCGATTTAGCTTATTCAAGACAGCGGCTTTTGCGGATAGAGTGGTGAAATTCTCCTGGCCAACAAAGGGTGCGCTAATGGCATTGTCAGCCCAAACTAAGGCCTCCTCTAGATTCACATCATTGGATACGCAGTAGTTGACTGCACTTACCCAGGCCTGGTATTGAAAACCGGTCGATCCTTGGAGTTCATCCCGAATCGTTTCTACGTAAAGATCCTTAGGATTGGACAGTTCTATCTTAAAGGGGATTTGGAGATTTTCCCACTTCAGTGCCAGAACCGCAGATTCAGCCTGGCGATCCGTAAATTCATAACTTAACCACTCGGTATATTCTACCTTTTCAGGTGTGGCTTCTACCCGAAGCACATCATCTGCTTGATCATAGAAATAACTCCCCCATGCAGAGGTGTTTTTATTAAAAATCAAGGTCCAGGCTCCGTTTTCTTTAGGTATTATATGGAATCCGTACTTACCCGCTTTCAGCGTCTTTCCCTGGACTTTTACATCATGGGAAAACTTAATAACGGTGTTTTCATTAGCACCAGCACGCCAAGGAATCTCTTTAGCGGAACCAAAGTTATTGGGTGCCATTTCGTAAGGTACTAGTTGTCCCCAGATTTGTCCTTTCCGGTCTTGTCCATTGGAGGCAGTTACGTCTGGGCTGTTGTAGATCACCGATACATGAGCGATAGCTCCAATGTATTGGGTGACGATGCTTTTTTGATTTCCACCGCTAGGTGGTAAGGTGATTTGTGATTTACCTATCGTAACAACAAAAACAAAGAGTAAAAACAGTTGGGTAGTCCTTTTGGTAATCATTACATGAAAGATTTATGGAACAATGAATAGTGAATGTATATACCTGTTTACCAGTAAGGTCGTCTATCTTTCGAATTTGCTAACGGTAATCTGTCTTGAGAGGAAAACTGCTTTGGCATCAAGAAGAATCTGAGCGTTTGATCTTCTACTAATCGAATCTAGCGAAATACCCGCTAACTGAAGTTAAATAGGATAAAAGGTGTCAGGTTGAATTACCTGAAAAGAACACTTGTTATAGTTGGATCTGCCTGTTGAGTTAGTAAAGCTTTTTCCTATAAAAGGGAGCTTTACTAACATTAGATAGTACTACAGTCGGGTGATTTCTCTTAAACAAATGTAAAAAAGCTTTTATCAACGACTAAGGCATTTATAGTCAATTAGATCAAGACGGGATTTAGCCCGTTCAACGCCTTTTTTTTAGGGATGAAAATTAGCGAGGGTCATAAAAAAAGGGGCCTTTCGGCCCCGGAAATCATGAAATTGAGATCTTGAAATCCCATTTTTCACCTATCAACATTTGTGCTTCTTTATTGAGAAAGGACTATTGCTGTTCGGTCAACTCAAAAACGGCATCCATAATCTCCTGATCAGCTGAAGACTTATAGCTTCCGTAATCGTTTGCCGCTAGCCCTTCAAAATTTCTTACACTTGGGTTCGCTCCGTGTTCTGCCAATAAGTCTGCCACCGCATTATGGCCTTTCTGTGCAGCAGCCATAATGGGCGTAGTTCCCATGATATTTGGGTGATCAAAATTGGCTCCTTTTTCCAACAATACTTTAACCAAAGCAAGGTCACCCTTCTCAGCTGCAAGATGCAAGCCGGTATTTTCCATGTAGTCCATACCTTCGACATCTGCTCCGAAATCAACGAGAATTCTAGCCACCTGCTCATGCCCTTCTTCAATGGCGATATTGAGTAGCGTTTCTCCCATATCCGTTTTCCAGTTGGCATCCGCCCCTGCCTGCTCACTCTTATGCAGTAAAATGCCACTAATCACATTATAACCGTTGCGCACTGCGATGTACAATGGAATTTCACCATCATCATTAGCTTGACTCGGGTCTCCTCCGTTCCGAACGAGCAGTGCCACCATCCGCACATTGTTCATTTCGGTGGCCTTTGCGATCGGGGTGATGCCATTCGATTTTCGATTGACATCTGCCCCTTTCTCGATGAGTGTTTGTAACAATTTTAAATCCTTGAGCTCCATGGCCAGCATCAGCGGGCTTTCGCCAGCATCATTTTTTAGGCCTGCTTTGGCTCTCTTTATGACTAATTGGATAATTGAGGTATTCTTCTTTTTGAGGGCAAGGGTGAGCGGTGTTTCTCCCTCTTTATTTTTAAAATTGATCACTGCTTTCTGGACCAATTGGCGTACCATTTCGGTGTTCCCCTGTTGAATGGCCAAGGTAAGGGCCGTTTCACCATCCTTGTTGTGCTGGTAATATTTCATGGCGTCAAGCGACTCGCTTACATGCTCGACATCTCCATTCTGAATAGCCTCGAAAAACTGCTGCTTTACTTCTTCTGGTGTGCGTTTCTTTTTCTTCTTTTTGGAAGTTTTCTCCTCCTCTAGCTTAACTTCTTCTAGTGTGTCAACAGCTGGGGTGGGGGAAATTTCTTGCGCAAATATACCTCCCACCGGCAAGATTAGGGCTAGTGCCACTATGATCAGTGTAGCTCTCATGTCGTCCGGTTTTAATTATCAAAAAGTATATTTGCTGCATAAATAAAGTTATGTCGGTCTGCCTCGATATAGAGCAGGCTGAAAAGAAAATTAAGGATTAATGAGAATTGTGGAATTATTCCACTTGAAGTTGGATTATACTCTGATAGTAGTGGATACTTGAGGAGTAGTTGTGAAGACAATCTATAAATGCTAAAAGGGAGGATTTTATTTTATGGAAAACCAAAAAAAACTACCTTTAAGGAGTTAAACTACTGAAAAAGAAGTCTTTAAATTTCAAAAAAAGCACGTACTATGTCGAAACTTGACTCATTTACCGTTTTGATTGTAGGCCTTTGCTTAGCGGCATTGGGGTACCTAGTGTACAAAACGATCAAATTACGCGAGCTCAAAAACGCATCTCCCATTACCTCCATCCAGGTCCAGGAAAATAAGGAAACTACTCCCCCGGATACCCTAACTTTTGATGATGAAGGACGGATTGTTGATCCCATCGCCGCTGAAGAAGGTGATCTAGATGATGAAGATCTAAGTGTAAATAATGGCACGCTAGTAGAAGAAGAGGAAGGTTCGGCTGACGAAGACGAAAGCCCCACTCAAGAAACAGAACCTATCGCAGCAAAAGAAAAAGAACCGGAGGAAGAAGTACCTGCTAGCTTCGACACGGAAACTGCGGCCGCAGGGGACTTCCTGGTGTTGGCGGGATCCTTTAAGCAAAAGGCCAATGCAGAGGCGCAAGTACGGCGACTAAAGCAGTTGGGCTTTGATGATGCTCGCGTAGCCAGCTTTAACGGAGGATCTTTAGCGGTAGCCTTAGTAGGTCGCTTTACTGATGCTAAATCTGCCAACAAACTCGCTACGGAGGTCGAAACCAAAGGTATTGATGCTTTTGTGAAACGAAAGAACTAAGACTATATGAAGATCGTTGTAGCTACAAGTGCAGCACACTGGGCCACCGCGAGAGAATTAGTACAGGAATACGTAGACTGGCTAGGGATTGATCTTTCCTACCAAGATTATGCTGGCGAATTCCGAACGATGGAGCAAATGTATAGCCCTCCTCAGGGCTTATTGCTTCTGGCAGAGGAAGCAGAAGGAATGGCGGGCTGCATTGCTTTTAGAGAGAAAGGGAAAGATCGTTGTGAGATGAAAAGACTATACGTACGCCCCGAATTCCGCGGTCGCCAACTGGGCAAAAAACTCGCCCAGGTTTGCATCGAGGAAGCGGGTCGGGCAGGCTATAAACAAATGGTACTAGACACGCTACCGACTATGAAGGGGGCTGTAAGGATCTACAAAAATTTAGGCTTCGAACTAATACCCCCCTATTATAACAATCCAGTCCCAGATGTCATTTATCTAGGACTGGATTTATAGATTTATTCCACCAAGGGAGGTATAGTAACTTACTTAGTCGCTCCAAAAGCATCTACCCACGCCAACATCCCCCCTTGCAGGTTGCGAACATTAGTAAAGCCATTTTGCATTAAGAACTGCTTAGCTTGGCCACTTCGACCACCAGAACGGCAGTAAACCACAACTTCCGCATCTTTATTCTCAGTGATCTCACTCATTCGCATTGGCACCGTGCCCAAGGGGATCAATTTGCCTCCCACATTGAACTCTTCGTGCTCGTTGGGTTGGCGAACATCAATCAATACGAGCTCTTCGCCTTTATCAAGCCTTTCTTTTAATTCTTGCACATTTATATCCATGTGATGACTATTTTATAATGATTAGTTTTCGTCTTTCGATTTGATTGGTATCTACATTGCGCAGCTGCACAAAATAAGTCCCATTAATCAAACCATCTAGGGAGATACTTGGTTCTAAAACCCCATATTTAAGTCGCTGTCCAACTTGGCTAAACAGCGTATACTCGTAGTCATCATAATTCGCCTCTAACAGCTTCACAAATAACTGATCCCGAGCTGGATTGGGGTATAACTTTACTTCAGTCAGTCCTTTCTCTATCTCTTCAACTGGCGTAGAGATGGGCTTTTCGCTTCCGACAATTGGCCGAATCATCAAAGCACCTGGAATAAATAGGTTAATAGGCTCCCATTGTACACCGGCATTTCTAAAAGTAAAGTTCAAGGCCTGAGGTTGATTGCGATCATATCCCACCGGAACGCACTGATTGAAATCGCAAGCAGAAGCTTGTTCCCAGCCGACATAGAAGTCCCCAGGTGGGAGATATAGAGCTTCTCCCTCGCCTTCATCATTAGTTAACAAGTAGGTTGTGAAGCCTTGTAAAGTATCGAAGTTGTTAGTAGCGAAGAAGGGATTTAAAACGGCTTGATATTCCGGACTATCATCGAGCTCCCCTACCCATACTTTCAGACGAAAAAACTGTTCCTCAACATCTACTGCAGTAGCGAAAGGGTGGTGGATGGCTACTGCCTGTAAAGAATCAGCCACTCCCGCAGTAAACTTCATCGCTACGTCAGTACCTGGAGCAGAAACCAAAGACAGTTCTGCCGTTCCATCATCATAGGAAAACTGATTATCAAAAACAGTAGTATAGGACACAAAATCATTACGTTGTATGGCTTCAAAACCGGATGTGTTAACCTGTGTACTATTGGAAAGACTGTAGTTCATCTGGAAGCGAACTGGTCCTGAAACATTGTCAAAACTTGGCCCCTCCATAATCAGGGCATAATTAGCCCAAACATCCGGAAATACGGGGTCACCATCTAAGGAATAGGTTCGATTAGAAGCCGATTTCTCTGTGACATTCCGCTCTTGTCCGTTTAGCAATACTAGTGAACCAAAAAAGGGATTCAAGTTGGTGGTCAGCTCTTGCAAGGTTAGGCTGCTTGGATCAGCCAGCAGTCCCTGGTTTGCGTGATTGTACAAGCCAACCGAGATATCTCTAGACAATTCATCAGCTCCGAGACCTTGGAAATGTCGCCAAGGTAGGCTAGTATAATTCTTCAGAATCGGCCGGGGCGGCTCCGTGAAAGCAATATCATTGATAAAGGTATCAATCTGTACACCATCCAATCGCACATAATCAATATGCCAAACATCATTCATCCCCCGTCGATCCGCGATATTTATAAAGCGAAACTGAAAGCCATTATATCTATATTCCTGCGGCACAGAAATAGCATAGAACTCAAAAGGCCGATTACTCGTTAATGGCTCGCTGTTAAGTAAGCCTGGTATCTTTTCAATTTCTATCCACTTTCCATCTAATGTTTTGAATTCCAGAATTAAAGAATCTGATTCTTCCGGTTTATCCGCCAAACCTCTTGCTTGTACCCAGTAGGATAAAACGAGGTCTCCATTAGCACCTTTTAGATTCAAATACTTGGACGTCAAGCGATCAGCTTCACCTGTTCCACCGCCGTATGGCACACCTTGAGGATCGAGGCCATCCAGAGATGCTACCCCTATGGAAGGAGGACCAGCTGCCATTGTATTGTTGAGGAATGCCTCTCGATCTAGCCAATGGCTCCGCGAGGGATAAGGCCCGTCGTACGAGAAATCATCCATGAAAGGCAAGGAAAGCGTATCTGAAGTGATTCTAAAGCTGAAGTGATAGGTATCGCAAATGGCAAAGTCATCACAGATAACCAGACAAAGGGAGTCCGTTCCCGCAAAAGCACTCGCACGATAAAAAATGCGGGTGTCATCTATAGGAATTACCCTTTGGTCTCTTCCTTCATAATTATCCTCACATTCCTCGATAGAACTACAAGTCAACTGACCCGGCAAATTAGGGATCGCCGTGGCAATTACTTCATCATCTGGAGCCAATACAAAGGTAGTTGGGAAAATATTTTGGCCGGGGCGTCGAGCCACCACCGATATAGTTACTTGATCAAAACAATTATTAGGGTCCGCATTGCTACAGAAGCTGACCTGGATAAAATCCTTACCCACCAATCCAGTCAAAGGAGAATAAGAAAGTTCATTGCCCATGATGCTAGCGATTCCAAAATTGGCTTGATCGCAATTATCACATCTAAAAAAACCACCATCATCTCCAGCTAATAGGGTATCGATTGGAATTTCGATCAGTGCCTCTTCGCCGGTATTTACATAGATGACTCCTTCTTCCTCTACTGGACAAACCATTTTGGGATTTGCTCTTTCCTTTGGGAAGTCTTTAGAAGCAGTTTCCTGTAGCTGTCTTAAGTAGTTGTTGTTTTGCAATGGGATCAGTTCCTGTGCCTGTAGTCCGCTGACGAACAAGACAAAGGCAAATAATAAGTAGACAGTTCTCATTAATATGCTTACTTCGTTGATACAATAGTTATTCTCTCCTCTCTGAACGCCGCTTATGCCTTTATGTTGTGCTAGTACTTCTCGCTTAATTTGCGGGAGTCATCAGCCTTACAGAAATCCCTAAGATTGGATAAATCCCTTGATTTACCTATTCACAGTCATCCGGTTCGCTGGATGTCAGGAACAGACTAATGGTCGTTCCCTTCCGGATCGATTGATCAGGAACATAAGCTGGTTCCTGTTTATATACATAAGCTGATCCCTGTTTGTTACCATGGATAACCCCCATTTTCAAAAAGCGGGATTGAATCAAGAATTCAGCCTCTGAGAAGGTTCTACAAACTAGATTCGGCAAGCCCACGTAATCGGAAACTCGGGTGTATACCACAAAATCGATAGATTCTCCCTGGTAAATCTCAAGCCCCTCTTTTCGCAATTGACTCATAGGATAGGTCTTACCGTTATAGGTAGCCTCTACGATGGTGCCCTCAGGTCTTCGAGCATTGAAGATCGTTTTGGGTTCATTGACGATAATTGATCGGGATTCGAGATAAGATTTTGCCCCTTGAAAATCCTCTGTCGAGGGCTTAAAGGGGATCGGCACACCTTTAGCTGTCGTGCGCACCATGAAGATCGTTCGATTTTCCTTGACCCTTGAAAAAGCTTCCGGCGTTTGACTGTAAATCACATTGGGCTTATTGCCCGCTACATACAGGGAATCTACTACCACCTTGAAACTGCGGCTCTTTGCCTTACGCACCGCCTCCTCTACGGTCATTCCAACATAGTCCTCCACCTGAATGGATTCATTATGGTCGGTGTACATCCTCAACCAAGCGGTGGTCAGTATAAAGAGCAAAAGTACAAACCCAAGAATGGCCGCTAGATTTTTCAAGAATATTGGGGCTTTTAAGAATTCCCAAACGGGTGTTACAATTCGTGCTTTCAGTCTACCTAAGAAGGATTCATCTTCCGGCCCGACTGTTGGTTCACTGACGGTAGTTTCAGATGGATCTGCATAAGAGATATAACTAGCACCGGAGTCATCTGTAATGGTGCTATTTACCGGCTCCACCTCATCGTTCTCCACTGCAACAGCTACCTCTTCTTGCGTTGTTGAAACAGGCACTTCTTCCACAGGCACGACCGGCGGGGCCAAAGCCTTAGCCTTTTTATCAAAACCAAAAGTCAAGATCTGATCAATAAACTGATAGGGCTTGTAGCCCGCCGCCGCCGCCTGATGGAAAATACAGGTAGCTGGCGTCATACCAGGTAAGGAATTGACCTCTATGATTTGAGTTTCGGCGGTTCCGTCGGCCAATACCCTTACAAAAGCATCAATCCGTGCATAACCTTGCACGTTCAAGATTTTCGCTGCTTTTTCTAAATCAGCTTTCACTTGTGAAGCCACCGATTCATAATTAGCAGCAGTGCTTGCGAAGCGCGCGGGTGTGATATTTTGCCCCTCCCCTGCCAAGAACTTTTCCTCCAGCGACAAAACAGCTCCGCTTGAAAGCGTCTCACTGGGTTCAAATACTTCGTAAGTGAGTTCGCCGTCCTCATTGTACCTCGTCAATAGTCCCCCCGTAATCTCTAGAAAGTGAACCCCTTCCTCTCGTACAATTAACTGTTCGAAAAGGATATCTTCCTTGGCAGGAAACTCTTCCTGCGGTTGCAATGCCAGAATTTCTCTAGAGCTCGCATCATCGGTACCCACTGGACGAAAGATCAAGCGCGTAAAAGCTTCCAGCTGTTCACGGTTTTTCAACACCTTTACCGCCGCACTACAGCCATCATCAACTGGCTTGGCTATCATTGGGTAGTTAAAGGTAGCTTCCACCTCTTGATAAAAGGAACCGGGATCTGATTCGTAGATAGCTTTACCCAGCAATAATTGTCCGGCTACCTTAAAGCCATTGGCCTTTAAAGTTTGTAGCGTTTTATACTTATTGATCGTCAAACTTGACGATTTCACTCCTGACCCATTGTAGGGAACGCCTTTCGCATCCAACTGCAATTGCAACTGCCCATCTTCCCCTGGTCTGCCGTGTAAAGCAATGAAAACGCCATCCACTTTCTTGGCCAATTGATCTAAGGTCAATTGTTGTGGCGCAAACACGACTTCTGCCGAGGCATACTTATCCGTAACACTTTGGCAAGTTTGTTTAATATCTTCAATAATGGGATGAGCTTTCCAGGTCTTTATCTTGTCCCGAATATCATCAGCATTATCCTTCAACAAAAGGTTGATCGGCAACTGATAAAACTCGTATTTCTCAGCGCTTCCCGACAGGAAAATGGGAATAGCTTCGTAATCCTCAGAACTCGCCAGCTTTTCAAAGATATTCCGACCACTCTCTACTGAAATATGCCGCTCCGCAGAGTACCCTCCTAGTACTACCCCAATCTTCTTACGCTCCTTCTGCTGATTTTGGAGGGAAGCGATAGCATCATCCACCACCGCCAATAGCGCCTTATAAGAGGCTTTCTCTTGTTCTTCAACAATTCGTTCCTGAATAGAAGTTCGAATGATGTAGGTCAGGAACTGGGACGGGTTCAGGCCAATCTCTGCCGCCTGATGGAAAAAGAAAGAGGAAGGCAACATACCCGAAGTGGTATTCGGGTCATTCAAAAAGATATTTTCCTCAGTGATGAAGCCATCAATACGTGCATAGGTTTGAAAATCTAGTTCTTCAAACAAACGCTCACATTCCTTACGGATGTCATTGATCTGGGTATCCGGCAAATCAATCGGTGTAAGCTTGCGGGATAGGCCGGGCATGTATTTCGATCGGTAGTCGAAGAGTTCCTGTCCTTTGATGATCTCGGTAGGAGGTAAAGCCACACTGCTACCGTCCGCCATGCGAATCACGATACAAGAAAACTCCTTCCCGTCGATGAATTCTTCTATGATGACTTTCTCTTCTGATTGCTGGGCTTCCAGCAAGGCGATCCCGTCGCTCTCCTCCGGTAAGCTATTGAGGTAGGCCAGTAGCGTCTCAGGATGATAGTAGGTAGCTGCGTGTTCCTGATATTGCAGATGTAGTGGAAAACCTAAACCATGTCTGATATCCGTAAGATCTCTCACATACGCCACCTTCTCTTCATCAGACATGCCACTCCATTTCAGCACTGGCAATCGCCAACGGAAGAAGGCCTGATCCATGGCTTGATGAAAACCACGCGCTCCCTCGGATGCTTGGATGATGGATACTCCAATGGAAGATCCTTGATTAGCTGGCCGAATTACCATCGGATAACCAATCTGTTCCTTTGCTTCTTCAAAATAGTCTTTATCTCCGCGATCAAGCCATTCTGGCTTAGTCAGGGTAATCACCTTTGGACACGGAAAGCCTTTTTCTCCCATCACCTCCTTCTGCCTCGCCTTATCCATACCCAATTGACTAGCCGCTACGCCACTGCCAGTGTAGGGTATCTTAAGGTCTGCCAATTGCTGTTGGATCTGTCCATCTTCTCCATAGATCCCGTGTAGTGCCAAAAAGGCCACATTAATCAGCTGAGGCAGTTCACTCGCCTCTATACGTTGACCAACTTGGTTCAGCAATGCATCCAATTCCGCATCGGATAACTCTCCTAAACTCTCCTGATAGATTTGAAAAGCATTGGGAGATTCGGGTAAGCTTGCTACGGGTGGGAAAAAGTCGCGAATGGAGCCTTTGTAAATATAAGCCCAATCTAAAAGGATGAAGTTTCGATAACTATCAACAAAGATGGGAAGTGGCTCAAAAATAGCCTTGTTCAAGTTGTCGTACACTGTCCGGCCCCCTGCGAAAGAGATTTCTCTTTCTCTAGATGGGCCGCCAAAAAAGATACCTACTTTTATTTTCATATCGCTATTGGCGCTCATGTCGGCGCAAATTTAGCTTAAATTGGATACCCTTGCTCATTTTTTGTAGAGAATATTGAGAAACTCCATTTTCTTTGCAGCCTCGAACGACCAGACTACAAAAAGAAAACCTATGAATCGAGAGCTGCTCAAACTAGCTGTACCCAACATTCTCAGCAATGTGTCCGTACCCTTGTTGAGCTCCGTAGATACGCTGCTGATGGGGCATTTAACAGCCCTTCACATTGGGGCCGTGGGGGTGGGATCCATGATCTTCAACTTCGTTTATTGGAATTTTGGTTTTCTTCGGATGGGCACCACTGGCATCACGGCTCAAGCCTACGGCCGCCAGGATGATGCGGCTATTATGACCACTCTCGGAAGGGGAATGCTGGTAGTTTTGATCTTGGCCACGCTTATTTTGCTATTGCAATACCCCTTGGCAGAAGGAGCCATTTATCTACTCAACATATCAGAGGAGCAACGTCCATTGGTGGAAGAATACTTCTATATTCGTGTATGGGCAGCTCCGGCGACGCTCGCCTCCTATGCGATTCTTGGTTGGTTTTTCGGGATGCAGAATGCGATCTTGCCACTTATCCTGACTTTAGTTGTTAACATCACGAATATCGTAGTGAGCTGGATCCTGGTGCGGGAATATGGGATGGAAACGGCCGGCGTTGCTTATGGAACCGTAGTAGCGCAATACATGGGCCTGCTCATAGCCATTCTTCTTTTCCTCGGCCGTTATCGCAAATTCTTGGATCACTTTAGTACCAAAGCACTCTTACTTTGGAGTGAGTTGAAAGCCTTTTTAAGCTTAAACGCGGATATCTTTCTGCGCACCTTTTGCCTCACCTTGGCCTTCGGCTTCTTTTATAGCCAATCTTCTCAGGAGGGCGCCCTAATTCTGGCTGCCAATGTGATTCTCCTGCAATTCTTGAATTGGATGTCCTATGGGGTAGATGGCTTTGCCTTTGCCGCAGAGAGTTTAGTCGGTAAATATGCGGGAGCGGCAGATCGCCCAAAAACATCCAAAGCGATTGCCCTCTCTTTTTGGTGGGGAATGGGCTTGGCCGCTGGATATGCTTTGATTTATGGCGTACTAGGGGATTCCATTTTACAACTATTTACCAATAAAACGGACGTTCTGGAAGCGGCACGCCCCTTTCTTATCTGGATGGTTATCTTTCCGATATTAAGCACGCCTTGTTACATTTGGGATGGCGTGTTCATCGGTCTGACGGCAGCCAAAGCAATGAGGAATAGCATGCTCTTGGCGATCATCGTATATTTTGCTACCTATTACCTGTTTCAGCAAAGCTATGGCAACCATGGGCTATGGCTAGCTCTCCTAGTGTTCATGATTGCTCGTGGTTTGTTTCAATGGTTATTATTCAGGCAAAAGGGCTTAGATCTAGCCTAAGGTATTTTCAAAAGTGTATATGTTTGTTTTCGTAGCGGCAGTAGCAGCTATTTCGCATCACCTCACGAGTTGTTAAAGTGCAATACCGCCTTTATACTACCGTTCTATTCTCAAGTACGAGGCATTTATATATTGATGTCTGCTGGGGCATCAGTAGAAACCTCGATGCATGCTTGTATAAAAGCTTGAAAACGTCTGTAGCTCAAGTCTATCAACTTTAGCAGGGCTTACCTGCGATCTTTTATAACGCTCTAAAACTATTGGAATGAAACAGCCATTCATTGTTGTTTTACTGCTACTCCTTTTCCCACTCACCATCAATGCGCAAAGTACAATTGGACTTGGACTTGGAAACCGGGGTATAGTTATCAAATCTTTTCCTTCCTCCACCTTTAGATACTCCCTACGCATTGAACCAGATATCGAATTCTTCTTCGGCTTCAATGCAGATTTAGATCTAGGTATTAATCTCGTTCGAGAAGAAAAAGCTACACTTTATATGACACTGGGAGGCGGCATTCAATCCTACGATGTAGACTTTGATGCAGCAGAATTCTATTTTTTCAAAATACCGCTCGGGATAGAGTTTTTCCCTTTCGAAAGAAAGAACCTGAGTGTAGCCGCTGAGGCTTTTCCCATAGCAAATATGAACTGGTTCCAATTTGAAGTAGACAGCATTAGAATGGAAGGACTGGTTGAAATCACCTATTATTTTTAAGCGGGCACTGAAATAAAACTACATTAATCGTTAATCAACTACAAAAACAGTTGAATTACTACAAAAATAGTTGCAACTTGTCGGCACTGACCATTGATCTCACAAATTCAACACCTGATTGTTATGCTGACAAAGAACTTCCTATTCATTATCCGTCGCCTAATTCGCCAGAAAAAATACACCCTGCTCAATCTACTGGGGCTGACACTTGGACTAGCGACCTGCCTCGTCATTGGCCTTTTCCTGTCCTATGAACTCAGCTTTGATAATTACCATCAAAAGGCCGATCGGATTTATCGGATTAATGAAGTAAAAACAGCCCCTAGCTATGGTATCAAATACAAATACGCAGCGCCAGCCCCCTTAGCCGATGCCTTACGGCAAGAGGTAAGCGGTATTGAAGCCGTGGCTAGCGTATTTCCGCAAGAAGCACAAACCATTGAGGTGAAAGCCGGGAAACTATTCAAACAAGAAGGTATCCTACTGGCCGAAGCCGATATTTTGAACGTCTTTGATTTCCAAATGATTGAGGGGGATGCCCAGCAGGCTTTAGGCCAGCCCTGGCAGACCATCTTGACGGAATCTACGGCGGAGAAATTCTTCGGCGAAGAGAATCCGATAGGCAAAACCCTCATCTATGATGGCTCCAAAACCCTAACCGTGGCAGGCATCATGAAAGACCTGCCCAATCATACGCACCTCCGAGCTTCCATGCTTATTTCCTACCTCGTCACACCAGAATACATGGGTTTTAATCTCAATCAATGGACCTTTACCTTTGGCGCCTCTACTTATCTTGCCTTAGAGGAAAACATCACACCCGAAGTACTAAAAGCACCCATCCAAGCGGTCTATGATAAGTACGTCAATACGAATCCCGAAAGTTTGGAAAAAGCTCGTGGAGAGCTCCAGCCCTTATCCAAGATACACTTAGAGCCTAAATACGCGGGGGGCGGCCAATGGGTGCAAGCCATCAATCCACGGTGGCTTTGGTTCTTTGCAGCAGTGGGCTTCATCGTACTCTTATTAGCCGCCATCAACTTCGTAAATCTTTCTACCGCTCAGGCACTAACTCGGGCTAAAGAGGTGGCTATCCGCAAGACCATTGGTGCCGCCCGGACACATTTGATGATGCAGTTTGTAATGGAAGCTTTCCTACTGGTCACGATCGCTTCCATCCTTGCTATCCTTACCGCAGGATCTTCCTTAGGTTATCTCAATCAAAGCTTAGTAAAGAGCATATCACTTGAGTCTCTCCTCCACCCTCTAGGCATTGGCATCTTTATCTTTGGCATCGTAATAACCGCCCTGCTGACCGGCATCTATCCGGCCTGGTTAATCTCAAAATTCAAGCCCGTCATTGCGCTCAAAGGTCAATGGACTTCCACGGGAAAGAATTCAAACTTCTTGTCTAAGGCCCTGGTTACGCTTCAGTTTACCATTTCCGGAACGATGTTGATCGCCTTATTTTTCATTGCCCAACAATTGACCCTTTTTTACAACCAGAGCATGGGTTTTGATCGAGATAACATCATACTAGTGAAAGCGCCAGACGCAGCTAAATACGATGTCCTAGCCACTGAACTATCGCAATTGAATGCGGTAAAGCACCTCTCCTTTATGAGCACTCCTCCCAGCGGCATCCGCCACAACAGGACCGATATGTTTCTTGCCGAGGACCCTAGCCCTCATTTGGTCAATATGGTCTTTGGTGATGATGCCTATCCCGATTTGTTTGACTTCCAACTGGCGGCCGGTCGATACTTTGAAGCCAGGGATACTACTGCTGGTCTACTCTCCCTTCCTCGCGATCAGCGCTTCCCCAAAGCCATCGTTAATGAGCGCTTGATAAAGACACTAGGGTTGGGCACTCCAGAAGAAGCAGTTGGAAAGCGTTTCAAGATCGACTGGAATAGCTGGCAGCCTGAAATCGTGGGCGTGGTCCAGAATTTTGCGACCAGCTCCCTACATGAAGCCGTAGAACCTATTGTAATCTTTCAACAAAATGGCTTCTATGATAGCGCATGTATCAAGATCAAAGCCAATAGTAACATGCCACAAACACTATCCAACATACAAGCTGCCTGGCAAAAAGCTTTCCCTCACCAGTTCTACGACTACGAATTCCTGGATGACCGATTGGCTTCCCACTACGAGAGTGAAAGCCAACTCTTCGGTTTCTTCAAACTTTTTGCTGGCATTGCGATCCTCATCTCTTGCTTAGGGCTTTGGGGCTTAGCCACGCATGCCGCGGTACAGCGCACCAAAGAAATTGGCATTCGAAAAGTACTCGGCGCATCAGTGAGCGGCATTGTACAATTGATGTCGAAAGATTTCCTCAAACTAGTAGGCTTATCTGTGCTTTTCTCTGTTCCCCTGGCCTGGTATTTTACGGATCAATGGCTGGAAGGCTTTGCTTATCGAATAGAGATGCAATGGTGGGTCTTTACCCTCGCTAGTCTATTGGTTTTGCTCCTAGCCTTTTTGACCGTGAGCATGGAGTCGGTGAAGGCTGCTTTGGCCAATCCTTTGGATTGTATGCGGGAGGAGTGATGAAGATATAACTCAGCCCCCTTATCCTGATGCATTAATCACTTCAAGCTTGGTCCTTTCGTCTTTCATTAGCGTGACTAGGAAGGCCCTAATCTTGTATTTTCATTTTTTAGTTCATAAGATCGTTTGGCTCAATAAGCATATAGTTTACCTTTACAGGTATCCAAAATCTGTAAACAAGTGCAACTACCTCGCTGGCTATTGGTACTAATTTTAGTGCTAATCCCAATGGCATTCTTGATCAATCTCAACGTACAGCCCTTTATCGATGATGAAGGGAATCGAGCAACGGTGGCCCTCGAGATGCTCTGGAGTGGCAACTTTATCACGCCCACTTTGCACGGTGATTATTACTATAATAAGCCGCCTTTGTGGAACTGGATACTGGCCCTATCCATCTGGTTACATGGCGGTGCCAGTGAATGGGTGGTTCGTCTACCGGCGGTACTGGCCTTGTTTGGCTTCGCGGGTACTGTATATCACTACTTTCGCAAGCATTTATCGTTTGAGCAAGCCGCTTTGGCAGCGCTAATGCTACTCACTTGTGGTAGAATCATCTTTTGGGAATCCTTACTAGGGCTAATCGACCTAGCCTTTTCTTGGACCATTTTTACCTTGATCATGGTTTTTTACCACGAAAGTGAAAAAGAGCGCTGGGGGCGTATGTTTCTGTTCACCTATTTACTCATGGCTATTGGTTTTATGCTTAAGGGCCTGCCAGCCATAGCCTTCCAAGGACTTACACTTTTATTGGTTTTGCAGTTTCAGAAAGCCTGGAAGCAATTGTTTTCCTGGGTTCATATTGGGAGTGGCCTCCTGGCCGTTGGCTTATTGGCAGCTTACTATGCCGTTTATCATCAATACCATTCACTTGAAACCGTTTTTCAAGTGCTGTTTGTAGAGTCTGGAAAACGCACAGCGGTAGCTTACGGATGGCTAGATACGCTGAAGCACATTTTCAATTTCCCGCTTGAACTGTTCTACCATTTCTTACCATGGACCGCATTACTATTGCTGTTGGTCAATCAAAAAAACAGGCTTGCGATCAGGGAGAACCAATTCATTCGCTTCTGCTTATACGCCTTGGGCCTAAACCTGATTATTTATTGGTTATCCCCCAACTTCTACCCTAGGTACATTTTGATGTTGCTGCCGCTTGGATTCGTAAGTTTGGTAAAGATCGTGCCTGATGATGATCAAGAGAAAAACAAGTTATACCTGGCGCTTGAGGTCATTTTCGGAATAGTATTACTTGGAGCGGCGGTAATCACTGCTGTTGCTCCACTTGCAGAAGACACTCAAATGGTGCCCTACAGATGGCTAAAATCCACCTTCCTTGCTCTTGGTATCTTACTTCTTTTGTTCCCATATTATCGCCTCCCTCGGAGTCGATTATTTCTTCTTGTAGCCGGCTTGCTAATAGGTAGAATTGGGTTAGATTTATTAGCTATTCCTCCTCGAACATCAGAAAAATCAATTGGCGAAGGGATTAAGGTCTCTGCTACTCAATTGGCCGATCGTTGGCAGGATAGAGAACTATTCATTTTTGCAGCTACACAAATGGAGCCAACCACTTCTTTTTATTTGCAAAACCAATTGAATCAGATTGTTCCTCGTAGAAAGGTAGGAGAGCTAAGCACTGAAGAAGACTATATTTTCAATCCTGATCAATACGCCCCATCTCTCTTTTTCCCACCAAGTGATTCCGTAAAAGCTCGCCACAGTATTAGTGATTACTATTATGTGGCCCGATTGAAAACAACAAACGCAGAAGAGATAAAGGCAGGAACCTTGCGGCCACCAGCTGGATTCTAAAAAGTATCTCTAAAAGAAGTTAGCCGATACTTCGATACCCCGTACAATAACTGTGTACCAAAATCAGTTTGGTCCGCTGGGCAGCTAAAGCTATATTAGTTAATAATTAAGCACCAGAGCATAATTATGTATAGGAAAAAGAGGAGTGAATTTTTAGTAGAATCGAGGCACGAAAACCGAGCCTAGCCATAGCTAAGCGAGGCTTTGAGCAACGAAGAGTCTACTAAAAAGTCGCCTTCATTAACTATAGATAATTCTGATTTGGTGCTTAATTACCAAAAACTAAGTAAGAATTAATGTCCTACAGATACAAACTCTTGTTGTGTAGTGTAATTGCGATACTCAGCTTCGTACCTGATCTATGGAGTCAATGTGATGGCTCTCGAATGGACGCCAATTACGAACTGTTGACGAATGATATTTGTGAAGGAGAAGTGATTCCGGTAGCCAATACGACGGATGAGGCAGGAAATATGGATGTCATTTACATTTGGGACTGGGGAGATGGTACGAAAGATACGATGTACAATCGCTCTGATACGACGCACGTATACTTGTTTCAAGATCAGAGTGTTTGTAACACACCGGGTGGAGAGGCTAACGTTAGTTTACGACTGGATGCGATCGTTCCAGAATGCCCACAATTTAACCACTTCGTTATTAAGCCCATTTTTATCAAGCTTAGACCCGAGGCTTCGTTCAATGCACCAGAATTCCTATGTACACCAGATTTGACAGTAGACTTTCAAAACCAAAGTTGTAGTCCTGATCCGGATGCCACCTACCGTTGGGAATTTGGAGATGGTACTACCTCAACCGAGGAGAATCCTTCTCACACCTTTGGTGGACCTGGAACGTACAATGTTAGATTAACTACCGATGGTTTTTGCGGAATTGCTACCTACAACCAGATCATTACGGTATACGATAGCCCAGAGGCCGATGCTACCTTTGAATTTACTCCTTCCAACGGCTGTACGCCGGTAAATATCCGCTTGCGGAACCAATCGAACTTTGCTACTAATTTTGAATGGGACATCACACCAACCAACAATGTCCTATATATCAATGATACGGATGAATTTGCAGAGGAGCCGGAGGTTCGAGTAATCGGACCAGGGGAGTACATATTCCGCTTACGAGCGCGGAATATTTGCGGAGAAGATGTCTGGGCAGATACTTTAGAGCTTTTTGAAGCGCCCACTGTTAACTTGGAACCTGTTCCCCCCGGTTGTGAAAGTGTGACGGTAAATTTTGGCAACCAAGTCAGCTATACCGGTTCTGTTTTTGAATATCGATGGAGGTTTGAAAATGGTGAGCCTGCAACTTCCACCGAAGCGGCACCCAGCGGGGTTGTGTTTAACACACCAGGTAGTCATGAGGTAATTGTCGAAGCGATCAATAATGTTTGTGGGTCTATTTCGGATACCATTCAGGTCGTGGTACAAAGCCGCGATCCGGTTAATATTCAAAGACCTGGTCCTAATACCACGTTTTGTACTAGTGATGATCCGGTTAGCTTTACCGCAACACCGGCAGATGGGCAGTGGTCCGGGCCGGGAGTGAATCCAGATGGGGTGTTTAACCCGGCTAATGCTGGAGTAGGGTCCCATACCATCAGGTATCAGTACGGAGATGGTGTTTGTAGTTCGGAAAGTACCGTCCAAGTCGAGGTTTTCCAGGCGCCTGATGTGAACCTAGCCGCTGTAGATCCTGCCTGTGGTAGCCTTTCTTATACGCCATCCGTACAATATATTTCAGAGAGCAATATCACTAGCTATAATTGGACTTTTCAGAATGGCTCGGTTGGATCTTCTACGGATCCCTTTCCCAGTGACATATTATTCAATACCGGGGGACTCGTAGTTATTGAAATTGGCAGTAGTTGTGGAACCATTATGGATTCTACTACGATAGAGGTTCAAACCCCCTCCTCTATTCAAATCACACAGCCGACAGATGCTATCTGTAATACCTCTAGTCCCATTACGCTTGATGTTTCTCCCGGGGGTGGAAGTTGGTCGGGTACGGCAGTCACGGCTGAAGGCGTTTTTGATCCAAGGCAAGCAGGCCCAGGAACCTACACGCTTACCTATCGCCTGATAGAAGGGGCTTGTGACCAATCGCAAACGCTAGAACTTGAAGTACTCCCAGCGGCAGAGGTTACGGTCGAATCAGATGTATTGATCTGCGAAGATGCTCCAGTTTACAATTTGGATTTCACTCCATTTGGAGGTACTTGGAGTGGTAGCCTCGGGGTAGTTGATCCTTCGCTGGGACAATTCGATCCGCAACAAGTTACTCCAGGGGATCTTACCCTTACCTATACTTTCCCAGATGCTAATGGCTGCGTGGTAACGCGAGATGTTCCAGTTACCGTGCAAGCTCTACCTACTATTGGTTTGCCTCCATCTGCTACGTTTTGTAGAACGGATGCGCTGATCAATTTACCGGTCCAAGTCGGCCTCAATCTAGACCCTCCCGGTGGTACAACGGAATGGACTGGCCCAGGGATTATCGATGCGCCTAATGGTATTTTCAAAAGTACAGTAGGGGAGGCCCAAAATAGTGATCGATTTGATGTGATGATTACCTATATGCAGGGGGCTTGTACGGTTTCTGATGAGATGGAGATTATCTTGGAAGAACCGCAAACCGCTGAGGCAGGAGATGATTTTACCATTTGTATAGATGAAGGGCAAGTACAGTTGATCGGTACGCCAGGGGGAGGTGTTTGGTCAGGCCCCGGAATCGATATGGAATCAGGAGAGATCGACTTACAGGCAGCTGGAGGAGGAGATTTTGTGTATACCTATACCTTCTCTCCAGGTACTAGCTGCGAGGTTAGTGACCAAGTGGATGTCTCAGTTATTGATCTATCTGGTGTCGATGCTGGTGATGATTTTCAAATCTGCCAGAGTAATGGCGTACTGGCCCTTTCAGGTTTTACGCCAGTCGGGGGTACCTGGAGAGGCCCAGGTATTATTGATTCCATCAACGGCCTTTTTGATCCCAGCACCTTACAAGGGGATGAAATCTACTCATTAGAATATACGGTCAGTAATGATCAAGTAGGATGTGCTGCCACCGATCGAGTTACCGTTACTGTTTTTCCAGTACCAGAGGCCATTTTTGAAGTGATTGGTACGACTTGTCTCAATGAACCGATTACTTTGGAAAATAACTCCATTGGGGTGTGTTCCTACGAATGGGATTTCGGCGATGGTTCGACCTCCACGGAAGAGGTACCAACGCATACCTACACCGTTATTGGAGATTATACAATCACGCTCACTATTACCTCTTGTGATGGTTGTGTGGATGTTTTTCAAAGAGATGTTTCCGTGACTATCCCACCAACGGCAGCTTTCACGCCCGATGTCAGAGAGGGGTGTGCGGTACTAGCCGTAAACTTTGATAATGAAAGCCTCGGGGTGGGTGTCACTTATAATTGGGATTTTGGCGATGGACGTTTAAGTGATGAAGCCAATCCAGGAACGATTCTATTTGATCAAGGTAGAGATGATACCACCTATGTAGTTACCTTGACGGCGATCAATGGTTGCGGTTCTGTTATAGATACAGATTCTATTACCGTATTTCCTAAACCGATTGTGGACTTTGGTACAGATATCGATGATGGCTGTTCTCCCTTGCCTATCCGCTTTGCTAATATCACTGCCGGAAATCCAGAGAACTACTTCTGGGATTTGGGTAATGGGGTGATGTCACGTGACTCTATTCCTCCAGATCAGAAGTACACGACCAATGACTCCACCTTTACCGTCTATACCGTTACCTTGATTGCGACGAACGAATGTGGTGCTGATACCTTAAATCGTGAAATCGTGGTTAATCCCAATGATGTGGATCCCTTTTTCAATATCGATACCACTAGTGGATGTCAGCCTTTAGAGGTGAACTTCACCAACTTTTCTACGCCAGGCTCTACTGTGACCTGGAACTTTGGTGATGGGAATTTCTCTAATCAGGCTAGCCCAACGCACATTTATGATACCTTAGGAACATTTACCGTCTACCAATATGTAACGAACGGTTGCAGCTTTGATACGGCAAGCATTGATGTTCGGGTGTTTCCGGCACCTGAAGTTTCCTTTACCCACCAGCCTACCGCCTGTATAGGGGAAGCGGTCTTGTTTCAAAATACCTCGCCGGATGTCGGTGCAGCAGAATGGGATTTCGGCGATGGAGAAGTTTCACTCCTCGTGAATCCCGAGCACTCCTTCGATTCTGCTGGCATTTATGAGGTAGTCTTAACGGTTTTTTCCTCCTCCGATAATTGTCCGTCGAGTATCAGCAGTACCATCGAGATTCTGCCCAATCCCGTAGCTAGCTTTGCGCCATCCGATACGGACGGCTGTCTACCCTTTACGGTTTGCTTTACCAATACTAGCCAAGGAGCAGCTTACTATGAATGGGATTTTGGCGATGGAGAAGGTAGTGTGGATCAAAATCCCTGTCACACCTATTTTGAAGCCGGTAATTTCTCTGTGACACTCAAGAGTACAGATGCCAATGGCTGCTTTACCGATATTGCCGTTTTCAATGTGCAGGCTTATGCCCCTCCAACCAGTGCGTTTTCTCCAGCTCAGTTGCAATATTGTGATATCGATGAACCTATAGTGCTCACCAATCAATCTGAAGGTGCTGCCGCTTTTGAATGGGATTTTGGTGATGGCAATACTGGGAATCAGAATAGCCCGATCATTTTTTATGCAGATACTGGCCGTTATGACATTACCTTAATTGCCCGAAATGCCTTCGGCTGCAGCGATACAACAAGGCAGCAGATTGGGGTTAATTTCCGTCCCGTGGCCTCCTTTGGTCCACGTAGATTAGAGATATGTGAAAGAAATACCTTCATTCTGGAAAATACTTCTTTGAATGCCAATCGCTTCCTGTGGGACTATGGGGATGGCAATACTTCTACGGAATTTCAACCTGCCTACGAATATGAAACCCAAGGGGCATACGATTTAAAGCTAGTAGTGAGCTACAGTGATGTCTGCTTTGATAGTCTTGAGATCCCGAATGCTGTTCGCGTGATCCGTGGCCCGATTGCGGATTTTACTTGGCAAGAAGACCCGACTTTTGGTCCTGGGGGATTGGTGCGCTTTATGAATCGATCCATAGATGCCTCCGCCTATTTCTGGGACTTTGGAGATGGGGAAGTATCAGAAGAATCAGATCCACGCCATGAATACGAAGACAATGGCGATTGGGAGGCCACCTTAGTTGCCTTTCACCCAAATGGCTGTACCGATACTACTTCAGCTATTGTCTCACCGGGCCTATTTTTCAATTTCTCCGCTCCCAACGCCTTTTCTCCTGAAAGTGGCATTGGCGATGTGAAATACTGGAAACCGGCGGGCATCGGTATTGAGGAACTTCATTTACAGATCTTCTCTCCTTGGGGAGAATTGCTTTGGGAATCCAAGGAGCTAGATGGTGAACAACCTGGTGGATACTGGGATGGCTTCTACAAGGGACAAATTGCACCGCAGGGCGCCTATGCTTGGAAGGCTTCGATAAAATACCTGAATGGGTTGCGGGAGGTCAAGATGGGATCGGTTATTTTACTGCGATAGCGTTTGTAATGTATAATGTTGGATGAATAATGTTGAATGTATAATGGATTGCTATATCCCATACTTAATTATCCGTTCAACATTATTCATTTGAAATTATCCCTGATCATCATATGCTTGTAATAACTGGCCGGTGGTCTTTCTGGATATCTTCGCTGGTTAGGGTATAAATCTCTACTTTTTGTCGCTTGCCTTTGAGTTCAAATATACCCATCCTTTCCGGCGCCAGATCATGAGGAGGGAGATTGAGTTTATCTAACAAATACTTGGACAATAGAATGCGTGTATCGTACTGATGACAAAGATTAATGATGCGAGAGGTGGTATTGAGTACGTCACCAGAATAAACAATGTCTTTCTTGATCACCCCAATTTCTCCAGACGTTACTAGGCCTGCGTGCAGACCTGCCTTGAAATAGGGTACCTCGCCATATTTTTCCAAATACTTTGGAGCCTTTTTCTGGATGGCCTCTTGCATGAAATAGAAGCATCGAATACAATTTGCATTGTTAACTCCTCTCTTGATGGGCCAAGAAATGACGATTTCATCCCCTACATACTGGTAAATCTCTCCACCGGTATCGATAATGGAATTGGTGATATCTCGGAAGAAATCATTCAAAAGATTAAAGAATCGAATATGTCCCAATCGTTCAGCAATGGCTGTGGAATGGTTGATGTCAGCAAATAAAAATACCCGTTCTTCTTCTAATGGATTGTGATAACGCCCAGTTAAGAGCTTCCCCAAGACGCCTGGTCCATACTTATCATTCACATGCAAGAACACGATTGTCAGGAAAGTAATGAGCGTCCAAAAGATCAAGTTCTTCCCATAGAATCCGCTCCGTAGGATGCTTTGGGTTTCCTGAATTACGTTGGAAGCCAAAGGAGAAACTTGCAGTTTGGCGCTGAGGAAAAGATCATAAAATATCGCGCTAAAGAGAAAGTTTAGCGCCGAAATCACAATACTATTGAAAACCAAGGCCGCGCCAAAGGACTTGGTTAAGAAGAGATCGCGTAAGTAGAAGAGGAGGATCGCTCCGGAAAGGATGGCTGTTACTGCCGCAGAAATTACACTTACCCAAAAGGAACTATTGAAGTCATAAACCTCCGTAGGGTCCATGTATTGGCTTACTGCCAAGGCCTGAGTATTGAGAGCGTCTAGTGCACCCGCCAATGTCCAGAAGACTGTAATCCAGATGATCTGGCCTACTCGCCGTTTGGTCCTACCCTTAAGAGATAAATTGAGAAACATTAGGATGTAAGTTACCACAAAGTAATTAATTCACTCGTGAAGCAGTAATGAAAACTCATTTTACGGTAAAATAATTCCTCTCCCGCCAATAGCGGCCTAAAAGCACTAGTGGGTTTCATAGTTCTTATGTAGCTTTGTATTATGCAATTACATCTTCTATCTGTAGACACTGCCTTACTGACTAAACGCGTTGTTGTGCGTCGATTTCGTGAAAACGATGGAGAGCAACTGTATGATCTTTTGCAAAGTAACCGTGTCTATTTGGAAGATGCCTTCCCTTCTACCCTCAACGAAAATAGTTCGAAGGAAAAGTCAGAATGGTATGTCCGAGTCCGTTTGGCTAAATGGTTGCTCCAGGAAGAATACTGTTTTGGTGTATGGGACAATGATTCTGCGAAACTGATCGGCTTTATTCGTCTCTTTCGCATCGACTGGCACATCCCCAAGGCAGAAGTTGGCTTCTTTATTGACCGGGACTTCAGCAGCAAAGGCATCATGACGGAGGTCCTCTTAGTGATCATCCGCTTTGCTTTTACGCAATTGAAGCTCGAAAAGATCAGTCTACGTACTGCTATGGATAATTATGCTTCCCAACGCCTCGCTCGAAAATGTGGTTTCCGTCGCGAAGGAGATCTCCGCGCCGACTTTAAGAAAACCAGCGGCGAGATTATCGATGTGATGGTACTTGGGTTGATGAAGGCGGAGTGGGAGAAGGTGTAGACCTCCGCTAAGTAAGTTGCTCCTCTGCCCAATTAATCAAATCCTCCAATCGCTCAACTTGTTCAATCCCATACCTCGCACACACAATATCCACATTCCCTTTCCGCCAAAATCCTTCCGGACAACACACCACCATTTTCTTAGACCTGGCATGCAAGCCCAATTCCAAGAGGCTAATGGGCGATTTGGTGGCTGGATCAAAATACAGTAAGATCATATCGGCTAATTCTAAAGCTTCTAATTCCCATTCCACCTGCTCTCGGAAAGGAGCAAAGGACATATCCTGTGGCCAGGAGGCATCCCAGCTATCACGCCTGGGGTTCAAAATAGTGACCGGTAGATCTGCCAAAGCTTTGCACACCTGATCTTGCCACAATTCGGCCTTATCTAATTCAATACTTCCGGCTAGAAAGATGCTGGGTTGGCTTACCACTAGAGGATGAGGAGGTTTTATGATGTTCATATCAGAGATTTGCGTTCTCCTGAAGGTAAGAAACATTTAGGAAGCCTTTAGATTACTTAAAAAGGTGAATCTTTTTTGCCCCTTCTCATATACCTGTTCGCTCTTTGTCCGCTTTCGAACATTCCGTCCGGAATCAAACGCCGTTTTTCTTGAGGATTGGATTTAATTAGTTGATAGACAGTTTGTTGTGGTTTGGCACGCCGCTTGAATAGTATAGTAGCAAAACCGAACAAATTTGAAATGGATAGAGAAATAGATCCTACAGTAATTAAGAAAGAAGATTGGAAGCGGCGCAGCTGGATTGCCGTGATGGTATTGCTGCTGATTGGTGCACTATTCGGACTTCGCAGTCTACTCAGCACGAATGTAGAGGCCAATCGACTGCGAATGGCTAGGGCGGAAATAGGTCGAATGGACAACACCTTGAATGCTTCTGGAGAAGTTATCCCTGCTTTCGAACAGGTGATTACGGCTCCGATCCGGGCGGAGGTGCAGGAGGTGCTGGCCTCCGTTGGGACCACGCTAGAGCTAGGTACGCCCATTCTGGCACTGGATAAGTCTTTCAGCGAGCTAGAGTATGAGAAATTGAAGCAAGAGCTGGAGTTGAAACGCAATAGCATGACCAAAATGGGATTTAAGCTAGATAAGACCCTTTTTGACCTTAGAATTACGGATTCTATCAAGGCACTGCGCATCAGCCAACTGCAAGCTGAACTGGATAATGCCATACGATTGGAGTCGATTGGGGGAGGAACGCAGGAGGGAATTGATAAGGCAGCCCTAGATCTTAAGATCGCTAAGCTGGAAAAGCAACAGCTGGAAAACGATTTACGCATCCAGGAGAAATCGACTGTGACGGATCTCAAGGAATTGGAAATCCAATCGAATATTCAAGCCAACGCCATTCGGGAAATGGAGGAAAAATTGAAAAGAGCAGATATCGTGTCCCAAAGAAAAGGCGTACTGACTTGGGTGAATGACAACATCGGTTCTACGGTGACGGAAGGAGAATCCTTGGCCCGGATTGCTGATCTACAGTCCTATCGCGTGCTAGCAACTTGCTCTGATTTGTATGCGGAGCGCCTGCGTATAGGTATGCAGGTGATCGTGCGGCTGACCGACGAAGATCAGATCAATGGTAGTATTACAAACATTAGACCCACCATTGAAAATAATGTGATCACCTTCGACATCCAGTTGGAGAACAGTGCCCATCCCATGCTCCGCCCTAACCAGCGCGTGGAAGTCTTCGTGGTTACTGCAAGTAAGAACAATATTGTCCGGGTACAAAACGGACCGGCCTTCAAGGATTTGGCGAGGCAGAAGGTCTTTGTTAGGAATGGGGAGATGGCCGAGCGGAGAGATATTCAGGTAGGCATGACCAGCTTTGATCACGTGGAGATCCTGAGTGGTATTGCCGCTGGGGAAGAAGTGATCATTAGTGACATGAGCCGTTTTGAGCATTTGGAGACGATCAAGATTAAGTAATTATGAAGCGAAGAAATCTCATCACCTTTATATTCATCCTCACCTGCAACTGGGCCCATGCCCAAGCTGGGGAGGGAATCACCCGACTGAACTTAGACGCAGTGATTGACTGGGCGCAGAACGCATCGATCTCCGCCCGCCGCGCTGCTACGATACAGACGACCCGCTACTGGGAGTACCGTTCATTTCAGGCTAATTACAAGCCTCAGATCCAATTGAATGGAACCCTACCTGGTTTTACTCGGTCTTTTCAAGAGGTTACGCAGCAGGACGGAACCGTTCGTTTTATCTCGGTTTCCAACAACAACGCCAACCTCGGGCTTTCCATGAGTCAACCGATCGCCAGTACAGGGGGTACCGTATTTTTAGGCACTAGCTTACAGCGTTTTGACAACTTCAAGGACGGTGCTATCTTTTACAATGGAGCACCCATCGAGTTGGGGATCAATCAGCCCCTCTTTGCCTACAATGAGCTGAAGTGGGATCGAAAAATTGAGCCTTTGCGTTTTCGGGAATCGCAGCAGGAATATATTGGCGATATGGAAGAAATTGCCCAGAATACGGTGGACTTCTTCTTTAGTTTGCTGATCGCGCAGACCAATTTTCAAATCGCGCAGACGAACTTGGTGAATACCGACACCGTCTATCAGATCACCCTGGAAAGAGAAAAGCTAGGAAAAGCCTCTCGAAACGATGTGCTTCAACTTCGTTTGGAAACGCTGAAGGCGAAAAAAGCCTTGGCCTCGGCGCAGCAAGACCTGGCGGGGGCCAGACAGGAGATGAGCGCCTACGTAGGCAAACCTATTGCTGCCGATCTTCTATTGGAATTGCCTGAGCTAATACCAAACGTGGTGGTAAACCCAGATCGCGCTATCCAAGAAACGATGGTAAACCGACCGGATGCAATTGGCTTCTTACGGCGTGAATTGGAAGCGAAGGCGGCGGTGGCCGAAGCCAAAGGGCGACGTGGTTTTACAGCTTCCTTGATCGGGGCTTTTGGACTGTCAGGGAGTGGTGCTCAATTGAGTCAAGTGTATACAGAAGCACAAGATAAGGAGAGTGTTTTCCTGCAGTTTAATATCCCCATTATCGATTGGGGAAGAGCCAAGTCCCGTTTGGAGACGGCCAATGCACAACAAAAACTGACCATTTTTGAGGTGGAACAGGATCGGGTCAATTTAGAACAAGAGGTGCAGACACAAGTCGCGTTGCTGGGAATGTTTCAACAACAGCTAGAGCTGACCAAAGAGGCTGATGAAGTAGCTGCGGCGCGTTACAAGATTGCCCAGGATCGCTTTATCTTGGGAGACCTTAGTATTACAGACTTGAGTATTGCCCTGCAGGAAAACGTTCAAGCCAAACGAGACTATATTCGATCTTTATGGGATTTCTGGCAGACGCATTATTACCTGCGTGTGCTCACCTTATACGATTTTGAAAATCAACAAAAAATTAAATACTAATCATGATAAGCTTAGCCAACATCGAAAAGGTCTATCGGACTAAAACTATCGAAACCCTAGCCTTGAATAACATTAATCTGGAGGTAGCTAAGGGAGAGTTCCTCTCTATTATGGGGCCATCCGGTTGTGGGAAAAGTACGCTGCTAAACATCATGGGCTTATTGGATGAACCCAGCGAAGGAGCGGTCGAGATTAATGGTACGCAGTTCAAGGGGTATACCGATAAGCAGCTTGCTAAATTCCGCAACCAAACGCTAGGATTTATCTTCCAGAGCTACCATTTGATCAATGATCTACCCGTTGTCGATAATGTGGAACTTCCACTTCTCTACCGTAAGATCTCTGGTAGCGAGCGCCGCAGATTAGCGACGGAGGCCCTAGCCAAAGTCGGCTTGAGCAACCGCCTTTCCCACTTCCCCAACCAACTCTCCGGTGGGCAGCGCCAAAGGGTAGCCATCGCTCGTGCCATTGTTGGAAATCCCAAAATTATTTTGGCGGATGAGCCAACGGGTAATTTGGATAGTGTGATGGGCAATGAGGTCATGGATATATTATTAGGCCTGAATGAAAAGGAAGAAACGACCATCGTGATGGTAACGCATGATGAAACGATGGCCCAGAAGACCCACCGATTGTTGCGACTATTTGATGGAAGCCAGGTGGTGTAGTTTATAATGTTGAATGTTGAATGGATAGTGTTGAATGGATCATGCTGAATGAAGATTGAATAGTGGGAATTGGATAATGGGGGAGTTAAGGGTGGAAGGTTTAAAGTCTAGTGATATGGGATTAGGGTATACGATATTAGAGATAAGCTTCTTTAAACCGTAAACACTCAATTCAACCCACCAAAGCCAGCTCCCTGAAAAAAAAGAATCATGTTAAAGAATTATCTAAAAATAGCTTGGAAGGTGTTGGGGCGGAATAAGTTTTTCACCTTCGTGAGCTTGTTTGGTATCAGTTTCACGCTAGCGGTATTGTTGATCGTCGCTACCATGATGGACGATCTGTTGAACCCTAAATATCCAGAAAAGAAGGGGCGACGCACATTGGTGGTGAATGAGGTGACGATGCGTGATAAGGATCGAACCAGTATGTCCAGAAGCGGGGCCAGTTTTCACTTTCTGGATCATTATGTGAAGCAATTGAAAACGCCGGAATTGGTGGCAATTAACTCCAATGGTAATACGGCCACTGCCTTTGTTGGAGACAAGAAATTAGCCTTAGATCTCCGCTATACCTGCGAGAATTATTGGAAGGTTTTTGATTTTGAGTTCTTGGAAGGGAAGCCCTTCGGGCGTACGGAATTGGATAACAATGCGCATGTGGCCGTCATCTCCGAAGATACACGAGATCAGTATTTTGGCCTAGACACCGAAGCGCTTGGGAAAACGATCATTTTAAATGGGATTAGTTACCAGGTGATAGGCGTCGTGAAAAACGTGCCTTTTTTCAGAGGATCAACTGCTGCCGACCTGTATCTTCCTTACAGTACGGTACCCTGGGATTATAGGCGAACCGGGTTTCTAGGTGGCTTTGAAGGGAGTGTATTGGCACATTCTAGGTCAGATTTTTCTGCTTTGAAGGCTGAGTTTAATGATATGGTAAGTCGTATTGATGTTCCAGAAGATGAGTATCTGCAACTGCTAGAGGTAGAAGCGAAGACTTTGTTGGAACATATATCATCAGAGGTAACTGCCTCCGATAAAAATTCAGTGGGGCTATTTTTAGGGGTGTTGATTGGAGGCATGTTCTTATTTATGCTATTGCCGGCAGTGAATCTAATTAATCTGAATACTAGTCGGATTATGGAACGAGCCTCAGAGATTGGTGTGCGGAAGGCCTTCGGAGCGACTTCTTCGAACTTGACGATACAATTTCTGGTCGAAAATATCTTGTTGACGCTAATTGGAGGAGCTGTGGGGCTAGGTTTAGCTTTTATAGTCATTCAGTTTTTGAACCAAAGTGGCTGGATACCTCATGCACAGTTTCGGGTCAACTTTGTAGTTTTCTTAGTAGGACTCTTGTTCTGCTTGATTTTTGGGCTGCTTTCTGGTGTTCTGCCAGCGCGGCGTATGTCTAAAATGAAAATTGTAAACGCTATAAAAGGTGGAGAATCATGATCAAGCATTTATTTAAACTTATCTGGAACCAGAAGCGTAAGAATGCGGGCTTATTGTTTGAGCTATTCTTCTCATTTCTAGTTTTATTTGCCGTATTAACTTTCATTATTTACAATTTAGCACGTTATCAGGAGCCCTTAGGGTTCAATTATGAAAATGTCTGGCAATTGGACCTTTCTTGGAATACCCTGACCGGCGAAGAGCAATTTGCGGCGCAAGAATTGTTCCAAGAACATCTCAAGAATTATCCAGAAATTGAGAAGTTTAGCTTTGCTAACCGGAATACCCCGTACGGTAATTCTATGCATATCAATTCGGCAAATTATGGAGAGAAACGTGCCAGCCCTCACACCTTCGTGGTAGATGAAGATTTTCAGAGCCTTTATGAAATTGAAGTGACCGAAGGAAGCTGGTTTAATAGAGCTGACATGGCAGCTGCTATCCGGCCAGTAGTGATCAATGAGATCTTGAAAGATGAATTGTTTGGAGATGAACCGGCGCTTGGGAAGGAATTTCAGGCAATGGGCGAGGACTATGCTAGAGTGGTCGGCGTATACCAGAACTACAAGTACGAAGGAGAGTTTTCAGAAGCTACTGCTCAAATGTTCCTTAGTCCGCTGGAAGATCACGTATTTTCTACCATTTTACTCCGGCTAAAACCAGGGACTGGGGCGAACTTTGAGGAGAAATTGCTGAAAGATATATCTCAGCTGGTAAAGGGAGTGACTGCAAGTGTTGATTATGTTGACGATAACCGCAAAAACAAGTTGTTAGCGGTTTGGCTTCCGATGGTAATCTTTTTAGTTATTAGCAGCTTTTTAATTTTTAATGTGGCTTTAGGTTTATTTGGGGTATTATGGCAAAATATTAATATCCGAAAGGCCGAGATCGGAGTGCGTCGAGCAGTAGGTGCTACTCAGACTAACATTGGATGGCAATTCATAGGAGAGGTGGTCGTCTTATCCACTTTAGCCGTGGTGTTGGGTACTTTCTTTGCCATTCAGTTCCCTTTATTAGGTGTATTTGGATTGCCAGTATGGGTGTATTTGGCTGCTATTGTGGCTGCTATTCTAGTGATCTATTTGCTAGTAGCACTTTGTGCCTTTTTCCCAAGTAGACAGGCGGCGCAATTGCATCCGGCTATTGCTTTGCACGAAGAGTAGCGTGTTTCCCATTTTCGAAAGCCGAAAAATCCTTAGATTTAACGCACATGATTCTCATTATTGATGATGATAAGGCAGTTCAGGTTTCTCTTCAGTTGTTACTCAAGCAGCAGGGATGGGAGACAAAGACCGCTTCCTCCCCTAAAGAAGCGATGCAGCGCTTGTCTGAAGAAGTACCTGAGCTGATCCTCCTGGATATGAACTATACCGTGGAGACTACCGGGGAGGAAGGTTTAGCGCTGCTTTCAGAGATCCGAAAAGTAGTGCCACAGGTTCCCGTTATCCTCATTACGGGTTGGGCTACTTTGGAATTGGCTATTCAAGGGATGAAGGCGGGGGCAAAAGACTTCCTCAGCAAACCTTGGACCAATGAGGTACTGCTACAAGCCGTCAGGACTGCCTTAGCTGTTCCAGACGGAGAGGTAAAGTCCTTAAGTCGAAGAAAGCTAGATGAGCAATACGATTTTTCTCATATCATTGGGGAAGATCCTAAATTTCTCCAAGTATTGTCTACCATTGGTCGTGTGGCGAGTACAGATGCCTCCGTGCTAGTCTTGGGGGAAAGTGGGACTGGAAAAGAATTAATTGCCGAAGCCATTCACCATAACAGTCATCGTCAGCGGGGCGCGTTCGTTAAGGTAAATCTCGGTGGGATTTCTGCTTCTTTGTTTGAGAGTGAGATGTTTGGTCACAAGCGAGGCGCTTTTACCGATGCACGATATGATCGGAAAGGTCGTTTTGAGACTGCACATAAGGGCACCATTTTTTTAGATGAATTGGGAGAATTAGAGTTGCCCAGCCAAGTCAAGTTACTAAGGGTGTTGCAGGACAGAACCTTTGAAGTATTGGGAAGTAGCCGAACACAGACTGTAGATATTCGCGTTATCAGTGCTACGAATAGGAACTTGGCGGAAATGGTACGCAATGGCCAGTTTAGAGAGGATCTCTTCTATCGGATCAATCTGATCACGGTGTACTTACCAGCTTTGCGAGAACGGCCCGGAGATATACCCTTACTGGTGAATCACTACGTCAATAATCTCAAAGCCATCTATCAACGCCCAGAAATTACCTTGACCAAAGAGGCGATCAGATGGCTTAAGAACTTTGATTTTCCTGGCAATATTCGTCAGCTGAAGAATCTGGTAGAAAGAACAGTCCTCATCAGTCCCAATGATGAGCTAACCGCTGAGGATTTTATTAATAATCTCAGCCCAATGAGCCAGCCAACAGCGGATAAATCAGATCTGCCAGCAGTGGGAAGTATTACCTTAGATGAAATGGAAAAAGAAATGATTCTCAAAGCCATGACTCATCATAACAATCGGATTTCAAAAGTCGCTAAGTCATTAGGGCTTACGAGAAGTGCGTTGTACCGCCGGTTGGAGAAGTATCAGATCCCTTACAATAATGAATGATGATAATGGATAATGTTTATTGTTGAATATTGAATGAGTAATGTTAAATAGTATAATGGAATAAATGATGTTGTCACTGCGGACCAAGTATATACTATTTATGGCGCTAATCCACACGCCGCCGCTGGTGTTGAGTTATTTGGCCTTTAAGGACAAGCCTTTGATCTTCATTGCCTCCGAGGTAATCATCTTGTTTTCTTTGTATTTGGCTTATCTCCTGTATAAAGGACTGGTGCAACCCCTGAGGCTGATTATGACCGGGGTAGATGCTATTCGGGATCGAGATTTCAATGTGAAGTTTCAAGAGGTAGGACAGCTGGAAATGGATAAATTGATAGGAATGTATAACCAAATGATCGATCAATTGAGAAAGGAACGTTTGTCACAGGCAGAGCAGCATTATTTTTTAGATAAGTTGATCCAGACCGCTCCTTCCGGAATATTAGTGTTAGACTTTGAAGAGCAAATCGCTTCCTGCAACCCCAAGGCGGTGCAACTACTCAAGCTTCCTGCGAAGGGACTCCTGAAGAAGAAACTCTCCGAATTGGATACACCCCTCGCTCAAGCCATAAAGGAACTACCGAAAGATAAAGCTAAGACGATTAGCATCAATGGTTTGGAAACCTACAAATGCCAGAAGGCTCACTTCATTGATCGGGGTTTTCCACACTATTTCATTACCATTGAAGAATTAACCGATGAGAAGTTAGAAATTGAAAAACAGGCTTACGGAAAGGTGATTCGCATGATGGCCCATGAAGTAAATAATTCGATTGGTCCAATCAACTCTATCCTCGATTCTCTACGATTCTATGAAGAGCAGTTGAAGGAAGGAGATCGGCAGGATTATCAACAGGCCTTGGAGGTAGCTATTACTCGTAATCAGCAACTCAATCTCTTTATGCGGAACTTCGCGGATGTGGTCCGATTACCGATTCCACAAAAGAGTGAAGTAAATTTGAATCAACTCCTATCAGATACCAAGACCTTAATGCAATCCTACACCGGAGGGAAAGAAATTGAGCTAAAGCTGGACCTTCCCAAGCAGCCAGTGACACGATCATTGGATCAACAACAAATGGAACAGGTACTGATCAATCTGGTCAAGAATGCCATCGAGGCGATTGAAACTACCGGAGAAGTGCGATTGCAATTGAATACTCGTCCCTTAAGTATCGAAGTCTTAGACAACGGCATGGGCGTACCGCAGGCCATCAGCAGTCAACTTTTTTCACCCTTTTACAGCACTAAGACCAACGGCCAGGGCATTGGCCTCACCTTAACACGTGAGATCCTTCGCAATCATGGTTTTACCTTCTCCCTCAGCACCAGACCAGATGGTTGGACGGTCTTTCAGATTGAGTTATAGTAGATATCCTATTGATCGCTACCGTTTTTCAATAGTTGAATGGCCCGATGAAGAATAGCGTCTTTACCGACCTCTAGCTCTTCTAGGGAATTTGTGAGCGTCTTTACAGGCTGGATTCCTTTGTCCTCTAATGTCTGGTAGTTCAGATCTAAATAGGGCGTCCTCAAAAAGGGTTTGTGGATCAATAAAGGGCTGATGTATAAGTAATTGAATGTGCTAAACTATAACTATTGAAGTATCAAATGCAAAGAAAAAG
>JABSSL010000048.1 GCA_013214355.1 Saprospiraceae bacterium | reverse complement strand
AGTTCTCAAAAAAAACTTTTTTTATTTTCATAATTGTACTAAGAAGAGGAAAAGAGCCTGTTTTTCTCTTTCTAAGGGATCCATTCTACTCTTGCTCCACTTTTGGAAAGTAGCCGAAGCCTGCTCTATATAACAATGTGTTTTCTAGCAGTTGCAGGTGTAAGGGGATTCCCGTAAGATCACTTTGCTGGCTCAAGAAGTTTAAGGTGGAGACTGGAATAGGGCTACCAAAGCTCTTTTTAGCTGGCTACTTGGCGAAAAAGAATCAGATAAGCCTTATCGCACTCCACTCTATTCTTTGAAAAAAATTCTTGGACTAGTTAAAATTCTCTAACTTCTTTCCTTATTTCCAGATACTCACGCTAAAACTTTTCTTATGAAACATACCATCACCTTACTTTTACTATTGCTCGTCAATCTATCGGTACTCTTAGGACAGCAAAAGAAAATTCAATTGGACAAAGTCGCTGATCAATTTGCGAAGGCTTCACTTCAGAATTTCAAAGAACTTCTATCCATACCGAATGATGCACATTATCCTAAGGATATTGAAAAGAATGTACAATGGTGTGAAGCGCAGTTTGGAGAGAGAGGGTTTCGCACAGAACGCCTCAGTACGCCTACGGTCCCATTGCTGTTGGCAGAAAGGAAAAGTAAAGGGGCCGAAAAGACCGTATTAATCTATTTACAAATAGACGGGCAACCTGTAGATAAGACCCGATGGTTCCAGAAAAGCCCTTGGATACCAACCTTAAAAGAGCAAACTGAAGATGGGGAATGGAAAGCAATACCCTGGGAAAGATTAGAAGGAGAAATTGATCCTGATTGGCGCATCTTTGCTCGTTCTACTTCGGATGCTAAGGGGCCTGTGGCTATGTTTTTAGCCGCCTTAGACGCTGCGAAGGAGCAGAAAATACAACCCAATTACAATATCAAGATTATTATGGATTTTGAAGAGGAGTTGGGGTCTCCTCACTTGCCGCCTGCAGTCGAGCAATTTCGTGAAAAGCTCGCTTCTGATATGTTGATCATTTTTGATGGCCCCCGTCATATCAGCAATGAACCGACGCTTACCTTTGGCGCTCGTGGTATTGCTACGGTTACCTTGACGGTACATGGCCCTCGCGTTCCGCAGCACTCTGGACATTATGGTAATTATGCGCCCAACCCTGCCGTTCGCCTGGCCCAACTAATTGCCAGTATGAAGGATGAGGACGGGCGCGTGACTATTCCTGGGTTTTATGATGGGATCGAATTGGACGAAGCTACCAAGGCTATTCTTGCCCAGGTGCCTGATGATGAAGAGGAAATCCAGGCAGCCATCGGTATTGCGGAAACAGACAAGGTTGGCAACAATTATCAGGAAGCCATCCAATATCCATCCCTGAATGTGCGCGGTATGGCTTCAGCCTGGATTGGGGGAAAAGTACGAACCATTGTGCCGGCTACGGCAACCGCTGAAATTGACATCAGATTGGTCCCAGAAGTAGATCCAGATCGTTTGATCCAACTCGTGGCAGACCACATCAAGAGCAAGGGATATCTACTGCTAGATCGAGAGCCCACCGAAGAAGAACGCCTCACTCACGCCCGAATTGCTTTCATGCGTTCCAAGGTTTCGTATCAAGCCTTCCGTACACCTTTTGATGCAGAGGTGGGCCTGTGGTTAGATCGTGCAATGTATAGTGCTTTTGGTAAAACGCCCATCAAGATTCGCAATTCAGGAGGATCCATTCCCATCTCTCCATTTGTGACTACCTTAGGCATTCCAGCCGTAACTGTCCCTACGGTTAACCGGGATAACAATCAGCATAGCCCGAATGAGAATGTAAGATTAGGCAATTACTTTGAGGGGGTGAGATTGTTTTTAGCCATCTTGGGAGAAAACTTATAAGGTTGATAGATAACTACTTATGGAGTCAATGGAGTATGGGTCAGCAGTTTTCCATGTAGAGTACTTCCGTAAATTCAACTACACATCTCCGCGCTGTTACTCAGTTTTGTGAAATCGGAAATGCGAAGTCGGAAGCCGGAAGATCTTCGATTTAAAGCCTTTTTCCAATTTCGTACTTCCGATTTCCGACTTTGCAAGCTTCAGCCTGGAAAACGAAACTCAAGGATAGGTAAGCACCTTGCATGAGAACTACTGAGCATAGGTAGCACTTCAGCGGTTTCAACTCCTACTCATTGTGACAGTTGCACAAGCCAGTAAAAGGATGTATCTTTTTGGAGTTCTTATGGTGTACTCATTGGCAACTAATTAGGCGCTCCTCCCTTATAAAGGAAAGCCAACTAATTCCCGTATTATGAAGTATCTCTTTAGCCTTGGATTTTGTCTCTTGCTCTTTTTGGCGACCTCCTCACGGATTGTCGATGATCCTTTGAAAGAAAACTTGGTAGCCTATTACTCTTTTAATGATTGTGACGCTAGAGATGATAGCGGGAATGGATCACATGGCCAATTGTTTGGTAATGTACAATGCTGGTGCGGTATTGAGGATGATGGTTTACTTTTTGATGGGCAACAGGATTTTGTGGAATTTTATGGTATGGTGAATAATTACTTCACTACCTCTGATTTTTCTATCAGCTTTTATATTAAGCCAGAACAATTCACCTTTTTTGCCCAAAGTTTATTGTCGAAAAGAGAAGTATGTACACAAGATCGTATGATGGATATGCTGCTGGATTACCGGCAGGGTGTTTTAGACACCAAAGTTCATCAGTCTGAATTCAAGTACTACAGTGGCTTGTCACCGAAAATCAGTCCAGGCGGCTGGATGCACTTCGCTTTGGTTCGGTCTGGATCAGAAGCCTATACCTATATTAATGGAGAAATGGTTAATCGATCCATGCGTTGCAGTGGGGTAGATATCAGCAATGATGCGCCACTGTCTTTTGCGAATAGCCCTTGTGTGAAAGGTGGAAGAGGGCAGCGTTTTAAAGGTGTATTGGATGAGCTACGAGTCTTTGATCGTGCGTTGAAAGCAGAAGAAATCAAAGCCCTGTATGATCAGCATCCAATCGAAAATGCAATCCAAGATTGTTATTCATGATCCGTTACGGTAGGAGCTGAATAACTATAATCCGTCATCAAGTAGGTGATTAAGTGTCTGGAGGTAGAATTTTGGACTGCCTAAGCCCGCTAATGGGTTGACGACCTCGTGGCCAAAGCCTACCTCCGTACACTAAGTTAGTCTGATATCTCCTAGTAATACACTTGATCGATAATGTCATTCAGGAAGGGTGGGTTACCGGAAGTCAATTCCATGCCGCAATTACAGCTTCCTTCACACGACATTCTACTGTAGCCATGATTATCAGGTTTTTCTTGAAATTTACAATCATCACTTGTCCCTCCGCCACAATGGCACCAGAGTGTTCCAAGACCATCCAAGATCTTAGCCTCAATCCCCAGAACGGTCGAAGCCATAGGTTTGTCTTGAGTGGTAGGAACAACGGCAAAGAAATCCTCTTTTAGATTGACTAATAACTGGTAGCCAGCAACGGGCTTTAATCTCTTGTCTTTCCCAATGGTTATACAAGCTGGAATGGTTTTGTTGGCGGCTATTTTTTGATAAGCCTTGGTGGTAAGTTTGATGGCTTTAGCTTTTTTAAACTTGTTGGACGGGGTATGACTCGTACTGCTAAAGCTAAATAATCCTACTAGACAGAGCAAGAGCCCTGCTTTAATTGCTAATTGTTTCATTAATATGGTTTTTGGAGTAATAATTAATGACTACAAAATTAGCAGGTAGGTTCACAGGGCGCCTCACCCGTTCGGGTGAATTTTTCGCAAAAAACTAGCGGCTATCTCAATATCGACATTGAGATAGCCGCTAGCGGTGCAAGGGCCATGTTTTTAATCTACACTTCTGTCCTAGTAGTAGACCTTATCAATAATATTTGATTCACCCCCTTCACCTCCACCTGGAGGGCCTTTCTGGGTGATCGCCATCCCGCACTTGCAACTGCCCTCACAAGCTAATCTGGTGTATCCTCCCTTATCTGGTTTATCTTCAAAACCGCAGTTGTCACCAGCGCCGCCGCCGCAATGGCACCATAAAATTCCGATTCCATCAATTTTCTTGCCTTCAATACCCTTGGTAAAACCGGTAGGTTGATCCTGTGTTTCAGGAATTACGGCAAAATATTGCTTGTTGGTGCTCACCATAAGTTTATAGCCCTCCGTTGCCGTTATTCTTCCGTCTTTGGTCAAATCGATACAGCCTGGTACTTGCTTATGCTTCTTGATCTTATCAAGGGCGACTTTAGTGATCTTGATGCCTTTTACCTTCTTGTATTTTAACGGTGGTTGGTTTGGGATTAGAGTGAAACTCACGAGGCCTACCAGCAGAAGTAAGAGGCCAAACTTGGGAAACGATTGTCTTTTCATAGGTTTTATGTTTTTTTAACAAAGTTATTCCCAGGGGGACACCTAGGCGTCATCCGATCGGGTGATTTGTGGCACCATCCTGGATAAAATTGTACTTTGTGGATAAGACAATATTATTGATAGCTCTTCATGGAAGCCTTAAAAAAAGAAATCAGTAGCTGCAGAATCTGCGAACCTTTTCTGGAAGCAGGTTGTCGTCCTGTTGTATCATTTAGTGAAAAAAGCAAGGTGATCATTATTGGACAGGCTCCAGGACGACGTGTACATGAATCTGGGATTGCGTGGGATGATAAGAGTGGTGAAAATCTGCGAGCCTGGCTAGGCGTAGATACGGATACCTTTTATAATCCGGATATCTTTGCCATCGTTCCTATGGGGTTCTGTTATCCGGGAACTGGAAAGTCAGGGGATTTGCCACCACGAAAGGAATGTGCTCCGCAATGGCATAGTCGCATCTTGGCAGCGCTAGAAGAGGTAGAACTAACGCTCTTGATTGGCCAGTATGCGCAGCGAGCGTATTTGGGGGCGAATAGTAAAAGAAATTTGACCGAAACGGTTCGGCATTTCGAAGACTATCTACCGCAATATTTTCCATTGCCACATCCTTCACCGCGTAATAATATCTGGAAACGTAAAAACCCTTGGTTCGAAAACGATTTACTGCCTATTTTGAAAAAACGCATCCAGCTGTTAATCCATTAGTCTTCTAATCCATGATTCGATATCTTATCCGACGCTGTTATTGTTTTTTCTTGTTAAGCTTCTTGGTGATTGGGTGTGGAAAGCCCGATGCATTATGGACCTTTCAGCAAATCACAGAGCAGAATTACCAGGAGATACGGTATTTCTATGATCAAAAGAGTAATTCGTTAAGCGGTGAGCCGGATCGTTTTCCAATGTATCCAGGAGGTTCAGTAGGATTTCTTGCAGAACTGGAAGCCAAAATTCAGTACACTTCTTCGGATGAGCGCGATAAAGTGCAAGGACAAGTAATCGTCAAATACGTGGTCAACCGGGAAGGTAAAGTACGGAAAGTCAGCATCCTACAATCCTTATCTCCAGGATTAGATCGCGCAGTAGTTAAAGGCTTAGGCAACCTAAAATATCGCTGGTTTCCTGCGGTGATTAATGGTGATGCGGTGGAAGTTACTTTTATTCAAACCTTTGACTTTTCCTTACGATAAAGAATTCCGTAAGTTCGCTGATCTAAAATGAATTGTTATGGAGAAAACCCGCCTTTCTCGCCTTACTGCCATTCTAATCCAGCTGCAGTCGAAAAGATTGATGACGGCTACGGAACTAGCTGAGAAATATGGGGTAAGTATCCGTACAATTTATCGAGATATCAGAGCGCTGGAAGAGGCGGGAGTGCCCATCTGTACCGAAGAGGGGAAAGGGTATTCCCTTAGTGAAGGCTATCGCTTACCTCCGGTTATGTTCACGGAAGAGGAGGCTAATGCTTTGATCACAGCAGCTAAGTTTATTTCAAGAAACAAAGACAGCTCTCTGGTACAGCACTACAATGAAGCGATCACCAAAATCAAAGCGATACTTCGTTACCACGATAAGGATAAAGCGGAGTTGTTGACTAATCGGATCGCCTTTTTTCAGAACTATAAGCAGGAAACGACTAGCCAACACCTTTCCACGGTTCAAAAGGCCATCACGGACTTTGTGCCTATACACTTAACTTATCAAGCTATTTCTACCCAAGAATCTACGGAACGAGTCATCGAGCCCCTCGCACTCTATCACACGCAAGAAAACTGGATACTTATTGCCTGGTGCCGATTGCGGGAGGCACATCGGGAATTTCGGCTCGACCGCATCCAGGAGTTACGTGTCCTGGATACGCCCTTCGAACCACATCGATTTGATTTGATGGAGTATTTCCGTACTATTTTGGAAAGAGGGCAGCAGTCTGCCTCCTAAAACCCCTGAACTTCTATTACCCTTTTATTAGTTTTCTACTATATACATCACCATCACTTGATCTCGCTCTAAGCAAGTAGAACCCCTGAGGCCAATCCTGGGTGTGAATCTGTAGTTGGTCATTGGGGCTCAATTGGCGGTACATCAGTTGGCCGGCAGCGTTATGGATCTCCAGCATTTTAATGGATACTCCCTCGTCAAATCCTATTTCAAAAACCTGATGAAATGGATTAGGGGCGAGATAGACATCAGTACGAACAAAGTCTCTGGTCGCATTAACCGTATTTCCCAAGGCTCCATCCTTACCAAAACCTTGCACATAAACATCCATATGGGTGTCATTTATATCTTCGTCGCGACTCCATACCGCAACGACTTCGTCGCTGGCATTAATCGCGGTGACTGGGTCCCGATCATGCCCTCCTTCTCCTAAAAGACTGGTTGAAAGATCGATGCTAGGATCAGGGTTATAGACCAATTGGCCAGCTGAACTGATGCGAATAGCTTCGATGATCTCCTCAGGGCCACCGTCTACTCCGATAATGATATCATCACAACTAGTGAGTAAGAGGTTGTCGGGGGCGCCTTGGAAAGCCGGAGTATAGGGAACACCCTCCCTGCTCCACGGTAAGGTGCCGGTTGGGGTGACCTTTTGTAGTTTGAAGGCGGACTCTGTGTGGTAATTAAAGTAGAGATTTCCTTCGGAATCTATGACAGTCCGAATGTCTGGGGAATTATTGGAAGGATGATTGAAGGGAATGCCTTCGGCATTCCAGGCTTGAGTACCATCCATTTCTAGGAAGTGACCACGATGATTGATACTTTCTTCCGGAAAGAGAATCCCAGGATTTTCAAAATAAGTGATGTAAAAGCCTTGTCCCGGAAGCACCGTAACATCCGGATAGTTATGGCTGCGCGTGGACGATTTAACCAACATGCCGATGGGTTGTGAGAGAGGCCCAATATCGAAGGTCTCATCTGGCCAGATTTTGTTGCCTGTACTATCCAAGCGCATGGCTCTAATCTGATTTTCCAATTCTATGGGGTGGCCATATTCGTTTACTGCCACTAAGCCTCCTTGACTATCGTGATCAATGTGATAGTCGTGGCTATTTGTACCACTCGGGAAAAGGTAGGTGCGCCAAGCTACTTCTCCATCGGCTCTTATTCGGTAAGCATAGATTCCCCGGAAATCACCGGAGGGGGGATTGTCATCATACAGTGTGATGATGGCCCCATTCTTTCCGTCAGGAACCATCTTAGTTAAGAACTCTTCAATTTCACTGACACCTACACGCACATCAGCCTCACCCCACAGTTTGTTACCATCTTCATCGATTCGATTGGCATAAGTAAGGGCAGTATTTTCCGTTCGACGATCCGTCCAGGCTAGGATCACACCACCCATACTATCGCTGATCATCACTGCAAAAAGGCTACCCGGGACCTCCCCATCCTTGATCAGCTTGGACCAGAGTATTTGCCCGGTTTCATCTATTCTAGTCACGTGGAGCGTGCGGGTGTTGACAACTAGATTGGTATAGCAAATATACCAGCTGCCATCCGGTCCGGCGAGGGCCATTTTATTGACTTTTACACCTTGCTCTTCGCTGAGCTTTAGGTTCTCGGCGGGAGTGTTACCCCATTGGGCATGGAGCGAATGACCTAGCAGGAAATAGGTAATTAGAATTAAATAGTATTTCATAAGGGTCTGGTTTTTAGAGTTTCTGTAAGGGGAGGGCTTTAACGGCAGCCTTCAGTTTTTTCATCTCCATATTTTTGCCAGTAGCTTTCACCACAAAGCGCTCTTTCACGAGGAGGGAGAGTTCACTTCTTTGACTTCTTTTATTGTATTTCTCAAATGCCTTGAAGCCCTGGATGGTCGAAGTACGTTCATAGCCATTGTCATCCTCTTTGTCCATTTCCAGACTCGCCCAAGCAGCCATGCTCATGACACCCATTTTTAGGCCGCCCGTATCGAAGATTTCCACTTCAATCTTTTCACCGCTATCCGTCTGATATTTGGCTTCTGCTTGTGAGATTTTAAAGCCCATGGCTCCATTGGTTTGACCAGATTTACTGGTGCGGTCGAGGCCATTTAGTTTTTCAGGAAGTACTTCCTGAAGTTCTCGGAAGGGTAGGGGTTCTCCCTCTTGTAGCTGTGCGGCTTGGTTTTGTACTTGTTGGATAGCCTCTGTGATATCAGTTGTAGGCTCATTTGAATTTCCATCTTCTTGATCAGCGTTGGTGACCTGCTTGCCACCACAAGCCAAGATGGGAAGCAAGACGGCGAATAGTAAAGACCGGACTAAGGTTCTCATATAATTAGTTTTTTGATGTTGGGCAATGCGATCTACCCAGGTGATCTGGTTGATCACAAGCCATCTGATTAAATTTTAATAAGGATAAAGTGGGATTTAACTCAGGAGATCATACATGATCAATAGCTCTGTATTGGAACACCAACGGAGCCAGCCTTTTCCGGTGGCTTGATGCTGGTGATCTAGAATTTTGACTTCCATCCAGTTGCCCTCAATGGTCAGGGGTTGAAGCCTATACTGTGAATCGATTTCTAGTAGCGGGGGAGCGTGGGTTAGCGGTTTGGTTCGGAGTGGGTTGTTGTCCCAATCCAGTGGTTGAATGCTGGATACCCCCAGCAGGAAACTGGACCAATCCTGATAGTTGAGTTGGGATTTCGACACCCAAGCGGTTTGTCCATTGGTTTTATTGACCACTACTTCTAAAAAGGAACGATGTTGAGCCATGACGATAAAGTGGAAAATCTGATAGTCTAATTTTAAACGTTCTGGGACTAGCCAAGGGGGCGCGGTGGCAATATCAATGCCATTTGTAGTTGCTTGGAAAGTGATGCTATCAATAGGAGACAGTTGCTCCGGGAGCTGATCTGCCTGGGGTTTATGGTAGAAGTAGATACTTTGACCGATTTGTAGAGGAACTTGAGCCATTCCAATGCTCATTGTAGCCTGGTTTGGGAGTGGAATAGGCAGGGCAGTAGGCGTAGGTTTTAGATGCTGATAACGCTCTTGACGCTTTTTTACCTCCGCTTTAGAGCTAGCAATATGTTGATAGATTCGTACTCCACAAACTAGTAAGAACAGGGCAAATATGGCATTGCTAGTTTGCAAGAATTTTATGGGTAGTCTATTACGTCCGATCAGGCTGGCCACTAGCCCAATAACTAATCCGAAGAGTCCATAGAACATGACTATGGCACCTCCAGCCAGTCCAACATCCTTCGGGATGAAGAATCGGGATAGCATCATAGCCAAGATGGCAAATACTAAGCTCGATAATAGAATGAATACGATTTTCTGAAAATGAATCATCAGTGATTAGCATTAAGTGTAAAGAAATGATGAAGCATTATCGCTTTTCCACTAATTCCACCCGGCGATTCAATCTCCGTCCTTCCTCGGTGCGATTGGTAGATTTTGGGGCCAGCGGTCCAACGCCTTTTCCGTGTAGTCGATCTCTTTTGATCTGATGCTGATTAACCAATGCCTCGACTACAGCCTGCGCTCTTTTTTCAGAAAGAGCTAAGTTGTACGGTAGATTTCCTTTCATATCGGTATGTCCGATGATGTAGAGGTTTATGCTAGGATTGTTTTGTAAATACTGAGCAACTGCTAGTAGCGCCGGTTCAGATTCTGGTTGAATAGAGGCCTTGTCGAAATCGAAGTAGATACCATAGAGCGATACAGTGCCAAATTGCTCTATTTGCTTGGCGATGTAGTCGGGGTCGACAGCTATTTTCCCATCCTCCAACGCATCTTCTTCGATAATATCCACTAAGACTACTACTTCCGTGGAGGTGTGTTGATATACCGCCACGACAACATAAACCGTACCAGAGGAGCGTTCCAGCTTAGCCGCGATATAGCCTTTCCCACCTGCTGATGAAGTCCCATGAAAGAGCATAACCCCACTATTTGTTGGTACTGGATTTTTCGTATATGCCGTGGCTATCCAGCCACTTCCTCCCACCTCTTTTGAGACATTTCGTTGAGGTTTGAAACCTTGAGCTAAGGAAGTAAAACCTGCCCGTTGGATGGCATTACGATAGTTTTGATACACCTCACTCATGGTAGCAGCACCTTCATATTCGTAGTATAGCCGAGTAACCTTACCTTCCAAATCAATCCATTTGTCAATCTTTCGGTAACCGGAGACTTTACCTACAGCTACATGATAGGTGGAAAAATTCTGTGTTTCACACCATTTAATTTGGGATTGGGGGAAGCGTGTGATTAAGGGGTGATCCTTACAGCCAGTTTTGTCTTCTTGACTGATTCCTGGAATAGCCAGGAGCTGTAGTAGAAGTAGAAAAGTAATACGGATCAAATAGTTTATTTGCTTGATATTCATGATTTTAGTTTGATAAGCTGTAACATAACTTTTATCAAATTATGTTACAGCTTAGTAAGGATTGAATCATTGCCTACAAAACTATTGACTCGCAGATCTTATTGAAAACCAAGTTTTTACTATATTTAATTTTTCAAATGAAGTTTGTTAATGTAATTTGTTGATTATGAATATTTTAATTTTGTCATAATTAATTTTTTAATACTAAAAAACCTGATGTCTGATCATCCTCTATTTCGCCTGATTCAAAGCCTGAGCAAAAGCGAAAAACGGCATTTCAAACTCTGGCAACCCTACGGTGGCCAAAGGCAAAGTCAGTATGTCCGCCTCTTTGATCGCATTGAGAAAAATAGCTTTCCCCAGGAGGAGCAACTGATGAAGCCATTTGCATCGAACCAGCATGCCGTTTTGAAAAACCAGTTGTTCCATAAGGTCCTGGATAGTTTGGTGGATCAATATCAGGATGGGCAGATCTACGGAGAGGTGCAATTGCTCATACAGAAGAGTGATGTGTTATATCAGCGAAAACTCTTTCAAGCTGCTGAACAATTGCTAAAGAAAGCAGCTAAGAAAGCGGAGAAGTTTGAGTTGTTTGAAGCTTTAATCACCATTTATCAACGACTTAAACGCTTGTATATCTTTATCCTGGGGGTTGCGGATCGGGCGCATCATATCCAGCGGTTCTGGGAGTTGGAGCAAAAAGTCATTAGCCAATTGGCCAACCTAAGAGAAATGGAGTGGTTATCGATGCAGGTCTTTGATTGGTATTATCGACATCATTATGCCAGATCTGAGGAGGAAAAGGAAGCTTACTTTCAGTTGGTGAACCATCCTTTATTGCAAGCGGTAGAACAGGCTAAATCCTTCAGTGCGAAAGTGATCTTCCTGAATACATTAGGCTTATTCAATGATTGTGTTGGCGAGAAGGTGGCCTGTGTACAATGCAGAGCGGACCTAATCCAGCTTTATCAGCAAAATCCGCACTTTATTAAGGAGCGTGCTACCCAGTATTTAGCGATCTATAACAATTGGCTGCTCGGGCTAATTCATCTCAAGGCTTATCCCAGTGCTTGGAAGGCTTTACAAGAGGCAATTGATTTCCCCCGGCAATTAGGGCGCGCGCTTAAAGGAGAGGAGGAGATGATGTGGTTTAGACTGTATCACTCATTGCGCTTAGAACTGTATATCCGCCAGGGCAAATTTCAAGCTGCCGTAGCTTCGATCGCCGAGACCAAAGCCGAAATGGAGCGTTTAGGAAAAAAATTGAATGAAGTCTTTAAGTTTCCATTTTACTATTTCTTTGCCTATGCCTACTTTGCCTTAGGGCGATATAAAGAGGCCTTGGACTGGTTAGAGCCTTTAATACATAAGGATGATCTCACTTTCCGGACCGAGCTATTCCGGTTTGCGCGTCTATTGCACTTGGCCTTGCATTACGAGTTGGGTAATCACGAATTATTATCCGCCTTGTGCCGCTCCACTCGCCGCTACTTTAAGAAATCAGGCTCCACTACCATCTTGGAAGAACACCTACTAGACTTTTGGCGGAAGGCGCCCCATAGTGACCGCCGTGCTGCTTTTCAAGCATTGGCAGCAGACTTGAGCCGCAATATGGAGGATATGGAAACAGCTACTCCGCTGCATCATTTCCACTACTTGGCCTGGATTCAAGGCCATCTGGACGATAGAAGCTTTGAGCAATGCTATAAAGCTCTCCAGCAGCAGGTCTAGCTGGAAGTGGGGTTGAGCAACAGGTTTTCATACCAATATAATCCACTCCGCCCGGGTAGGACTAGATCTAGATCACCATCATGGTCAATGTCTATCGCCTTAGGATCAAGCCCTGTTCCTGCCGGTCCATTCGCTTGAATGGTATAACGCTGAAAAGCTTTTTGCTGAGGATCAAATTCATAGCGATAGATGACTAAAGGATCAGTTGCCCCGGGATCTTTACCCTCGTGGGCCCAGTATCGCTTGCCAGCCACAAATTCTTTCCTGCCATTATTGTCCAAGTCTACCCATAAGGGGCTATGACCTTGCGACCAGGTACTATCGATCAAATGCTTGGTCCAATTTCGTTTGCCATCGCTGGTGGATTGCTCTTCCCAATAAACGCCGTAGTCATGGCCAATGCAGTAAATTAAATCACTATCTCCATCATCATCTACATCTGCGACTACGATGGGCATGGAAGTTCTGCCTAATTCAAATTCGGCATGCCAAACCCATTGCCCATTCCTAGGGTCCTCCGGAGCTTCAGCCCAGCCTTTTGTTCCTACAAAATCAGCTCGACCATCGCCATTGATATCACCAAAGCCACTTCCATGGCCTGCTCCCGCTGGGGTGATTTCATGTCGTACCCATTTGGGGGTACCTCCTTCCTCCTCCACGATAATCTCGTACCAGGCCGCAAATTCCCAGGCGCTGGGGACTAGGTCCATCTGTCCGTCTCCATCTACATCATGCAAGCGGCCCGTTTCCATGGGGCCTGGAACATCGACGATATGCTTGGACCATTCGCCGAGCTCAGCGCCGGGATGTTCCAACCAGTAAATGGACTTACTGCGAAAATTGACATGGACAATATCTTGCCACCCATCTTGGTTTACATCTATTTCTAGATGGGAATAACCGTCCGGGCGACCATTAATGACCTCTACCTCCGTCACAAAGTGCGATTGCCAGCTTGGTGCCTCGTACCAAGCTCCTCCGTGTACGATATCCAGGTCGCCGTCCTTGTCGACATCCATAGTAGCAACCGAACTGTACAAGGCTTCTTTGTTGATCTCATGAAGCTGGAAGGATAATTCTTTGGAAGGAGGATCAGAAGAATTGGATGAAGGGGTATGACAACTACTAAAGAGCAGTACCAACAGCCCCAAGAGTAGGTTGGTGGCGAATCGCATTTTCGTTTTGGATTGATGAACAAAATAGGAAGAAAGTTGAGGGCCATGCGAGACATCTGAAGTTATACCTGGCTGATGCTTGGCAAAACTTCAGATGTTTGCAGCGATGCTTTTTACAAGCTGACATCAGCTTTCTTCCTACTTAAAAGTACGGCTTTTCTTTGAGCTTTCTAGTCTTGCGTTTTGCGCAATTGGTCCAGTACAAGGTAGCGCTCCCGATGTACATCTGGATGTAATGCGGTAGGTATACCGATATGGAGAACTTGAGGTGTCTCACTCTTATTAATGGCTGGCCAAGACGGAAGGCCTAGGCCGTTTGGATTCCCTGTTTTTACAAAATTGAGATAATAGCCTTGGAAAATATGGGAGACCTGATAATCTTCTGCGGTCCAATTGTATACGCGGTTGGTAGGGAGATTTCCCATGGCATATTCGATTTCGGCAGAATGTACCGCACCACCTTCTAACCAGGGCTGCCCTACGGGTACATCCTGAAATTCGGGAGTAGGTCGGGCTTTGGTGAAGTAGTATCGGTAGACCGGTTGAGCTGTTTGAGCATGAACATCACTCCATTTCCAGGAGCTAAAGCCGGTAAAGCGATCGCCGGCCAAATCTCTCGCCGCCTGGAGGATTTCCACTGGTTGCTCGGCTTGATAGGCTGCTAGAATTTGAGATGCTTGCTCACCGTATAGTTTTTCGACGGCTGCTTTGAAATTCTTTGGGTTGGGCGCTGCGGCTCCGAGGATCGCTCTTTCACTGCTCTCCTGAGAATTCCAACCAATTAATAAAGGGACCTGTGCTTGCGCACCGGCTTCATAGAGTTCGACTGGGGCTTTCGGAAAGAAATAACCATCAATGGTAGGCGCGAAATGGGTAAGTCCTACCTTGCTCGTTGCAGCCAATAGACTATCTGCTGGAATTTGACGCAGCTCAGCTAGGGATTTAGCTCCGAGAGACTTCACAAAATCAACACCTTTCTGTTCTTCGTTGGATAAAGGACTCGCTCCTAGGGTTCCCATCAAAGATCCGCTGGAGCCAATGGCACCGGCGATCAAGTCCTTGGATAAGGGAGAAACCATTTGTGCGCTCACAGAAACGGAGCCTGCTGATTCTCCCGCGATGGTAATGCGATCTGGGTCTCCACCGAAGGCTATGATATTGGCTTTGATCCATTCTAAAGCTGCGGTTTGATCGAGGAATCCGTAATTACCCGAGGCTTCGTTGGCAGACTCTGCTGTTAGTTCTGGATGGGCAAAGAAGCCAAATATATTCAAGCGGTAGTTGACCGTGATGGCGACAACCCCTTGTCTAGCCATATTCACTCCTTGATAGCGATATTCGGAACCATCTCCTGTGAATAAGCCCCCACCATAAAAGTATACTAGGACGGGTAGTTTTTGCGCTTGCTTCAGGGATGGGGTCCAAATGTTCAGATATAAACAATCCTCACTCATCCCATCTGATCGAAATTGCATGTCATCGAAGATGGATCTCTGCATAGCTCTTGGGCCAAATTTTTCAGCCGTTCGGATCCCTTTCCATGGCTTTGGAGACTGTGGTGCTTTCCACCGAAGTGGGCCCACGGGAGCTTGGGCAAATGGGATTCCTTTGAAGTGATAAATGCCGGAATCATGTAGTCCAGAGAGCTGGCCTTGGGCGGTTTCTACGATTGGTTTTTGTTCTTTTTGTACGGATTGGGCAGCTGTGATTAAGGCCATGAATAGGGCAGAAGCGGTCAAAATTATTCGCATGATAAATGTTTAATGGCTGACAAACTAAGCAAAGTTCTCTAGTTCTCCAATCTTTATCCTGGGTGAACTCTCGCTCATTTAGTTGAGCTTTTAGAATTCTAATCCGAGATAAATGGTTTATGATTTAATTTGTAATTAACTGATTATGTGTGTTTTGTTTTCGATTCACTCGACGAGTTTTGCTGGTGAGTAAGGATCGAGGAATTTGATCTTTCTCTTTGAAAAATTCAAGTGCATCTATTCTTTAGCTTTTCCCTTTTGTAAAATTTATGTCATGTCAGAACAAATGTTCGATGAATGCGTTACAACTATAAAAAATAGTAATACTATTATCATTAATTGTAAAAATATTAATGAAGATATGAGTACTAATAATTTCGCCATAGAGTTCGATAAATTGTCTAAATATTTGATGGGTTTTGCTTACAAGCTAACTCAAGATGTTCATCAAGCAGAAGATCTTTTCCAAGACACTGCCTTACGGGCCTTTAGATACCGAGAGAAGCTGGCAGCAGATTCCAATTTGAGGGCTTGGTTGAGCACGATCATGAAAAATATTTTCATCAATAATTTCCGTGCACAGAAGCGTCGAGGGAAGGTTTTTGATCACTCCGTAGAGGATTTCCTTTTATATCAGGATCGTCTTAGTGCGAGCAATGAAGGAGATATGAATCTGGCTATGAATGATGTGGTTGGCCTTATTCACCAGTTGGACGAAAAATACAGTATTCCAATTTTGATGTTGCATCAGGGATACAAGTATGAGGAAATTTGCCAGCGATTGGATATGCCTTTAGGAACGGTGAAGAGTCGGATTTACATTGCTAGAAAGATGCTGAAAAGTAAAATAAAGAACCTTAACTATTTACCCGCGGTTCAGGCCTCTTAACAAGCAACCCTAAAGTAAAGCTATGAAAAAGTTATCATCGCCTTCACGCCCAAAGTCTGTCTACTTATTTCCTGGTGCTTTCCGCCTGTTCCTATTCAGTCTTTTGCTGGTCTTGTGCTGGATACCACAAAGGGTACAGGCTAATAACGATCTGGTAATGATTCGAGTGGGTAATGGTCTTGTGCCAGCTGAGCATATCGTTAAAGGGCCTGTGAATCTCTTTGTCTATTCCTACGTGCGCCCAGAAACCATTGATACAGGTTTAAGGGTAGTGCCCGCAGGAACGGTGGAAGAGCATCGATACTTTTTGGGTGTGAACGGCGAAGTGGTAGAAATCAATTCGAGCAACTATAAAAAGATGATTAAGCGTTACCTACCAAATGCGAAGCATTTACACAAACGCTTAGGGAAAGTCGGGTTTCGGTTTCAGAATATTAGCTCGATGGTAGAATTCTACAATAATTTTAGAGCAAAACAACAATACGTATACGTAGAAAGATAAGCGCCTACATCAAACTTTTTTACGACAACAAGAAGGATTACTCCATTAGTTTGGCTATGGTTTTTCGCTAGCGGCATAGCCACTAGTATGGAATCTCCCAACTGTTTTTTTGTCACACAAAAAAAGATAAGCTATGACTAAATCTAAAATTTCTAGGTGGACAAGTTTATTGCTACTAATCATTTTCTTTACCAGTTGTGCCACAATTAGAGAAGGAGAGGTAGGAGTAAAGCGTACTTTAGGAAAGTATGCGGACAAAACTTACACGGAAGGACTACGGTTTTACAACCCCTTTCTTACTAGTATCATCAAGATTTCTACACAGACAGAGAACCTGGAGGTAGGATTAAGTATACCTTCTAAGGAAGGATTGAATATTGTTTCAGAAGTGTCGATTCTTTACCGAGTGGTGGCGAAGGAAGCTCCTTCTATCCTGCGGAACATTGGACAGAACTACGAGCAAAACATCATTCTTCCCGTATTCCGTTCCTCTGTAGCCGACGTAACCTCTCGCTTCTACGCGAAGGATATGCATACGGGTGAAAGAACGACGATTGAGAAGGCTATCCGAGACCAAATGATGGTGTACCTGGATGGAAAAGGACTCGTTATTGATGCCGTACTATTGAAGAGTATCCGACTCCCAGCGAGTTTGGCAAGAGCGATTGAGCAAAAGTTGGAAGCAGAACAAGACGCACAGAGAATGGAGTTTGTATTGCAACAAGCGGAGCGCGAGGCAGAGCAGAAGCGAATTGAGGCGAAAGGGATCAGAGACGCTCAGAAGATCATTGCCGAAGGCTTGAGTCCTGCTATTCTACAGTTCAAATCGATTGAGGCTTTCATGGAATTATCGAAGTCGCCGAATGCTAAGATCATTGTATCGGATGGAGACCTACCGATGATAATGGAAGAGGGAGTGGCCATACCCGCAGCGCCAGGTAAGAAAAGTGGTATCAGTAGAGTAAGGGGTGGAGATAACTAGATAAGGAGCTAGACGTGCAGGAGAAATAGAATAGGTTAAGATCAATACCAGTGCCTAAGGGTCGGCACAGCGCTCTAAGGTAACGCATAAAGAATTCAGTTGTAAGTTCCTACACGACTAGTAGCATTTTTGTACAGGGTGGACTCCTGCGTTGGTCCGCCCTGCTCTTTATAAACTAGTAACTAACACAAAGCAAATCTTTAGTTTAGTATGAAAAAGACAGTATTATTCCTATGCAGTTTGTTTGTGGTGGGCCAGTTACTGGCTTTTTCATCAACCACCACTTCTGAACCTCCCAGTCTAATGGTCAAGATTTTGCAAGATGATCCCTTGCCGATTACCATTAAGACGGACTTGGAATTGTTGCTGCAGGACGGACGAAATGACGACTGGCAAACCGCTAGACTACAATACGAAAAGAATGGCACCGCCTACGATTGGAAGATGGATCTACGCCCGCGAGGAAAGTTCCGAAGAAGGACTTGTGAATTCCCTCCATTAAAACTAGAGTTTTCGAAAAAGGCATTAGGGAAAGCGGGCTTAGCTAAACAGGATGATCTGAAGTTGATCACCCACTGCTTGGCAGATAGTTTGCTCACTTCCCAGCTCATTTTTCGGGAATATTTAGCGTACAAACTCTATAATGAAGCTAGCTTGCAAAGCCTTCGTGTACAGTTGGTAAAGGTGCGATATGAGGATATTGAGGATCGAGTGGAACCGCTTGAGCGCTGGGGAATTTTATTGGAAGATATCGATGAACTGGCGGCCCGCCTACAGGGAGAAGAAGTGGATATCTTTTCATTCTTACCGGGTCAATTGGATACGATCCAGCATACTTTTATCGCTGTTTTTCAGATGATGATCGGAAATACGGACTGGAGTATTGATCCCATCCGGAACCTGAAAATGATTCAGCAAGGAGATCGAAATTCCTTAATTTTGGTACCCTATGATTTTGACTTTTCAGCCTGGGTGGATGCACCCTATGCTTCCCCTCGTAATGACCTCGGTCAACAGAAGTTGAAAACGCCTTTGTTCCAAGGTATTACAGCGTCGAGTAACATCTTGCATCCCGTCCTTAAATTATTTAGAAGTAAACGAAAGGCTTTCTTTAAAGTGGTGGACGATTTTGAATTGATGACGAAGGCAGAAAAGTCATCGATGATGCGAAGGTTGAGACAGTTTTACCGAATCACAGCTGCTCCTCAAGAGTTATTGATTTATCAAGCGACGCCCTTGTAGCGGCGGGCTAAAGTCATTAGCTGGGCTGTGTGCGCGAAATAAGTTTATCTCTCCAAGCTCTAAATAAAGGCTCCTTGGTAATCAAGTCCTTCGACTGGATACTAAACTTGCGGGTTTGGCCAAGTCTGGGAAATTGTAGACGTCCTTTTGTAATAGACATACTCAGTACCAGGTTTAGATAGTTGATCGCCAAAATGATGTTGCTAAGCGGATCGGCAGCTTGGATGGTAAATCCCAACTTCTCGGCGCGCCTCGGACTTAAGAAATGTGTGGTGCCGACAATAGGGATATCTGGCTTTTGTTGTAGATCGTCAATCAACGCTAAGAAGCCGTCTAAAATCAGATTAAGATCTGTTGTTGATTAGTGAGTTTAGGGTCCTTGTGCGGGAGGGCAAACAATTGATCAAACAAAGCTGTAGTGTGCAGGTAATAGGTCCCTGAAATCGGCTGTACAATCAGCATAGGAGAGTAGTGTTTCAAGGTTCCCCGCAGATGTCCAAATGGGATATCCAGTAATTGAGCATAAACGAAATAGAATGGTATCAGCAGCAGTAAAAGCCAAGGTTGTAGGAGATACATGCACAGAAAAATACTGCTGAGTATTAATAAGCCACCGACGATGGCGAAAATGATGCTCAGTCTCCATTGCCGAGAACGAGGTAGTTCATAAAAGGAGTGTTTCATTAGCGGCTTTTAGCAAACAACCAAGGAAGTAATTCTGATTCTTCATAAGCCTTTTCCCAGCTATTGTGGTTTACGCCCGCATATTCGGTATAGCGGACTTCTGCTCCTAGCTCCTCCAGCTTGTCCTTCATCGCTCTAGAATGTTTTACTTCTACTACTCCATCCACATCTCCATGGAATAACCAAAATGGAATTTTTGCATGCTTCTTCTTGTAAGCAGCTACATCCGCTCCTCCACAAACCGCCACAGCAGCGGCAAATAATTTCCGATATCGGTAAACAGCTTCGTAGGTCCCCATTCCTCCCATAGACAAGCCTGTAATATAGACCCGTTTTTTATCAACAGACAGTTGCTTGATAATGGAGCGAGTGAGTTGAATGGCCCTGTCCAGGGCTACGGTTTCATCATATTCATAGTTAAAGTCAAAATCAATTGGATATTTCGTTCGCTCAAATTTTGGAGAGGCCCAGTAGCTGTCTTTGGGGCACTGTGGTGCGATAAGGATGCAAGGGAATTGCTCTCGATGTTCGGCCTGTAAGAAAGTTTTTACTCCGTGAACCAACTGCTTTTCGTTGTCATCTCCTCTCTCCCCCGCCCCATGTAAAAAGAGTACCAGTGGATACTGTTTAGTGGCATCGTAGTTTTCTGGTAGGAGAATTCTATACGGAAGCGTGCCACCGTCTTTGGCTTGAAAACTTTTTTTCGCAAAGAGCGAAAAATCTTGTCCATTAAGTCCTACAGTCAAGAGCATACAGCAAGCGAATAAGCAGAATCGATTCATAGCAGAAATTTGAGCGAAAAAATACGTGAACTATACAAAAAGTGATAAAACTATCGTCTGGTTTCTCAAAATAGCTTCAGCATAGTGATAGCCGTTCCTTCCTCTTTTACAATTTGATAACCTAACTTACGATAAATGTGATAAGCTATGGTGTTTCGCTGATCGACACTGAGACTAAGGCCAGCCACCCCTTCTAGCTGGAGCTTTTCTTCCAATTGTGCCATGAGCTTTTGCCCAATACCATGCCCTCTTGCTTCCGGAAGTAGCGCAAGGTTGAGCTCCGGTATATCTGAGCGGATAAAGCCATAGCCGGGATCATCTTCATGGTGAATCCTGCACCAGATTGCCCCAATAGCTTCCTGTCCAGCAAGCGCCAGGAAGCCATAGTCTCCCTTTTTCCCGTATCCTTTATGATACTTTAAAATGTCCGGACGATCTAGGATTGATCTAGGGAAAGGGGTAGCCCCTTCTGGGACGAAAAAAGCAAGATATAGCATCTCAGTCAGGAAAGCTTGATCTCTACTATCAATAGGGCGAAAATCTACAGGTGCTTCATTCATTATTGATCAACTTTGCCTTGATCAGGATGATAGGTAAAGCGCAGCTCTCCTTCATGATAAAATTGTATGATATCCTTCTCCTCTTTCAACTCAATCATTGTATAGGGATCACCATATTTTACATTTGACCAAATGAGGTAATTATACCGCAATTGCTCTCCTGCCAAGGTGGCTACTTTGATTTCTGCAATTTTTCCTTCTTCAAAACAGACCGCATAGAATAGCAAGCTTTGATCAGTGCCTCTATCCACTCGCTTCAATTCATAGAAACTGGGTGGAGGATCTGCTACCCAGCCACTTGGAAGAAAGTCACCATCGAGCAACATTTCGTGAAGCGTACGTGCACCAATCTGGGCATCTATCTTCTGATCATCCGAGAGTCTAATCTCCTCTACCAAAGTTTTGTCTATCCGCAATTGGGCAAAATCCATGGCGCGAGTATCCACTCCTGATTGGCAGGCGCTGAGGCACGACAGCAGCACAAGTATTTGAAACTGCCTTGATATTTTTATCTTTTTCATGGGCGGACAAGATAGGCAATTAACAGTTGATGAACTAGTTACATTACCTATCGTTCCAGTAGGTCAATCCAATCTACAGTTAGGTGTTACTAACGTTTTGGGGTGTTTAGAATGGATTCTAATTGACCCACTTCACTGGGTTTAGGCGCATCTCTCACCACTACCTCTCCGGCTGGATCAACAATGAGGTACTGTGGAATGATCAGCATCTCTTTTTGCAAGGAATGATGAGTTGCAAAGTCTTCCACGAACGCTTTGGAGGCGAGCAGATGGGTTCCTTTCAGATCAAAGTATTTGATGTTGTCGATCCATTTTTCTCGGGCGCTAGCTTTATCGATAGAGATGTATAATTTTTCGTAGCCTGCATTTTTCAGTACAGGATCTATGGATGTATTGTGTTTAAACTCCTGTTTGCAAGGGCTGCACCAAGTAGCCCATAAATCGACGTAATAGGCTTGTCCTTTGAGCTGTTCGCGCAATTCATCAAAATTGGAGATTGTACTACCATCCAGTATTTTTACCTTGTCGGACAGCGGCGCTTCAATCCGCTCATGGTAAGTGATGATTTTGTCGATCAGTGGTTTGATATAAGGCGTGAATGCGCTTTCGGGGAATTCTTGCTCGAAGTTCTCAAAGATACCTACCAGACTCTTCTCGAATCTTGATTGGACGGCTCTATCATACAGATAAAAGGCCATGTATCTTTCCTTGGTTTTTCCAGTGACTTGATCGTTGATCATGGACAATCGCCAATTGTGGAGCTCACCTGTTTCGAATAATTCATCCAATTTTTCACTAGAAGTCTTACCCGCCTGCTTCAGCTCATACGTCTTTTTATAGATGATGACGTCGTCGGCATAGTAGTCCCAATCCTCAGGAATGAAGCCAGAGAATTGTACGGGATTTTCTGCGATGGTTTTATCCATTAAAGCGACTAGGGATGCCTCCAATGGTTTATTCTTGGTCTCTTTACTAAGGATGATGTTCAATATCTTCTTCGCATAATAGTAGTCAATGTCTCGAAAGGCTAACGCTAGGAATTCTTTGGTAATACTCCCTTGTGTTTGCAGTTGTTGGAATTGTTCTTTTTCTTGCTGAATGAGTGCGCCGATCTTCTCTGTAATTTGCGCGGCAGTGGTGTCCTGGGCAAACTTGGTATTCTCGGTAAAGGTGTAACTGGGGCGTTTCAACTGACTAAAGAGCGTCAGACCAGCGGCGTTTTTTCCACGGAATAAGAGTTGTTCCCCTTCTAATTGGATGTCATAGTGTTGGCCGGGTTCGAAAAGCGTTCTAAATCTTAGTTTTCCAATCTTGATTCTGAAAGGACTAGCTTGAGATAGGGCATAGGTTTGCTTAAACTTCCCGTTGCCGTTGGTGAATAGGGTATCCTGCTTTTGATTCCAAAGGATGAAGCCCTCGATAGGGCAAGTGATCTCGACAAATTCCATGGGAGTCTCTACACCAATTTCGATGGAGACTGGGTCGGATTTTGGGTAAAAGGCTAGGAAAGTAATGAGCGTGCCTACGAGAAGGAAGAGCTTTTTCATGGTCGAGTTTTTTACTTTAGATATAAAAAAGACAAGCGAATTAGGGACCGCTTGGTTTTACCTAAAAGTAAAGCCTACATCAACTCGCTGGGTCTGTAATCTGGCATAAGTGGTGTAGATTCAAGATTTTATACTAAACCTTGAAGAGGAAGGAGTGATCAACTGTTGGGTCTCTCGATATTTATCAGCGTGTGTGTTGTGGTGAAGGATCAAGTCAATGCCTTGGTCAGGTATATCGCTAAATCATCACTGATGGTCACTTGCCGGCAGTATTCTAGAGATTCTCCGTCTAGGACTAGACCTCGTCCATCTGGAATATAACCACGTTTTACATACAAAATCTGAGCTGCGCCATAATCTTGGGTGATACCGAAGCCAATTCCTGCCAATGGCGAAACGCGCTGGATTCGCCGTTCAGCTTCATCCATCAGGGCAGTTCCAATTCCTCGCCTCTGATATTTTTTCAGCACATTAAAATCAACGATCTCTGGAATGTTTTCTTCTTGGAAGGGTGGATAGCCTGAGGTCCAATTGATCGTGAGATAACCAGCAAATTCATTTTGCCAAGTGGCTAGTAGAAAATCGCGAATACCTTCCTTTTGCATCTTCAGGTAATTCAGGTATAAGGAAAGCGGCTTTTTCCATCCTTGTGCGACAAACGCTTGATGAATTTTCTCACAATCCTCCTTGCGTAATTCTCGGATGTCTAATGCTTTCATAGTGAATAGGTCATATGTAGTAACGGATAAGGCTTGCCCATGCCATCTACGGGCGATCTACTAATGGTCGAGAATCCTAGATGATGATAAAAGCCCACGGCCTGTTCGTTTTGCTCATTCACATCTACCTCCCTAGCCCCCAAGTCCTGGACCGCGTGGAGCAACAGACGTTTTCCCACACCCTGTCCTCGAGCAGCTGGATGGATGAATAACATCTCGATCTTACCATCAGTAACACCTAGGAAACCTGCAATCTTGCCAGCTTGATCTCTGAGGCAGGATAAGTCTACGTGATCTAGATACTGATTTAAGATAAGTGGTTTGAAAAACTGAATATCGGATTCAGGCAAGAAATGGTGAGTGGCTCGAACGCTAGCTTCCCATAGATCTACCACTTCAACATAGTCGGCTTTGGGAATGGAATCAATCTTTGGATTGATCGGAGTAAAACGCATGATATCAGAATTTTGATCGGGTCAGTAAGGGTAGCGTTCTATCTACAATGGCGTGTTCGATAAAGTTCCATTGGTCGAGATGTGAGGGTTAAATCGGGCGGAAATTGCATTATTGACAGATTTACTTAACAAAAGTGAAATAAATTGATTACATTTACTTTTGTTAAGTAAATAGTAGGCCACTAAATACTTGAAAAATGCTACCAGAACCACCAAAGTATGCGCTGCGGTTCCTTCGCTGGTTTTGCCGGGAGGATTTCGTAGAAGAGATCGAAGGGGACTTAATCGAATTGTTTGAACAGCAGTTTGCGGAAGCTCCTCGTCGAGCAAAAAGAAGCTTTTGGTGGCAAGTCATTCGGCATTTTCGACCCGACTTTATTAAATCCTTTCAACGGGATCCACTAATCAATCTAGCTATGTTTCAGAACTATTTAAAAGTGGCTTGGCGCAATCTAGTAAAGCAGAAACTGTACTCAACGATCAATATATCTGGCCTTACCATTGCCATGACCTGTTTTATCCTGATCGCCCTCTATGTACAATATGAATTAAGTTATGATACCCAACACGAGAAAGCAGATCAGCTCTATCGGGTAGTGCAGCAACAGGAAGGCAATATTTTTCGAGGAACTGACTTTTTCGCAGTTAGTTCTGAACCACTTGCACCGGCATTGGTTGAGACTTTCCCTGAGGTAGAGGCAGCTGCTACTATAGGTTTGCGAAACAATCTACTAGCTTACAAGGATGTGGTTGACTCGCCAGGTAGTCTGCTGGCAGATGAACGGGTTTTCGATATTTTCAGCATAAAGATCATACGGGGTGAAGGTAAAGAAGTATTGCAGGACCCCTCCGCCATTTTATTGAGCGAGTCCTTAGCCGAGCGTTATTTCGGAGTGGAAGATCCGATGGGAAAACAAGTGCTGTATCGCAATGAGCAATCACTCACGGTCCGGGGGATATTTAAAGATATTCCTAGCAATCAACACCTGAATTATGATTGTATCGTTCCCCTTAAAAATGCCGATGAATACGAAGCCAGTGTAGGGCGCTGGGATTGGAATAATTACTGGACTTATATGGTGTTGGCAGAAGGGCAAGATTACAAGGCCCTGGAACAAAAGTTGGATATCTTCGATCAGTACGTGGTTCCGGCCTATGAGAATTTCCCTTTTGGCGCATCGAAATTTTTCTTGCAGCCTGTCCAAGATATACACCTACATTCCAAGGTGAATCTAGACCCGGGGGTGAATGGCGACATTCGGTATGTGTATCTATTCCTATCGATTGCCTTCATCATTTTATTATTGGCAGCCATCAATTACACCAATCTAGCTACTGCCCGTTCTATTAGCCGCTCCAAAGAAGTAAGTATGCGAAAAGTCTTGGGTGCGCAACGGAAGCAACTGATCGCTCAATTTATGGGGGAATCATTTCTGCTTACTCTGATAAGTTTTGTTTTGGCTATCGTGTTGGCTTACTATCTTCTACCGCAATTCAACAAGTTATTGGTGCAGCCCATTGAATTGGATTTGATCCAAAACTATTGGCTGCTCGCAGGCCTCTTTGTTGGTGCCATTTCGATTGGGATACTTTCCGGTTTTTATCCAGCGGTATTCCTATCCAGTTTGTTGCCAATCAAGGTCTTCAGAGGAGAATTGTTTAGTCGATTCAAGCGGGGAACTTCTCTGCGGAACCTGCTGGTGGTTGGTCAATTCGCAGCTGCGGTAGTCCTGATTTCAAGTAGTATTGTGGTGTACCAACAATTGCAATACGTCCAGAACAAGAAATTGGGTTTTAATGAGGATCAGATCGTCTATGTTCCCTTCTTTTTTCCGGAGATTTCAGAGAATACAGAATTAATCCGAGGGGAATTGCTTCGGCATCCCCAGGTGGAGAAGGTTTCTGTGATTAAGAATTTACCGATCAATAGTGGAGACCAAGGTGTAGTAGAAGAGTGGGAGGGGAATACAGGAGAGAAGAGTATCAATATTTATCGCAATTACGTCGATTATCATTTTTTGGATCTATTTGAGGTAGATATGGCTGCCGGAAGAAACTTTTCTTTAGGTCATTCCACAGACTCTACCCAGAGTTATCTATTGAATGAAACGGCCGTTGCCAAACTTGGCTGGACACCAGAATCTGCCGTTGGAAAGACCTTCCGAAAGGGGCGAATCATTGGTGTAGTAAAAGACTTTCATTTCCAGCCCATGGATCTCAGTATTGAGCCGCAATATATGATGTTCCGTGACGATCGAAACAATAGTGTCAACTTTGGTAATATAACGTTGAAGGTTAAGACGGATAATTTGGACGAGACGCTCTCCTTCGTTTTGGAAACGGTAAAAAGCGTAGCTCCGGGCTTGCCCGTCAGCTATCGTTTCTTAGATGAATCTTTGGATCAGCTGTACGAATCCGAAACTCGCCTGGGACAAGCCTTTAATATTTTTACCATCTTGGCTTTGCTCATTGCTGGGATCGGTTTATTTGGCTTGATTTCTCATAGTGTGGTACAAAGGACCAAAGAGATTGGAGTGCGGAAAGTGTTGGGCGCCAGTTCAGCGAATATCGTACAATTGTTATCCAAGGACTTTCTTCGTTTGGTGGTTACTTCCATTGTTATTGCTACTCCCCTAGCTTGGTATCTGATGCAAAATTGGCTAGAGGGTTTTGCTTACCATATCGGCTTACGCTGGTGGGTGTTCTTACTGGCGGGCTTTCTAGCGGTGCTTATAGCGATGTTGACGGTGAGTATACAGAGCTTGAAGGCAGCTTGGATGAATCCGATAGAATCCTTACGGCAGGAGTAAAATAATGAGCGGTGGCTCCGGACCATTCAACCGAAGCCACCGCTTGTAGGATATGTGAAGTGTTCTTTTTGGGACCATGAGCCAGGTGACTGGCTAAGGCTGCTCATGTGAATTATCGCAGAACGGTCCAGCCTTTGTCAGCTTGCAATTGCACAACCGCATCTTTCTAGCCTTTTCTACTTCAAATACCATCGGCTTGAATTTGGTTCCATGATGCATGCCATCGCAGAAGGGTTGATTTTTGCTATGTCCGCATTGACACCAGAGGTAGGTTCCTGCTTCTAGGTAGATTTCGGTCGGCTCCATCGTCCGGGTGTCGGACTTTTGAAATCCTCTGGCCAGTTCACTCTCTGGTTTATCCGAAGTAACAATAGGGTAGAAGTAGGCGGCGGTCCACTTTTCTTTCGGATCATTAACTAAACCCAATTCGGTAGGAAATTGGCGGGTAAATTTGGCGGTACCAAATAACTGATCCCAGATTGAAAACATATTTCCATAATTTCCATTGGGGTCGCTCACACCGTCCTTCATAGATTTGCCATGGTGGGCATAGTGGAAGGCCGGCGTAATGATGATGCGTTCAATGACGGAGGTGATGGGACTAAGCCAAGGAAATCGATACAACAATCTATCCCACTTGGTCGTGCTATGTGAACCAATGATCACCAATTGCTTCAATACCAAACCTAAGGCTACTCCTGGTGCCGCCCCTAAAAAGGTAGCGATACCCACCCACCAGATGTTGGGCATTAAAACGTAGTACAAGGCCGCATTTCGATAGGAAACGAAAAAGCCCATTTCTTCTGCCTGGTGGTGTGGCCGGTGTAGTTTCCACAACCACTGATACTCATGAGCGGACCGATGGTACCAATACTGTAAGATATCGTCTGGGAATAGATAAAAAGGCAACATGAGCAAGAGACTCCAACCGCCGACGATGTTAGCATATTGAGGTACCAGTAGTTGACCTAGCGCCATTACACTTAGCACAATCATGGGTTTGATCAGGACAGAGAGCGCGAAAAAGCCGCCCATTTCCTGAATCCAATCGCTTCTTTTCCTTTTGGTGGTATGTAGATGGCCCGCAATTACTTCTAATAATCCGAAGAATACTAGAATTCCGAGAACTAAGTATACATCCAAATTTTCAACTCCAAATAACATAGATAGCCGTGTTTATCGCTTTAAGTTTCATTATTTACCATGTAAAATTAGGTGTTGGAAACTTGAAAAGAGATAACAATTGTTAACTATCCAGCGCCTATCGGCGATTTATGATACGCGAAAGTGAAACTGGCGTGATGCCTAGGTAGTTGGCGATGTGTTTATGAAAGGCCCTTTGAAAAAACTGAGGACTCCTTTTAAGGAGCTCTTCGTATCGTTCGGCTGGTGATTTATCAATCAGGGCTTCCACACGTCCCACCAGGGTTTGGATGTTCTCCTGCAGGGCGGCGATGTACAGCAAGTTGATATTCGGGTGGATGGGGGCGAGTTCTAGGAGCTTTCGCTGATCAAAAACGAGCAGGTGTGTTTCCAGGATGGCTTCGAAGGTGTAGCGAGTGGGGGTATGCTCAAAAAGGCAATCTGGTGCACCCGTTATGGTATGTTCAGGTCGCAAAAAGATATTCTTCTCTTCTCCTTTCAGGTTGATGAAGTATCCGCGCATCATCCCATTGAGAATAAAGAAGGTCGTGTAAGTCAATTCGCCACGACGAATGATGGGCTCTCTGTTTTTTAGCACTCTATACTCCGCCAAGTCTGCTAGGAGCTGCCCATCCTCTGCGCTAAGGAAGGGATAGGTTGTGAATAGGATATTTTGCTGATCATCAAGAGTCATGGAGATAGAAGTAGGCTGCTCCCCCAAGATAGCTACTGTTCCTTAGCCCACCAAGGGGCGAGCAGTAGAAGTTGGCCTACTGCTCTAGTCGGTGGGTCATTAGTAACAGACCGCCTTATTTCTTTGAATAGCATACTGGGTATTACCAATTCGCCAGCGGCCTTGTAGCAAGTAATTTTTGTAGACCGGGTAAGTTTCTACTTTGCCGTTATCATATCGTAGGTGGACTTGCGGCCCATTAGCTCCCCCCTGCAGCTGCCAGGCACCAGAATTTTGGCCATGATTGGCGCCACTGGAAACCCCACCCCCAACGGAAAAAGAACCCTCGTACTTGATACTGAATCGGCCATTGGAACAGTAATTTACGTAAGTCAGTGAACTAGCCGAGTTATCATTTAGATAAGAAGTCCGATTGTAAATGACCAGTTGACTACCAGCAATAAGCTGGAACAATTGTGGATCATTGTAGCCATTAGGGTTCCCGCTACCTCCTGGAGCACCTGGGGTGCTACGGTATTTTTCGGATTCAGTGCCATTGTACTGCGTGTAACCATAATCATAGTCCGTATTCGCAGAATTGGTCATGTAAGGGGTGAGATCGATGCCATCTAATTCGTGCTGTTCGGATAATTTGTAATACCATTCGGTTTTCCCCATGGCTGTGATGGCCAAGGCTTTGTTTTGGGGTACGATTTTAAAATCTATATTACCGGACTGGGTATAGATCACTCCAGAGAGTTGGCGTCCTACCTGTTGTGCAGAAACCGCAAACACACCTTCCTGACTCTGCACAACCCCATGATATCCCCCTTGCACCGGCTTCATGCGCAGGGCAATGGTCTGAAGGCTGTTAGCAAAGCTTCCCGAGAAAACATCTACTTGGGATTGAAGAGTGGCGCCCGAGAGGCCAATCAGGAGTAATACTAGAATATGCTTTTTCATTTTCATTGGATTTTTTTGGTCTTCTATGATGGGGCAAGGTAGAGGAATTAGATTTGAGATGTTTTGCTCTATGTAGCCTTTTTTAACTAAGGCTTGACGCTAGGTCGCATCCGGTCCCAGATGGCGTTGTTGCATGAACAATTTTTATTGGAGAGGGGTGGGTGAAAACACCGACACGGGCCGTTTGCGCTGGTCGGTGTTTTTCACCGGCCAAATGCTATTTTCTCAAAAAAAGAATCTAGTATCATTAATATGTTCATACAACAACGCCGTTTCAGATTGATCCTGTTTTCGTCGAAAAAAGTGGACAGGAGGCTAGCAAAGAAGTATTTTATAAGAAAAGCCCAAATATGAATAGACCTGCTGTCAGTGTGAATAACAACCTGAAATTCTTAAAGGTCCGCTCACGATATAAGCGACATGAGACCGAACGCACCAGCCCTTTGGAAAGCCTCGGGCCCAAATTGAAATTGAGCTCAAGCGGGAAACGACGGGTGCGTCTGCAGGAGGCTAAGAATCTATATCGCGATACGGTGTTACTCGCCACGACGGTGGGCATAGCCATCTGGTTGATTGATTATTTCTTGTTCTAATACAGCTGAATTGATGTTAAACTGGATCAAGCGATTGTATCATAATTTGAGGGCCAAGCATTACAGCATAAGAAGAATAGAAAAAGCCTATTTCGACAGAGATTCGCTATTTCTACAAAGGGCTTATCAGTATGGCTATTCCTATCAAAAACGCTTGGCTATACAATACCTGGGATCCATCCCAGTACAGACCAATCTTGACTTTCTACTAAAAGAAATGAAGTCGGTGGCGCAGATTAAATTGCGTGCTTATATTCTTCAGTCGACGCTTGCCTTAGCCGAGGATAGCACACTTATTATTACGGATTCAGATCATCTTTTTCTCAACCAACATCTCACCTTGTTGAGATTCATAGCTCGTAGTCAGATAGCGGCAGAGCCAGAAAAGGCGGTAGGGGTGCCGATATCATTTCGTCATCGACGTACGGATCTGCTAGGAAGGTTGGAAGACATCAAGAGAGCATGCGAATGGACCTAGTTTGTTGGTTTTTATCTTGACAAAGCAATTCCTGGTCTACTCTTACTAGCAGCTTCCCTGTCTATTTTGTAGGGCTCCTAAATGGAAAGGGGGCCCTCTATCCAGACTATGGCGTAATAGGCTCAGTTCCAAATATGCTTTTTGGTAACAAAAGGAGGAGAGGCCTGTTTATCTAAGCAAGTGTAAAGCAACGATGATCCATCTCATCCGTATAAGTACAAATAAGATTTGACCTTCATAGCGAAAGTCATTGAACGCTTTTCTGGTATCTCAGCAAGAGTACGTGCCCCTACAACTTGCCTACGCAAATTGTCTGTATGTAGGGTTAAAACTGCTCGATTTTGCAGATATTGAGGAGGAGCAGTAAGAAATCTCCCCTACGGTGTATTGATTATAGCTTAACACCATAAATACCATAAACAGCAATACGGCAAGAAGTCGTAAACACAGTCATGAAAGTGCCCCAAATTGTAACGAAATTAATCCTGTGCCTATTTCTCCTTTCCTGCTATTCCAAGACCATAGCAGAAAACGCGGTTATCGATAGTCTACAGACTCGCCTTGATCGTATAAAAGATAAAAAAGAACAGATTGATATCCTCAATCAATTGAGCTACGAGTTTTATCAAATCGATATTCAAAAATCCTTTGACTACGCCACCAAATCACTGGAACTCGCCAAAAAGAACAACTACCTAAGAGGAATAGCGCAGGCGCTTAGATACCTTGGTATTGGCTATCTAGTTCGAAAGGATTTTCCGGAGTCCATAGCCCAGAATCAAGCTTCCCTCGACATTGCACGACAGATCAATGATACAACATTGATGGCTTCCGCCTTGAATAATATCGGGATCAACTACGAAAGGTTAGGCTTACCCAAAGAGGCTATCACCTACTATTTAGAATCTTTGCAATATTCAAGGACCAACGGAGATGATCGTATGCTTTGCTTCACTTATCGGAACGTAGCATTCTTATATCAAAAGCTAGGGGATGAGGAAAAAGCTATTGAATTCTTCAACAAGGGAGGAGAGGTGGCAAGAAATAGTGAGCATCACATGATCATATACATTGCTGATTTAACCGATGCTAGCAACTATAGAAGAAATGGGCAATATCAAGAAGCCATTGAATGCCTAAAGAAAGCGCTTACTCTTTGTACCAATAATTACAGCCGAGGAGTGGTCCTCAATGATATGGCTACCATTTATCAAGAACAGAGTGATTGGACCCAGGCACTGAACTATCTCAAACAGGCTATAATCATCATTGAAAACTCAGGTAATCAAGACCACTTGGAGGAGTCACAGTTTTCGCTGGCTGGCTTGCTGTACGAGAAAGGAGATTATGCGAAAAGTCTAGAAATTCTCGAGACTATACGAGCAGATAGGAGTGAGGGTAGTAATTTTTCCTTCCAAGATAAACGCTTGTATGAACTCCTGGCCAATAACTATGAAAAATTAGGTAAGCATGAAGCAGAAGCGGGAGCCTTCCGTCAACTGGTGGCCTTACAAGATAGTATCTACGATGGAGACAAATTGAATTTGATGGCTGCGATGAAAGCGAAGTATGAAACTCAAGAGCAGGAAAGAGAAAATGCCTTTTTAAGGGCACAACAGGAGCAAAGTCAATTGGTATTGCGGCAGCGAAAGAAAGTAACCTTTTACATGATTTTGTTAACGATTCTCGTTTCCATAGTTGCGCTACTCTTATTCCGGGCATATCGAGCTAAGCAAAAGTTTAATCAGATCCTACAGCAACAGGTTACCCAACAAACAAAAGCGCTACAGGACACCAATGATCACTTAAAAGCCTCCAATATTGAATTGGAACGCTTCGCCTATATCGCTTCTCATGATTTAAAGGAGCCCTTGCGAAACATCGCCAGTTTTGCAGGTCTGATCGAAAGAAAGATAGGCAATCCCAAGGATAGACCACAGGTACGCGAGTATCTGGATTTCATCAAGCGAAATGCTCGTCAGATGAATCATTTGATCCGAGATGTGTTGGAATACTCTCGAGTGGAAAGTGGGCGAAAAGACGAGCCGGCGGAAATAAACCTTAGGGCGCTGATTGAGCAAGTACAACAATCTATTCTTACCGATCTACAAGAGAAAAATGTGAAAATCAATCTCCCGCTGGGCTCTGTCCGCTTCTTCGCCATTCCTTCTCAGCTTTTTCTCGTATTTAAAAATTTGATTGGCAACGGGATCAAATACAATACTAAGACTGAAAAGGTAATTGAAGTTACTTATCAAGACCTTGATATCCACCATCAGTTTTGCGTTCGGGATAATGGTATTGGGATTGACCCACAGTACCAGGACCAGATATTCGAAATGTTTAAGCGTTTGCATAGCCGCCAAGAATATCAAGGTACAGGGCTGGGGCTGGCTATTTGCAAAAAGATCGTCAAAAATGCCGGAGGAGAAATTTGGTATGAGAGTAGCGAAGCCGGAAGCCAATTCTACTTCACCATTGCTAAGAAAAATGGAGCCACTACCTAGGTAGAAGGCACGCTACTTAGCGGGTTGTTCGACTAACTTTTCCACAAAATTTTGCCATTTGTCTTTGTCGAAGGAGATGATTACCCAAACCAGGGAGGCCACAATGAAGTTGGCGGTAATATTGGTTAGGAAAAACTGGGCATTATCTAGCAGATTAATGGTAAAATCGCTCGCTTTATAAATGCCCAGATTCTTAGCAAAGAATTGATGATACATAATAAAGGCGAGTCTAATATTGGTATACAGCAAAAAGATTAGAAGGCCCAAAAACAGGTTCCATAGCTTTTTCTTGAGTGGAATAGGATTGGCGGCAATTAAAGCCAGCAAGAAGAGTAAGGGATAGAGGAAAAAGGCAGGCAGGTGTAGACGATAGGCTTGTAATTCGATGTCTAGGTTGGATTGACCATTGATTTTGGCTTGGCGTTTAGCTTCCTCCATGGTGGCGTCATTCTCATATAGGAGTTGGATCTCATAAGGACTCTCTTCGTCTGGGTGTTGTCTGGTAACGATGAAGGCACTGGGGTAGAGGGTTGTCAAGGTGGCTTCCGCATTTTTCCTAAAGAAGGCCGCACTTCCTTCGCGTACGGGAGCAAGGTTGAAAAAAAATACGAGCAAAAAATAGATCAAGCAAAAAAGTCCGAAGTAGGTAAGCAGCTTCTTCATCATGTATTGGTACTCAGTTTCGAAGTTTGGATGGCCCAATTGGCCCAGATCATCCAAATGATGATGGTCAACACAAAGAAGAGGGTGAATCCGCCGTGCAGGTGCAAGATGTCAAAAGAGCTGGGCCAGTAGGCCTGGGCAAAAAACAAGCCGACAATCCGAATCAGGTTGAGCAGCTGCAAAACCACAATACCAACGGACAAACCGACTAGTTTCGACCTCCAAGACAAGGGTACTAATAATACACCGATGATAAAAAAGGCAGTAGGTTCAATCCCATCACAACCCGCCTTAACATTAAGGGCTACCTCATTGGCGTAGATTACACCTTGATCGATCGAGGTGTTCTGCCCTAAAATATTCAGGATCCAGCTGGATAGTCGAACTTGAATATTGGTGGCCGGAAGCACTACGTACTGTTGAAAAGCGGATAAGCCGTAGATAGAATAGAAAGCTACGAGACTAAGCACGAAAAGCAATAAAAACTGTAAAGGGATGGGTTGTCGTCGCCAGATATTCCGAAGAGAAAAAGAAGGGCCTTCCTTTCGTGTCTTTGTCCTTTTCCCTTTTTGCTGCTTTTTATTCGGTTTCCTTTTCATCGCATACGAATTTGCTATTCATCGAGCGTTGTCAAAAAAAGCGACAAATGCTACCTCATTAGATAAAGCATTTGTCGCTTATGGCTGCCTAGCCACCTTCAAAGGTATGAAATCCAGGCATTCAATTAGTTAAGAATTCGGCTGTTATCTGCTACTTTTTATAGCCAAAAAGTAGGTGCAACAGATAGGCCGCGATTGGTATCGCTAGTATACTACCCGGAAGATCGGCATTCGTCAACTCATATCCCGCAAATACAATGGCTACCGTAAATACTAGCATAAGGGTTAAGGCCGTTCCTACCAACCAGAAGATGAAACTACTCTTCTCAAATGGGAAATGCTTGATGGAGAAGGAGCCACTTTGAGTTCCTTCAGCAGTCACCTCTTTTTGCATAGCCGTGATGGTACTTAGCGTAAGGATCAACAAGGCGAAAATAATTAAGCCCCATTGACTCATGGTTGGTACGGAGGTCAGGTCGCCGGGGTTACCACCGCCGCCGCCACCGCCGCCACCGCCGCCGGCTTCAATGACTTTGAGGACAGCACGATTCGCTTCGTAGGTGACTTCCCAATCTAAGTCTGGGCCAATGTCGGTTAGTTCAGTAGCCGAAAAGGTCCCCGTTACACCGCCTGTAGCTGTTAAAATTTCAAATTCATCTCCAATGCTGGGAAGATAAGAATTGGGTATGAAGCCTTCCAAAGTGGTACCAGTAAGATTAGCTGTCCCTAAGACCTCGATTACACTAAAATCCTCTGAAGTTGTACCATTAATTCTCACTAGTACTTTTCCAGAGTTAATTAATGGACCATTGATTGTAGTAGTCCCTGGAGTGGAATTTGAAAGGGCAGATGAGAATTGTCCTCCAAATACGCCACCGGAGCCAGATAAGGTCGTAGCTGAGAAATTTAATTCGCTATCCCCTGTTTCAAAGATTACCCCATCATTATTGATGGTCCCGTTGGTGGAGGTGATTACTCCTGTACCACTAGAGGATCTAGCACCCAAGGAATTAGTATTGTTGATGGTTCCCAGATTAGTAATGGTTCCATTAGCAAAACCTACATTCATAAAGCCTCCATTATTGATCACGCCAGTAGGATTATTAATGATTACAGCGCCATTTCGGACAATAAAGCTACTTCCTAAAATGTCTAAAAGTCCCTCATTGGTAAAAGTTCCTCCGAAAATAGATCCTTGGACGAACCCATCGAATTGTCTAATGGTGGCACCTTGAGCATTGAAGACCTCCGTAAATGACGCTACGTCATAGATTTCTACTAGTCCCCCAGGCAAATTATTCAAACTGTTTGAATAGCGAACTCTCCCACTTCCCCCAGTTGGAGGAGAATTGACAATAATGTTTCCCGAATTGTTCATACTTCCCCGGGCTTGGATGACAAGATTCGTTACTGTGGCGGTATAAGGACCGACGATGAGATCATTATTGTTGTTGAAGGTTGCACCAAAATCGACAGTAAGTCCTGCTGCGAGTGTGGAGCTTACGGCACTACCTTCATTGGGAACTAGTACTGAACCATTGTTTGTCACGATGTTGGGAGACTGAAGCGTTACTCTATGATTTAGGTTGACTACATCTCCCGCTGGTATGGTAGCAGGAGGTATGCCAGCGGCATCCCAGGTTGTACTGGCATTCCAGTCGCCATTAGCTATGGAGTTGTATGTAGTTTGTGCCACGAGCACCTGCCCGACAGCTAGACCCAAAAGCAGCAAAAAGAGCTTTTTTGCCGGAGTCATTTTCTGAATGATTTTGTGTAAAGAAAAGTGCAACATGTTTAGAGATTATGGATTTAGTCTGGTCGTCTGTTTCGGAACGCAGAGACATCCTGTGAAAAAAGTAGTATAGTTTACGAAATGTGATACATTGTCCACTTCGATGCCGAATCAACAGTTGATACTGGCATTACAATCAAGGGATGATTTGTTGTATATGAACGATTACGGGAGAAAAGGCGTGAAGCCCTTTAGTTTTGGGAAGAAATTATTTAGGGTGAAGGTAAAATGTTTTGCTCGAAAATAATGAACGATGTCCTAATTTTTTTGACCTATAAAAGGCTGAAAAAGAATAAAATAGCTCAATCCTGCCATTTGGGTGCGTAATCGTGGCACAGGTTTCCATCAGAGGGCTTGCATTTGGTAGGATGGGATAAAAGTTTATGATCAATAAGCCAAAGCGAAATATTCGAAGTTGTCCCAAGACAGGTCTATGCAAAACTTCGGATATTTGCCGCGCTGCCAGTTAATGTTAGTTTCTTAGACCTAAAACTACGTATATGTTCTCCTCTACCTTCTTCCAAGAACGCCCTTTTGCCAAGGCGGGCTTATTCGCCATACCTTTAATCCTTTGCATCCTAGTGATGGGACAACACTTCCCGAAAGGAGAAGTATCGGGCTACCAAAGTAAGATCATTGCCTTCGAATTTGTTAACAATGAAGCGGATGTTCGGGCTGTACTAGACACTTTAAGCACAGAAGAATTACAAGGAATGGATCGGGGTAATTATATCGATTTTGCTTTTATGTTGTGCTATGGTGCCTTCGTTAGCTATTTCTTCTTGCTAGCCTATCGGCGGTTGGATGCCAAGTGGTTGCAAGGAGGGGTCTTGTTAGGAGTTATTGTTTTTTTAGGAGATCTTCTGGAAAATATACAGCTGCTGAATATTTCACGAGCTTACGCGAGAGATCCTGCGCAAATGGATATTGGCGTATTTATCAGCCAACTTCAGTGGTTTACCTGGATCAAATGGATTGGGCTGGGTGTAGCACTAGCAATGGCAGCTAATGTACTTCGACTGATAGGCGGGGTATGGCGATGGATAGGGTGGGGATTCTTTATCCCATGGGTACTGTCCGTGGTCGCATTAGCCATCCAAACGCCAGCTTGGATTGAACGTTTTACGTCATCGATTTTCTTAGGATTGGGCGGGTTGATTCTAAGTTGCTTTTTTATCCGGCAGCCTTGAGTTTATGGCCTAGATTTGACTTAGGATAGCGGTGAATTCACTGCGAAAAGGTATTGTTATTCAAGTTGTTTTAGCTAACTTTAAGCGAGTTAGCCATGAACATGAAAAAATCTAGTGCAGCCCTATATCATCTATTCAAAGAACTGCTCTGCATTACTTTGGTAATAGGAGTAGCCCCCTTATTAATCGGCCAAAAATTCATGTTGGAAGATGTAAATCTTCGACCTTTAAATGGCCGTATTTCGCAAACCATATTTAAGGACTCTACGGGCTTTATCTGGTTTGGAACAAACGGAGGACTTTTCCGATATGATGGTTTTGATGTTACCTCTTACTTCAACACCACCAATGATTCTACTGCTATTTCTGCCAATCATGTATTCTCTATTTGCCAAGATCAAGATGGAATTATCTGGATGGGGACTCTAGCAGCGGGACTTTGTCGTTTTGATCCAAAGACCGAGTCCTTTAGATCGTTCCTGGCTGATGATCAGGATGCCTCCTCCATTGCCAACAACAATGTGTTTGGTATAGATATAGATCAAGATGGGAATATTTGGATGGCTACCAATGGAGGAGGGATTTCCATATTGCCAGCCTCAGAAAAACATAAACACAAACCTGCTTTTGCTAGCATTCCCGCCTTGGCCAATACCCGATTGTTTACGATTAGAATTGATCGGGCTAATCAGTTTTGGACGGGTGTAACAGATGGGCCCATTATTAGGGGGAAAATTGATCGCACAAACTTATCGGCCTCGGTTTTGACGGAGATTGCTTGTCAAGGGCCTGCACAAGAGGAACGATTGGGTAACTTCTACTATGCTACTGCGATTGCTGATAATGGAGATATCTGGATGGCAACCACTCGATATGGGGTCAAAAAGTTAGAGCACCAAACTGGGGAGGTGCAGCATTTTGGGTTGATTAATCCTATGGATTTTCGCTCGGCAGAAAATTATATTGCCTCGCTAGCAGTTCACCCAGATGGATACCTGTTAGTGGGAACGGAAAGAGGTGTTTTTCAGCTCAGTACCGAAATAGATAGTCAACCCAAGTATCAGGTAATTGAAGGAACAGAAGAGTTTCAAGTAGGTAGTTTTTATTTGGATCGTGAGCGTAACCTGTGGGTCGCTTTGACTGAAGGTGGAATTAAGAAATTAACAGTAAATCACAATTTTGAGCTCATTGGATCCAATCGGGAGGATAAACGCATATCAGGAAAATGGGTCAAGTCTATTGAAGAGACTTCAGATGGGCAGTTGTTGTTAGGGACTTGGGTTAATGGGGGACTGTATAAGCTGGAATCCTATCAAAAGGCAAACCTTGAGACCACCCAAGTGAGAACGGTTCTAAAGGAGGATTTTGATGTAGCACAGTTGTACTTGGATCGGGAGGAGAACCTATGGATTAGCACCTTTGATGATGGTTTGCTGATCTTAGAGCAAGACCAACAAAAACTCATTAAGCTGGCTATTGGGGACCAACATGGGGAGGGCTTAAGTAGTAGCTTCGTACAGGGGGTGGTTAAAGATCCGATGAAGGAGGGCTATTGGATCGGTACTGAAGGAGGGTTGGATTATTTTGAACCAGCTAGTAATGTCTGGCAACATTTTAAGCATGATCCCGCGGATAACAAGAGCCTGGCTGATAATCGGGTGCAAACAAATGCCTTGGTCTTCGATCAAGACAATCGCCTTTGGATTGGAACCTGGGGTGGAGGATTAAGTTGCCTTTTGCCTGGAACGAATGAGTTTCTGTCCTGGAAGAAAGCGGAAAACAATCTGTATTCCCTCCCTAAGAACGAGGTGGTTTCATTGTTGGTGGACAGGAAGGATAATCTTTGGATTGGAACTTTTGAGGGAGGCTTGGCCAAGGTTGTCGAACGGGATGAGGAAGGCCTACCCATCAAGTTTAAACATTTCAATGTATCTCATGGTCTACCCGGTAACAGAATCTTTGCTTTGGTAGAAGATAGCAAAGGGAAGGTCTGGGGTAGTACTAATTTTGGCATCTTTAGCATCGACTCTACAGACACGGTTACAAGTTTTGGCAAAGAAAATGGGATACCAATTTTAGATTTCTTTTTCTGCGGAGGGAAAAGCTTAAAAGATGGAAGGATTGCTTTTGGGGGTACTTTAGGAGCCATTGTGTTTCATCCTGATAGTTTAATCAACCCACTTCAAGATGTGAAGGTGGTACTCACGAGTTTTACTACGCCTAACGGAAGTTTGCAGTTAGACAGTTCAATCACTTATCGAGAAGAGATTAATCTAAAACATCCTAACACATCCTTTACCATTGGTTTTTCCGCCCTTAGTTTTCACGATTACAATTATCGAGATTTTAGCTATCGCTTAGTGGGGGTAGATGGGGATTGGAACCGAATAATTGGCCGCAACTATGTCAATTATCACAATTTACCCTATGGTAGATTCACATTTGAGGTATACAGTGAGGATCAGCCCGAAGGTATTCGACGATTGAAGGTGAATGTAATTCCTCCCTGGTGGAAAACGAAGAGTTTCTCTTACCTCGCTTTGTTGCTTGGAATAGCTCTTCCTTATCTCCTCATTATTTTACGAAACAGGAGTGTCCGGCGCCAGAATACCTTGTTGGAAGAGAAAGTGGAACAACGAACAGCAGAAGTGCAGGAGCTCAATGAACTATTGAAGGATCAAAATAACGCGTTGGAAGAACAGGTCAAAGTTCGCACTAGTGAACTGAAGGAAAATAATCAAATGCTACTTCAGAAGAACGCGGAGATGGAACGCTTCTCTTACATCGCTTCCCACGATTTGAAGGAACCTTTAAGAAATATATCAAGCTTTGCGGGTCTACTGGATCGCAAATTAGAAGCGCCTTCTACCGAAGTCAAAGATTACCTACAGATCATTAAAGGTAATGTTCGACGGATGAATACCTTGATAGAGGATCTCTTGGAGTATACACGGGTAAAAAATGTAAATGCTCCGAAGGAGGAAGTGAATATTGCAGCCCTGCTGCAAGAGATTCAGGATCAAAGAGCACAAGGGGAGGGGGCTGCAAAGGGAGAATTATACTATGACACCTTACCTACAATGTTAGGATATCGGACGCAATTGTTCATACTGTTTAAAAATCTTGTTGACAGTGGTCTGAAATACAATGAGTCTTCTTCTCCTTTTGTCAAAGTCACCTACGAAAGTGTAGCAGCACATCATGTTTTTAGCTTCACCGATAATGGGATAGGTATTGAAGAAGCGTTTCAGAATAAGGTGTTTGAAATGTTTACTCGATTACACAATCAAACGAAGTACCAGGGCTCGGGATTAGGCTTAGCTATTTGCCGGAATATTGTCCATCGTATGAATGGACAAATTGAGTTAGAAAGCCAAGTTGGGCAAGGATCTACTTTCAGGATAAAGCTTCCCAAATTGGATGTTTAATTAAAGGCAACTTGGGTTAATTAGTAGTACGATGCTTAATCAGGGCTATTTGCCGAGAAACCTAGGCTCTAATCTCTCCTCCCGTAGCTGCTCCGCTTCAACATGCATCCGATAAGCGGCCTTTCCTTCTACCGAGCAGATTACCTCATGTAGTTCTTCATTAATGAAATGTAGTGCTACGCTATCGTCACACGCAATGCCCGGGAGCATCTCACCACTGCGCACCTTAGATCGATAGCTCTCCTGCCGCTCCGCCTCCCCATCGAAGTGAGGCGTATTACTGCCTTTTAAAAAACCCAAGCACTCCAGCTTATTCAATTGCTTTGGGACGGAATCTGTTAGACCATGCTCAAACCAACAGATGCTGCCGGCACTGATACCCGCCATGACTGTTCCCCTTTCATAAGCCTGTCGAAGCATTTTATCCAAACCCCATTCTTTCCAAAGTACCAAGAGATTCCTGGTATTACCACCCCCTACATAGAAAATATCCTGTTGCATCACGAATTCCTCGATTTTATCCGTGTGTCCTTTGAATAGGGAAAGATGACTGGGTTGGCAATCTTTAGTTCTAAAAGCCTTGTAGAAATTATCGATATAACCCTCGGCGTCACCACTAGCCGTACCAATAAAACAGATAGCAGGTGCAGCTTTAGGGCTTTGGGCTAGCACATAATCGTCTAGGAGCGGGTTTTCTGGCTCCATAGAAAAACCACCGCCCCCCATGGCTATAATTTGTCTCTTTATCATTTGATTATATCAGTCATTGAAAATAAAGAATCCATATCCACCAGGATCGCGAATGATAATGTTATCTACCATCCCCTCTTTGTTGAAATGTGTTATTTCTTCCACAATAGGAATCTCTAAGGCACGAATTTTATCAATGATAATCGGATTGTTTTCTTTCCCATTGAAGTAAGTAAAGGAAGGATTAAAGAAGAGATGAGGACACATTAATGGCTTCATCAAACTGATGCCAAAGCCCCCCGCATCCACATAGGTAACCCATCCTTGCTCCACTGAGCCCATACCTTTTTCAAAGCCTAGCGTCTGCCAAATTTCAGCAGAGGCAGCCATGTCTGTTGTCTCCAGGCTTAGCCCCATGAAATTACCTGGAATGCCAAAGCAGGGATCTTCCATCGTGACACCTACGGTAGCTATTTCCCATTCTTGCTCCATCAAATAGATCCAGACACCGCTTGGGTCGCTTAGGACGTAGCCTCCATCAATGGACGTTACTTTCGTTAGCTTTTCCAAGGCAGCTACTTCATCAGCCCATGACTCCTTAAAGCATTTCACGCCTGCCCGCGCATAACGGTCCGGGTTGATCTCGACGATGGCTTTCCCATCCGTAACCACTACTGGATCAGCTTCAGAAAGAACTTCGAACTTAAGCTGTTGGTAAAAGGCGAGACTGTTTTCAAGTTTGTTGGTTGGAGTATGAATGATAGTAGTCATAGAGGGTTGGGAGTTTGGCTAGCCTGAAGCTAGTTTCGGGTGAAAAAAGGGTGTTATTTCCGATTAACGAATGTAAAGGATTTTTTGTTCCAGCACAAACTATTACATTGGTAGGACTATACCCTTACCATCGCACCAGATTCACAAAAAATAAAACCATGTTCTTCAACGAAACAATAGAAACCCTTGCCCTTCCTAAGTTGCGACAATTGCAGAATGAGCGTTTGGCTGGCATGCTGGCTAGTGTTTATCAAAATGTTCCTTTCTACAAACAACAGATGGATGAATTGGGTATAAAGCCTTCCGATATCAAAGGGGTAGAAGATTTACATAAGCTTCCCTTTACCAAAAAGACGGACTTGAGAGACAACTATCCATACGGGTTGTTTGCTGTCCCTGAAACTGATATTAGAAGGATTCATGCCTCTAGTGGAACGACTGGCAAGCCTACCGTCGTGGGATATAACAAGCAAGACCTCGATACCTTTGATGAAGTGGTAGCGAGATCTCTGGTGTGTGCAGGAGCGCGCCCAGGCATGAAGCTGCACAATGCCTATGGCTATGGTTTGTTCACTGGGGGATTGGGCATGCACGGAGGGGCTACGAAATTAGGGATGGCCGTAATACCGGTTTCCGGCGGAATGACGGATCGACAACTGATGATTCTGCAGGATTTTAAGCCGGAAGTGATGTGTTGTACGCCTTCCTATGCGCAGACCTTGGCAGAAGAATGTGAGAAACGAGGGATCGATACCGGCGCACTAGCGGTGAAGTATGCTGTGCTAGGGGCGGAGCCATGGACGGAGGCGATCCGGCAGCAGGTAGAGGCGGGTTTACAGGTGAATGCTACGAATATTTACGGCTTGAGTGAGATTATCGGCCCAGGGGTGTCCCAAGAGGACTTTGAGGAAAAAGGTACCGGTAGCTACATCTGGGAAGACCATTTTTATCCAGAAGTGGTAGATCGGGATACGGGAGAACCCTTGCCGCATGGAGCGGAAGGGGTGTTGGTATTTACGACGATTAGTAAGCAGGCGATGCCTTTAGTTAGGTATTGGACCAATGATGTCTGTAGCATCTATTATGATTCCGAGGCAAAACGAACACATATTAAGATGAGTGCCATTAAAGGTCGCAGTGACGATATGTTGATCATCCGCGGGGTGAACTTTTTTCCTACGCAGATTGAAGCTATTCTGCCGCAATTTGCACAACTTTCCCCTGCCTACCAGCTGCTGGTTTCGCGCAAAGGTAACCTGGATGAAGTGCATTTGCGAATAGAGTGGGAGAAGAGCTACGGTGTTAGTCTAAAGGCTGGAGATGCCCAGTCTTATCAAGAGAAAAAGGAGCAAGCGGCCCAGGCATTGGCAAGCAAAATCCATAGCACCTTGGGCCTTAGAATTGGCGTGACGGTGGAGGAGCATGATTCGATTCCTCGGTCTGCGGGCGGGAAGTTGTCTCGTTTGGTAGATCAGCGGTAGCGCTTTGCACACTTTACACTTCCGAAGTGGGTTGGTCGAAATTAGGCAGATTT
>JABSSL010000047.1:38438-67497 GCA_013214355.1 Saprospiraceae bacterium | reverse complement strand
GGACAGTCAGGACCACCACAATCTACACCGGTTTCTTGTCCATTCTGGATTCCATCAGAACAAGTTGGACCACCACCGCCAGCAGCTTGCAGTGCACCAAACGCATTTACTCTACCATTGGCATACTCATTATCATCACCTGGAGGGCCCATGTCAATAGCTGTGGAATATAGGATATTCTTAACCTGTGAGGAAGTCAAGCTTGAATTGTACCCCAACACCAAAGTCGCAACACCTGCCACGACTGGACAAGCAGAGGAAGTTCCTCCAAAATTCGAAGTATAGTTTGAACTCGTATAACCGGGACCACCCATACGATCTGTAGTACGAACTCCAGCGCCAGGGCCACCCACGTTATTGGAAGGTGCCATGATATCTAAGGCAGAGCCATAATTGGAGTAAGCAGAACGAACGCCAGTATTGGCGAAAGCTCCTACGGCAATTACATTGCTATTATTCGCGGGATAGTCCACACAACTCTTGTAACCGTTACCAGAAGCAAAGACGATCACACAACCTAGACCACCGCGACCATTTGAATTGGCATCAGATATAGCGTTATTGATATTGGAGAAGTTAGCCGTACAGGAAGTGTATCCCCAGCTGTTGCTCATCACATCAGCACCTTGATTCTTCGCCCAAGTGATTCCATCAGCGATATCCTGCGTGGATTCTCCTCCCACAAAGATGTTGACGGAGATCATATTTGCCAAAGGAGCTACTCCCCTCACTCCAATGTTATTGTGACTAGCAGTAATAGAACCTGCGCAGGCTACACCGTGATCACTACCACTAATGGCATCGCCATTACCATTATTCGCCGGGCTAAAACCTGCCGTGTAACGGCTTTGCCCAGAACTAGTTTCCAAATCTTCATGGTCTTCTAGTCCATCATCAATTACCGCTACTGTGGTACTTGAGGATCCGAGTGAGATGCCCCAGGCTTCCAAGGCATTACAATCTGCATCATTTGCTCCCGCAACACCGTCCAAGGTTTGGCCCGTATTGTTCATTTGGAACTGTTGACTAAAAAGCGGATCGTTGATCTGGTACCGCTCAATAGGTGCGTAGAAGTCGGGTTGAGCAAAGTGGAACATTCCACTTTCCTGCATCGCGTTAGCTGCAGTTAGGACTTGATTGACATCCCGTAATTCTATACGGTAGGTTCCGAACTTTTTGGTAATTCCACGTAATCCAAACTTCTTTGCCATATCTTCCATGGCAGCTCTGTCTTCTTTATCGATAAGTTGGGCAACAATAGTACGAGTAGGGTAAAGGACAAAACCATCAGAAAGTGCATAACCCGGACTAATCTGTACCTCATCCGTATCAAAACCAAGGTCCACAATGAGCTGATGAATGCTGGAAGAAGTGGCTGATTCTACCACTGCGTACGGTTTGTGGGCCCAGCTTTCGTATTGCTTCACATTGGTAGGCTTAATACTGGTAAGTGTAGCGGAAGCATCGGCAGTAACAATGAAGTGCGTACTGCTAGCCCTAAGCGGCATTCGATTGTTATCCGCCCAGTAATAAGGGCTAGTTTGGGCAATTAGAGTAGAGGCAAATAGGAGACAGATTGCTCCTAAGAGTAATGTTTTTTGCATGTCGATAGTTGTTTAGTACAAATTTTGAGTTTAACAAAATCACATTGCTTGTTCACCCAGCTTCATTTGGGAAAGGGCAAAATGCAAATGAAAAAGCAGTGCTTCTTTATTTTATAACCAACTGGTTATAAATATTATATCTATAGTGAATTCATAGGAATTGTCTTATCCATAGGCATAACAATGGCTGTTCATTGTGAATGATCTTCACGCTAAATCAGTCGCTTTTCAGGCTTATCACAGCACATACACTGCCTTAAGCAAGGAATAGCTCTTTAAGCAAACTTGTACTTAATCCTAGGCGAAAATGATGGGTTAAAACGCTTGAACAACAGTGGGGAATAGTAGAATTACACACTCTTGTAAGTTGAGTAATTCACGACTTGAACAATGTTATAGGTTGACTCACGCTAAGGGGTCGGGCTTGTCTTAGTCTGTCAATGTGTTTTGCTAGGCGCTTATCTGAGGTGTGTTATGGAAAGAGAATTGAAATATTTGAGTTTGGTCGTTATCTATAACTTTCCTTTTGTAAGATCGACGACTTAAATATATTACAATTTTTGAAAAATTCATCATAAAGCAACAACGTTGCATTAAATTTTCTTGAATTCTTACAAATTCACATATGATAATTGCGCCATTACCTTGGTATGACATCCATATTTGAAGTAAGCTGATCTTACCCCAAAATCTATTCAGCTTTGACCTAATGAAGACCAGAAACACGCACTAGCCACTTATTTCCACTTCACCCGCGCATCCTCCTCTTTTGATTTTTCTGGTTTGTATGGCATTTCTTCCGTCATCCATTTCTGCTCCTCTGCATCTTTCAAATAGTAATCAAAAAACTCTTTTAATCTTCGTTGAATATCCAATCTATTGCTCTCTTTTCTCAATCCATGGCCCTCTCCTCGATAGGATAGAAAAACGACAGGCTTCTTCAGATAGCGTAGGATGCTATAAAAACCAAAGGAATGCTCCCATTGCACTACTTTATCATCAGTACCATGAAAGAGCAATAAAGGAGTCTCCATGGTTCCGGCATTAAATACAGGAGATTCAGAAATGTACATTTCGGTATTGGCAGTAGGATCTGCTCCAAGTCTTCCCTGGCCTGTCATATAGTAGTCTTGCTCATTACTACCATCTCTGACAATATCTATATTAAAACCCTGAACCAGATTACTAACTCCAGCACCTGCGGCGATAGCGGCAAACCTGTTATCCTGCGTAGACATGTACATTCCACAATGCCCTCCAAAACTGAATCCTTGATAGCCTATTCGTTCTTCATCTACATAACCTAGTTCGGCTACCTTCTTGATGGCTGCATCTATGCATTCATGCATATCGGAATGGGGAGTTCCAACATTGAAGTGAATATCTGGCTGAAGGAATAAGTAGCCTTGAGATACATATAACATCTCCGGTCCAGCGGCCCCATTGAGATAAGGGATGGCATATCTATATCTATTATAAGATCTTTTTTCATAAGAATAAACGATCATAGGTAGCTTTTGCCCCGCTTGGTAATCATCGGGAATACTCAAAATACCCTGCAATGGTATTCCATCATCATTGGTGTAGTCTATTAAGATGCGCTTTCCCCATTTGAACATTTCCTGTTGAGGATTAGTCTGGGTGATTTTTTTCGGATTGGTAAAATCTAGGGTAGTTAGGTATGCTTCGGGGTAGTTCTGATAATCTCCCTTACTGTAGATAATCGCATCAGACTTTTCGCTCTTTATGATACCGTACCAACGATATTGATCGGCGTACGCAGCTGGTTCGTATATGAGTTTACTGAGTTGACCTGCATGCAGTTTATAATATCCAGCATGCTTACTTTTTGTGTGAAAAGCGTATAAAAGGTTAGGGGTAGTAAGGTCAATGTAGCGGTCCTCAATTTCTGGTTCTCTGGCAAAGCTGTAGTCTTCAAAACGAAAGCGGATCGAGTCTTTATCTGTAACGGAAGCAGTTAGATTTTGGGGCTTTCCTTTTCCATCAACAGGAAGGAGCCATAGATCGAGCTTGTGATTGACCATTACAGCATTTTGATTCTTTACCCAACCAACAAAGCCATAACTTGGAATATAGCCATACATATCATATTCCTTGTCCACAAAAGACACTGGCAAGCCAGCTGAAATATTGCGTTTGGAGGCAGTACTAAAATCATAACACCAGAAATGTGCCCCGTCCCAGAGCACTACTTTGTCACCATCTGGTGAAAATTCCAATCCCGTACTATACCTTGAGCTGTATTTCTTCTCGATTAAATCCTTCTTCCCGCTAGTAAGATCAATCCGGTAAAGGTCATTCTTATTTACATCCCAATCGGATAGATATTCACGGTTATCTGTGCCAATAGCCCATTTATCCGTCCCCCTGCTGTAGTACAGTCGTTGGATTTCTTCAGAAGTTAGTTGCACAAGCGTCTTGGAGGAACGCAGAAACAAAGCATCATACACTTCATTCTTATTGTTTTCATCGTCCATGATCCGCTCAGAAAGCAGTTTCTTGTCTTTCCAATGCCACACCTGTACGCTTGAACTTTTCTTATCGTCTTTTTCTTTCTTTTCCTTCTTTGCTTCTGTAGCCTCATATTTCTTAAGCTTCAGGAACAGTCGATCCCCATTCTCACTCCAAAGAATCTCGTTAGAATATCTTCCATTTTTCACAGCTACACCCATATTTTCAGGCATGCCCTTTATTTCTTCCACGGGACATTCAGTCACCTCCAAGTCATCCTTACCAATCCCACTAATCAGAAGGATTTCCATTTTCGCATAATCCACCTTTTCTTTAGTCTTAGTGTATTGGTAAGCGGCCAAAGCATCTTTAGTGCTATTCCATGATAAATTTGAATACAGGAAATTGCCGGTTCGAAGGGCTCTTGTCGTCATTTTACTGGGATCATACAGATAGATCCCATTGCCTCGCTTATCAGCTGAAGAGATAGTGTAAGCAATGTAATCTGATTTCCTATCCACCAAATATTCCCCAATGTTGCCGATGTAGTGCTCACGGCGATTATCTAGATCATAAACTACTAGGCTTTTCTGATCCGTAGTAATGAAGTAATTTTTATCTTCTAAAAAGCGGAAGGCAGCAGTAGATTCGTATCGTACGGTGAAATTTGATGCCAGGTGTTTCAGCTCGATATATGTCGTATCCTTATTCTCTTTGCCCTTTTTTGAATCTGATTTTATCTGATAAGCGATCCAATCTGATCCTGCTGAAAAAGTAGGGATTCTACCATCCGGTATCTCGTATTTTACCCCATCCTTTGCACTTGAAATATACAATACGTTCGTTTGGTTATTCTCTTGATAATAAGTTTTTGAGATTTGTTCAGAACGTTTTTTCTGTGTACTGTCCGCGGTAGTTTCCGGCTTATCAAACAAACTGTAAAGGGTAGTGTACCATTCCCCATTATCAGATAACTTGACAGAATGAGTTCTCCATCGCCTAACATCATCAAAAGAAAGCTCTTCGAGGCTAGACTGCGCCTTGAGTTCATTGTTTCTTACGGTCAAACAAGTACATAGCACACTTAGAAAAATCCAATACTTCATATTCATCAGATATTTATCGGTTGTCAACAGGAGTAGGTTTAGTGTATGTTTAAATTTAGTTTTTCTTGTAATATGAAATGGATCTCAAAGCCGCGCGAAGCTCCATTTTTGGGGCATATCTGTAAGATACGGCCCAAAAATTAGCTGAAGCCCGGCAAAGAGAGGCGTTCATATTAGTGATAGGGTTAATTTTAAACATACGCTTAAAAAAGATACTAGTTCATAATCCATAAAAGTAAGTACTCTGATTAATAATTAGCATAGCTCAACTTAATTAAATGCAATGTTGTTGCATTAATTCCTAATTTGCTATTTTTGCAGCATTGTGACATGAAAATGGGATTTTATGATTCAAATTCAGAATGCGTCTAAATCATTTAAGGACACCACCGCAGTGAAGGACCTGAATCTGGAGGTTGGCAAGGGAGAGATTGTTGGACTACTAGGAGCAAATGGTGCAGGAAAATCCACTACTATCAATATGCTCTTAGGGTTTATCAGCCCAGATTCGGGCACGGTAACCATCGACCAATTGGATACGACGAAAAAAGCGGCGGAAATCAGAAAGCGGATCGGCTACATCCCCGAGAATGTTAATCTTTATCCTTACTTATCCGGCTTAGAAAACCTGGATTACTTTTGCCGTCTAGCCGGCCTAAAGTACAAAAAGCACGAATTACAGGAAGTGCTGAATACCTGTGGGTTACAGCCTGAAGCCCATCAACAAAAGGTATCCGGCTACTCGAAGGGTATGCGACAAAAGGTGGGTATTGCTATTGCCTATGCTAAAAAGGCAGCAGTTTATCTTTTGGATGAACCTGCTAGTGGCTTAGATCCCCTGGCTAGCAACGAATTATCCGACTTATTAAAGAAATTAGCGGCTGAGGGCGCCACAATCTTGATGGCTTCCCACGATATCTTTCGAGTTCGGGAAGTGTGTCATCGCATTGGCATTCTCAAAAATGGGACTTTGGTCAAGGAGCTTCGTAGTGAAGAAGTGAGTGCCAACGAATTAGAAAGTTTGTATTTGGAATACATGAAAAACTAATCCTGGTCATGTGGCAGATTATTAAAAACGAATGGGTTTATCTAAGCCGAAATAAAACTTTACTGGTCGTAAGCTCCGGCTTTGTCCTGGTACTATTGGTCGCCGTATGGCTAGGCCATCGACAAACGCAGGAACAGCAGCAGCGATACGAACTAGCCCAAAAAGAGCTTCGGCAACAATGGGAAAACATAGATGGGATGAACCCCCATGGTGCGGCGCATTATGGAACTTATGTTTTCAAACCTGCCGGCTTACTCAGTAGTTTAGATGAAGGAGTTAATAATGTAACGGGCAAGGTATTGCGAGTGGAAGGCCATGTCCAGAATGAAATTGTCTATTCTGAGGCCTCCCAAATGCAGTTTGTTTCAAAATTTGGCAAACTCAAAACCGCGCTACTGCTCCAATATATCCTTCCATTGCTCCTCCTATTCTTGGCCTTTCATAGCGTAAGCAGTGAGAAACAAAATGGTCGACTCAAACTACTGGTATTACAGGGAGCTAAGCCTTCTACCTTAGTCTGGGCCAAAACACTATCCGTTTGGTCATACGGTATGCTACTTTTGAGCCTCACATTTTTAGTATACCTTCTTTTTAACGGAGCCAGTCTCAATGCGGAAGTCATCAACCGTAGCCTTTGGTTTTACCTGTCTTATGCCTTGTATTACTTCGTAATAAGCGGACTTACGGTATTATTTTCTGCTCGTTGGCAGAATGCAACCATAGCCTTGACCTCAATGTTGGGCATCTGGATGTTATGGACTATTTTCCTACCTAATATTTTATTGACTTCGGTAGAGAAGTGGCATGAATTACCCAGTCGTAATGCCTTTCAAGCAGCTATGAAGGAAGACCGTTCGAAAGGAATCGATGGACATAATCCAGCTGATGATCGCAGTAAAGAATTGGAGGACAAGACTTTATCAGAATACGGTGTAGATAGCCTTTCGCAATTACCCATCAACTTTGACGGACTTGTCATGCAAGCCGATGAGGAATATGGTAATCAGGTATGGGATAAGCACTTTGGAAATCTACGCAAGGTCTTTACTCAGCAGAAGCAAAGCTACCAGTTAGCCGGGATCCTAAGTCCTTTCATTTCTCTCCAAAATGCCAGTATGGGCTTCAGTGCCAGCGATAATTTGCATCATCAGGAATTCCTGGCCCAAGTAGAACATTATCGTCGCGGCTTCATCAAGACCTTGAACGATAAGCACGCCTATGGAGGCTCCAAAACTGGTGATTGGGGTTGGGAAGCTGACAATGACTTTTTCAAATCGGTTCCAGATTACGAATATAATTCCATTGCGCTTAATTCCGTCTTCGGCCATTATATACCAGACTTACTTCTATTAGCTGGTTGGTCCCTATTAATTAGTCTGCTACTGGGCGTGGGAACGAGAAAAATGCAGCTCATATGAAGGGATTAAGCATATTCCTATACGAATGGAAGCACTTTGTTCGTAGCCCTTTCAAACTAGTGGCTTTGCTATTGTTTGTCGTGGCCGCAGGCTACGGCCTCCATAATGGGGCTAGTCTATATGAGGAGCAATTAGCGCAGATTCAGCAGATCGAGCAACAGATCGAGGAGCAGCGGGAAGAGTATATGGCTTACTATAAGGAAGGTAAGCCTGGCCCAGAAAATGCGCCCTGGATAGATATGAGTACTCCTTTTTGGTCCATCTGGTTTAATGGTACCTATCATTTCAAAAACCCCTCCCCAACTATGGTCTACAGTATGGGGCAAGCGGAACAATATGGTTTCTATAAACGGGTTACCTTTTGGGCAAGCCCTTACGATGCGGATATGACCAAAGAAATAGCTAATCCAGAACGTCTCCAGACCGGTACTTTGGACTTTGCTTTTGCCTTATTGTTTTTACTTCCTTTACTGCTTTTAATCTTACTATACAATCTCAAGAGCATGGAGGCAGAACAAGGCTTTTTACCACTGATTGAAGTTCAAACTGCCGCCAAATATACCTGGTTATTAAGCAGAGTAGCTTTTTATGTAGGATTGGTTTTCTTGGTGCTAATGGGTTTGTTACTCTATGGCGCCTCGCTCACCACTGTATTTACCTCAGCAGCGGGAGGTTTCGGCCAGATCCTATTATACAGTGCTCTATATCTCTTATTTTGGGCTACCATTTATTATCTATTGCTATTTAATGGCACAACGGTCATGGGCAATACACTCAGGATGGTTGGAGTTTGGCTAATTTTGGCTTTCCTTATTCCAGCGGGAGTGCATCAATGGGTTAGCATTGAAAAACCAGCTAATCTGATGACAGATCTGATAGATGCAACTAGGGATGAACGACAAAAGTTGTATGATCGACCGGATAGTGTCATTCAGGCACAGTTAAATGATCTATTTCCGGAGATTGTAGATAGCCCTGTGGCTAGGGACAGTTCGAAAACCAGTTTTGCTAGGAGCTATTCTGCCTCTGCTTATGTAAATGAGTTGATGAAAGAAAGCATAGCCCCGATCGAAGCGGAGAATCAGGTGAAAAATAAGCTGGTCCGGGCTAGCTACTGGTTCAATCCCCTTACCTATTTCCAAAATAGGATTAATAGGATCTCACAGACACATTACGATGATTATCAAGCTTATCGCGATGAAATCCAAGGCTTAATCGATAGGCAGATCCAGACAATGGTTGTGGATACCTGGAACGAAGTAAAAGTCGACCAGGAGAAGTTCGTGGATTATCATAAGATTTTAAATACCTATTAAATATGGAAGCTACTCAAAGAAGACTAAACCGTTCTGATATTTTAGGGGCCGCAGCAAGCGGATTGTGTGCCATTCATTGTACGCTTACTCCCATCATATTTGCCGCCAAGCCTCTTTTGGAGGGAACCGTCGGTGAACATGCCCACGGCGTCGGCTTTTGGGCGGTTTTTGATTATCTTTTCTTAGTCTTAAGTCTAGCAGCGGTCTGGTATTCAGCTCGCCATACTAGCCATACGACCATCAAATGGGTACTCTGGGGAGCCTGGGTGGTTTTTGCCATCGGTATTTTAGCGGAACCATTAGAGTTATCCTTCGGCAAGTGGTTGATGTACGCTGGTTCCATAACCTTAGTTATTACCCATTTGCAAAACTATCGCTATTGCCGAAATGCGGAGCAAGGTGCATGTTAAAGACTGAACTGTCAATATCTGAATAGCTTGAATAACCTTTCAACGTATCCATTTGTTATGCTACAGACGGAATATAAGTATGCCAATGCGGCGATCAGTGATGAGGTCAATGTATTGGAAGATATCCACTTGAAATCCAAAAATATCGCAATCTATCAACGAGATATTACCAGTCTGGCGAAGAGCCTTTCACCCTTGGTTAATGAGACCATAGAATGCAGAGCTATCGGAACACGAGAAGAAATCTTGTCTATCGTTAAGGAATACTTCGACAAGAAATTACCCAATAGCTATCCTTTATATGAGGACATTGCTGAAGTGCTTGGACTATTTGAGGGGACGACTAAAGCCTCCTCTTTTCGTTTGCTTCTCGCCAGTATCAACACCAATATGTGTAGCCGATTTCATACTGATATCAATGATTTACGATTACTGTGTACTTACATTGGCCCCGGAACACGTTGGCTACCTGATGAGGCAGTCGATCAAAAAGCTACACGGGCTCGGGGAAGGAAACAGGAGATGGTGATCAACGAGCAGCTCATACAACAGGCTAGCACAGGGGATTTAGTCCTCCTCAAGGGAGCGCTATACCCTGATGCAAATCCCATCCTGCACCAAAGCCCCCCCATAGAAAGCACTGGTGAAAACAGATTATTATTAAGAATCGATACCGACGAATTTTTAAATTTTTAGACATGATTACAAATAAAAAACTTCCCGTAACCGTCCTTAGTGGCTTTCTCGGTGCGGGTAAAACGACCTTGCTTAATCACGTCCTACACAATAAAGAAGGCTTGAAGGTAGCTGTCATTGTCAATGACATGAGTGAGGTAAATGTGGATGCTGAATTGGTAAAGAATGAGAATACCCTTTCGCGCACCGAGGAAAAACTGGTAGAGATGAGCAACGGCTGTATCTGTTGCACCCTGCGAGAAGATTTAATGATAGAGGTTGAACGCCTAGCGAAAGAAGATCGCTTCGACTATTTGCTGATTGAAAGCACGGGTATTAGTGAACCGGTACCGGTAGCGCAAACCTTTTCTTTTGTAGATGAAGAAAGCGGCATAGACCTTTCCCGTTTCAGTTACATAGATACTATGGTAACTGTGGTTGATGCCTTTAACTTCTTCAAAGACTTTGGTAGTCCCGAGACCTTGGCAGATCGAGCGTTAACGGATATGGAAGATGATTTCCGGACCATTGTCAATCTGCTGACCGATCAGATTGAGTTTGCCAATGTGATTATTCTGAACAAAACCGACTTAGTGTCTGCCGAAACCCTAGGCGTACTGAGAGCTGCTATTAAGAAACTGAATCCAGGCGCCAAGATTATTGAGTCTTCGTTCAGTAAGGTCAGCCCTACTGAAATTCTCAATACTGGACTTTTTGATTTTGAAGAAGCAGAGCAGAGTGCGGGTTGGCTTGAGGAATTGAACAAAGAAGAACATACACCTGAAACGGAGGAGTACGGAATTGGATCATTTGTATACCGCAGCAAAAGACCCTTCGACCCGGTCCGCTTTTGGCAATATATTCAAGATAAATTTGCCAGTACCATCATCCGGAGCAAGGGCATGTTCTGGTTAGCTTCTCGTCCTGAACAAGCATTGGTTTGGAGTCAAGCGGGTGGTTCTTTGCGAGCAGATAGTGCCGGTGTTTGGTGGAGTAGTATGCCCTACCAGCAGCGGATACAATATGCTGTATTTGTAGATAATCAAGCTATCATCGAATCAGGTTGGGATAGTGACTTTGGCGATCGTAAAAATGAGATTGTCTTTATCGGGCAAGATATGGATGAGTCCCGCATCAGAAAAGATCTGGAAGCCTGCCTGGCTACGGATGAAGAGTTAAGTACCGGAAAATGGAAAGAAGGTTACGAAGATGAATGGCCGGTACAACGCGCTTATCCGGTAGCATAGCACGCTATTCTATTCTCAAGAAGGGCGAATTAATTGTTATTGGCAACCCCATTGCCACTTTAATTCGCCCTTTCATTTCCTTGTTCAAAAAGACAGCTTTTTTTTTTACTTTGCAATGACGTTGTAGGGGATCGTTCGTACACTTGAGTTTGTAATCACAGGTTTCTAGAGCGTTATTGGGTAGATAAAAGCCTAAATTAATCTGCTATGAAACGTACCCATTTCCTTAAAAATATGCTAGGCTTAGGTCTACTCTCCTTTTGGGGTTGTCAGAATAGTCGCGATGAATCCAGTCCAGCCGCACTAGCAAGTCTTGAGGTAGGTTCGGAAAAAGAAGGTTCTATGCAGCTACTACGGCAAGAACTAAAAGCTGCTTGGTTACGGTCTGAAACGATGACACTAGCCAATGTAGAACAAATGCCTCCAGCATACTTCACGTTCAAGTATACAAAAGAAGCCATGTCTTTTTCTGAGCAGTGGCGACATTGTGTCATTTACACTTGTGGTCAACTGGCCGGCCGAACAGGGGTTAAAAATCCCTATAAAAATATCAAACTGCCGGTCCAGATGCCTAAAGAGGATATCATTGAGGAGCTGAAAAAAATGTACACTTTTGTTCGAAAAACGATTGACGAAATCGCAGACGAAAAACTCCTCGAACAATGCGATTTTGCTGGTGATACCATCCCCATTTGGCGCCTGATATACGCTTTGGAAAATCACATTATTCACCACAGAGGACAGTGCATCGTATACCTGAGATTGAAAGGTATAAAACCAAAAGGCTTCTACGGTTGGTAGTTGCTGTTCCTAGATTCCCATAAAACGCTATCATCCTATGGGATTTAAGTACAAACCAATGAACTCAATATAGAGAAAGCAGCAAGTGTAGCTTTCCACTTATAACTTGAAATTAAATCGTTCAACTTTTCTAATTATGTTACAAAGAAAATTTGATGAAATCGTAAAGGGACACTTTCCAAACGCCATGGATGCCAAGGATACGTCCATTCATTACCTAGGGAAAATGCAAATTGAGCACAAAATCGATATCTCTAAGGTATTGATGGCTACCTCAGTGTGTTCAGATGACATTAACGTCCCTTCTACCACCTTCTTCAATGTACTGTTTGGCCCATTCATTATGGGCGGACTAGGAGGTTTACCTTTTGCTGGACAAACGGGCATGACTGCCTTTGCTCACCACATTCCAGATTCTGGTAGTGCCTTTATCTTCTACGGTCCGCACATCGGTATTACACTAGATGGTGAACTGGGTAAAATGTACAGACCACGCCAAGAAGAAACGGGGAATTCTTGTGGTGCGTTGATGTTGGCCTTGAGCCGTCTGTCTGACGGTGATTATAAGCCGGTAATCAATGATGATGACTACCAGCAGATGAAGCTAGAGGAAAGCCTACTTCCTCATCGAGAGGGATTCTTATCCAGTGATAACCCTGCCAAGGCTATCACAGAAGCTACCTATGAAATCATCGATCAAAAGATTCATGATCATATTAAGTCATGCAAGGATGAGTTCCCAGTTAATACCGTGACCCTCCTTGGAGGAATTATTATTAATACAGATTATGGCCTGGATGACTACTTTGATGCTAGAAACTTTGAAGTAATTGATGTCAGCAGCCTCTAGAATACTGTGAAATAACAAATGTATTGGTGGAGAATTTATCCTAATTCTCCACCTTACTCTCGCCCTTGCTTGCTAAATTCCACAACAGTAAAGCAAAGACATCTATACCTCATTTCTATATCTCACCTTAGTATCAGTAAGCTTCTTAATCATTCTTCAGCGCCGTCGTAGGATTTACGTTCGTCGCTCGCCAAGCTGGTAGCAGGGTAGCGGCAATGGAAACCAAGATCAGGCCGATAGCCGTCAACAGATAGACAGGCAAATAGTATAAACTCACTTCATAAAGGAATTTATTGATCGGCTGTAATACAATGAAGGCCAAGACTACCGCTATCAACAGACTGATGCCTGCAATTTTCACCACATCGAGCATAACCATCCTCAAGATATCCCCACTCATAGCTCCCAGCACCCGCCGAACGGCCAACTCCTTAGTCCTTTGATTCAGGATAAATGACATGACACTAAATAGTCCGATGGCAGCCAATAGCCCCCCAATAATGGCGATACCCAAAAACAAAATACTGGAAACCCTCGACTGCCAGCTTTGCTTAGAAATATGGTCTTCCATCAGGAGATATTCAAAGGTAGGTTGATGAGCGTCAATGGAGAAAATAGTTTGCCGAAGGCGTTCCGCTAAGGTTAAAGGTGGGACGGAGGCCTTTACCACAAAATAAGCATCGATTTCAGCATCCATTAAGATGGAAACATAGACGCTAGGAATGTTGCTCTCTACGATATTTTGGTGTTTGACATCCGCAATCACTCCTGCAACAGTCAAATAAGGCGCCTCTGAATCCAAGGTTCCCAATTTGATTTGTTTACCGACTGGATTTTCACCTAGCTGCCGGGCTAGTTGTTCATCAATTAGTACCTTAAAGCGATCGTTGGTAGGGTCGGCTAGATCAAAGCCTTCCCCTTCTTTAATCGGAATTTCCATCACATCAAAATAGTTGGGCGTCACCCGCTGAATACTGATGTAAGGATTTTCTGCTTGGGCTAAGGGAGATTGGCCCTCTATCGTGAAAACGGATTGTGCATCAGTGGAGGTTTTGACAATATCCGTCAGTGGCAGTACGCTATTGACGGCCACGCCTTCTACACCTGGAATAGCAGCAATCCGTTCTGTGCTCGTTTCATAAAAGGAGCGAATCTTTTCATCGTCCGAGTAGTTATACCAGGATAAGGCAATCCGAAAAGTCAATCGATTTTCGGTTTCAAAACCGATATCCGCTGCTTGTAGGTTGTAGAAGCTTTTGGCCAATAAACCTCCGCCAATCAGCAGCAAAGCACTAATGGCAATCTCTGCACTAACTAGTCCTCGACGCAGTTTGTTTTGACTACGGCTACCAGTCGTTTTAGCTCCATCTTTCAGGCTCTCCGCAAAGTCAGTCTTGGATAAGTGAGAAAGCGCCGGTAGCATACCGGTAGCAATGCCTACCAAGACGGAAATTAGAATAGTGAACCCCAATACAGAATAACTGATGTCTACGCTTACCCAATGTGGCAGATAGAGTTCCACCAGCGAATAGGAAAAGTCACTCATCATGAAAGATAAAGATAAGCCTAATGCTCCACCTAGCAGGGCCAGCAAGGTCGATTCTATCATATACTGCTGCACAATGGTAGCTTTAGAGGCTCCCAGTACTTGGCGTAAAGTTGTCTCCTTTCCTCTCCGCAAAGCATGACTCAAGATGAGGTTCGAGACATTCACACTGGCAATGATCAACAAGAAGATAGCTGCTACCCCCAACAACAATAGATAGTTCTTAATACCACCGATATACATGTCCTTAATCGGCTTAGCCACGAATGAAATACCTTCGTTGGTATCCAGGTGTCTTTCCTGAAGCACCTTTCCAAAGGCAGCCAATTCTTCGTTTAACTCCTCAATGGAATTGCCCGCTTGCAAGCGCGCTAGCCCAATACTATTACGGGATCTTCGGTTTGTGACTACTCGATCGCTATAGGCCATCGCACGAAAAGCTTCGTGACGATCCGGAAAACTAAACCCCTCCGGAAGGACACCATACACCTTATAGCTAGGAACCCCATCAAGGGTAATGTTCTTACTTGCGACGTCTAGATCAGCTTTAAATCTTCGTTCCCAAAACTCATTGGTTAGCATCACCGTGAGGCTCCCTTTTCGATCCAATGTTTCAGGCCAGTAATCCCCGATGGCCGCCTCTACACCGAGTACACGAAAGAGGTTACGAGAAGCAAAAGTCGCAGTCACTTCTTCAGGTGCTTGATCATCTCCACTTAGATTATATCTACCCCCTCCACGATACACCGCAATATCCTCAATCATCTTCAACTCCAATTCCATATCCAAAAATTCAGGATAGGCCAGCAATCCCTCTTGATCTCCTTTCAGAGAATAAATCTGCACCAATTTATCAGACTCCTTAAAGGGTAGAGGTGAAAGTAGAAGTGCGTCAATGAAACTGAATACTACCGTATTCGCCCCAATGGCAATGGCAATCGTAAAAATGACGATTCCGGAGAATAGTGGCCGCTTCAGCAGATTGCGAAGGGATAGTTTTAGGTGGTAAACGAAGTTCATACTCTAATTTTATGGTTCTTCGATGATTTTTTGCTGCCCTAAATGCAAAGTCTTTAGATCAAAGGCTTCAATGGTGGATAGGGCTTTGCCATTAGTACTTTGATTCCCACAAAACACAATGGCTCAACCATCGATCTTATCAGCAGCGGTGTGACGTCTGGGAGTAATAGTATCCTCAAATAGGTAAAGGGCTCCCGTGTTCGTAGCATACCTATGAATGGCACCCATGCTGACCTAACCACCAAAGATGAAGCTGGAGATTCCATCGCTAATGGCCGAAAAAGCACTTAAAGGGTAGGGGAGGCCATGCATTTAGTCGGGTATTTCATGTTCAACAAAGCTTCGTATTATTAAAAATAGGGTAGCCAGCTTTCTTATGCAACAAGACTTCCCGCTGTTTTACCAGATTTACTTGTCAAATCCTGCTTAAGTCAGGAGTTCGATATTTTCCTGATTACCATTGCCTCAACAGATTTTTTTTCGCGATATTGCGGGAAAAAATAATGCGCACCTTTCTGTTCCTAATTTGCGCCCTCTCCATCCCTCAAATAGCAGCTGGCCAAGCTAAGATAGATTGGTCTATCCTTTCCGACGTCAAATTCCGACAGAAGCTCATCAAGGAATACAATTCCGTATATCTCCTTCCTAAATTTGGTAAAAAGCCAAAAGCTTATGCTGGTCAAGAGGTAGTTTTATCGGGTTACCTGATCCCCTTAAGCGCTGATTTTTCACAATTGGTATTGTCAAAAACGCCTTATGCGTCTTGCTTTTTTTGTGGGCAATCAGGACCAGAGACAGTGGTGGAATTAGAACTAGACCCCAAAAGCAAGAAAAGATTTTTCCGTATGGATGATTTTGTACAGGTAACGGGGACGCTCAGCCTCAGCAGGAATGCCGTTCAGTCTTTACCCTATAAAATGACTGATGCCCGGATGGAAAAAAAGAAATAAATGAAGAATATCATCAGGGGGAGGTTCAGTTGAATGGCCTATCTGCAGTAGGGCCCTTGGCTTTGTTATCCCTTCTGGCTTTGGGGCTTGCACGTATGGCTAGTGCTAAGTTAAGATCACTTTGAAAAAACTTTTATCTAGCAGAATCTAATTGAATGATCAGTTCTTCACCTTCTGTTTCTTTATGCAAAGTACTAAACGGAATATTTGTAGACAGACAATAGCGTTTGACTAATTTTTGTCTTTATCGAAAATCCCAACCAATAAATGCAATACCGTTTAGCCGGATTGGCATTTTTTTAATTAGATTGCAACGATGTTGCATTAAAAATCGCCGTCTATACTCGTTATCCGATGATTTAGTATCTCCTTCTTAAAAATCCTCCGTTGTAAAGCCCCTGCTCGGCAAAGAACAGAAAATGGAAATGAGGCTTGTTCGGAGCAGGCAGGACAAAGACCACATCCATCCACAAATCCAAAAAAATGTTATCATGCCATCAAAACCCGCCAAGCTATTCGTACACATCCTGTTTTTGACACTTGGTTTAGGTCAAGTTATCGCCCAGGGATTTGAGGGATATTATCAGTATCCCGATATTCACCAAAACACGATTGTTTTCACAGCAGAAGGAGACATATGGAAAGTATCAACTGAGGGCGGATTGGCTCAACGACTGACTACACATGCAGAACAGGAGCGATATCCAGTGATATCCCCTGATGGGAAGACACTCGCGTATTCTGCTAGTTATGAGGGACCTACTGAAGTATACACCCTGCCCATTGATGGGGGCATGACCACCCGTTGGACTTACGAATCAGATGGTTCAATCGTAACCAGTTGGACGCCCGATGGAAAAATCGTATACCAAACATGGGCCTTCAACAAACGCCCAGAGGCCCAACTGGTGACTATCGATTTGAAATCAAAAGACAAAGCTGTTGTACCCTTACATCAGGCTAGTGAAGGAGTACAGAATAAAGAGGGAATCTGGTTTTTTATTCGTCCTGGGGATCATAATGATGCTGCAAAGAGATATGTAGGGGGTACCGCTCGTCAAATCTGGAAATTCAATGGCAGCAGCGAGGCAGTTAAACTAAGCAATGGATATGATGGGGAGAGTTTCCATCCTATGTGGTACGAAGGAAGACTCTATTTCATCTCTGATCGAGATGGCTTTATGAATATTTGGTCAATGGACGCGGACGGGAATGATTTGAAACAGCACACCAAACACAATAAATATGATGTCCGCTACGCCAATGTCGACAACGGTAAAATCGTCTATCAACATGCTGCGGATCTTTGGCTACTAGATATTGCCTCCGGCCAGTACAGTAAGATTGACATTAGGTTGGCTTCTGATTTGGAGCAATTGAGAGAAAAGTGGGACCAAAATCCATCTAGATACATCACCTCTGTCCATCCAGATCCCAAAGGAGAAAAAATTGTCATTACCGCAAGAGGAAGAGTATTTATGGTTCCGGTCAAATCAGGGCGATCGGTGGCCTTCACCGAGCAAAAGGATGTTCGCTATCGTGACGCCGTGTTTTCTCATGATGGGAAGAATATTATTACCCTATCGGATAAAAGTGGAGAGTTTGAATTCGTTCAGTTTGCCGCAGATGGCTCCGGAAACCTTTCGCCCCTGACCAAGGATGGGAACCTACTCAGATATCAAGGCATTCCATCACCTGATGGGAAGTGGATTGCCTATGATGATCTGGAAGCTAATATGTACGTTTTAAATGTGGCAAGCGGAATCAGCAAAAAGATTTCTACCAATCAGCAAGGGATCCGAGACTTTTCTTGGTCGCCCGATAGTCAGTGGCTGGCATTTGTACAAACGGCCTTGAATTCCATGACACAGATCAAGGTATATAACCTAACTGATGGATCTATTTTCGATCTGACTACTGACAGAGCCAATAGCTTCAACCCTAAGTGGAGTCCGGATGGCAAATTCTTGTATTTCTTATCTGACCGCAGCTTCACTTCACTGGTGGGAAGTCCTTGGGGAACCAGACAACCGGAACCTTACTGGGATGCTAGTGAGAAAGTCTACCACGTGGCCTTACAAAAGCGAACTAGATCTCCTTTCAGAGAGGATGACGAGCTCATGAATACAGAGAAAAAAGATACTGCAAAAAAATCATCAGATAAATTTACGGTTAGTATCGATAAGGTGGGGATCCAGGCCAGAATAATGGAAGTTCCTATTCCTGCTGGCAACTATAACAACCTGGCAGTCAATAATAAAGCCATATATATGATGGTGGCCGAAACGGGTGTAAATGCAAAGTCTCACCTAAAAGTGGTTAAGATCGCTAATGAAGACATCAAAGTAAAGACCGTAGCCTCGGCGGTCAATGGATTTGAGATCACTGCAGACGGTAAAAAATTACTGATCAGAAAGGGTCGATCCTACCATATGGTCAATGCAGGGACCGGAAGTGCCAACCTAACAGAAGGTAAAATAGATTTTAGTGGATGGAAGTTTGCTATTAATCCACGGGATGACTGGAAGCAGATTTTCAAGGATGCGTGGCGGATGGAGCGAGACTACTTCTACGACAAGAATATGCATGGGGTAGACTGGAATGCTATGTACGAGAAATACGCCCCCTTGGTAGATCGTGTGACTACGAGAAATGAACTCTCAGATGTGATCGGGCGCTTGGTTGGGGAATTATCTGCCTTACATACGGGGGCAGGGGGCGGTGATACACGGAGTGATAACAAAAGCATATCCGTAGCCAGTTTGGGAGCAGAAACTAGTAGGGATGAGGCCAATGGAGGGTTTAGAATAGACTATATTTATAAAGTTGACCCAGATTACCCCAACCGAAAATCACCATTGGACGATCCTTATCTGGATATCCGGGAGGGGGATGTGATTACAAAAGTAAACGAAAGAGATGCCCTGTCTGCTTTAGACATTGGGGAGTTAATCCGGAATCAGGTAGGAAAACAAGTCCGCTTAAGTCTAAAAAGAGATGGATCTACTCGAGATGTTATCGTCAAACCCACTGGCAATGAGTATACATTGCGGTACGGGGATTGGGAATATGGTAACCGACTCAAGGTGGAAGAAGATAGTGAAGGACAAATAGGCTATCTACACTTAAAAGCGATGGGAAGTGGAGATGTCCAGCAGTTTTATCGAGAGTTTTACCCTGTATTTAATAGGAAAGGATTAATACTGGATGTTCGGTACAATTGGGGTGGCAATGTCGATGCCTTTTTCCTTGAAAAATTGATGAGGAAGGCCTGGATGTATTGGAAGGGGAGATCAGGAGAACCCTATTGGAATATGCATTATGCATTCCGAGGTCATATTGTGGTATTAGTCAATGAAAATACCTACTCCGACGGAGAGACTTTTGCCGAAGGGTTCAAAAGACTGGGATTAGGCACTACGATCGGGATGCGTACCTGGGGAGGTCAAATCTGGTTGAATAGTGCCAATCGGTTAACCGATAACGGCATCGCCAGAGCACCTATGTTTGGAGTGTATGGCCCTGAAGGGGAATGGCTAATTGAAGGCCACGGTTTTGTGCCGGATATCGAATTAGATAATCTACCACATGAAACTTTCAAGGGCAAAGACGCCCAGCTGGAAGCCGCCATTAGACTATTGCAGGATAAAATCAAAAAGGATCCAAGAGATGTGCCTCCCGTACCAAACTATCCGGATAAGTCAATTAGATCAAACCGGAGGAACTAAGTAGGAAAGAACTATGGACGACTACAAACGACGAGAATTTATCAAATTAAGTGCCCTAGGATTCGTTACCATTGCCACACAGCTGAATTCGATTTCAGCTTATGCTCAAAAAGCGAATGCACACTTCGGCAAGTGGAATGAGGATACCAAACTAAACTGGGACGCTTTTCTGGAGCGCCTTTCCCAATTAGCAAAGACCCAGCACGAAGTACCTTGGGATCAAAAGCAATATACAGATCAGGTAAGGCAATTATTGCTCCAGTGTAATTTCCCCGCGTTTGAAAACATCAAGAAGGAAATGGACGCCTACGAAAATAAGCGCCCGAATTGGTTTGAATCGGCCAGCTTGCACTATGAAATGGATTTCCAGGTCTCCTTATTCCAATTCGAAAAAGGGGAATATATCCCACATCACGATCATCCGAACATGACGGGTGTACTCAATGTGGTTTCGGGAAGCCTTTTGGCTAAGAATTATAATGTCGAGGAGCAAAGCTCCGAAAGTAGGGAGATCAAAAGCGGAGAAAAAACATTTGAGGTAAAAAAGTGTATCCTTCGAGAAGTAGAAAATGAAATCTTAAAGACTGGGGATGTGGGCCTCCTGACTGCAGATGAAGGCAATATTCACTCCATCATGCCGAATGAATTCACCCAAATGGTGGATGTGTTTACCCCCGCCTACCAGTATAATACAAATGCGAATTGGTATAAGGTAAATGAAGATGGCTTTTACCAAGGTAAGGAGCATCTGTATGAAGCAGAATACTCAATTACCAGGTTTTAAGTAGTGGTGGATAAGCTTAAGATCAAGATGAATTGAAGACTAGCGTAGGTTCACCTTTCGGTTTTTGAGATAGCCATTACTAATGAAATTGAATATAATGATTAGGATTTGTGTAAACTTCCTTATTCCCATTAGCTCGAAAATCTTAGTTCTACTTATTTGCACTTTACTTCTAAGCTGCCATGGAAAGGAATCCGACAGTGCTATGGAGCCAGAATTTGTTGGCCATGGTTTTCATGGCTACGTAGGCTATGATGCAGCACCCAATCCAGCCTACGGGATGGGGGTCTCCTTTTATACCGCCGCCTGGCCACTCATCAACCAACCCTTACACCGGCTACAGATTGGGTTACCCGGCACTTGGATTATTCCCAATAATAAAGATAACATCGATATGGCGCTCTGCCCACCTGGTACCGCTATTCGTGAGGTTACAGCATTTGGACCCACCTACGAAAGAGTTTTTCAAACATTAGAAGGAGGTCTAGGTTATTGGGCGAGAAATAAATACCGTTATGGCCCACCGAAGTTTAGCATGAATTCCACTCCTCAATGTTATGACTACGAGGTGGCTACCCCCGGTTGGTCCTTCTTCTATGAGGATGAAGCGCTTCCGGATAGCCTCCTTGGCGTGGCACAATTGAGCAACCGCGTATTGATTCCACCGGACGCACTGCCCTTCGAGGGCAACCCTGATGGGGAATTTATGGGATATTCTTACATGGCCTTACCATTCACAGATGCGTATCACAACTCCAAGGTTTCGGTGGGGAATCAGAGCTGGACTTGTTTTATCAACACGAAAAACTTTAAGGGTCCCATAGCTTACTACCTTCCTGAAACCTGGTCTAGGTTTTCTGAGATCTATCCGGAGCTAGAGGGAAGAGGATTGGATGTCCGTGAAGGTATTATTCATGGAGGTGCTATGGAAATCAATACTGTTCCCAGTTTTAGACAGTATGATAGGGACAGCACCTTGTATATTAAGATCCCCAAGTTAAGCTTTCCGGCGGACGCTCGTGGAAAGGCACGATTAGTCCAAGATCTAAGGTTCTACAACAAAGATGCTTTGTATAATGAAATACTCAACTGGAGAACCAATGATCTGCCTTCCGATGGAAGCTTTAAGGATTCAGGAATGATTCAACCCAAAATGGATTCTACCTTCTCTGGCCTCGATATCTATGGCCTTCCAATTACCGGGATCGATGCCATCTTTAAACCATTTGTAAAGGAAGGTACCTTTGGGTTTAATTGGGAGAATACCACCTCCCAAGTGGGTTCGTTTCCGGAATATTTTAAAGAGGATGGCGAGACCTTCACACCTATCTTAGCCTCCGAAGTTCCAAAAGAATTAGGCTTGCTTGAAGCGGCATTTCCTAATCAGGAAAATTCGGGCACCTACTTTTCGCCAGAAGTGGGCAGTTGGAAAAGTCCAGGACCTGCTAGTGGCCCACATCAAGCTACTTTGAACGATGGTTCTGTGGTAACTTACTACTGGTACAGATTCATAGACCAACCCGTATTTGGCCAGTTCAACTGGACAGAAGAAAAAAAATCAGCTTTGCAATCCCTGATTGAAAAGATTCACGCTGAATGGCCCATCGATCGAGATTATATACCTAAACAGACCTTTGGAGATTTAGTAAGCATTGATGAAAATCTCATCGTAACCCCGCCCGATGGACTAGAACTTGGGTATGTCCCCATAGTAGTGAAACAAGTTCCAAAGTAAAACTAGAGGCCATCACAAGAAAGACCTGATTTAATGGGGCGTAAAAGGAGTGTGGCCAGCCCTAAAAAACGGAGCAATTGAAGGTCAGACGATTGTTAATTTTACATCCTCAATCGCCTAACCTCCAATTACTCTATCTGGAATTAACTGAAAAAAGCCATGCCTGAAAGTTGCTCCAGACGCAGCAATTCTATCCAGTTTCTATTGCTTGATTAGTTTCTTCCTTAACACCCGATTACTGCTATCCATTACTTGCAAAATATAGATCCCTACGGGCAGATGAGCTAAGGAGATTTCTTCCTGAGGCCTCAGGGAATCAGTAATCTTCTGGTACACCAATTTCCCGTTTACATCCAAAATACTCAATTCGTGATCCTCTTCTAGTCCTTTGATCTGTACCCTATCGGTAAAAGGATTTGGGAAAACGGATATATCAGACCGGATCGGCTCCGCAGAAGAAGTGGTTTGATCTATAGTGATGGAATAATCCTCCACCTCGCCATAATCGAAAGTAGTACACGATTGAGGTGAATCCGCATCAGTGGCTGAATCGTAATATTTCATGGCTACTCGCATCGTGGTCGTCCCCAGCTGAGCACTTGCTGGCAAGGTAAATGTGCCCGTAACGATATTAGGAGTAGGAGAGGATAAATCAAAAACCATTTCTCCGGCATCATTAAAATCGCCATCCTGATTCAGATCAATCCAGATACGCCAGTATTCATCATACACATCATCGGAGAAACCAGGGGTTAATTCAACACTATACTCCTGTCCAAGCTCAAATACCGTAGATTCGAATTCAGTGAATTGTTTATACCCAAAATTATTTCCGCTTTCATTAACCAGTTGGCCTAATTCGACCTTTTGGATCCATTCAAAAGTGGCCACCTCTCCCTTTGAATTGCAATAGAGTGGGCCGGAACAACCCAGGGTAGTCAGCTTCTGAGTTGGGCTGAAGGTGCTCTCCCCTGACGCACAAAGCGCCTTAACCTCAATGTCATATTCCGTGCAGGGATTCAATCCTGTGAGGCTCACCAAATTATCATTAAAATCCCATTCAGTCCATTCACTACTAGCTGTTTCTTTCGCGCGGAATACATAGGACAGATCCGAATCCTTTGTGCTCCAAAGAATTTCAGAGTCATAGGGTGTTACCGTCACAAATTGGATGGAACTTGGGGAGGAACAGGGCTGGCAATCGGTATCAAAGGTTTGAATACTACTGGGTTCACTTTGGCCAACATCACAAAGGCCAATCACCTGTACTTCGTACGTCAAACAACTGGTTAGATTTTCCAGAGTGACTTGTTCTGCCTCGGTGTTTACCGTTAGCCAGGTATTGCCCGCCTGGTGCTTATAATTTAGGGCATATCCAGTTAAAGCATTATCTCCATTCCAAGTAATGGTAGCTGAACCCGGAGCAGAGTTGTCAATTGAAGCAATGGAGGGTACGGCACAAGAAGTAGCTGCGCAGCCAGTGGTAGTGAAGGTAAAGGGCGTACTAAAATCACTAAAGTCATTGCTACATTGCGTTCTAACCCTAAATTCATATTCCGTACAAGGAAGCAAGTTAAAATAAGGAATTTCCGTATCTGTCCACCCAAATGCTTCTACCCAATCCGTTGTTCCCGTTGGGCGAGCCTGAACGGTGTAGGAATTAGCTCCATTGACGGCTGACCAAGCTAGTACTACATCATTATTGCCAACATCTTGAACGGATAGGGAAGCTGGCGCCGTGCATAGGTTTTCTGCTATACAGGAGATAACGGGTATCCCATTATCGACTTGAATAGCCTGTTCGCCGCAGTTTCCTTTTTCAGATATCACCACCACGACATCCACTGAGTTGTTACTGCCGGAAGGTATGGTAAATCGAACACTACAGCCAAAGACATTACCTAATACATTGAGGATATTTAGTTGATCATCTACTTCAACGACGGTTAGTTCCGCTTCCCAGCGATTAGGATTGTATCCATTACAAATGCTAAATTCATATTCTTGACCGGGGGCACAATTCTCAATCAGATATCCCTCGTTTGTCCAAGCAGAAAAAGTGGCAGAAACAGGCCCTTGGCTGCATATCCCACCAGAGGCGAGGTCGTTGTAAACCGTTCCAGCCGTTAAGCAGCCTTGATTCCCGTTGTCACTACAGTTAAGGGAGGGAAAACCATTGTTAATCTGTTGAGTAGCACCGCCACAGTTGTTTTCTTCGGAAACAACGACGACAATATCTACTGGCGCTTGTAGATTACTAGGAACGGTAAAAACCAATTCGCAACCCACTTCTGAAGCATAAACGTCAGAGGGGGTGTTGTCGATCAAACGAGCTGCTGTTAATCTGGCGACCCAATTAGCAGCACTGTATCCGTTGCAAATAGAAAAAGTATACGTTTGTCCAGGAACACAATCGTTGATCCTATAAGCTTCATTTGGCCATACCTGGAAGTCATCAATCACTATGGGAGTATTAGCACAATCTCCACCCTCAGAAAAATTTGTGTAAATGTCGTTGTAGGCCGTGCAGGTTGTCCCCCCGGCGTTATCTTCATTGATAGTCTGGAAGGTGAAAGGACTCGAAAATCCACTAGTACTATTACCACAAACAGCTTGGACCCTAAACTCATAATTGGTACCCACGGCCATGCCCGTCACAGCAACAAAATTTGAAGAAAAGGGATTTCCATCAAAGGAGAACCAATTCGTATTTCCAACTACACGAATCTGCACATTATAACCGGTGGCTCCCGTCACATTATTCCAACGAAGCGTACCTGTGGTTTCAGTGATATCAGTTACGGAAAGCCCCGAGGGTGTGGAACAGCTAGAGATATTATCCCCAGAGACACACTCAATAGCCCTTTTGACGTTAATTCTTCCTGCCCCCAACAGCCCTACGTGAAGTTGATTATCACTATCGATATTGTCGGCAGAAGAGTATAGGCAGTTGAGCAATTGTTCTCGATTCAAACTAGGGGCATGTGCTTTCATCAAGGCCAGGAGGCTGGCCACGTTGGGAGTTGCCATAGAAGTACCGCTTATCGAAACGTATCGACTGCTACCCGGTGAGCAGCTCAGAATTTGGGTACCTGGAGCGGCTATATCTACCCAGGAACCAAAATTGGAATAGGAGGCTTTTTGGTCGCGGGCGCCCGTAAATTCATTGCCCGAAGCAGCTACTGCGACCACGGTTTCATAGGTTGCCGGAACCGCATTACTGTTATTTTCGTTTCCGGCCGCAAAAAGAACGAGTATCCCTCTTTGATGGGCCTCATTGAGCAAGGCTCTTTCGAACTGTGCGAGTGGGGCAGGAGGGTTACCTGCTTGATCAACCCCACGCCCCCAAGAGTTTGTGATGATTGACGGGTTCTTAGTTACCGCATAAGCAAAGGCTTCCCAAATCCCGCTTAATGCGCCATCGCTATCTCTCCCCCCCTTACAGGCCATTATTTTAGCATTGTTAAAGGCAATAGAAGCAATGCCCCTACCATTATCCGTCACTGCTCCCACCGTTCCAGCCACGTGCGTACCGTGCATAAAATACTGATCAGTGGCATTAGATGGGGGATTCGGGTTGTTGTCATTATTGGCACCGTCCCAGCCATGGTAGTCATCAACGTAACCATTTCCATCGTCGTCTACTCCTTGTACCCCATTCCATTCGGCCGTATTCACCCAAATGTTATCCCTAAGGTCTTCGTGTTCAATGTATACGGCATCATCTACTACAGCAACCGTAACATCGGTTTTTCCATCAACAATATCCCAAGCATCAAATGCTTCGATATGATCGAGAAACCACATATCATTGACCCTCGAGTCACTTGGGACGCCTAAGGTATAATTAATGGGAGCCCTTTCGACAAGGGCAATTTTATCACTTAGCTCTAGGGTCTTAGTGATGGCATCTACATTGGCATGATCCTCAAATTCCAATTTATAGGTATACTGCAAACTTTTGCTATTCATATTTGGAAAAGCAAGCTTCAGCGTCTTCACCTCATGATGGTTAAGCACTTCATGAATTTGCGGAAAGGTAGCCTTCGCGGCAGCTTGGGTAAATGGCTTTCCCTGCGATATTTCCGGTATGGTAAGATCGAGCGCTGGATGTAATTGGAAGTAGATTACACCATCCAAATATCTAGCATCTTGCTTTTGGGCGGTTATGGTTCCAAGAAAAACTAAAATGGCAAATGTGATTGTAATAATTCTTTTCATTAGTAATTACTTTTTGGGTTCGTTGATGGCAACTTTCTCTACCTTTTCTACAATGTCCAAGCCTTCTAAGGCTTTGATGAAATCTTCCATCGATTTTGATTCGTCAAATTGAATCCGATAGAAACCAGTTAGCTCACCAGAATTGGGATCTGGGGACAAGCGGTGTATACGCTTAATACCAAAAGGTTTAAGAAAATCGCCTAGATGAGGGTATTTCCCTAACATGGGAGTAGCATGATCGTAATCCGGTAAAACCACCTTATTTCCCTGCTTTACTAGTATGGTCAATTGTCCTTGATGATAAGCGGATTCTGCTTCGGTAGTCTCACTAGATTGAACAGAGGTGGAGTTGTTTTTCTTTGAGGCTCCACAGGAAAAAAGGGAGGTAATTACAATAGCGAAAAGCAAATACTTCGCTGATGACAGTTGTTTCATTATGAGTTGATTGGTTACAAAAAAGCATTTGTTTAAAATTTCTGCAAACTGAGAAGCAGAAATTTAGTACTTCATCAACGATTAATGAAGGAGTTTAGCAGGTAAAATAATTGAATTAATTGTACGACAAGTTGCTAAAGTGTTGGTTCTCAGGCATTAGATATTAAAATATGCGCTAAGACTTTAAGCTAAGGAGCAGTAGGATGTAGTTAAGCGTATTAACGGGCTTAATTATAATGTAAGTATATGAAAAAATGAGGGGCTAAGTAGTAAGTTTTATTCAACTTAGTCATGAATTTATCAAACATAAACTGCCCAAGGCGTCAGCTTATTTTATGAAATTCGATTTTTATGAACTACGAACCCATGAAAAAAACCCGAGTGAAGATCAAATCGAGATCCATTCATCTAGGATGCGTGTTTGCTCCCCAATGTCCTCTTGGTCCACGATACAGGCATTTTATTCCTCCTCGAGCTTTTCAAAGAATCCAGTCCCAAAAAGCGCCATAGGTTCCCCAAAAAAACATCCCGAACTTCGGCCGATGGCTAAAGTCCGGGATGCTAGCTGAGTATACTATAAATCCTTAATGTAGTATCCTTATTATTGCGTCTTCACAAATCGCTTGCTAATGATTTGTTGCGCTTGTTGTAGTTGGAAAATGTAAACGCCTGGATTCAATTTGCTTACATCAATGGTAGGAGCAGGTGAACGATATCGCTTCACTAGCTGACCAGATGTATTGAAAATCATGATATCTACAGGGTCGTTTGAACTAGCATTTTCCAATTTCCAGTTCAGTTCTTGCCACACTGGGTTTGGACTAAGCACTAGACTTTCTTGATCCAAGCCTGCTGGATTATCCACATCGGTAATATCAGTATTGATCACGAAAGTTAGATCTATATCTGTTCCGCCATCATCAGCGGTAGAAGTAGCTGATTTAATATCAGGCTGGTGCTTCAAGACGATGCGGAATGAGCCGCCGGACATGGTCGTAGCCGTGGTCCATCCTGTGGAAAGTCCTACCGGTAAATTATTCTCGTCAAAATCATTGTAGTTAACTGGATCGTCACGGTTATCAATATTACCATCTCCCTCAGGGCTGCTGAATATACCTTCTGTAAACTCAAAGAAGAACTGGTGTTCATCATCTTCTTCCATGATCTCAGTAGTAATATCTTCTCCTTCCAGATCGTTGCGCAGCTCTACAGTCAAAGTATATTCCGTATTCTCTTGCAAGTTGATCGGGCCTTCCTCCATCAAATCTAAGACACCTTCACCATCTGGATCCGTAGCTGTGGCTACAACTGGATCTCCTCCACCTACTGGTGTCCAAGTCAAGACCACATCCGTGATGATCTCCTCCTCATTCTCACATGGAGGAGCATCAGGATCCTCTGCTACATTCACTGTAAAGGTCAAGTCTATATCTGTTCCGCCATCATCAGCTGTCGACATATCATCTTTGATGTCGGGCTGGTGCTTCAAGACGATACGGAAGCTACCCGTGCTGCTTTCCTCACCACACTCCGTGGTCCAATTAGTGGAAAGTCCTACCGGTAAATTATTCTCGTCAAAATCATTGTAATTCACAGGATCATCGCGATTATCAATGTTACCATCGCCTGCTGGAGATAAAAATATCTCATCCGTAAAGGCAAAGAAGAACTGATGCTCATCATCCTCTTCCAT
>JABSSL010000047.1:0-38338 GCA_013214355.1 Saprospiraceae bacterium | reverse complement strand
TATTCTCGTCAAAATCATTGTAATTCACAGGATCATCGCGATTATCAATGTTACCATCGCCTGCTGGAGATAAAAATATCTCATCCGTAAAGGCAAAGAAGAACTGATGCTCATCATCCTCTTCCATAATTTCGTCCGTCACCTCTTCCCCTTCGATTTCATTACGTAAGCGTACTGCCAAGGTGTATTCTGTACTTTCTAGCAAGTTGATCGGACCATCTACCATCAAATCCATCACACCTTCTCCATCTGGATCCGTAGCTGTCGCTACAACTGGATCTCCTCCACCTACTGGCGTCCACGTCAAGATTACATTGGTGATAATCTCTTCTTCATTCTCACAGGGTGGTGCATCAGGATCCTCTGCTACATTCACCGTAAAAGTTAAATCTATATCCGTTCCGCCATCATCAGCAGTAGAAGTAGCTGATTTGATATCAGGCTGGTGCTTCAAGACAATACGGAATGAACCAGTGCTACTCTCTTCGCCACACTCGGTGGTCCAACTTGTGGAAAGACCTACAGGCAATCCGTTCTCATCTTGGTCATTATAGTTCACCGGATCTTCACGGTTATCAATATTACCGTCTCCTGCTGGTGATAGGAAAATCTCATCGGTGAACGCGAAGAAGAACATATGCTCATCATCCTCTTCCATAATTTCGTCCGTCACCTCTTCGCCTTCGATTTCATTACGTAAGCGTACTGCCAAAGTGTATTCTGTACTTTCTAACAAGTTGATCGGACCATCTACCATCAAATCCATCACACCTTCACCATCTGGATCCGTAGCTGTCGCTACAACTGGATCTCCTCCACCTACTGGCGTCCAAGTCAAGATTACGTTAGTGATAATCTCTTCTTCATTCTCACAGGGAGGGGCGTCTGGAGCATCAGCTACATTCACTGTCCAAGTTAAATCGAACTGTGCCGTACCATCCGTGATGACGGAGTTGGCCATTTTATCACTCATCAGGTCACTAAGTAGGATGCGCAAACTTCCAGTCGCACCATCCGCTTCGACACATTCGGACGTGAAGGAACTGGCAAGGCCAACGGGTAGGCTATTTGCATCGGTATCACCATAAGCTATATCGCCGGAGATAATACTACCAGGCGTCTCAAAGAAAAATTGATATCGCTCTGGATTAGCGGTTATTTCAGCATTAATATCAGTATTCTGTGCTACATTTCTTAAGGCAATGTCAAGTGTATAATCTGTACTTTCAGACAGGGTAATAGGCCCATCCACTACTAGTCCACTTCCTGCATCGGTGGCCGTAGCCGTGATAGCAGAGCCACTAGATGGAGTAAAGGTTAGGGTTACCTCCGTAATTTGGCTAAGCTGAGCTTGTAGGAAAAAAGGGCATAGGAATAAAAGAATGAATGGCAAACTTTGGTACAGTTGCTTCATAGTCATATTTTGATTTTTCAAATGAATGGCGCAAGTTAAGGAATTTTATCAAATGCAACAAGATTGCAAATGTAGCCTAGCTGCAAAAAAAGTCTGAAAGCTTGAAAAACCAGGAATTTAATTTGCAACACTGTTGCAAATTGAATACTTTTACATCATTATACTTTTTGGAAAAGAAAGTTTTAAGTTGTATCTGGTAGGGCTCTGCTCTTTGAGCGAGCCCCTTTTTTTTGCCTACAACTCATCTAAAGATTTGATTACCAGCCGACATTAGTTTTTCATTAGGAATATATATCCACCAAAGCCTGCACTTGTACCCTCGTCGAAGGATGGCCTCCTTTCACCTAAAAAGTAGGCTTCGCCTTCAGAAGCTCCTGATATTTGACCCAACCGAAAATCAAATTAAATCACTCGACATGAAAATCTTCTCAAGCTATTGGTCACTCCTGGTGATCAGTGCCGCAGTAGGTCTATACCTATGGCCTAAGCAGACAGAACCTACTACCATTACCACTGCTAATTTCGAAATCTATGTAGCTAGCAAAATGATGTTCTACAGCACTGGCCCCAAGTTGGTGACGCGTTATCTCATCTTATTACCGGATGGAACGGCCCTAAAGACCTTACCAAAGGATCTGGATTTAAACCACCTGCACGCAGCGGATCTATCCCATGTACCTGCAAAATTTAAGGGAAGTTGGGAAAAACAAGGTAAAGTACTACAACTGCATTGGCCGACTTTAGCTGCCATTAACTCCATTCAAGCCGATCGAACCTTGAAAGCAGAAAAGCAAGGCTGGAGACAAAGTAAAACCCTTTTCTACCAGCCGCTTGAACCGCTTACTGCTAAACAACTGTTGGGCACCTACAAACATGCCTCCGGAGGAACCCTGAATATGCCGGGACAAGCCTCCACCATCATCAGTAAGGAAACAGCGATTCGTTTCAGTTCCCCGAACCAGTTTGACTACATAGGCACCGTCGGCACTAGTAGCCAAAGTGAACTACAGTACAACGCTGGGGGTGCAACGGGGACCAGTTCCTCTCAGGCAAGGGGGACTTTTACACTGGATGGCTTTTACCTAGAATTGAAGTCTCAAAATGGAAACAAAGAAAGATACCCGGCTTTTTTATGGCCCGGAGAGGATAATGTCTTGACAATAGGTCGAGCCAAGTACTTGAAGCAATAAGTGAAAGCAACCTTGGTCAGCACTGGCTTAAACAGTGCTGACTTATTGCAATAGGTGCAAGTCAAAGCGCTTAGCGTTCCTAACTAGATGCACCTTCCCGATGGCTATCTCCTGGATTTGTCGCTTTTGTTTCGCAAAATTTTTGGGAAAAAGTCGCAAAATAAACCAAGTAAACTGCCAACTCATCTTTTCTTCCCAACCCTCCGATATAGCCCGCTTAAGCTGAGGGTCCTGCTGCAAGTATCGCTTATACACACGAAATAGACAGATTAATGGAGATACCTGGAGTACAATAGTATGATCTGCCCGCATAGTGAGAAACGATAGCACAGCTCCGTGATTACCCTCTATGACCCAATTGTCATCAGGTAGCGCGGTCTTCAGCTCTTTCATAGCTTCCTTTACCGGAACATGAATGTCCGGTCCCTTAAAGAAATAATGATCCACGTGAAAAACGGGCAGCTCCATTTTCTTGCCAAGATCAAAAGCGAGCTTAGATTTACCAGCACCTGGTGGGCCAAAGATGAGTATTTTCATATATCCCCTTTTATTTCCTTTCGCTGTGTTGAGAACACCAAATAGAATCTGCACTTTGGTTGCTTATCCGACTTATCACTCTCAGAAAGGAAATTTACAGAAAATAAGTTCCTGCTGATGGATACACTTAGTTACCCACTTTCATTGCATACGGCTCCTGTATAGATTTCAAGAAAATATTCTAACCAAAAAAAAGCAGTCACAGGGAACTTTTAAATTGAAAAATAAATTATATGTTTGTGTCGCCATATGATTGCTGCACATTATTTTCTAACCAACCCTACAAACCTCAAATATGAAATTACTAAAACAAGTTCTGCTGCTATCTTGCCTGGCACTGGCAGTAGGAGGATTCTCTTATTCGAATGGAAGCACGGGCAATGGGAGTTTAGCCTTGAAAGGAGACAGTACTGACACGGGAGGCTGGCGCATATCGGGCATAGCCAGTAATGGTACAGAAGGCGGAGGTATCCTAGCCAAAGCCAAAAGTACAGATACGGGGGGATGGCGTACAATGACCACATCAGGCAGAGTCGGTCAAGGCGGAGGAATGCGTTCAGCTCAAAGCAAAGAGCGGAACGGATAATGGAGCTAAAATTCGGCTAGCGCTCGCTTTCCAAAGAAGAGTACTTAGCCTACTATTCAAAAGGGTACATGTGATATAGGTGTACCCTTTTGTAATTATCATTCGACCGAAGACCCTAGACTTGGTTTCAGGACAATGTAGTCCCATGGGATCTTCATCTAGAACGGCTTAAAACTGCTGCGTTAAAGTAAGCTTTCCCATAAACTGACGATCTCGCTGAACCGGATCAAAAATATAATTATCACTACTGCAGTAATCTTCCTTCTGCCTCTTTCAGTATGTAGTAAAGTTCTACGGGATCATCGTGATTCAAGGTCAAAGTACCCGTTAACGAAAGCCTGTCTCCAGTTGCATATCGGGTTCGCCCCTGGTTTTCACTAAAGTAAATACTGATAACAGAAGATGGGCTTGCTTGCCCACAGAAAAAACAAGAAGCAACGGGAAAAGCGGATAACGCCCAGATTCCTTGTTCTTCATCAATCGGCAATATATATCCGTCAATCACTACGGTCTGACCATCCAGTCTTTCTAAATTTGGACCAAAAACAGGAGCAAATATTGACAGGTCTAGTTCTGAATAGTATTTCAACTGATACAGTATATTCATCAGAACTTCCCAACGCACTTCAGTGGGATTATTTACATCAATATCTATCGTTAAATTATTGGAGGGGTGATTGAGTCTTTCCAATTCTCCAATTTCAACCCAATCAAAAATCTGATCGTCCCATTTATAAATGGTAGAATCTTCCGGTTGCCCTCCGGAGGATGGAGTGTTTCCAGCAAGCTCTGAAGGGTTGGTAAGTCGGATACTATCTGACTGCTGTTCGGCGGCAGCACCACCATTCATCGCCTTTTGGCTATCTCCTAAACACGACGATAACAAAAGCCCGAAAAGAACAGAAAATAGTAGCCCAGAAAGGTAGAAACTAGGTCTCATGCAAATAGTTTCGTTTTAGTATGTTATTGCAAGGGCCTATGAAGGTCTAGTTCTGCTATGCTCATGGTCCTCCATATATTAAAAACTTGCCCACTATTTGTTACTCCAAATGTATACCAATAGTTAAACAAAACCAACTGATCTAGAGTCCAAAAAACGAACCAAGCTGGTGAGGATGTATGATTAGCAAAGGCTACCTTAGAATAGAGGAATAAATTAGATTTACGGCTGCTGCTTAGATGTGGATAAAATCGGCTAGGCTGGATACTTGACTTGTGAGCAATTTATTTGTGAGCGTAGAAGAGACAGATCCCTTAATAAGCTAAGGGGTGCCAATTATGCCCATAATTAGCACCCCGAAAGTTTACTACCTATTAAAAAATCTTTACAACGTCACGTTAATGTATTTGTGCAACCACTGATTAACGCAACATTGTTGCAAATATACTTTTATCATAGCTCTTTTGCAACAACATTGCAGGTAAATATTATCTGAAGTTTAAGTAGCTAACACATACTTACATTGGGAAATAGGTATGGGAGGACCATATAGCAGGTAAGAAAACAACCTCTAACTTGTTCATTTATAGCGCCTTGCAATTACGCCAATCTAAGTTGTTGTCGGATAATCTGGATAGGAGTGTTTAAAAACAGCTTGATGAAGGAGGACCTCAGCAAGGATTTCCTGACCTGTTTCATCAAGGATCTGACTTCTCGTCCAAAAGCCCTCCGTTCTCCGGCTTTCGCCCAGCGCTACGATTTCTCGGCGAACCTTATAGGTTTCACCCACTAGCAGTGGCCCCTTAATCATGCGGATCTCCAAATCAGCAAATAAGCCTATGGAAGGTTGTTTCACCACAAATCCCGCCTCGTGAAAGGTATACATACTCAACACACTAACCATTTCAAGGGGAATGATCTCGCGGTCCCATAGTGATTGGTTAGCATCTGTATAAAAAGGCGAGCTTTCAGTGATATTGTCTAGTTTTTGCGAAAGAGAAAAAGGATAGAGTTTACCCATGTGTTGATTAGCTTCCATCATCACCTCCTCCTCTTTATTCCCTTGTTGTCCCACCGCTAAATCTTCCAAAATGACCAACTTATTAATTGGCCGGAGTTTAGCCATACGCTGATCAAGCAGGGTGGCATCGGTATTGCCAAGGCTGGCACTAGCTTCCAAGACCAGGCTACCATCGGCCTTTTCTGCCCAGCATCGAGTCCTGGTCTGACCTTCCTCAGGCCATTCCACAAAGGCCTTCACCTCTTCCCCTTCTACCACCATATTTAAAAAGTGAGCCGAAAAACAACCGCTTTCATACCATTCCTTACCCCAAATTTTCACCAAAAGTGGGACAAATTGACTAAAATGCGTAGGGCCTTCAATCGGGGCATCTTTTAATCCAAGATCCGTTGCCACTCCACCGTCATGTAGAGATTTATGCCCTCCATATTCTTGTTCCAAAAGCATCTGCTTAGGTTGTCGAAAAGGTCCTGATAAAACTAAAGGGGTATGGTATTTAGCCTCCATGTGTTGCATTATGTAATGAACGCGAATATAAAGTAATCTCTTTGAAGAAGTTCAAACGAATTATTCCTTTACCGGAATTACCGGAGGTGGCAACCATTCTCCACTAAGCACTTCTGGCTCAGGCCAATACAGACGTAAAGTCATAAAAAACTGGCCTTCTTCTGGCGTTGGCAACCAATTTACTCTATCCTTCTCAGGAGGAGGAGCGGCTTGAATATACAGATCCAAAGATCCATCCTCATTGTAATTGAGGGCATCGCGATCCCCCAATGCATAGCGCTTAAATTCATTTTCTACCAGAAACTCATCAGCATTATACACAGTGAGTGACCAAAAAGCATTGACCGCAGGCAACTGATCTGCTTCAAAATGAATTTGATAACGGCGCTTCGCATTCATCGGATCCCCATTAATATCGTAGACCAAATTGGGGTATACTGCATCTTCTGGCAAATTCGCTCCTAAGGCGATGAAGTTGATAAATGCTCTCCGCAGGTATTCCGTTCCGTATTCCCCAATTCCTGCGGTAGCAATAGACCAGCCATTACTCAACAAATTGGTATCCGGCTCGGCACGTCTCTTTTCCATCCTTTTGTGGATAAACTCTGGAAGAACCTTGAGCTTAGTGCGTAGGATTAGATTATCACTACTCAACTCAAAAGGTTTCCCTGCTTCCAGCCCTAACTTCTCCATGCTTCTAACCATCCCTGAATCTCGAACAGCAGGTGGGTTTTGAACCATCAAATCCGAAAGCCGATTAAAATAGCTGTTTAAGTCCAATTCCCGAAGGGCTTTGACGGGAGTTGTTGCTTGAAACTCCGGATCCACTTTACCCTTTGGCGCCACGTAATTTGGCTGTCCATACGCACTAAAAGGGACCAACTGCATGCTATCTTGAATGGCACGGACTGTAGTGGCACCGTCTTCCTCACTATTAACCTGAATTCTCCCAAGCATCCAAACCATTTCCGTAGGGGCTTTGATCAGGGTAAATCCATCTGGAACTTCTTGATCCCAGTTTGGACCAACAACCAGAAACTTCTGGGCCTGTGTCCCGGTCGTTCGAGTACCAGGAGATGCAAATACATTGGAATAGGCATCCATGAAAGGTAAAAGATAATAACGTTCAGTGGCAGGCATGGACAATACCTGCGGTCCTTGTCCTAAATCTAGCCAGGCAATGGAGTAATAAGTATCGACATTCGGCTTGACGACAGCGGTCAAAGTATGATCTGGGAATTCGCGAAAGTGGCCCAGTTGGTTGATGGGTGCGCGGGGACGAGTGGGGTGGGGGACTTCCGTATTGGTAACAACTCGCTTGGTCATGTCCATTAATACCAAGGGGTAACCAAAAGCATAGATCTCACCGACGGTTTTCAGCAATTCATCTGTATTCATGGTCACTTCTCCTTCGGGTGTTTGAACAGTAGCTTCATCTCCCTGACAAGCCTGGAAGAAAAGGAAAGAAAGGAGCACAAAGGCCTTACAAAAGCGTTTTAGTTGCATATCTGTTGAGTAGGTTAAGAACCTAATTTAAAAGAACTTATTCAATTCCTGACTTGTTCTATAAGGGCAAACACCGACGGTTAATGAAAAAGACCCAGAAGAAAATCCTATCCAAGGCTATCCCCCTTTTCAACCGGAAAGGCGTAAGCAATGTGCGACTCCAAGACATAGCACAAGAAGCGGGCATTAGCCCTGGCAATCTTTCCTATCACTATCCCCTGAAGAAAGATTTGATGGCTGGAGTACTGCAATTAATGGAAGAACAATTGAAAGAAGCCAGCACTTCTAGCTTAGCCATTGCCAAGCAGGATGACTATCTGACGGTGATTAAAGATTACTTGAAGTTTCAGATCGGAAATCGTTTCTTTTATCGAGATATTCTCGAGGTTATTGCCTTAGTTCCAGAGAGCAAGCAAGTATTCGAAACGCAAATGCAACACGTGCAGAGTTTCGCCAAAAATGGCCTATATCTTGCCGTGGGTAAGGGACTGGTACTTCCTGAACCTCACGACGGCCATTACGAAATTTTTGCACGGAACATATGGGGTATTCTTAATTCCTGGCTTGCCGAACGCGAGGCCCTCGGCAAAGAAAAAGTAAGCTTATCCGATGTTATGTTAGCGGTCTGGGAGTTCCATTATCCCTATTTAACGGAGAAGGGCCAAAGCCTTTTTATATCCTTAAGGAACAGTTACCTGAGATTGTAGAACAGGAGATGGCTTCTCCTGCTACCTAACCTCCAAGACGGGCTCCTATTCCCAGAGTACGGCCTCCTGGTCTTCATGCCAAGACATCAACAAATCCTTGTAACGTTGTCCTAGAACGTTGCGTTTCACTTTCAAAGTAGGTGTTAGGAACCCATTCTCTATACTCCAAGCATCCTTGGCTACGATAATGGTAGACACCTTTTGGTAGTTGGGCAACTGCTTATTGACTTGTTGCAAGGTCGATTGTAATCCTTCCTTCAAGGTCTCTTTAGGTTTTGCCATTCCAATTTCAGACGGAACGACCAAAGCTACTGGTTGCGGACAGCCTAATCCTAGGATACAGATCTGCTCAATATCAGCATCTTGGGCAAAATGCCATTCAATTGGAGCCGGAGCGATAAACTTCCCTTTAGCCGTTTTAAAAGTATCTTTCACCCGGCCTGTGATAAATAGATTACCATTTTCATCCAATCGGCCCTGGTCACCCGTATGCAACCATCCATCTTGGATCGTCTCCGCCGTTTTCTCTGCATCCTTATAATAGCCACGCATCACATAGGGTGCCTTCATGAGGATCTCCTTCGTTTCAGGGTGGATCTTAATGGTTGCCCCAGGCAGAGCTTTACCTACTGATCCAGGTAGGATGTCTTTCGCTTCTAAGCAACTGCAAAGGGCGCAGTTTTCCGTCATTCCATAACCTTCTGCGATAGGTATATCTAGTCTTCTAAACCAATTTTTAGTAGATTCTGGGATAGATGCCGCTCCAGTGAGACATCCTCGTACATTGGTCATCCCCAATCCCGCCTTCAGCTTCTTCTTGACAATCCCAGATATGATGGGTAAGCTCAGCAACAAATTAAGTCGTTTTTGGGGCATCTTTGCTAATACGCCCAGTTGGAACTTGGTCCAGATCCGTGGAACAGCAAAGAATAGACTAGGCTGCGTCTCCTGCAGGTTCTTAGCAAAAGTTTCGAGCGATTCTGCGAAAGAAATGATACCCCCATACTTAAAGCAGGTATTCTCTACTACCACACGCTCCGCAATATGATTTAGCGGAAGAAAAGAGAAAAACTGATTGTCTCCTTCCAATGATACCTGTAGGTGGTTGTTATCTTCAATGACTTGTTCCGTGCTCTGTAAGGCACCGTAAGTCAACACCACTCCCTTTGGCGTACCCGTGGTTCCAGAGGTAAACACGATGGTCCAAATGTCATCCAACTCCGCAGTAGTCTCTCCCTCCATCGGTTCAAATTGATCCATAAACTCGTACCAATCCGTCCCCTCTTTGATCTCCGAACAGCCTTTGTAATGAGGAAAACGTATCACCGGCATACCCTCAGGCACACCATCTTTCATACCTTCCCAATCGTCGAGTTTCCCTGCAAAGAGGGCCTTCACATCTCCTGCTTCTATCAATTGCCCGACCGAATCAGCCTTGAGGGTAGGATAGAAAGGGACCGAAACGTAGCCAGCCATCATAATGGCAAGATCGGCAATGACCCATTCTCGACAATTCTTGGAGACCAAACCGATGTGACTCTTTGGTGGAAACCCTAAAGAGTGCAATCCAGTAGCTACTTTTCTAGCCATCTCCCCAGCTTCTTTCCAGGTATAAACTTCCCATTTATCACCAAACGGTTGTCTAAGAAATGGAGCATCTGGGGTGGTCTTTTCCCAATGATAAAACTTAAAATTGAACTTTTTCATGTAGATAACTTGGATTCTCCTTCAATATAGGAAATAATATAACATTCCCGTACATAGTAGAGCTACTGAGCGAAGTGGCGATGGAAATATTCCTTCCCACTTCGCATCAGTTATAAAATTAACATCATCTAAACTCAAAATTACGGGTACCAAAGGCTTGTTTGTTAGTTGTTTGAGCAGCTGCAATCCTTTGCGAAAGTCATGTCCATACAAAGAAGATCGGGCGATGGGTTCAACTACGCCAAAGCTACCTGCTTCCGACACACCCATTGGGAGCAATGGATTTGAAGTCAGCTGGAGGTGTGATATTGTTACGGGGGAGGCAAGCGGGCTGAGGTAGGGAGTGCAAGGCATTATCAGAATTCCATCAATAACAACTGAGACCAGCTTGTAATGGTATATCTCCTGTATGCCTTGTTGTCCTTTGTTATATTGAGTGCTTAGATACAGCGCATTCAACATCACTGTATCCAAGCAACTCTGTCTACCAGTATTTCGCTATCCTTAGGCTCAGTTTCGCTCATCCTTACCATTCAGTCTTCCGAAAACCGAGCCTTTGTTTGGACTATTTATCTTGTCCGAAATTATACGTCAATGTAACTAGCGTTCTTCGCCCAATTTTGGGGAAGCCTGGGAAGTATCGGTATTCCGTTCCAAACAAGTTTTGAGCTGAAACATCGATACTTAGGCCGTTATCAAATTTGTACCCGAGACCAAGGTCAACTAAGTTCCGCACATCTGTGTCTCCAGAAAACTGTCCCAGGAAGACGGTGTAGGAATCATCGTGTTGAAAAGCCAAATTGCCTCGGAAACCCAATTCAGGCGCATAGTTAGCACCGAGTCTAAACTTATTCAAAGGCGCAGAAATTGAAGTCATTTCTGTAGCACCGTCCGTTCCTCTAATCACTGGGTTAAAGATATTTTCAGAGATATAGGAATAGTTTCCAAAGAAGGAAAGATCTTCATCTACGTAGTATTCCAACCCCAGGTCAACACCGGTATAGCTATATTCTTCAAAGGTACGATAGCCTGCCGCTACGTGAGTTACGCCATTATCTGGAACCTCTTGCGTCTCGACCGCACCTAAAATAAAGCCGTTGGCCAAAGGAGCGATCCCATCTGCAAAAGCGTTGCCGCCAGCTGTATAACCTGCTCCATAGGCAGCAGCAACTTGGCCAGCCGTAACAGTTGCTGTGTTAATATCAAGCCCCAGTTTCGTTAACTCATCAACTAGAAATGGGGTTAATTTGGCAGCCACTCCCGCACCTAAATCAGTACCCATCTGATCCAGACCTAAGAGTCCATAAGAAGGGCTGATAGCGGTAAAAAGAGTAGCACCATCAATCTCTCGATTGTAGATATCTAAAGAAACCGCCAGTTTATTGGCAATTAAACCTTTGTAGCCAAATTCCCAAGTTGTCTCTTTTCTCAAGGCAGCGGCAGGAGCGCTGGAAGTTCCTAGCGGTTGTTGGTTGAATAGGTTAATGCCCAACAATGATCCAGTTGTACCATCCGCAAAATTGGCAGGGTTAGTCAAAAAAGCATTGATAGCTGGAATGAGGGCTTCAAGGGTTGGGTTTGCGGCAACTAAACCAGCAGCGACCTGAGCCAAGATATCAGCTCCAGCGGCAGCCGTCACGGCACCTTGGACAAAGCCTAGCGGCATTCCAGGCGTACCTACGGGAACATTCGGGAAAGGCAATAGACCATTCCACTTGATCTCTGGATTGGCCGCGAAGGTCTGTGCCTCTTTATTACCCAACAACCAGATATCGAAAGCACCAGGTACCGGGGAAGATACCGGGAAATCAATATTCACTTGTAGCTGTGAAGGCGCGCCCCAAGCTTGGTTATAGCCAAAACGCATGGTGTGCGTAGTAGAAGGTTTATAAACCAATACGGCTCTCGGAGAGAAGGCATTTTCATCCGTAAAATTGAAGCGGTCTCCCCTGGCTGCCAAGACTAAATCCAATTTTTTGTCTAACTCCAATTTGGTCTGTAGATATAAACCTGCAATCCCGAAATCATCATCCTCTTCGTTCCGGCCGTATACAAAGTTTCTGGTATCTGCGGTGGAATTTCTGTAGTCAAAACCAGCCGTCCAATTAGAGTTTAGGAAATTTGGAAGATCGAAATTGTATTGCAATTGCGCCTCAATCTGCTCCCGGTTGATAGTGGTAATGTTTCCAGTTTGATACAAGAAGGTCGGCTTTTCATCAGAGCCTCCATTGTTTCTCAAGTAAAAGGCTTGAGCAAAAAAGCCACCTTTTTGCATACGAGCCTGGGCCCAGGTTTCCGTAGCTTGAGAAAGGCCTTCTCCTTGACTATTATAGAAAACCGCTGAAGCATTGTTAAAACCACCTGCCACATTTATTGATAGATCATCCTGAGGTCTGAACTCAAAGGCCGTTGTAAATACGGTTTGATTCCAGAAATCCTGCATAAAATTACCATCACCATCTGGGTCAAGGTCATTTTGATTTAAGAGTTGGCGACCTGGTTTGGTAGCGTCCACCACGCCATTGGTTACAGCAGGTTCTGATACAGTGGGCTGGAATAAAGCAATCTGCTGGGCATCTCGCTCATCATTTGGATCCAGCGTGAATTCACCACCTCGCTTGTAGACTGCATTAATTTTAAAGCCAAACTTATCTGACACCTTAGTGGCATGTCTTGCGGCGACGCCAAAAGTCGATAACTCCCCCCCAATCAACTGGATGGTAGAACCTGGCTTATCGATTGGGGATTTACTGATAAAGTGAACTACCCCAGAGGTTACGCCAGGACCATATAGTGCAGAACCAGGACCTCGGACCACCTCAATTCGCTCAATATCAATGTTATTCAGCGGAGAATTTAGATTATCAAAGGTACCTAGACCTGGGCCTACCAAGGACCGGTAATCCAGAATTGGGAAGGAAGCAGATCCAAACAAGCCTCCATCACCACGTAACTGAATGTTAATCCGTGCAGCCGATTGCTGCTGGATAGTTACACCTGGTGCATTGATCAAATTTCTTACTGGGTTATCATTGGGAGAGGCTTCCAGTTTTCTAGCATTTAGTACCGTAATAGAAGCGGGTGCTTCCTGGACTTTTTCGCGGCGACGTGATGCAGAAATAACTACTTCCTGACCAATCACTGCCCCAGGTACCAATTGAATAGTAATAGAGCTAGAGGCATTAGCTACCTCAATTTCCTGCGATGCATATCCGGTATAGCTGACATCCAGGGTCCAAGGAAAAGGTGCATCATTGGAAATAGAGAACTTTCCATTGATGTCCGTGGTAGTACCCGTTGCGGTACCGGAAAGAAGAATATTGGTCCCAATTAAGGGTTCTCCAGTTTCAGCATCCGTAACCGTACCACTAATGGTGTTTTGAGCCTGAAGCATAAATGTAGCAAAGACGAGCAGTACTACTGAAGCAAGTAATTTTTGTATCATTTGAAGTATGTTTAAGTGCTAGTATAGAGTGTAAAGTCTGATAATCTAATGCTATGCTTAACAGTACTGGGTAGGATTTCAAATATTATTATTGGGCTTAATTTTAGGTTTTTAAACCTAGGAATGAGATCAAATATAATAGTATTTTTATTTACTGCAAGTACATATTTCCATCTTTTCATCTGATTACTCCAAATTAAAGTACTAAATATTCTGTTCAGACGATCAGAATCCTAATAATATACCAACTTAAGATGTTGAGTTTAGTGTAAAACAAATGCTAAGTTGGCGACCTTGTTGAGGAAAACTTGAGCGCATCGGATAGGCCGAAACTTTCCTTGCGGTAAAGCGATGGTCTTAGATGGATGTAGGAAGGGAAAATGCGCTAATAGAAGTTACTCCATGGGCATGTACTTTCCCTTGGAGTATCAATTCTTTGGCCAGTCTGGCTAGCTCTAAAAGGCTAGGATAATTGAATCTGGATATCTACAGATTAGACATAAAGTCCATTGTTTCCGTCACGATCAGTCCTCCATATTCCAACGCCTTTTCTCGGTCGCCGCCAATTTTAGCGTAGTCTTCGGAGGTAGACATGGCAACGAAGGCTTCTTTGGAAGGGTAGTAGACGACTAAAATTCGATCTGGCTGAACCTCAAGATCTCCGATCAAGGTCCGTTTTACATTTCCACCCCAAAGAATCTTAGCTCCGACCTTGGCAAGAAGGGGAGCGACATTTTGTCCGTAACGAGTATAGGCTTCTTCCCCCGTTTCTTCTCCATCATCCGTTCTTGCCTTAAACTTCAGGATATTCAACATGACCAGGGGTGTTCCAGATGGATAGTTTTGGATAAAGTCCACGAACACCTCAGTAGTGGCCATTACTTGATTTGTCAAATGCATATTAACCGTAAATTTAAGCTAGCACTAGGCTTGATTCAGGCTCGTGAATATCCATGAAGTCTGGCTGCTCCTTAACAATATCTTGCCACATTGGCTGGAAACTAAAGTACCCGGCTAGGGGAAATCCGACCTCATAGTCTCTAGTCTTGGCAGCAGTCTCATGGTCGATTTTAACCAATTCATTACCTGTAGATTCAGCCAAAATTTGCGACTGACAAGTACGCTCCATCGTAACAAACCAAAATATACATTCTTCAATGCTATGCCCAACTGTGAGCAGGCCATGGTTTTGGAGGATTACCGCTTTCTTATCTTCGAGCGCTTTCCCAATTTTCTCTCCTTCACTTAATTCCCCTACAACTCCCGTGTATTCATTAAACAAGCCATGATCTTCATAAAAGATGCAGGAATCTTGCGTCAATGGGTCTAGCAATTTTCCAAAAGCAGAAAAAGTTTTGCCGTAAAGGCTGTGTGAGTGCGCCGCAGCAACTACATCAGGACGGGCTTTGTGTATAGCTGAATGAATGGCAAAAGCAGCCTTATTTAGCATTTGATGCTTTCCAGCTACCACCTCTCCCTCCTCATTTACCAAGATGAGATCAGACATCTTCATCTGTCGGAAGGAAACACCGAAAGGATTCACCCAAAAGCAGTCTGTGTGCTCCGGGTCTCTACAAGTAATATGTCCAGCTACCCCCTCTGCAAAACCAAATTTTCCGAAGATTCGAAACGCCCCGGTCAATATTCTTTTCAAATACAATCGCTTCTCTTCCACCGTATCAAAGGCAGGATAGGAAAGCATCTTTTCGATTCCAGGAGGATTCTTTACAGCCATAATTCTAAGTTGAAGGATTTAATTGAAAATAGTAGGGAGTAAGATCCGTATTTTTTCCTGAATTCCCCACAAGCCATTCTTATTTTGCCTGTAAATGTGCTCATCTGACTCCGTCACGGCTAGATTCAAATGTTTTCCCACTTCGAGGGTTTATTCCTGCTAAAAGACTAGATATGGAAACAAAGCACCCGCTCTCGTCACAATTATTCCTATCTTTCAGCAAAAGCCCGAGCTTCTCTCCCTAGCGAAATTTGCACTGATGAAAATGTTACGCTTACTAGTCTGTTGTTTACTGCTATCTATTTGCACCCATCCGATCAATGCACAAGAGGAAAGTCGCCCTGCACTTGCCGCAGGAAAATTGGAAGGAGATTTTGTCTTGGATGGAAACCTTTCGGATCCTGCCTGGGAAAAGGCTCCTGTACTAGAACAATTCCAGACCGTGGTACCGGAAGAAGGAGGTACACCATCTGGGAAAACTCGTGTTAGGGTTTTGGCGAGTCCCAGATTCCTCATCATTGGAATTGAGTGTTTCGATGATGATCCATCTGGCATCGTAAATTTTTCAAAATTGCGGGATGTAGAACTAGATAATGAGGATCACATCCGGCTGGTAATTGACCCATTTCTCGACGGGCAATCAGGTATCATACTAGCGGTGAATGCTGGAGGTGCACGCTATGATGCTTTGGTTTCAAACCGAGGAGAATCTGAAAATGAAGCCTGGGATGCCATCTGGGAAGCTAAAACGCAGATACATAGTGAAGGTTGGTCTTTGGAAATTCGCCTACCGATTCAGAGTTTTTCCTTCAAAAAGGGGCTAAGGGAATGGGGATTCAACATTGAAAGGCGCATACAACGATTCCAGGAAACTATCCGCTGGACTAATATTCGGCGTGATCAATGGTTTATCCAAACGAGCCGAGCTGGGTTATTGACGAATCTTCCTGATTTTAATTATGGACTAGGGCTAAATGCTCGCCCCTCAATCATCGCCAATGCTAGCAAGATAGAGGATGGAAACTATAATATGACACTGGACCCCAGTCTTGACGTAAACCAGCGAATTGGCCCTAACATCGTAGCTACGATCACCGCCAACACGGACTTCGCAGAAACTGAGGTTGATACCCGTCAAACCAATTTGACGCGCTTTCCCCTCTTCTTCCCAGAGAAGCGAGCCTTTTTCCTAGAAGGTGCAGATATCTTCGAATTTGGCTTCGGGTTAAGTAGAAATATTATCCCGTTTTTCAGCAGAAGAATTGGCTTATACAGTGGCAATGCCGTACCGATTCTAGCAGGGGCCAAACTCAACGGCCGTGTAGGAAAAACGGCATTTGGCGGTTTAACTATGCAAACCCGATCACTGGACTTGGAAGGCGAGCAACTCCCTGGATCAACCCTCGGCGTAGTTCGAGTAAAACAGAATGTTCTAAAAGAATCTTCTGTCGGCTTCATCGGCACCTTTGGAGATCCCCAAAGCAGAGGTAGTAGTTTTACTTCCGGTCTTGATTTTACCTACCAAACTACCCGCTTCCAAGGTGACAAAAACTTCTTGGTAGGCGTGTCAGGTATGTACACGGATCGGATGGACTTAGAGGGAGACCAATCCGCTATTGCTTTTAAGGTCGATTACCCTAATGATATCTGGGACGTCGCACTTACCTATCTCCGAATAGGTGATGCCTTTGATCCCTCTCTCGGCTTTGTGCCTAGACGAGGAATCCACAGCTGGCGAGCAGGAATGACCTTTGCTCCTAGACCTTCCTGGAAGTGGCTCCGCCAGATGCGGAACCAGTTATTCCTCTTCTACATCACCGATTTACAAGGTAGGTGGGAATCCTACCGCGTGTTTACAGCTCCGATCAATTGGCGAATGGAAAGCGGGGACCGTTTTGAGGTGAACTATATGCCGCGCGGCGAAAGACTGATAGAACCTTTTGGCATCGCCGATGACATTGATATTCCCGCTGGGGAGTATCATTTCAACCGCTACCGTTTGGAGGCAGAATTAGCCGCAAAACGGAAGCTTAACGGTCAATTGACTTGGTGGTTTGGGACCTTTTACGAGGGGCGATTGAGTGAATACGAAGCGAGTCTCAATTGGAACCCAGCCAGTATCTTGACCTTTGAATTTATTGGCACTCATAATGTAGGCCGACTACCATTTGGAGATTTTGATCAAACCCTGTTAGGGTTACGCGTTCGCTTCAATGCCTCGCCAGATTTACAGTTGAACAGTTTCATTCAATATGATACGGATACTAAAAGCCTAGGAATTAACGCCAGAATACACTGGATCTTCCTACCACAAGGCGAAATTTTCTTAGTGATTAACCACAATACGTTGGATGGGCTGGAAAGGTGGGAACTTATCAATCAACAAGTATTGCTGAAAGCTCGATATAACTTCCGATTGTAACATAAGTACTTTTCATGCAAAAAACAGCGATCGTAACTGCCGCCTACAAAGGCATAGGTCGAGCCTTGGCTGAGCTATTGCTAAAGAATGATTTCGAGGTACACGACATATGGTAAAATACTCACCAATAGACTTGGGAATCAACTTCAAATCGCCAGCATCCATCCTGGTTGGGTCCGTACCGAGATCACCAGGGATAATATCCATGCCAGGCTTAGCCCAGAAGAATCAGCAAAGCGAATCTGGTCTTTTGCCGAAAAAGATTTCCAGAGTGGTATTTACTGGGATGCCGAAAAGGGAGAGGAGGTACCTTGGTAATTGGAATAGTTGTACAAAAACCACAGAAAGGCATGCCACTAGAAAAAAACCAGGCATCAAAGGCAGCCATCCTCAGCCAATTACTGAAAGCAGATGAGGTCTTAGCTGCCATAATACAACAACAGCAGTATCCAGAGATACCCTCTACTGGAAATGTTTTTAATGATCTAGTCAGCTGTGTGATAGAGCAGCAAATTCATTACCGAAGTACCAGACATAGGTTCTCTAAATGGTTGGCTGAATTGGGTCTGACCGAGCTTACGTTAGATAGCTTTGAATTGTTCGAGGCGAAGATATTGTCTAAGTTAAAATTATCCCATCGAAAATATGAAACCTTAGCTGCGGTACTGCGCTTCTTTCAGGAAAAAGAAGTGGATTGGCACAATAAGGAAGAAGAAGAAATTCGCAAACAGCTTAGCGAAATTCGTGGCATTGGTAACTGGACTGTAGACATGATCTTGCTTTATACGCTGGAGTATCCTAACATCTTCCCCGCGCAAGATTTTCACTTAAAGAAAAGGATGCAAGCATTTTACGAAATCTCTCCCCAAGACAACCTACTTACGTCCATGCGCACCATAGCCAACAATTGGGCTCCACATCGGTCTACGGCCGTGAAGTATCTGCTACATCTGGCCCCTTTGAGTCAGCAGTAACCTAGCTCTCCTAATAAACAAGGAGGCCCCTCAGGAGCCTCCCACTAGTCAATTAATTTGGTATTATATGGTAGGAAAAACTGGATTTCTATTACCTACTGTCCTTGTCCAAGGGAAAAAGCAGCACGGCCATCAAAGGCATACAAATTCTCCGTCTTAATCGTATCAATTCCCTTCTCCTCTGCTCGAGTTAGTAGAGCCAGGATTTCTGCTTTATGGACAGGACGCTCTGTATTTGTCTGAAATCGGCATCGCCAGTGATCTGTGCAGAAGGTTTCGTCAAAACCATTGGGCCATACCTTAATTCCCCGATTGGTGATCATAGACAGACTCAAGTGATCCGTTTCAATGGAACGTAGTCGAGCTGCCAAGTCGTCGGGATTACTTCCTGCCCAGTCCACAAAGACATCTACTCCTAACAGATCTTTGCGAGGCTGAGGTCTTCTTTGGTAGCTAGGTAGTACGATCTGGCTATTTACTAGGGGTTGTACAGGTTGTAGGACCTTAGGGTCTTGATCTAGATTAGCAATTACCGCCTCAGTGAAGGCTTTTGTACTAAGCTTTTGCTGGCTTTGAGATTCACTGAAAATATCCGCCGTGTGCAAGCCTTCTTCCAGCGTCTTTAACCAAGCATTCTGAATACGAGCAGCTGCTACATTCTCTCCAATATGATTAAGCATCATAATGGCACTCTGTAACAAGCCGGAAGGATTAGCAATTCCACTTCCCGCAATATCAGGAGCAGATCCATGGATGGCTTCAAACATCGCCACACCCATGCCGATATTAGCAGAACCAGCTAGCCCTACTGAACCGGTGATCTGTGCCACCACATCTGAAATGATATCACCGTAAAGGTTAGGCACCACAATCACATCAAAGTCTTCCGGAGTATCCGCCAATCTCGCTGTTCCGATATCGATAATCATATGTTGCGTTTCGATTTCGGGATACTCAGGCGCGATCTCATCAAATACCTTATGAAAAAGACCATCCGTTTGCTTCATGATATTATCCTTAGTGAAGCAGGTAACCTTTTTACGGTTGTAGGTCTTGGCATATTCAAAGGCGTATCGAATGATTTTCTCGCAGCCGGGGCGGCTAATTAACTTCAAGCATTGAACCACCTCTGGGGTCTGCTGATGCTCAATTCCTGCGTAAAGATCTTCCTCGTTTTCCCGGATAACAACGATGTCTAGCTTAGGGTGTTTTGTTTCTACATAGGGATGGAAGCTTCGACAGGGGCGAACGTTCGCAAATAGATTCAGCGCTTTTCGCATAGTCACATTCAGGCTCTTATAGCCGCCACCTTGAGGGGTGGTAATAGGCGCTTTCAGCAACACCTTGTTTTTCCTGATTTTATCCCAGCTATCAGGAGATATCCCGGAGGAGTGGCCCCCGAGGTAGGCTTTTTCTCCAATCTCAATTTCATCATAGCTTAGATTCACATCGGCTGCGGCTAGGATATCTAGCACGGCATTCATGATTTCTGGACCTATTCCGTCACCTTTGGCAATTGTAATTCTTTTCATACGTGGTGGTAATTTTTGCTGCAAAGATGGTCGCTTTTATCATAAAACAAAATTTATATTTCTGATAGAATCCATAAATAAAACTTATTTATCAATACCGGAGAGCTAGTATCCCATTTAGCAGTAGACTTTGCGGGGGGGGTAGCCAGGCATGTAGCGATCTTAACCTAAGTCAATGCATTAGGCTCGAGCAGTATGCAACTTGCCTAAAAAAAAGCAATGACAACAATGAAAGCAGTCATATGTACCGCCTACGGCACACCTGAGGTGCTACAAATGCAAACCATCGACAAGCCTATCCCAAAATCGAATGAAGTCTTGATCAAGGTACAAGCTACGACTGTGACCGTAGCAGATTTTAGAATTCGGAGCTTTACCGTACCTAGATCGATGTGGCTACCTGTTCGACTGGCCCTCGGCCTGTTTAAACCGAGGCAGGGCATTTTAGGGCTAGAGTTATCCGGCGAGATTGAGGCAGTAGGAAAGGAGGTTAACACCTACAAGGTGGGAGATGAAGTCTTTGGCTCTTCTATGGATAAATGGGGCGGTTATGCCGAGTATGTTTGTCTCCCAGCTTCCTCCATTTTAGGACATAAGCCAGCTACCGTTTCACATACCGAAGCAGCTGCGATCACTATTGGCGCACATACAGCCCTACACTTTCTTCGCAAAGCGGAGGTTAAACCTGGGCAGAAGGTTCTGATCTATGGCGCGTCCGGAAGCGTAGGGACATATGCGGTACAATTGGCCAAATTATTTGGTGCTGAAGTTACCAGTGTTTCCTCCGCTAAAAATCACCCCTTGCTAGAATCACTCGGTGCGGATAAAACGCTAGACTATACAGATACTTACTTTCGAGATAAACTGGAACGATATGATCTCATTTTTGACGCAGTTGCCAAACTGCCTTTTTCCGTCGCTGTTAAACACCTGAGACCCAAAGGGGCCTACCTCAATATTGCCTCCCCTTTACCTAGCTTATCAATGCTTTGGACGCGCCTTAGCAGCCAAAAACGGATTATCATGGCTAATAGTCCGAAGATTACCGCTGAGGAAATGACTTACTTAACCCAGTTGGTAGAAGAGGATAAGCTAAAAATAGTGATGGACAGAACCTATCCGTTGGAAGAGATACAAGCGGCGCATGCCTACGTGGGGTTAGGACACAAGGTGGGGAATGTTAGCATTACTATTAACTAATGTAAGTTGCAAATCATGCTAAGGTATCCGAATGCGTCAGATACTTGCGGCAAAAACCCAGCTCTAGACTGCCTTTTTTGCGCTCATTCATGGCAACTTGGGTTAATTACTGGCAGGGCCTTTCCCGATGTTGATCATATTAACAGCACAGTTTTCCATATTTCCGACGGTTAATGCTAAGTCTTGCCTGACTTTTCGGCCATTGGCGTATTGGGCAGGCTCCCAGTTGGGCATATTGCAAATCGTCTCCAGGAGGAGCTTGTCTATTTTTTCATTTTCTGATGGCCAGAAGGTTTGCGCATCGATGATGCGGCCTTCTTCGTCTACCGTAAATTGGATGGCGGTGAGGGCGTAGCCTTTGAAAGTCCCTTCGGGAATCTTGTCAATGGCATTCGACTTTAGATAGCTTAGCAGCGCTGCTTCTCCACCGGGGAAGGCCGCCTCCTTTTCGGGATTTATACTTACGGCAAAACTGAGATCTTTCGGGTCATTATGCTTCAAGGTGTTTTCTGGAATATATTGGACATTTACCACAATATCCTCGTGCACATCCGCATTAGCCATCAGCTCTTTTTGTGCCGCGTTAAATCTTTCATTTTCCCCTAAGGCCTTCCTAATCTTCCCACCTTGGATAGTCACCACCTCCACGGAGAGATATTCCCGGATCCAGGCAGCTTTGTAATGCTTATTGAGATCCAGCAAAGTCTGAACTTCCTGTAGTCCAGCTTTCCCAATGGACAGGGGAGGATACACCTTATTCACTTCATATTCTACTTCTATAGGGAAGTCATTTTGAGCTACTCCCGTATAGGAAAGCCCCAATAGTAGCAAGATCGGTAAGGCCAAATAAATTTTCATACAGCAATATTAACCAACAATGATCAAAATACGTACAATTCCTTTATAAGTACAGGTTCAAAGGTAGCACCATACCCCGCTGATCTTCCCTAAACAAGTGTAAATTAGTGTAAATTGGGGGTAAATTGAGTGTTCAGACAGGCAAAAGCTATCCTAAAGCAATAGATTTGCAGCATGAGTAAAGAACAGTTAATGGATCGTTGTAAATATCTGGTATTTGTGTTACTAGTCAGCTTCACCCCCTCGGGAGCACAGGTCTCCCAAAGCACAGATATCAGTGAGAAACGTACAGCTGTTGCTATGCGTTTGATTGGCCACGAACTATTGAAGTGTTGGGGCGACAGTACTTCTCGAGTGCTTCCGATTGAACAAATCGATCAGCAGTATCAAATCTCCTTCGAATTTGAGTTCGCTTTTGATCCCCGTGACCTGGTTAATGTAATTGATCGAGTCATGAATGAGTCCAGCATTGCACCTGATTATTTAGTTGAAATGGTGGATGGTGAAACAGAGGAAGTGGTATACAGCTATGTGATCAGAAATGCATATCCTGACATGATTCCTTGTATCGGAAGAGCCTATCCAGTGGGTAGCTATCAACTACATATCACCATACTAGATAGCTTCAGTTTTCAAACACAGTCTAATGAAAACAACCTAACTGAGGAAATGGCAGAATTGTCCACGGGTAATACCTCCTCAAATATAGCTCGCTTCCTTCTTCCATTACTAGGCTTTTTAGGGCTTGTTGGTTTCTTTATCCTCAGAAGAAATCGACCGCCTGACAACCCCAACTTAATCTCCATCGGCGCCTCCACCTTCGATACCAAAAACAGATTGCTTTCCTTTAGAGATCAACAAGTCGAATTATCAAACAAAGAAGCAGAACTCCTAGCCTTACTCCATACCGCTGTTAATACGCCACTAGAAAGAGAAGTCATTCTTCGCAAGGTTTGGGGTGATGAGGGAGCCTATATCGGCAGAACCTTAGATGTGTTTATATCCAAGTTGCGGAAGAAGTTTGAGGCCGATGAAAGTGTTAAGATCGTCAATATCCGTGGAGTGGGCTATAAGCTGGTCACGGATTAGATCTCAAGCACTGGCCTCCGGGGAAGGACATTTTCTCTCATCAATTCTGTGATTACCTCACCTATGGAGTCAATTCCCTCTACCAATTCCCAGCGTAGCTAAGATCAACGGGCGCACTCTGATCTAGATACGCGTACTTAACCTTCAATATTTGCCGAATATGTAGATAATCGTGTACCAACCAGTTGTGTAAAAATAGTTGAGCTGACAAGGGTCCGAAATCAGGATGTTGATACACGTTATCCCATTTTGGAGTACGCAAAGACAATAGCCATTGGATAGATTGATCTCTCTCCTTCAAGAAGGCATTCAGTTGAGTTAGTAAATCTTGTTCTAGGTACTTTCTTTCTTGCACCCATTCATTGGGGAATATGGAAGGCATGACTTCATCCGGCGTTTCCAGGGTATGCCGAAGGCGATCTCGAAAATCTTCTCCTTCTACATCATGTAAATGGCAAACAATTTCCAATAAGCACCAAGTTTCAGGATGGGACTTCCAACGATGTAAAGGTAGTGGAACACCTTCTAATAGATTTCTGAATATTGCTCCATTAGCCTGAAGTTCCTGAATAATTTCACTCACTTTCATATTACTTTCATTGAAACCTTAAAAGACTGGCTAAAGATAGTCGGTGATCACTCTATTCCCGAAAATTAGCAGGCTTCACTTGATCATGAAACCTCAAGGTGATGCAAAATGCTGTGCATGATCTTGGTACAACTCACTTTTGTAGGCAAGGCAAATAGCGTAATTTTTTCATCAAGCTTTTCTTGGGACAATCGATACCGGACGATGATAATCAAGATAGTAATTCAGTAGCGCTAGGGAAAATAGGGTAGAGGTGAAAAACAAATACACGAAGGGCATAATCAAGGTATTATAAAATAAGACCAAACTAAGCTTAAGCGAACAAAGCAAAAAGAGTTCCTTGTTGACGCGGGCTTTGAAGAAATGATAGCTGGTAAAGGCAATAAGAGGGCTCAAAATGGCGGAATACAGAAAGAGTTGGTTCAATCGAGAGAGATCCGCGTAGTCATAAAACTTGGCTAAACCCAAGCCCTGCTGTACCAGAGCACCAAACTTATGCTCCTCATTAACAATGGCATCTAGATAATTGGCAGGAAGGCCGAGAAAAATATCAAGATGCCAAATGGCTTGCGTGATGAAGAGTAAGGACAGAGAGCAAAGCCCACCGACCCAAATCATCTTAATTGCAGCTTTTCGATCCCCCAAGACTAATTCATACAAAACGTAAATCACTGCCCAAAGTGCTAAGGAGTAGCGGCTAAGCATGCAGAGACTTAAGGCAATGGCAATCAGTGTAGGATTCTTCCTCGCTATAGAGTAAGCTAAAAAAAGATAGTAGAAAACAACGATACTCTCCTCAGTCATAGAAAAGAAACGCGACTCGTAGATCATCCAGTGGTGAATGAGTATTACTAGTGGCACTAGGGTCAGTACGGAAACGAAATTCTGCTGATTTGGTATTTTGAGTTTGGGACGAGTCGATACACAGAATATAAGTGCTCCCATAAACAGTAGCATGGCGGTCCATCGTACATCCACTTCCATCATGGTAGCGGGTAGTAAAGGCAGCCAAATTGCTGGTAAGTAGATCGGTTCTATTCCACCCCAGATCTGTTCAATAATGGCATATACCTCTTTACCCTCCACCAATCGTTCACACATGATTTTCATGATGGGAAGCATATCTGCCCATCGATAATCCACTGGCACTTTAGCAAAAACCTTAGTAGCCTCTACGTATAAGAACCAACCTATCAAGCTCAATCCGAGGATTTTCACTCCGCGGACTACCCAAGTGGGAATGTACCATTCCGTATCTGGTTTGACTCGTATCAAGGGCAGGAGTGCAATGAAGATGCCCACAACAAAATAGGTTATGCTAGCACAAGCCGGGTCATAATCTTCTTCATTGATATAGAGCGTATTACAAAGGGTCTCAACGACAATTAGGCCAATGATCAAAAATGCAATAAATGACTTTCCCATGATAGCGCAATCATTTGGTTACCTAGCAGTGGATTTTATCTTGTCTTCAAGAATGAATTGGAATGGCCAGTTAAATGGCTCATTTTGTTGGATAGGACGGGAAATGCACATACGTTTCCTCCAAAATACAAAGCCACAGATATAGGCGAAATCTTATTGTTAGAGTGGGTCATCTACCTTGCAAAATTGAAGAGAGCATGAGTTAATTTAACTATAGCACGCAATATACCTCTTCCTAGAAAAAGAAACGGATTAGTTTACAAAATCTGTATCGATAATCTTTCATACTTTGGTGTCGGCTTAGCCTCGTTGCATCGGCCAAAATTTCCACCGATATTGCCTGTAAAAACGTAGTGCTCTATGGAACCGCGATTTGAAACGCTCTCCCCAAAGATTTTTGTTGGTCAGAACCTGACTATGTCCCTTACTAGTAATAGAACCGGCGACTTATTCCGATCATTCATGCCCAGGCGTAATGAAGTCAAAGGACTAAAAGGTCAAATTGTATATGATCTTCGCGTTTATCCAGCAAGATACTTCCTGTCTTTCCATCCCGCTACTGAATTCATCAAATGGGCTTTAGTGGAGGTGGACGAAGTGAAGGATATTCCTCGAGAGATGGAGGTATTCCATTTGGTGGGGGGAGAATATGCCATCTTCAAGCCTGCCAATGGAACCCATGATCCAGGTATTTTTCAGTACATCTTTACACAGTGGATGCCAAAGTCCAATTTCATACTTGACGATAGACCACATTTCGAACGCTTGGATTCTAAAGGGATTAAGAACAATCCAGAAGCTGAGGAGGAATATTGGATTCCCATTAAACCTAGAGGGAATGGAGCCTAAGGAGAGAATCTCTCAAATCGAGAAAATAGCTGATATACCAGGTATAGACTCCATAGCTCAACTTCCTCGGGGTATCAACTGGAAATTTATTTTTGGTGCAGCCGTGATAGATGAGCGAGAGCGGACCGGCGCGAAATGGAAACATAGTCTACCTGATTTTTCGATCGGCATCCACACCTCGGAACCAATCATTCAATGCCTAAAACTGATCACGGATGAGGAGATCATAGCCCATCAGGACTTCTTTGAACAATGTGCACAAGACTATGGTCAGCTTGCTGGAAAATTGATTAGACAGTTGGTCCGTACTTTCAACATCCCATTCACTCCGGATTTCCCTCTCCTGAGCCTCAATGCATATTATGGTAAGAAGGCCTACCCGACAACCGGCAAAATGGGAGCATGGGAATTTTATCTTCATGGCTTTCATTGCGCCTTTAGCCATCAAACTACAGATCAATATATTGAAGTCCCCTTGACTTTCGGAGAAGAATTTGGGGAGTTGGATCCTTATTTTTTCAGTAAATATATATTGTCAAGCCCCGAATATATTACTCTTCCTGTCCCTATCTTCATCCCGTACGAAGATGGAACACGTATTTTGGAAGTTATGCAGCAAATCGGGAAATTTGAGGAGATACCCTCCAATATCCCGGGTAGATCTGGCATCATTGTTAGCAATCGGGATAAAAAGAAAATCACTGTAGCGGTGGAAGGCTACAAGAACTCCGTTCAACAAGCCATTCCCAGAAAAAGGGGCTTAGGGTTCTGGCGAAAATGGCTCCGTTTCTGGAAGAAATAGTCTCCCATTCATTTTATTCCCTCACAACCTCAAAATAAACCTCCTGACTATTGAAGGCCGAAAAAACGCCCAGGGCATTTTCCACATTGGAGGGAGGCTCATTCAGGTCCCGCGAATCTTGTTGGCGGTTTTCGTACAGCTGTGCGTACTCTTGATTGATATGATAGACCTTGACTGCATAGGTCCCAAAAGAGACCAGAGTGCCTGCTAGAAACTCTAAGGAAGCCTCGTCCGTGGGTTCGGAAACGAATCTAAATCGCTCTAGCGCATCCAAGACAGCACCGGGGAATATGGGGTCGATGGTATCTTTCACACTTTCCACGACCATAAAATAGAGGTCTTGATTAGGATTATCCCAGTTGGCAACAATACTAGAACTCAACAAAAATGCCCGTATAGCCTCCACAATGGCTTCTCTACCCGCACTAAAAGGCAATTGAGGAACTTTGATGGAATCCTGTGATATCTGCAGTCCGGTAGTTGGTGTTGGAACCATGGTCTCTGCCCTTGCCGTGATCCCATTATGGATAACCTCTAGTTGGAACAAATCTCCAGTTTCGACCTGTACATCCGTTCCCGGATAATAATAGAATCCCTGATCACCAGCTGGCTCTAGGAGGAAACGTTCTCCTCCTTTTATGAGGGTAACCTCGGCATCATTGATAGGGCTCGAGGTATCCTCTTCATCAGCCAATGGAAAGGTGGTTTTTATGCGAATATCGTCGATGGCTTCATTGGCGTAGAGAAATGCCTCCACGACAAACTGATTTTCAGCGATGTTATTTAGGTTCTCCTCTTCACAGGACATGAATAAGACACTCAGGAACAGGCCATATAAAAGATAATTCCTCATTTTTTCACCATTTATTTTGCAGTTGCCAGGAAGATTAAAATTTGATCTGAGCGCTTATATTTGGAGTCATGCCAAGATATCGTACCTCAGATATAACCGGTGGTTTATCCGTAAAATCATATTCTCGATACCAGGTGTTCTGTCGATCATATAAATTGAAGATAGATAAGCCAAAATCCAGCTCATACTTGCCAATTTTCTCCACGTAATGAGCAGAAACATCCAGGCGATGATAAGCCGGCAAGCGCGAGGCATTCTTGGCTCCGACACTAATGTAATTATTGGTTTGCCCATCCAAAAGTTCGATGGAATATTGTCCTGCTGGCTCCGTAAAGGGTTTACCCGAAGCAAACACCAAAGTGGCGGCCAATCGCCAGTTCTCATATTCGTAGGAATGGACCGTCTTAAACTCATGCCGCTGATCGTGCAAGGCCGAAAATTCGAACCCATTGTTAATTCCCGGAAAGGTATTTCGGACCCTTGCCAGTGTATACGTGGCCCAGCCGGTATAGGCGCCTCTTTTCTTTTGTAATAGAAATTCGATGCCTTGCGCATAGCCTGTACCTAAGAAGAATAACTGATCAAGATCTATATCATTTCGCTGGAAGCGCAAGGAGAATTCGGCCAGGTTGGATAAATCCTTTCGGTAGGCCTCCACATCAAAAATATAGTCCGCGGTTTCATAGGCAGCGCCTAGCACAAAATGTTCAGCATTACTAACTTTCACTAGATCATCATCCGCCAACAACCAGAAATCTCTGGACCCCTCAGTGACATTTTCATTGACAATTCGATTGACAAATTGATAGTGCTTGCCATAGCCTCCTTTAAGCTTGATGCGATCCGTAAGCTTGTATTGAAAGGAAAAGCGGGGTGCCCAGTAGATTTCTTTGCTCAAATCATAGTAAGTTGCCCGGACTCCGGCACTAATAGACAAGTCAGGAAAAGGCTCCCAGGTATCTGACAGGTATCCAGCATAATATTGGGCCTCCTGCTGCAAATCTAGGATGGTCAGGGTATCATCACGCACAAACTTGTAATCTACCTCAGCCAGCGTGGCCCAAGCCCCAAACTCGAGTTTATGTTTGCTCGTTAGCTGCAACTCGTTGTCCAGCCTGAATGTAAGATCTCTCACATCATTGTCTTCAAACCCCAATGTATTTCGATCTACCACAACGGTGTCGCGTTCTACCAAGGTAACCAAGATATCTACATCTCGTTTGTACTCACTGAAGTAATTGGAGGAAGCGACCAATAAATTGGAATACCATTTTGCATTCCACTGCCGGGACCATTTGCCACTAAGTCCGGTATTTCCCCAGTCTCTGTTCTCATCTACGTCTAGTTCAATCAGTATCGTGGGTTCCATGCCTCTCTCCAAGCGGATGTCATTGAATTCTTCCAGGTGATCTGCTCCCGTGTAAAAGGAAAAAGCCACCACATCCTTTTCCGTTGGGTTAAAACTCAACTTGCTATTGAAGTCAAAGAAGTAGAAATCAGGTTCCACCGTATTCACCTCCAATCCTGCAATTTCAGGAGGCCTATCGGTTTGTGTGAAGACGCTAAAAATATTCTTATATAGATCACTTCTGATGATATCGGTATAGGATCGTCGACCACTAAAGGAAAGAGAGCCTTTTTTGAACAAAGGAATTTGTACACTGGCTTTAGCGTTGAGTAAATTAAGCCCTACACTCCCATGCACCTTGTTGGGGTCTCCAGTTTTACCGGTTAGATCTACCACACTTGACAATCGCCCGCCATATTTGGCAGGGAAAGCCCCTTTGTACAATTTCACATCTTTTACCGCATCTGCATTAAAAGCGGAGAAGAAGCCGAAAAAGTGATCGACATTATATACCGTCATACCGTCAAATAAGACCAGGTTTTGATCCGGCGTACCACCACGAACAAACAAACCAGAAGAACTCTCATTGCTACCGCTCACCCCGGGCAGTAACTGTAAAGATCGAAAAATGTCTACTTCTCCAACATTGGGAAGTAAGGCCAGCTGAGCAGGGGATAGCTGCACGGTACTTATCCCATCTGAGGCATTCATTACTTTGAAGGACTTGCCAGATACGACTACTTCATCGAGCAATACTCCAGTGGAAAGCTCTATCGCTAAATTCTTGATGTCAGCCGTACCTGCTGCAATAGATATTTCCATGGGAGTATACCCCACGTATAGAACCTGGAGGGTCAAGGCGGTTTCCGGTACATCGATCAAGGAAAAATAACCATCCACGTTGGTGGTGGTACCTTGATCCGTGTCTTTTACAATAATATCAGCAAAGGGTAGTCTTTCTTGATTGTCTTCGGCTTTGATTAGGCCAGAAATTGTTCGTTGGGCAGGTAAGGTCAGTACAGAGAAGCCTAAGAGCAACACTAAGGGTATTTTGATCTTCATGACCGTATGTTGTGTACAGAAGGAGGCTGAGCTTTCACATCGCCTTTTCAAAGTAGTCTTTGTCTCTAATGTATCAATTATTATTTAACCGTACCGAAAATTTACAAAATCTTTCTCGCATGTTGATCCTAGCAACCGTATATCTACTTCATAGCATTCTTGGCTTTTACCGCTATATTTGCTGCCACACTTTTAATTTTCTGAACGAACACCCCCTCCATGCACGGAATTCCAGGTTGCGAAGACTGGGAAAAAATCACTCCCATTACCAAAGGTTGGTCCCATGATGAGAAATTCCATATTCAAGCTCGGAATGGTTCACAATACCTGTTGCGGCTATCGGCTAAGGAAGATCTAGCAAAAGAGAAGGAGCTTTACGATGCACTGCAACAGTTGTCGCACAATGGGCTCGCCCTACCGGATTTCCTGGAGGCCGGCATATGCGCACAAGGTCAAAAGACTTATCGTCTATTTAGCTGGGTGGAAGGGGTCGAATTAGGACCAGTGCTCCACCATCTTCCCGTGGAACAACAATATCAACTGGGCTTAGAGGCCGGACAGCTCTTACAGCAGATTCATCAAATACCTGCACCGGTAGAACACCCGCCCTGGCCTACTTATTTTCAACAAAAAATCGACAAGAAACTGAGGCTTTTCAGGGACTGTAGAATAGATTTTAACGGTTCCGATAAGCTACTTGATTTTATCGCTACTCATCGTTCAAAAGTTGCGACTCGACCGCAATGCTTCCACCATGGTGATTACCATATTGGCAACATGCTTTTGGGGCCTGATCAACGCTTGGCAGTCATTGATTTCAATCGCTTAGACTTTGGCGACCCCTGGGATGAGTTCAATCGAATCACCTGGACGGCAGATAAGAGTCCTGCCTTCGCTTCCGGGCAGATCGACGGCTATTTCAATAAAGCACCAACCCACCTCTTTTTTGAATTAATGGCCTTGTATATCGCTGTAAATCAAATCGGAGCGGTCCCCTGGGCCATTGACTATGGACCAGCCGAAGTCCAAACTTTGCTGCAACAGACAAAAGTAGTTATGGGTTGGTTCAATGATTTTTCCATCACCATTCCAAACTGGTATAGGCCAATGACAAGTACTTGACACTGAATTATCGAGTGCTACTCACTCCAATCGCATTGGAAAAGCTTTATCATAGTTACAACGCAACCTGAGCCTGTAGACGGATTATTCTTAGGTCGAAAGGGGCACCGGTCACCGGATTGAAGCCACTCTCTCGGCCGTCGTTTAGTACAGAATGGTACTCCAGTGTAAATTTGGCATTGTGCCCGTTAAGAAAATAATTCAGGCCAAAGTCCAGCACCTGAATAGCTTCATTTAGCCCTTCATAGCTGGCTGATTGTAGGGCCATATAAGGCATAAAGCGGGAGCGAGGCAACTTGTAGCCCAGCTGCCCGTAGAAACCCGTACCAGTTCCGACCCAGCGACTAACAAAGTTCCTACCGTAGTCAAATTTCATCAGTGCAGCATAAATATTAAGGCAATCGTCTTGCGATAGAGGCGTATCCAGATAGACGTCCGCAGCATAGTGGAAGATATTTCCGTGCTCGCCATCGGCCTGGTTATACATGCCATGGGGATGCGCGAAGAAACCACCACCGATGGCTAGCACTTTTTTGTGACCTATATAAGTTCCCGTCGTATTAGGGATGAAGGTGGATTCTTTATCCCAAAAGTTATAACGGAAGTAGCCTTCTATGAGGGTGTTTCCGACGGGATTGCCATTTTTGTCCGAGTGCTCAAAACCATTGTAGACCAAACTGACATCTTCGTCGCCGAAATGTTGCTGTAGGCCGTTCCTGCCGGGGTTATTCATGGCCAACCGATAATCGAATCCTTTAATCTGACCTTTAGCATAAATACCCAGATGGCGATTGAATTGATCGGTAACAGCTGAGCTGTGCCAATGGATAAAAGGCCGAGGATGATCGAAAGTCATAAAGGTGGAGGTTCCGTGGCTCGCGAAGCGAGTCAGGCCTCGCCAGTAATGCAGCCCCCCACCGAGAAACAAGGCATTGTTATGGGTAACTTTATACTCCACCCAGGCCTCGTGTAGAAAGAATTGCGCCGCATCTCCATCATTGCCCAAAGAAGTGATATTGGTAGGTGTCAAGTTGTTCAAGCCAAAATGGGTTAGGATTAGGAAATTCGGAGACACCTGTGCATACACCATCATACGCGAGCGGCGAATGCTGTTGGTGAATCGCAGCGCAGCCCCTTCCTCTGCTAGGTTATTGGTCTGTAACCAATGCTGGTGCCAGACGATAAAACGAGCATATTTTTTTCCATCTGGCGATAATTTCACCAATAGTGGTTTGTAAGAGTCGTCAACTTCCGATTTTCCCTGGTTTTCCCGGACATTTGAATTCAACCTAGCATTTTGAGTCTCTTGGATTTTTTGAACTTGTGGGGTCAGTTGGGCTTCCTGGGTAAGGGTAGTCGAGGGTAAACCGAGAAAAAAGGTGTATAGGGTCAATAGCCGAATAAGTTGTTTCATAAGTGTTATTCTTGAAATGTTAAGGGTCTGTAACTATTTGGCACTTGAGACGGTTACGCATTTCGGCCGCTTTGCTCTAAGCAGTTACAAAAGAATAAGTTGAATATTTCGGAGTAGTGAATAGCCTTAACCTACTTACCATAAGGGGACGGGAGGATTGGCGATGGAAGTGGCGATGGAGATGAAGTTTAATGTATTTCGTAGCTATATGAGCTCATCGTGTCTACAAGTACTTTGAGACAAAAAATCAGCCATGAAAACGCATGGTGTAATTTGCACTAGGCTTTCTATTTGCTATCTATCAATCGCTTTGACTACATTAATCCTTTTTGAACCACTACCTTTTATTCCCATTTCTGAAACACCTAATACCTCAATTTCATATTCTCCAATCGCATCCGAGGTAGTGAAGGTAAGCTGTGCTTTCCCTGCTGCATCGGTTTGAACGCTTGCATTCCAGTAGAGGGTATTTCGAAAATCTGGCAGTGGGCTATCATCTTGGGTTACGTGATCAGGGGCCAAGAAGTTTCGTTCTGGTAAAAGTGTTAGGTACGATTGCTGCAGGGCTGCGGCTGGTGTAACGAAAGAATAGGCTTGCTGTTCAAAGGAGGAGATCTGAATAACTCCCTGATAATAATGTGGGTTAAGCCAAAAGGGGTCACTAACGATCTCGGTAGACTCGATCAGCTTATTGTTGAGTTTTAGGAATGATGCCTGATCAAAAACTGGCACACCATCAACCAGTAGCAAGGGGCCTAATTTGTTTTTTGGAGAAGTCCAGGAATTGTTGATTTCCAATCTTTCTTGACCAAATTTACCTCTAACAGAAACCTCCGTGACAACTTCAAAAAAGAATTCCGGGAGTGGGAATCGGGTATAGTCATCCAGGCGATATTGCGCATCGGGTTCACCGAAAAAAGGAACGTCCAAGAATGGGTTTTTAAGTGTATACTCGGGAGTTAGTTCGAAAGCCTGGTAAGCTTTTCCCACTTGGGCATTGATTAAAGCCGTCTCGGCCATCTCTTCCCAAGCTAAGGGAATAGAAAACTGACTTGTATCGATGACTTGGGTAGCATGGAATTCTTCTGCTATCTCAATCTTTACGGGTACTTCATCCCTGGAAATAGCTTGAATGACAAGCTGGCGCAGGCTATATAATTCTGGCAATAGAAATTGAAAACGGCCAAATTCATCTGTCTCCGCCCCGTATACTAATGCCGTCTTACCAGGGAAAGCTAGATAAACACTCGCCTTTGCCAATGCTTCCTTGGATTGTGCATTAATCACCTTCCCTTCCAATACCAACCCTTCCTTTTCAGGGAGAAAATCAATTGTACTGATAGGTTTACGGTTTGAAGGAATTTCAAGATCAATCCATTTGTTCTGCAATCTTGGCAAAGCGATAGAAACAGACAGTTGGGCAGCAACAGGTGCTCCCTTCGCATCTGTAGTAGTGACTTCAAAAGTTCCCTGACTTCTTTGAGGGAAATCAGTTATGGAAGAGGTAATTCCTATTTGTAAACGGCGTTCGCCAGTAGTGGTGGTACTAGGGGCTGATAAGGACTTAGTGGCTGATAATTCTAGTTGCTCCTCCGGTGTTTTGGCAATGGCTTGTCCAGGGCGTAAGACGATGAGCGAAAGACTCGTAAACGCAGAGGCTCCCAGATTACGCATAGCTCGCGTGTAGGCCCGTAGGGTATACCGACCATTTGGCAAGGCTTCGGAGAGTTCTATGGAGCCCTGTCCGGTGCCATCCACCAGGCCAACTTTAATTTGCGAAGCAGCTAAGCCCTGCTGATCGATCAACTCCAGGTAGGCTACCTTGCTGAAATCAGTGAGTTGCTGCTTACTTGTATCGAAATTGTACAGTTTAAACCAGATCGTTTCTCCACTCACATACAATTGACGATCCGTATGAATCCAAATGTGTTCTGGCACAAACTGTTCAAGCCTTGTCACCGCTAAATCTGAGGATGACTGAGCCGTTAACATGATACAACTGCTCAAGCAAAGGGCACTGATGTAGGATATTCTTGTCATGTGTGATGTACTTCTAGTTGATCGGGTTTGGCTTTCTGGAGAGGGAGCGGATGGAAGATAGTATAGGACAGAAAACAGATCTCAAGGATCGTCAGAGGGCTTCTATCAGCGAAGCCCTCTGACCGCTAGTTATCTGCTTATAGCTACCAAAAATCTGGTTCAACATTAGTAGCATCATTTCCAGCGCAACTCGTACAGGGTGGCTTAGATAGTAAGTAGCCAATCCGTGTGCCAGCATCATTCACATGATAATCATAGAGTATCCAATCGCTCCCATTTACTTTCCGATCCAAGGGAATAAAACTCAAGGGAAGCGTATCATTAAGGCACTCGGGGCCAAGGGGCGGGAACTTAACAAATGGCGTATCCTGGCGATCGAAGAAGGCTCTTTTCGTGCTTACTCCAGCCACACTAAAGTACCCCAGCACCGGAATGTTTTTCCCATCCGAACTACGAATGTTTCCAAACACTTCATTCGGGATGGCATCAAACAGACTGCCAGTGGTTTGATTTATTTCTTTGACTGTATTTAGGAATTCATAGGTTGCTTTGGTAATGGCATATTGCTTCACTAAGATACTGTAGCGGTAGGCGAGCCGCGGCGTTTTGTTGCTGAGGAAAATGAGGGGAAAATCTGCAATCACATCTTCTGTGAGATTTTCGCTAGTAGCCACAAAAATTTGCTGTGATTCTTCTGTTTTCCAGCAGCGAAAACCTTCAAAATCATCCCCTACGATGTCAAAAATGAAATCGTCTCCGCCACCTGGAGGGGAGCCGAATTCTACTCCAATAAACGGAGGATGTCGAAGCAAGTATTCGTAGGTTTCTACAAACTCCCACCTGTAGTAACGTGTATTGTTTTCCGGGTCTCCAGTGCTGAGGTACAATTGTAAGCCAGGAACAACGCTCAGTAGTGGATTATCCGGTTCTTGTTCCATAGCTTCAGCCTCAATTGTCTCAATCTCTGGAGCCGCCTTCATGAGTTGCCAGTCTGACTCAAATTGATTGCCATCAGGTGTCTTGATCAATAAGCGATACGTTCGTCCGACTTGGCCCGGGAAAATAGCAGGATTCGTTTGATAGGCCCCCTCCTTTATCTCTTCCAGCGTCGTTGTATTTCCTTGATCGTCTTCAATCATCACCTCCGCCCCAGTAATGACCGGAGCTTCCAGTGCTTGATAATCAAATGATCTCGACAAATAGACCGTGGATGGCTCTTCGCTATTACTAAAAATCCCATCTACGACCAAGGTGCTCTCATATTCCCCCACCTCTGGCTCAAAAGGGTCCACACAGTTCCAAACCGAAACTGCAAGTACGGCAGCATATATAATCCTTCTCATAAAATGAAATTGTACGTTAAGGTTAGGAATGGCCGACCAAAAATGGATAATCTATAGCCTTGCGCCTCCGTGCCATCACTAACAAAATAGATGGAATAGACATTTCTCCTACCGGTCAAATTATAAACTGATAGGGACCAGGAATTATGTGCAAACTTTTTCTTCTTATGGTTTCCTTGTAGATTCAGAGAGATGTCCCAACGGAAGTAGTCAGGCACTCTGAACTCGTTTCTTTGGGAATATTGCAAGCGTACTCCATTAGCAAATTGATATTTAGCCACCGGAATGGTAATGGGGCGTCCAGTGCTATAGGCTAAGTTGGTGGAAAAACTGAAGCGGCGCGAAAACTTATAGTAGCTGACAAAGCTCAGATCATGCGGTTTATCAAAATTTGTCGGAAACCACTCGCCACGATTAATCTGATCCTGTGAGAAAGGACTTTGTGTCCGAAACCGAGTTCTTGAATAGGTATAACTCAACCAACCATTGAGTTTTCTCCCATTTTTCCTGACCAAAAACTCCAAGCCGTAAGCCTGGCCCTCTCCATTGACCACTTCCGTTTCGAGATTGTCATTGAGCAGCAAATCAGCGCCAGCTTTGTAATCCAGCATATCCTGTATTTGCTTGTAATAGCCTTCCAGGGATAGCTCCCATTGATCATCCTGGAAATTGCGGTAAATGCCCAAGGAAATTTGATCTCCCGTTTGCGGTAAAATATGCTGGTCAGACAACTTCCAAGTAGCAGTTGGCGATACTGTCGCAGAATTGAATAACATACTCAAGTATTGCCGGTTGCGATTGACAGCGGCTTTAATGGAAGTGTTGACGTCTAACGAATAGCGCAAGGAAAGCCTATACTCTGGTCCTCCATAGCGCTGCACTATTTTACCGTTTCCGAATTCCGTAGTCCCTATGATATTTTGTTCCGTCCGAGCAGCATTAGGCCGATAATTGAAAACGCTTTGTGGTCCGAGATAGAGGTACTGGGTGAAGCGGATGCCTGCATTAACCGAGAAATCGTCACTGACGGTCCATTCATCACTGAAGTAGATACTACCCTCTAAGGCTCGCTCTTGCTCTAATTCTTTGGCGCTCACCACAGACTCCGACGAAATGGGTTGAATCTGCCCCGGATCAAGCTGATAGAACACCAAGTTAGAACCGAAATTGATCTGATGTTTATCTGTTGGCGCGTAGGAAAAGTGCGCCCGCCCTTCTGTGTAATTAATGCGGTAGGAAAGATCAAAACTTGAAATCGGCTGCGCTTCACTTTTTACCTTAAATTGGTACTGGCTGTAAATACCCGAGAAGGTGCCAAACAGCTTCTCCCCGAAAGCTTTGCGATAATTGATGGTTGCATTTCTATTTTGATAGGCAAAAGTCGTATCGCCATTCAATTGAAAGGCATCATTGCTGAGATAAGCTGATATATCCAGGTAATCGTTTTGACCAAGACGTGTTTTGTAGTGTGCTGTAAGATCGGAATAATCCGCTCTACTATTACGGAAAGATGCATTTCTCAAGCGGCTCAAAATCCAGTTGGAATACGTACTTCTACCACTGACAATCAGCGAACTTTTATCCTTCTGGATAGGCCCTTCCACGGTAATTCTGCTCGTTACGGGACTAATCCCTCCCTTGATCGACCACTTGTCCATGTCGCCTTCCTTCATTTGGATATCCAAAACCGAAGAAATACGACCTCCATATTTTGCCGGGATAGAACTTTTGTACAATTCGAAGCCTTCAATCACGTCTGGACTAAAAGACGATGAGAAACCAAAGAGGTGTGAAGCATTGAAAACAGGTGCGCCATTCAACAAGACCAAGTTTTGATCCGCTCCCCCTCCGCGGACATTGATTCCAGAAGAAAACTCCCCAACGGTTTGCACACCTGGCAACAATAAGGCCGAGCGCACAATATCCACCTCTCCCAACAAACTCGGCAACTCTCTGATCGTTTCCGTTTTTAAAGCATCAACGCCCATCTGCACGCTTTCCACGCTGGCCTTTTTATTGGCTCTTACCACAACTTCCTCTATTTCTAAGCTCGACTTTAGCATTTTAGGCAGCTCTAGTAGCACAGAAAATCAAGTGCTTGAAGAGCGTTGCTTTTAAATT
>JABSSL010000046.1 GCA_013214355.1 Saprospiraceae bacterium | reverse complement strand
GAAAACAGAATTTTTTAACCTCCCTTTTTAGGGAGGATGTTCATAATTTAAAAGCAACGCTCTTCAAGCACTTGATTTTCTGTGCTACTAGAGCTGCCTAAAATGCTAAAGTCGAGCTAAGGCCCTATAAATATTGATGCATGCGGAAATTATCCCTCAAAGAATTAAATCGAGTAGATGTCGCCACCTTCAAGGGGCAAGAGAAAACGCCTTTGGTTATTGTTCTCGATAATGTACGATCGGCGCTCAATGTGGGCTCGGCCTTTCGAACGGCGGATGCCTTTGCTTTGGAAAGAGTTTATCTCTGTGGTATTACGGCTAAACCTCCTCATCGCGAGATTCTAAAGACGGCCATTGGGGCTACCGATAGTATGGACTGGGTGTATGTTGAGGAGACAACTGCCGCTATTAGGGAATTGAAAGACCAAGGATTTCAAATTTTAGCAGTGGAACAGGCAACGGATAGCATTGCACTGCAAGAATTTCAGGTTCAAGCTGATCAGAAGTATGCCTTAGTATTTGGGAATGAGGTGAAAGGAGTGGGGGAGGAGGTAATGCAAATGTTGGATGCTTGTTTGGAAGTCCCACAGTTTGGAACGAAACACTCCTTAAATATTTCGGTCTGCTTAGGGGTGGTGGTTTGGGATCTTTTTAAGCAGATCAAATATCAACTCTAATCGAACCCAGCTTGTTTCCAGTTTAGATGACGTTATGCAGTTAAACCAAAAATCAAACTGATGGGCTATTGGCTAGTAAAATCCGAACCTGCCGAATATAGTTATGATGATTTAGTGGCCGAGGGGGTTGGTATGTGGGATGGAGTGCGGAATTATGCAGCTAGAAAAGATCTGCGAGGAATGGAGGTCGGAGACTATGTCCTATTTTATCACAGTAGGCAGGGTTTGGAGATTGTTGGTATTGCGGAGGTAATGCGCGCTGCTTACCCCGATCCGACGGCGGAAAAGGGTGATTGGTCTGCTGTCGATTTGAAAGCAATTAAGAAGTTTGAAAAGTCTGTTTCTCTGAAGGAAATTAAGACAGTACCAGCCCTGCAAAACCTTGGATTAGTCCGGATCGGGCGCCTATCCGTAATGCCTGTAGATCCAGCAGACTTCAATTTGCTGCTGCAGATGGGCGAGACAACACATCCTTAGTGATTAGACCAATAACTCAAACAGCATTTTTTGTTCGTTGATGTGTTGGAAGTTGATCTTATGTTCTTCCATTCTTTCGATCAGACTCTGATAATCTTCCTTGTTCTTCACCTGTATTCCAACCAAGGCTGGTCCGAACTCCTTATTTCGCTTTTTGGTATACTCAAATTGAGTGATATCGTCATTTGGCCCTAGCACATTATTAAGAAAATCACGTAAAGCCCCAGCCCGCTGCGGGAATTGGATGATGAAGTAATGTTTGAGCCCTTCATATAAAAGGGATCGTTCCTTAATCTCTTCTGTACGAATAATGTCATTATTGCTACCGCTGATCACGCACACCACATTTTTACCTTTGATCTCCTGTCGGTATTGATCCAGAGCTGCAATGGTCAAGGCACCTGCCGGCTCAGAGACGATACCTTCATCATTGTATAGCTGTAGAATAGTCGTACAAACCTTCCCTTCAGGAACCAGAAGCATATCATCAATGATTTGCTCCGTGATCTGGAACGTGATTTCGCCTACTTCCTGGACAGCAGCACCATCGACGAAATTATCAATCTTATCCAACTTCACCACTTTGCCCGCCTTGAGCGATTCTGCCATGCCAGGTGCTCCTGCTGGTTCCACTCCGATGATCTTAGTCTCGGGACTAATTTGCTTGAAATAGCTGCCTAGCCCTGAAATGAGGCCGCCGCCACCGATGGCTACGAATATATAATCTATCGGTACGGGACAGTCCTCTTCTATTTCCAAACCGACTGTGCCTTGCCCTTCAATTACTCTTCGGTCGTTAAAGGGATGCACAAAAGTCATCTGCTCCTTTTCAGCCACTTGCAAGGCTTCTTGGTAGGCCTCATCGAAGGTGTCTCCCACCAAGATCACTTCCACAAAATCTTTCCCAAACAGTTTTACTTTATTGATTTTTTGCTTCGGTGTGGCGGATGGCATGAAGATCTTGCCGTGTACCTTCTTTTTCTCACAAGCTAGAGCTAGACCTTGTGCATGATTGCCTGCACTAGCGCATACGACTCCATTCGCCAGTTCCGCTGGACTCAGGGTGGACATTTTATTATAGGCCCCACGGATTTTATAAGAACGCACTACTTGCAAATCCTCTCGCTTCAAATGAATCTGGCATTGGTATTCATTCGATAGATTGTGGTTAAACATCAAAGGCGTATGCTCGGCTACTTTGCGAAGCCGGACTTTTGCTTTGTAGATGTTTTCTACAGATACCAATTTACCAAGCTGAGTTTCGGATAGTTGTGGGTCCATTTTCTTTTAAATCAATGAGCTGCAAAGATAAGCATAGTGGAACAGAGAAGTATAGCGAAATCGGGGGATAAAAAAACACCCAGCTAACAAAGTCAGCTGGGTATATTCTGTTCATTAGTAGTGCTATCCTAAATTAGCTAAGTTAGTCAATGGCTTGATTTTCAGGACGAAGGCTTCTTACCGTTTGACCGGCTTGCCACATCTCGCTATTATGCAATTCATCCAATTCAACTTGTAGCTTCTCACGATAGTCCGTTTGGCTATTGGAATCAATCGAACGCTGTGCTTCTTGTCCCGTAGCTACGCTATCATACAATTCCTCAAAAACTGGTGCCACGGCATCTCTGAATTTGTTTTTCCAGTCCAAAGCACCACGCTGAGCAGTAGTTGAGCAGTTGGCATACATCCAATCCATGCCATTCTCAGCTACAAGTGGCATTAAGCTTTGGGTTAACTCCTCCACGGTTTCGTTAAAGGCTTCACTAGGAGAGTGGCCTCTCTTACGCAACACATTGTATTGTGCCTCAAAGATTCCTTGAATCGCTCCCATTAAGGTACCTCTCTCTCCAGTCAAATCACTGTATACCTCTTTTTTGAAACTGGTTTCAAACAGATATCCTGAACCTACACCGATTCCCAACGCAACTACACGTTCAAAAGCACGCCCCGTTGCATCTTGGAAGATGGCATAGCTAGAGTTCAATCCACGACCAGCCAAGAACATACGGCGAAGACTAGTTCCTGATCCTTTTGGAGCCACTAGGATCACATCCACATCTTCTGGTGGAATGATGCCAGTACGATCTTTATAAGTAATACCAAAGCCATGAGAAAAGTATAGTGCTTTTCCTGCGGTCAAATACTTTTTGATCAATGGCCATTGAGAAATCTGTGCGGCATCAGACAGCAAATATTGGATAATGCTGGCCTTTTGTACCGCTTCTTCAATACTAAACAAGGTTTCACCGGGTACCCATCCATCAGCTACGGCTTTGTCCCAAGAAGCAGAAGGTGAACGTTGACCGATGATCACATTAAAACCATTGTCTCTCAAATTCAAAGACTGACCGGGTCCCTGTACACCATAACCGATAATGGCGATAGTTTCATCTTTTAAGGTCTCAAGTGCTTTTTCCAAAGGAAATTCATCGCGGGTCACTACATTCTCTTCAACCCCTCCGAAATTTAATTTAGCCATGATAAAGAATTTTGAATGCTAGTAATGCTTAATCACCAGCAGGAGACTGAGCTCCCATTGATCAATTTTTCGATTTTGATTTAAACCCCCAAGGGGCAATTAATGGCGAACATACGACCCACCAGGGCGATCCCCGCCAAAGAGATAATTCTTTAATTATAAACGATTTGAGAGTGGAGGATAGCAGTTCTGCTTCCCCTGGTTAGGATGGTCGGCAAAAATAGGTAATACTTTAAGAATAGAAAAATATTAATTAGATATTTTTCTTTAGGTCAGTTTTAACAAGGCTTAGCTGGCTTGTCCCACGAAGAGCAGATATTCCCATACGCCTAGATATGCTTTTTTACTTTGGTTGTGGGTGGGCTTGTAATTTTTCTCTAGGTAGGTTTGTAGGTGGCTGTCCATTCGAACATGATGATTGCCCATATGATTTTTGAACCACTGAAATTGGGAATCATGGAAATCAACTACTGCAATATAACCATCTGGTTTGAGGTCCAAGATAGCCTGATCCAAAAGGGAAGACCACTGGGGATTGATCATAGTAAGAGAGTAGGAGAAGAGGATAACATCCATTTGTCCTGGAAAATTCACCCCATCTGGCCCGTAGGGCGCCTCCACAAAGGCCATTCTTTCGAGATTGACCTGGTTGTTCTGCTTGGCGATGGTCAACATATCTCCTGAAACGTCGACTCCCGTAAATTTGGCGTTGGGGAAGAACTTGGCCATTCTTTGCAGATTGAAGCCCGTTCCACAGCCTACTTCCAAGATGTTTAGCGCTGCTTGTCTATCTACCGGAAGTAGCCTTGTGATCTCTTTTCGACCAAAGAGGAAACTCCAGCGCGTTAAATCATAGATTTTGGACTGCCATTGATAATATTGCTGGATCGTTTTGGCCTGTTGATGGGCATTTTTTGTGAAGGTAGGCTGGGACATATTGGTGAAATTAAATGCTAGCTGGTTTGGAATCCTTTATTTGACAATACCTAAATAAACACTCGCGTACGTCCCCACTCGATCTTCTCTATGTGTTTTGTGTGTCAGTTCCTGTTCGAAATACAATCTTTCCTTTACAAAATCTGGAAAAAAGTTCACTTCCTGCGCCGCTGAACGTAGCAGGATTCGCGTGCCAGGGCGGCTATTCTCTAGAATTAGCTTCCATTCCTCTTCCAAGGCGGGAATATTGTTGTCTGCTAGCCAATCTTGGTGATCGAGCAAAATGTAGTGACTATATTGACCAGGGTTTTCTTTCAAAAAATCTGCAATCGTCTGTGTGTGAGTTTGAATTCGATCTATGTTTTGATACAGGGGAGCAAAGTATTCCTCTTTCAGGTAGGAGGGAGAGCATTCCTTGGTATAGTAGCCATGAAAGTATAGATGATAGAAGTAATTTTCGTTCATCGGAATTTCCGTGCAGATGTGACGAAGGCACTCTAATATAAATCCTGTCGCTCCTTTCTCATATTCGTTTACGAATAGCTCTTGCTGACTTCTAGGTACGCCCAATAGGCACATGCTCAAATGACGATTCACCATCCATTGTAGTGATTTGCTTACCAGCTTAGGTTCAATCCTTGTGTATATCTCTTTTTGTTCGGCGAGAGTACGGGCATGAAAAAGTTGACCAAATTGTCGGTGCACATTTTTACGACGCTTAAAGTATTGATGAGCCAGCCAGGCAAAAGTTCCGGACGTACCATGAAAGTAAAAACTCTTTCGCAAGCCTCGACCATTAAAGTAGTTCAGGTTTTTGTCCCAATAGGCTTGCGCAAATTCTGGCAGGTACTTTCGCAGTTTGGCGGAGTACAAGTAATCTACCCCAGGGTGTACACCTAGACCAAACAGTTTGAATAAATCTGCATATTCACCGGCTTTGAAGCTGGCTTTTTTCAACTCCATTAAAGCATTTTGGCGAGGATTGACGTCGATGGTATGAATGGCTGATGGTTTATCCAAGAGATAGGCTAAAGCATTGCAACCCGCACTGGTAATCATAACCACTTCGCTGTCAGACGCCAACTGTAGCAGTTCTCGATCACATCTAGGATCTTCCCAGCAGGTATTGTAAACTAGGTTTCTCGTGTGGACTTGTCTGAAAAGCCAGTCTTGCAGTTGCAACTTATTTTTGACCATAACAAAATCTTCATTTTGGAATGGTGGCTAAAATAAATCGCCATCTTGCCTCGAGCGGCACATTCTATTTTATCAAATTGATAAGTTTGTGTTAACTACTTCCCTCGTTTGTAAATTTTAATGTCTCCAAGAAAGGTCTCATAAGTGCCGAAAAGGTATTTGAATAGTCGTCTTTCTGGGAAGGGGTGGTAGGTAGGATAGGTTTTTACCAATTCAAATGAACTGCGATCGGATAATAGATCTTGATAAAAGATGCATAATTCTTCATTGGCGCAATTATAAACCTCCTCACAGCAGTCAGGGATTTTAAAGGGAGTAGTGAAATACTTCCAGTATCTCCCATAGTAAGTTTCATGCACAACTAAGATATCTGCTTCATCGGGTGAGTTAGCATTCTGAGCGGGCATTGCGGGAATCTTCGCATAAGTGGAATAGTAGATCTTTTTTCCCTTTGCGGTACGCTGTATGGAGTCCAAGGCTTGATATCGGGTATCTTGCCAGAAGTTGTTTTGTCCAAATATCGCGATCCCTAGGGTATACAAGAACACAAAAGAAACAATCCATGACTTCCTGGATCGCAAAGCATTGAACTGGGTAAGCAGATACCACGCAGCCGTGATGGCCATGAACGGTAAAAATACGTTAGCTCTGCGAATAAATGGAGTATCTAAGAACCAACGTACTGCAAACTCCATAGCTACAAAAAGTAGAAAGAAGAACCAGGCTGGATGCAGCTTAAAACGTTCCAGGAACCCTTTCCCTAATGTTACCATACCCATCAAGGTAGCGAGAAATACCCAAATGCTTGTTCCCCCGATCACGCCAGATATGTACAAAATAGGATTATGCATCCAGTGATTGTCCTGCGGAATGGCATTCTGGTTAAAACCTTGGGCGACCTGAAAGGAATAGACCAGATCCTCCCAGCTAAAAGCAAAACCATGTACGACTGGAAAACAGATGAGAACAACCGTTCCTATTCTAAAGCCACGTAGTAAGAGTGAGGAGAAACGGATAAAACCTTGTCGCCAGGCAACTAGTAGGATTATTCCCAGTAAGAAGAAGGGGAGAAAATCAAATTTTAGGCCGAAGGTTAAAGCCAGAGCAGTTCCCAGCACGATTTCCAGCAATGTTTGACGCTCAGTGACTTTTTTCCCACTGAGATGCCTGTAGTATCTGAACATCAGCAGTAAGCTCAAGTGTACCCAGAACTGGTAAGCTGAGGCTGGTAAAGCGTAATGAGAATAGGTAACATGGAGATCAAATACAGCAAACAGACTCGCTGCTAACACCCCGACATTTCGATCCTCAAAAATGAAATTTCCCAGGAGGTAAACCGTGTAAATGAGTAGAATCGCATAGAAGATGGACAGAAATCTTCCTAGAAGCGCATGTTTAGTAAGATAGGAAACCTCAAAGCCCAATTTCTCTGCCAAGAAAATTAATCCTCCCAATTGGAATCCATAAGCTCTCGTATTCCAAAACCGATAAGGCAGATCCTGACCAGCTTCGCCTCCCCAGTGATGCACATAGTCGGCTGCCAGGGCGATGTGCTGGAATTCATCAGGTTCTAAGACCACTCCATCAGAGCGGTCGATGTTTCCCCAAAATAGTCCAGGTATCCTTAAGGCTAGACCAACCAAAAGGGCGAGAATCAATACAATACGTAGATTAGTCATTATCCTTCCAGGGAAGAAAGACTAGCCGATTTACGCTTGCAGTATTCGTAGGTATCGACTTGTGCTCGCTTGGTGGCTTCTCCTTCCTGTGCTTTTTTGTATGGATTATCTTGCTTGTCGTTAATGATGCGAGCTTTGGTATTATCCGACAATTGAAGATCAATGATTTCACGAATTTCTTCAAATAAATCAGCATCATTGATGGGAAATGCAACTTCCACTCGGCGATACAGGTTACGTGTCATCCAGTCTGCCGAAGCTACGTACATCTTTTCTTTACCATCGTTGCCAAAGATATAAACTCTGGCGTGCTCAAGAAACCGATCTACGATACTGATAACTTCGATGTTTTCACTAAGTCCCTTTACCCCAGGTCGCAAGCAACAGATACCTCGAATGATCAGCTTAATCTTTACCCCAGCTTGACTGGCTGCATATAAGCGATCGATCATTAAGCTATTTTCCAGGCTATTCATTTTCAATACCATATAGGCTTCCTTACCTGCCTTTGCCAGGTCTATTTCCTGCTGAATGAGTTCCTCAAATTTTTGACGTAAGGTAAATGGAGCTACTAAGAGGTGTTTGGTGTTGGGTACTAAGACCTTTCTCTCTAGGAGATCGAATACCTGATTTACTTCCTTACCTAGCTTTTGCTTGGCGGTGAGGAGGGCATGATCGCAGTAAATTTTGGCTGTTTTCTCGTTAAAATTACCTGTACCTAGGTAAGCATAGTGTCTTCTGCTCTCATCCTCCATGCGGTCAATTAAGAGCAATTTGGTATGCACTTTAATTCCGGGGTAACTGTAGAATACTTTTGCTCCCGCTTTTTCCAGCTCCTTACCCCAAAAAAGGTTGGATGCCTCATCAAATCTGGCTTTTGCTTCGATGAAGGCTACTACCTCTTTGCCTTGCTCACAAGCCTCCATCAAGGCGGTTACTACCGCTGACTTGGAGGCCACTCGGTAGAGGGTGGCTTTAATGGACACGACGTCCGGATCATGTGCGGCTTCATGGATTAAGGCGGGCACATAATCGTATTTGTGGTAGGGGAAATGTAACAATTGGTCTTTACCTCTGATCACCGCTAACAGGGAATCTGCGCCTTCAAAGGCAGGGTGCGGTAAGGGCGGCAGTTCCGGATAATGTAATGCCGAATTGTTAGTGGGATCCGGAAAACCGAAAAAATCATTGAAGTTATGGTATCTCGCTCCAGGGATGAGATCATTTTTACTGAGTTTGAAGCGTTTTTTCATCCGCTGCAGCACTTCCGTTGGCATATCGCTGTCATATAGAAAACGTGTAGGCAAGCCTACATTACGCTCGTCTAATCCCTGTTTGATTTTTTCCAGTAAATCTCCGGCATATTCATCCTCTATATACATCTCCGCGTCTCGAGACATTTTAATAGCATGAATACTTTCAATGGGAAGATCAAACCATTCTTGACAATGATTTCTAATAATATCGTCTAAGAAGGTGATATGATACGGGGCGCCATTGCTTGGGAAAGTGATGAAACGGCTCAGTTCCTGACTTGGGATTTCAACCAATCCTAGCTTCTCTTCTTCTTTGAAGCTCACCATGAAGTACAAATGCTTATTCTTCAGGAATGGTGCTTCGGCATCCGGTTCAATATAGGTTGGATGAACGAGTGGATATACCTTTTCGAAAAAGTATTGCCTGGAAAAAGCCTGTTGTTCTGCCGAAAACTCCTCTTGCTCAATTAAATGTATACCCAAACGCTCCAGGGAGGGAAGAATATCTGAACGAAATACTTGTCCAAAGGTCTCCTGCTGTTCTTGCACAATCTTGCGGATCTGCTTTAGCTCTTTTTTGGGTTTTACCTTGAGGGCTTTTCGGGTGGGTTTCCGCAATTCCTTAAAACTCCTCAGGGAGGCGACACGAACGCGAAAGAACTCATCTAAGTTAGAACTGTATATGGCTAGAAACTTTAGGCGCTCTAAAATAGGAACCGTGAAGTCTTGTGCTTCTTGCAGTACTCTGTGATTAAATGATAACCAGCTAATATCCCGGCTGACGTACTTGGCAATTTCTTTCTCTTTCTCCATTATCTTCGTTTTGGACCACGAAAACTAGGGCTTTAGCCTGGTAAAGCAATATTTTTATTGTTAATTCGATGTTAATTTTAAGAGCCTGTAGGGTTAGCCTAGAAGTTAGTTGGGCAACCGTAACCTTTATTGCCAAAGGAACCGACCTCTCCAAGATTAAAGGATAGGGTAACCATGCCAAAGTAGTACCAGTCACTAAATCTCCCACCTCGACGATAAACTACATCTGCATCATCTGGATTTTCAATCAGAGGGTTACTCAATCGAGCAGCTAATTCTCCGTTTCCTTCTAGAATGTCCAGATAGTTTAGTTCATTTCCACTCACGTCATCTAGGTAATCTGTAAACAATCTGCGCCCAACAAATTCGAATCCGACCGTGATGCGATTACTGAAGATGAATTTTAATCCACCTCCTACGGGAATGGCTGCTTGGGCTAGCCGATAGGGGTCCGCATAGCCTGGAATTCCCTGCCCCTCGGTGCCAAGCGGTTGTAAGTCAATGAATTCTCCATCTAGTTCTGTTTCCGGATTGAAGTAATACACCGCGATCCCACCTGTGATATATGGGGCGATCTGAATACTGTTTTCATCTCCTATTCGCAAGAAATTATACTCTCCGGTTAAGGCAATATCGGTTATAGCGGTGCGGAAACTGAGTCCACGCGCACCTTCCCTGTCTTGCACTCGAGAATCATCCCCGGTCAGCTCTCCTTGGGTGATGCCGACCCGCAAAGAAAAGGGCTTGCTGATATTGAAGCGGCCAAATAATCCATAGGCAGGATTGAGCTCTTGGAAGTACACCCCAAATTCTTCAGGGGAAAGATCCCCGCTGTAGAGAGAGGTGCCACCCGTTATGCCTAGTTCTGCAAATTGGGAGAAAGAAAGAGAATGAACAAAAGAAAGAACGACAATAAGTAGGAGGGGCTTTTTCATAGAAATGAGATTATGGTATGATTGATAAAAGTTGACAATTTGCATTAAAATACGCAACTATTCCACATTGGGTTACTGTAGTTCCTCTAAAATTCGGTTTTTTAACAGCTTTCTCAGTTGACAACTAAACGATTACATTAATCAGACCGTTTTTAAGGCAAGAATTTCTTTTTTTGCAAAAATATTGTCCGAAAATTAAAAGCTAAGCGAAAATATGGGGATGCGCAGAGGCCGAAATCAAGCTGATAAAGAGCCCGTCAAACTAAGTAAAGAAAAGCTGAAGCGGGCACTACATATTTTCAAGTATGTCCTGCCTTATCGTTGGGCCTTTATTTTAGGAATGATCTTCCTCTCGGCCGGAAGCCTAATCTTCCTAGGTATTATGAAGGTTCCCGGTGAAATTTTTAATGTGATTTCAGGCGAATCGACCTATAATTTAGGATTGAATCAACTCTTTTTAGTGATCGTAGGCTTGTTAGCACTACAAAGTTTACTCTCTTATTTTAGGGTCCAATTATTCGCTATCGTTAGTGAGAAAAGTATGGCCCTTTTGCGGAAGGAATTGTATCAGAAAATGATATCTCTACCGATTGGATTCTTTGAGGAAAGAAGAGTAGGGGAGCTTACTAGTCGAATCACCAACGATGTGACTCAAGTTCAAGGTGTGGTGTCCATTACTTTAGCAGAGTTTATTCGACAGATCATCATTCTGCTAGGAGGTATCTTTATCATTATTTTTACCATGCCACGATTGGCGCTCATCATACTAGCTACCTTCCCAGTAGTGGTGGTAGGAGCCATGTTTTTTGGGCGTTATTTAAGAAAATTGATGCGAGAAAGACAGGATCAATTGGCCCAAACCAACGTAGTGGTGGAAGAGACTATGCAGAGCATTCAAACTGTGAAAGCTTACACGAATGAATGGTATGAGCTGAAACGATATGTCAAGAACTTAAATGAAGCAGTGCGAGTTTCCTTGCGTGCGGCCCATGTCAGAGGGCTATTTGCCTCTTTTGTCATCTTGGTCATGTTTGGTGCGCTGTTCTTTATTATGTGGAAAGCCGCGCAAATGGTACAGGCAGGGGATTTACCCAAAGGTGGATTAGTAGATTTTGTGGTTTTCACTGGGATTATCGGAGGAGCTATTGCCAGTTTAGGAAACTTTTATACGGCGATTGTATCAGCTGTGGGAGCGACAGAACGTATTTTGGAGATTCTAGACATGGATGGAGAGCTAGAAGTTGCATTAGAACAAAACACCTCCACTTTAAACCTACAAGGAGAAGTAGAGTATCGCAATGTGCATTTTTCCTATCCCACCAGAAAGGATATACAGGTCCTAAAGAATGTGAATTTCGTGATTGAACCTGGGAAGAAGATTGCTTTGGTTGGGGCAAGTGGTTCTGGAAAGTCTACCATTGTGCAGTTGCTGTTGCGCTTTTATGATTTGGACGAGGGGACCATATTTGTGGATGGCCAATCCGTTGATAGTTATGATATTTCTGATTATCGCCAACAGATCGCAATCGTCCCACAGGAAGTTTTATTGTTCGGGGGAACCATCAAGGAAAATATTCTGTACGGCAAACCCGAGGCCAGTCTGGAAGAAATAGAAAATGCTGCCAAGATGGCCAATGCCTGGGAATTCATTAAAGGCTTTCCCGAAGGATTAGAAACAGTTGTGGGAGAGAGAGGGGTGAAGTTGTCAGGAGGACAACGCCAAAGGATTGCTATAGCCAGAGCCATTCTCAAAGATCCTGCAATACTCCTGCTGGACGAGGCTACATCCTCATTAGATGCAGAATCTGAAAAGGTGGTGCAGGATGCCCTGAATGTACTAATGGAAGGTCGTACTTCAATTATCATAGCCCACCGATTGTCTACGATTAGAGATGTAGATCAGATCTATGTCATTGAAGATGGCCGCATCGTGGAGCAAGGCACACATGCTGAATTATCCCTAATAGAAGAAGGCGCCTATAATGCCTTAGCAAAACTGCAATTTGAATCGGCAGAGTAAGTAAATGAAGATAGAAACCAAGGTATCCTTACAAGAATACAACAGTTTTGGCATAGAGGTCTCAGCTGAGATCTTAGTTCGGATTAAGCAGGTATCCGACGCTCAGGCTATTGCCCGGCAATTCCGTGACAAAGCAAAATTTGTCTTGGGTGGCGGAAGTAACTGTTTATTTATCAGCAATCCTGTCTCTCCCGTACTATTGAAAAATGAAATCTCAGGTATTGAAATCGTTGAGCGAGATGACACTTTCGCAACGGTTAAGGTCGGGGGCGGAGAAAACTGGCATCAACTGGTACTTTGGTGTGTGGAAAAGGGCTTGGGAGGAATCGAGAACTTGTCTTTGATACCAGGAACGGTTGGTGCGGCACCCATCCAGAACATTGGGGCCTACGGTGTGGAGTTAAAAGATGTCTTTCATCGTTTAGAGGCAGTCGATTTGGAGACAGGAGAGATCTTGCACTTTGGCTATGAGGATTGTCAATTCGGTTATCGTTCTAGCCTATTCAAAGCGGAACTGAAAGGGAAGGTCCTAATCACGTCAGTTTATCTTAAATTAAGACACGCAGATCATATCATAAATACAAGTTACGGTGCTATAAATGGGTATTTGGCACAAGCAGGAATCACTGACCCCACGATCAAAGATGTGAGCCAAGCGGTAATCGCCATTCGCACCTCTAAATTGCCAAATCCCAAAGAAATGGGAAATGCGGGTAGTTTTTTCAAGAATCCCGAGATCCCCAATGCGCAATTCGAAGTGCTCAAAGCCAAATTCCCTAAACTGGTGCACTATCCAGGCACCAACGGCTTGATAAAGATTCCGGCGGGCTGGTTAATTGATCAATGTGGATGGAAAGGCAAGCGCTATGGAGAGGTAGGCTGCTACGCCCATCAAGCCTTAGTGATTGTGAATTATGGCCGAGCTACCGGACAAGAAATCCTAGATCATGCTAAACGGGTTGCGGAGTCGGTAGAGGAAACCTACGGCATACAACTCACCCCTGAGGTTAATATTATTGGATCATGAGTAAGAAAAAGACCAATGCCCTTCGTCTTCTAGATCAGATGGGGATGAACTATGATCTGCTGTCATACGACTATGATCCAGAACATCAGAGTTTGCAGAAAGTGGCGAATGAAAATGAGCTGGATCCTGGGCAAATTTTCAAGACCCTAGTCTGTAAAGGAGATAAGACGGGCCCAATCGTAGCCGTTCTACCAGCAAATAAGCATTTAAACTTAAAACGATTAGCACAGAATAGCGGAAACAAAAAGGCCGCTATGGTGCCCATGAAGGATCTTTTGAACCTGACCGGTTACATTAGAGGCGGCTGCTCTCCACTTGGTATGAAAAAGAAGTTTCCTACCTACATTGCTGTGGAAGCACAAGAAGTATCAAAGATGTTTGTCAATGCTGGAAAGCGTGGATTTCTCTTCGGGATAGAACCTGATCAATTACTCCTTGCGTCCGAAGCGGCCTGGGCAGATGTGGCCGAGGAGATGCCACAGTAATGGCCCTTCCTGTTTTCCTTACCTTCCCGAAACCACTAGTATCTATAACTGACGCTTGATCCAATCCATAGCTTGCGCAGTGGAATCGAAAACTTGATCAGCCTCCTTCAGTTCCGATGCACCATGACTGTTGGCCACTGCTAAGGTAAGCAGCCCTGCGTTTTTCGCCGATCTCACACCTGCCACTGAGTCTTCTAGAGCTACTGCTTTCTGGGGATCCACTCCAATGTTTTTCGTTGCCATGAGGTATGGATCTGGTTCTGGTTTTAGATTTGGCATTACATGGTCGGCATGTACAATGCTCCGAAAAAGATGTGAAATAGGTTGAGCACTAAAAACTGCTTCTACATCAGTGGCACTGCTGGACGTTGCCAAGGCGATAGGTAGTTTTGAACTAAAGAATTGCAGCCCCTCCAACACACCAGGAAATAGCTGTAGGTCTTTTGCTACCAAGCGATAGTAGGCCTCCCTTTTTAGACGTTGTAAATCCGGTACTTCTAAGGCCAATTGATGATTGTCAATAACAAATTCTGCTAAAAGTCGGTCGGATTTTCCAATCCATTGCTCAAACCAAGCCCATTCAAAGTTCAGTCCATTTTCCCCGAGAATCTCGAGCCAGGCTTTACCATGCAGTGGCTCTGAGTCAATCAAGGTGCCATCTAAATCAAAAACGATCCCTTCCATCTCTATTTTTTTGGCAAAGAAACATATTCCCTTCAGATAATCGCTACATTAGAATATTAAATGCAGGTAAACAGCAGCAACATTAACGGAATCGTATGAACAAAACACTAATACTCCTTTTGACTCCCTTTTTGCTATTGGCTTGTCAAGAATCATCTGAAGTGGATAGCGATGAAATCGTTGTGATGGGAGGGGGCTTGATGGGAAGTGCCACTGCTTGGCAATTATCCAAACAGGGTTATCAGGTCCGATTGATCGAAAAACAGGATTCAATCTATACCCAAGGATCTAGCTTTGGAGAGGCTCGTATCGCCAGGAGCAATAATCGCGGAAATGATATTTGGTCTTATCTCCATAATCGATCCGTACGAGAGGTGCAGGATCTCGTTGACTTTCTCGACGAAAATGAACCGGAAGCGAAACATGTGATGGAGGACATTTACACTACCTCACCTGTTACCTACGTAGGGCGAACAAGGATTCATGATCGTCTTTTGGCCTCTTTGGAGAGGCAGGCGGTAAAGTATGATATGGCTACTTCACCGCTAGAAGGTAAGGAAATGTATAATGTTGAGTTACCGGACAGTGTGTTGATGCAACGAGAATACAACTTGCATTCGGGCATGATCAATCCTCAAGCGCTCATTCAAAAATTGCATCAGGCCATCCGCAACAAAGGGGGGCGTGTGGAATATGGAACAAAAATAAGGGGAATAGAATACAATGCGGAAACGGACCTCTATGATCTAGCGGTGGTGAAAGACCAGCAAGAGCAGCAGATTAGAACGAGAAAGCTTGTTTCCGCTTTGGGGCCTTACACGGGAAGCATTTTGAAGCCTTTAGCGCCATATCTCGATACGCTGATTAACCCACAACGCGTCTTTTTGGCCTTCTTTCGTGTTGACCCAAAAGTTTATCAGACTTTATCTCCGGAACAACAAAAAAAACTACAAGAGTTTTATCCGGTAATCAATAGTTCAAAAGGAACTAGAGCAGGTAGCTTTTTTTCAATGATCGAATACTTTGATCCAGAAGGAAATCCGATCATTAAGATTGGAGGACATTTCCAGCGGTCAGATATTGATGAACTGGACCAGGTGTGGCAAAAGGAATTAAAGCAGGAAGAATTAGATTGGAGTCTAAATAGTACCGCGGGATATATGCAAATGTTAAGTCTACCGATCAAGCGGGAGGATATCCAGTTTGTAGACGGCTACTCTTGTGTTTACTCACTGACCGCCTCGGAAGTTCCAATCGTTAGCCCGATAATTGCTGATAACCGGAGCCCAAATCCTAATGTTGTGATTCTTGGAGGCATGTCTGGGGTCGGAGCCAAAGGGGCAATGACCTATGGACTAATTGCAGCGGATTTGTTTACCCAGCGGGAAGAAAGAGACAGCATGTATTGGGTGGTGAAAGAAGCTTTAGGTTTTGCACGTTTATTGGAGGATGTATATTGATGGGATAATCTTATATTGGCGGATCAAATCTTAAGTATTCCATGCACTCAGGTTTAGAAGACTTTCCCATTCAAGTAGAAATCCCTGTTCAGTGGGGAGATATGGATGCGGCTAGACATGTAAATAATATTATTTACCTAAGATGGAGCGAATCGGCTAGGATCGCCTACTTTGAAAAAATTGAGGTTGATATAACTTTCATGAAGGGGGTAGGACCCATCTTAGGTTGGCAAGATTGCAAGTACATTTTCCCCTTGACTTACCCAGACCGCGCACTGGTTGGCATTAAGGTGGAGGAAATTCGAGCAGATCGTTTCATGATGCTGACCCATATTTACAGCCACAAGCATCAGCGGTTAGCGATAATCAGCAAACAAGCTATTGTTCCTTACGATTATGTGAAACTGGCCAAGGCGCCTATTCCAGAAAACTGGTTGCATAACATTAAAGCCTTAGAAGGTTGGGAATAGATACTGAATTGACAGTATTATAAAAGCAAAAAATGGGAGGACTGAACACAATCCCTTAAATTTGTTACGAAGGCTACAGCTTTCACATCGAGATTAAAACACAACGAAATGAAAAATCAAAACAAGACAAGAAGAACTTTCCTCAAAACATCCGCTGTAGGAGCCCTAGGGATGAGCCTGCCTTTCACGGCAAAGAGCTACAATCGAATCATGGGAGCTAACGAGCGTGTCAACTTTGCCGTTGCTGGAATTAATGGCCGCGGGAATGCGCATATTCGGGCTATCAACGCCTGTAAAGACGCCGAGGTGATTTACCTATGCGATGTTGACACCCGAACCTATGCCAAGTCCAAGAAGTTGATGGGCAAGTTGGGAATGGATACGAAGATTGGTGAAGAAAACGATTTTCGTAAAATTCTTGAGGACAAGAATGTGGATGCTGTGGCCATTGCTACACCTGACCATCTTCACGCTGCCCAAGGGATTTGGGCTTTAGCAGCAGGCAAGCACGTTTATGTGGAAAAACCTTGTAGCCATAATCCTCATGAGGGGGAGCTTTTGGTACAAGCCCAAAGTAAGTACGGGAAAATCTGCCAAATGGGCAATCAGCAACGCTCAGCACCAACTTCCCAAATGGCTGTCCAGGATATCAAAGACGGATTAATTGGGGAAGTGTATTATGGAAAAGCCTGGTACTCGAACAAAAGAGGCCCGATTGGCAAAGGAAATATAGCTGCCGCTCCAGACTGGCTGGATTGGGATCTATGGCAAGGTGTAGCGCCTAGAAGAACCTTCAAGGATATTTATGTCCATTACAACTGGCACTGGTTCTGGCACTGGGGTACTGGTGAGGTTAATAACAATGGAGCGCACGAAATAGATGTTTGCCGGTGGGCCTTGGGTGTGGATTATCCAGTAAGAGTTATCTCCGCTGGAGGTCGATTCAACTATGATGATGATTGGGAGTTCTATGATACGCAAAATGTAACCTTCGAATTTGAAGGAGGTAAGATGATCACTTGGGAGGGCCGTAGCTGTAACACCCTTCCTCACTACAATCGAGGCAGAGGTTCTACCATTCATGGATCCAAGGGATCAATGCTGTTAGACCGAAACGTTTACATCGCCTATGATAAAGATGGGAAAGTGATCAAGGAGGTCAAAGAAAAAGAAGTGAGTGCTACAACCAATACCGTAGGGGTAGGTGGTCTAGATGTATACCATATGGATAATTTCCTCGGTGCGATTAGAGAAGGAAAGAAACAAAATTCTCCAATTGACGAAGGACATAAGAGTGTCTTATTGTGCCACCTAGGAAATATGGCGCAAGAGACAGGCAAAGCACTCGAAGTTGATCCTAATACCGGACATGTACTCAACAACAAGAAAGCCATGAAGATGTGGAGCCGTGAGTATGAGCCTGGTTGGGAACTCAAAGTATAAACTGTAGTGAGTCAGGACGCTCGTCCGATTCATATCTGATAAAATTGCCGTAGGTGGGACAGAGTCTTCTGCTCCACCTACTACTTTTTTCTACACCAATATTCATTTCTATATTTATTCATGAGAATATTTCGAAAGGGAGCACTAGCCATATTAGAGCACGAAGGGCAGTGGTACCAATCCAAGCAATTGTGGAATGATTTAATTAGGCAACCTAATTTGTATCAGCGGTTAAAGGCTCAGTTGTCCTTATGGCAATCCATTGACTTCCCGGATTTGACGGATATAGATGCGCCGATAGGAGAACAGGAAGTGTGGGCTTCCGGTGTAACTTATCTGCGTTCCAAGGCAGCTAGAATGGAAGAATCTAAAGATGCTGGAGGAGGTGATTTCTACGATAGAGTGTATGATGCGGATCGGCCTGAGCTTTTCTTCAAGTCCCCATATTACAAAGTCGTTGCACCTGGTGGGACGGTGAATATTCGAAGAGACTCCGATTGGAATGTACCGGAGCCGGAATTAACACTACTAATCAGCCAAGCAGGTACGATTGAAGGATATACCTGTGGTAATGATATGAGCTCCAGAAGTATTGAAGGGGAAAATCCACTTTACTTGACGCAAGCTAAAGTATACGATGGAAGTGCCGCTATTGGCCCCGGTATTTTGGTGCAGGAAGAGGCTTTGGATAGGAATACCGAGATTCAATTGACCATTATTAGAGGAGGGGACATAGTGTTCCAGGAATCCATAAAAGTTGCTCAAATCAAACGTTCCTTTCAAGAGTTAGTGGATTATCTTTATCTTGCCTCCAGCTTCAAAAACGGGTGTTTTTTGATGACGGGAACAGGCATTATTCCTCCGGATGAATTCACCCTGTTAGAACATGACGAAGTGCAAATTTCCATTGATGGAATCGGGACATTGATAAACTATGTAGGGCTTAGGTAGTTTTCTGCCTTACATCAGTTCATACACTAAACCACTTAACTATAAAATTTTAATTCAGCATGGCAATTACGGGTGCTCAGTTTATTGGGACAAAAAGATCATCGGAAGGAGGTACTTCTTTTCAGGGTATTAATCCTGTGGATGCAGGAAAGCTGACAGTAGATTTTAAGAATGCGACAGCAGCAGAATTAGAAGAGGCGGTGCAACTGGCGGAACAAGCGTTTCTACCTTATTCTAAGACTTCTTCCGAAGATCGGGCTCGTTTTTTGGATCAAATTGCAGCGGAAATTTTGGGATTGGGAGATGAGTTGTTGGAACGTTGCCATCAGGAGACCGCACTACCCTTGGGAAGATTAACGGGTGAGCGAGGAAGAACAATGGGGCAACTCAAACTTTTTGCACAAGTGCTTCGAGAAGGAAGTTGGGTGGATGCAAGAATTGATTTGGCTATGCCAGATCGAAAACCTTTTCCAAGGGCTGATATTCGCCATATGCTACGGCCACTCGGTCCCGTTGCTGTTTTCGGGGCTAGCAATTTCCCCTTGGCTTTTTCTGTAGCGGGAGGGGATACAGCTTCAGCATTGGCTGCGGGTTGTCCAGTGGTGGTGAAAGGTCACCCGGCCCATCCGGGAACCTCAGAATTAGTGGCTTCGGCTATCATTGAAGCAGCCAAGAAGACGGGGATGCCAGAAGGTGTTTTTTCCCTGCTCCAAGGAGCTGGGCATGAACTCGGAGGCAACCTAGTTAAACATCCATTGATCACCGCCGTTGGCTTTACTGGGTCTTTCCGAGGAGGGAAAGCTTTGTTTGATTTGGCAAACCAACGAGAAGTACCTATCCCCGTTTATGCAGAAATGGGAAGCACCAATCCCGTTTTTATACTACCTGGGGCACTAAAGGAAAGAGCAAATATCGCTGAGGGCTTAGCTTCTTCTCTAACTTTAGGAGTGGGTCAGTTTTGTACTAATCCCGGTCTAGTGCTGATGGAGAAGGGCGAAGCCTCTAAAGGTTTTATGGATAAACTCGTCGCTGCGGTAGAATCTATCGAGGCAGGAACGATGTTGACCGCTGGAATTAAGAGTGCATTTGAAAAAGGAATCGGAAACCTAATCAATATAGGGGTTGGGAAAGTAGCCACTGGACCTGCCTCCAATACAGCAAATGCGGTGCAGGCACAGGTCTTTCAAACCAACTACTCTGCTTTGCAAACCAATCCACAATTGGCGGAGGAGGTATTCGGCCCTTCCAGCGTGATCGTGGAGGCGGATACCCGAACCGAGATCTTGGAAGCAGCCAAGGAACTTGAAGGACATTTGACGGCAACTGTACATGCCACTGAGGAAGATTTGGAAAACTATCAAGATCTTATTGCTATCTTGGAACGTAAAGTTGGGCGGATCATTATCAATGGATTTCCTACTGGTGTTGAGGTTTGTAATGCCATGGTTCATGGTGGGCCTTTCCCTGCTACGACGGCTCCAGCTACCACCTCGGTGGGGACGAATGCCATCAAACGCTTTGCTCGACCAGTTTGCTACCAAGATTTTCCTCAGTCTCTTTTACCAGCCGCTTTACAGGATGAAAATCCAGAAGAAATTTGGCGCTTAGTCAACGGTGGATGGACAAAAGACACTATCTAGTAACTGGATCCATACGTAGTATTGTTCTGACAGTTTTTGGCTAAGAAAGCTAGGCCCTCAGCCTATCTTTTCAATTATTGTGTGTAAGTTTGATGAATAGCTGATTTCCGCTTGAGATCGACTATTGTACTGTAAAAAATTGCAAAGGATAACGTTCTCGCTATGGCTGAGTCTTAGGGGTGAACTTGACCTAAGTTAGCAATTTGACCAAACTTTTAGGTAGGGTCAGTTGTGTTATTATCAATCGCAAAACGAAACATCAAACAGCATGAATAGAGCCTCTCTGTCTATTTATGGAATTAGACCAAGGTGGATCATATTTAGTCTTCTTGCTACTTCTTTCTTTCTTTGGCAATGTCGAATGCAATCCATCGGTGGCCAAACGGCCGAGGTAGATTATAATTTTGATATCCGGCCTATTCTATCCGATAAGTGTTTTAAGTGCCATGGCCCTGATGCCAATAAGCGGGAGTCCGGCCTTCGTCTAGATACGGAGGAGGGGGCTTATGCCGCGCTAAAGGATCAGCCTGGACATTTTGCTATTGTACCAGGAAACCTTAAATCTTCGGAGGTCTATACGCGGATTACCTCATCCGATAGTACCTTACTGATGCCTCCCCCAGAATCTAATCTAGCACTTAGTAAGGAGGAAGTTGCCCTTTTGGAAAAGTGGATCAAGCAAGGGGCTGAGTATAAGCCGCACTGGGCTTTTATTCCTCCGAAAGCAGCTCCACTTCCGAAGCTGAAAGATCAGAGTTGGGCGCAAAACGGTATTGACTACTTCATTTTGAATGAGATGAAGAAAGTCGGATTGCAACCCAATGAAAAGGCCGATAAGCATATGCTTCTCAAGAGGTTAGCCTTTGACTTGACGGGCTTGCCTCCTAGCTTGGAATTACAGCAACAATTTGCGCAGGATGAAAGTGCAGATGCTTATGAAAAAGTGGTAGATGAGTTATTGGCTTCCAAACACTACGGAGAGAAGATGGCTATTCCGTGGTTGGATGTAGCTCGATACGCGGACAGTCATGGCTATCAAGACGATGGTCTAAGAACCATGTGGCCCTGGCGAGATTGGGTGATTCATGCTTTCAATGAGAATTATTCTTACGCAAAGTTTTTGACCTGGCAGCTGGCGGGAGATCTTTTGCCAGAGACAAATAAGGAAACCTTGTTGGCAACGGGATTCAATCGAAATCATAAGATTACGCAAGAGGGGGGTGTGATCGATGAAGAGTATCGAATAGAGTACGTCACCGACCGAACCAATACTTTCGGTAAGGCCTTTTTGGCATTAACTTTTGAATGCGCGAAATGCCACGACCACAAATATGACCCGATTGCACAAAAGGATTACTACAGCACTTTTACCTTCTTTAATCAGGTACCGGAAAAGGGCTTGGTGGGAACTATTGATGCTTCCTTTGCTGACCCTCCCAATATGGCCATCTCTGATGAAGATGTCAAAGATCTGTTGCAATTCATTAATAAGAAGGATACGGCCGTAGTGGAAGTTATGGTGATGAAAGATTCCAGCCAGATCCGTTCTACTCACGTGCTCGATAGAGGAATCTACGACGCCCCAGCAGAAGAGGTCACTTTTGGTATGCCAGCGGCGGTCATGGAGTTTGATACTACGCGTTTTCCGGCAAATAGACTGGGCTTAGCCCAATGGCTGTTGGCTGACGAAAATCCGCTGACCGCTAGAGTCTTTGTCAATCGAGTTTGGCAGGAAATTTTTGGCAGGGGGATTGTGGCTACCTCTGGCGATTTTGGTATGCAAGGGGATCTGCCGACCCATTTGGGCCTATTGGATTGGTTAGCTGTGGACTTCAGAGAAAATGATTGGGATATAAAAGGACTAGTGAAGACAATTGTCATGTCAGCTACCTACCAACAATCCGCCAAGGTGAGTCAGCGGCAATTGGATAAAGATCCGGAAAATGTTTATTTGTCACGTTTCCCGAGGCTGCGCTTTGAAGCGGAAGTGGTTCGCGACCATGTCCTGGCTAGTAGTGGTTTGTTGAACCCAGAAATTGGTGGCCCCAGTGTTAAACCGTATCAACCTGGGGATATCTGGGTAGTTGCTACCTCAGGCCGTGGATTATTGATGAACTACATCCAAGACCATGGCCCTAAGCTTTATCGTAGAGGTATGTACGTTTTCATCAAACGAACGGTTCCTCCTCCCTCCATGCTCATGTTTGACGCTTCCAATAGAGATCAGTGCGAAGTACAAAGATTACGAACCAATACGCCCTTACAAGCATTGGTCATGTTGAATGATCCTCATGTTCTAGAGGCGTCTAGGGTGCTAGCCGAACAACTATTGACGGATAGCACTTTATCTCATAGCGAAAAGTTAGCAGTTGCTTTCCAGTCTATTATTTGCCGACCGATTACAACGGAAGAATCGGAAGTGCTACTAGAGGCTTTTCAATCGGAGCAATCCATTTTTGCTGAAAACCCAGAACGAACACAAGCTTTTTTGAACATTGGAGAAGCGCCGAGATTAGGCTGGGAAGATGAAGCTGAATTAGCAGCTTTTATGCAAACTATTCATACCATTTTCAATTTAGAAGAGGCTATTACCAAAACATAGATCATGGCTAACGAATTCCTTAAAAATAGATTACAAGTCAATCGCAGACACTTCTTGGGTAAGTTAAGTGTGGGACTAGGAAGCGCCGCCTTGGGTTCCTTGCTCGTTCCTGATCTTTTCAAAGGTGGAAAGGACCAAGTTGGGGATTTGCCTTTAGGGGTTACTCATTTTGCACCCAAGGCCAAACGAGTGATTTACCTATTCCAAAATGGGGCTCCTTCTCAATTGGAGAGTTTTGATTATAAACCCAAATTGCGTGAGATGTTTGGCGAAGACCTTCCCGCCTCAATCCGCAATGGGCAGCGATTAACTGGAATGACTGCTGGTCAAGATAGATTTCCGCTTGTGGGTTCGAAGTTTGAATTCAATCAACATGGAAAATCTGGAGCTTGGGTTAGTGAGATTTTTCCACATATAGCCAGTATTGTCGATGACATTTGCATCATCCGCACGATGCATACGGAAGCTATTAATCACGATCCCGCCTTAACTTTCATGCAGACAGGAGCACAGCAAGGCAACCGTCCTAGTATGGGGGCCTGGCTCAGCTACGGATTAGGAAGTGAAAATAAAAACTTGCCTGCCTTCTGTGTTTTGCTTTCCAGGGGAGAAGGAAATGGCCAGGGGGTATATTCCAAGTTATGGACCAATGGTTTTTTGGATAGCGTGCATCAAGGTGTGCAATTCAGTAGTGGAGAGGATCCGGTGCTGTATTTGAACAATCCAGAGGGTATGGATCGACCAAGTAGACGTCGAATGCTAGACCGCTTAGCGGAACTGAATGCCAAGAGTTACGAAGACTTTGGTGATCCAGAAATCCAGACAAAGATTCAGCAATACGAGATGGCTTACCGCATGCAGACAGCCGTTCCTGAGCTAACGGATTTGAGTAAAGAACCGGAGCATATCGTCAGGATGTATGGTGCTGATTGTTTGGTGCCAGGTACGTACGCTGCCAATTGTTTATTGGCTAGGAAGTTGTCAGAGGCCGGGGTACGTTTTGTACAGTTGTATCATCAAGGTTGGGATCAACATGGTAATTTAGTAGGGGAAATGCAGCAGCAAGCCCTAGATGTAGATCGAGCTTCCGCAGCTTTAATCAAGGATCTAAAACAACGCGGACTCTTAGATGAGACCTTAGTGATTTGGGGGGGAGAATTTGGAAGAACCAATTACTGTCAGGGCAAATTGTCCCCAGAGAATTATGGCCGTGATCATCATCCCAGAGCCTATTCTATCTGGATGGCAGGCGGAGGTATTAAGCCTGGTGTCGTCTACGGGCAAACAGATGAGTTCGGATACAATATCATTGAGAATCCGGTACATATTAATGATTTCCATGCTACAGTTCTTCATCAAATGGGACTGAATCATGAGCAGCTGACCTATAAACACCTAGGTCGACGCTATAGATTGACAGATGTGGCAGGGGAGGTTATTCATGATTTAATTGCGTAAAAGGGTATGAAGCTTTTGTCTAGAATAGCGACGCAGGTCGGCTTTGCAGGATTAATATTGTTAGGGTTTCTCTTAGCCTTTGAATCCTATTTGGATATTCCTACTTGGCTACAACCCTTGGGAAGAATGCACCCTTTGCTGCTTCATTTGCCTATTGGAGTGCTGGCATTATTAGTCCTGTTGCCGTTGATCCGCAATGAAGTTGGCGAGGAATCTTATCGAAAAGTACGAACTTTTATCTTGGATTTAGGCTTAATCCTCACCATTGGAACAAGCCTTTTTGGCCTTTTTCTGGCTCAGGAGGACGGGTATAGTTCGGCCACGCTTTCTACTCATAAATGGCTAGCTGTGGCACTTTGTTTGTTGGTATATGTGCTGCACACTTGGAATAGTAAGCTCTCCCAGAATCCATTATTGAATAATACCGTCACGGTACTTACACTAGGAGTCCTAATCGCCACTGGACATTTTGGTGGAGCCATCACGCATGGGGAGAACTATATTTGGGAACCGCTGCAAACCGAGGAGAAGATTGATCTAGCGGAAAGTAGTCTATATGCTGCAGTAATCGCCCCGGTCTTAGATAGCAAATGCAATAAATGTCATAACGAGCGCAAGTCGAAGGGGAAGTTGGTGATGAGTACAAAAGCAGGGCTACTCAAAGGTGGGGAGAGCGGGTCGTTATGGCTCACCGACCAACCTGATTCCAGCCTGCTACTACAACGGATACACTTACCGATTGAGATCGAAGAACATATGCCTCCCGAGGGCAAACCTCAATTGAGCAATAGCGAAAAAGAGCTATTAGAAGCATGGATTAGCGCTGGGGCAGATCTAGACGCGCCCTTAGCAGATTACGATAAAAGTACAGCCATATACGCCCTTGCGGGGCAAGCTATGGCAGGAAAGCAAAATGCTGAGACCAAGAAAAGTTATGACTTTCCAGCAGCTTCTCCCAAGGTAATAGCCGCCTTAAATACGCCTTTTTGCTCCGTTGAACCGCTCTCCGCAAATTCGCCAGCCTTGGCAGCCAGAATCTCGGTGAGAGAATATTTCGAGCCAAGTTTCTTAGCGGATCTAAAGCAAATCAAGAAACAGCTGGTTTACCTCAATTTGACGGATTTACCGATTACTAACGATAATCTAAAGGATCTAAAGGATTTTCCTAAGCTGGAAAAATTGATCTTGAACGGTACGGAAGTAAGTGGCTCCAATCTTGAAACAATTGGCACTTTACCCGCCCTGAAGAGCCTGGCACTTTCCAATACCGAAACCGATTCCAGTTTGATAGACCTGCTTAGAAAGGCGACAAATCTGGAGGAGGTGTATGTTTGGAATACCCATATCGATTCCAACATAGTGGATAACTGGCAAAGTGAATTTCCAGACCTACAATTTCATTTGGGTTACCAGCCAGATATGACGGAGAAGCTCAAGATGAGTCCACCGACCTTAGCTAATGCCAAGATGCTTTTACAACCAGGAGAGTTAGCGCGCTTAAAGCATAGCTTACCTGGAGCCATTATTAGGTATACCTTGGATGGGGAAGAGCCTGATAGTGTAGAGGCGTCAATCTACCAAGACCCCATGTCTATTGATGGAATAACGGTGGTTCGGGCAAAGGCATTCCGGGAAGGATGGGAAGCTTCAGAAACGGTCAGTTATACACTTTTTCAAGCTGGCATAAAACCTGCGGCCGTAAAACTGTTGAAAGCCACTAGCGGCAATTATCGGGGCTCGGGTGAGGCTACCTTAGTGGATTCAGAAAAAGGCAATGCCTCTAATTTTAGGTCTCCATATTGGTTAGGCTTCCAAGACAACCCGATGGAAGCCTTATTCACTTTTGAAGAACCTAAGCGAATTGATGAGATTGTGCTCAGTTATGCGGTTAATATGAGCTCCTACATCATGCCACCTAAACGGGTTGAGATTTGGGGGGGCAATGGACCGGATGCCTTGCAAAAATTGCATTCCAGCAAACCGGAGCAGCCGAATAAATATGGGCCAAATACGGTTGAAGCCGTTTCTGTACAGTTTGACCCTATGAGTTATACACACTACAAAATAGTCGCTTTTCCTGTGACTAGATTGCCAGAGTGGCATGGCGGAGCAGGAGATAAAGGATGGGTGTTTTCAGATGAAGTGCTGTTTTTTGGAGCTGACGATTAGTAGAGCGGTAAAGCCGTAGCGCAAAATTATTGCTTGAAATCACCTGATTCTCACTTCATAAGTATAATTTTGCGGTCTCAAACGTCGAGCTTATGAAAGAAGAGGAAATGGAAAATGAAGCGATGGAGGACTTGTACGAGTTACAAACCATCGAGATTGATAAAGGTCAAACTCCTTTACGGATAGATAAGTTTTTACAAGATCGATTAAGAAAGGTCTCTCGCAATCGTATTCAAACTGCGATCCGAGCCGGGGCTGTGAAAGTCAACGGCAAAGAGATGCTGAAGTCTAATCTAAAGGTAAAACCTGGGCATAAGATTGAAATCCTTTTACCACGACCACCAGACCAAGGTAAGGGGGTAATACCTCAGGACATTCCCCTAGATGTCCGCTATGAGGATGATCATATTTTGATTGTGCATAAGCCGCCAGGCTTAGTAGTGCATCCAGGTTTTGGTAACTGGGATGGCACTTTGGTGAATGGATTGGCCTATCGTTTTAAAGATTTGCCGATCATGGACGGCAATACACCAGATCGAATCGGACTTGTACATCGTATTGATAAGGATACTTCTGGCTTGCTCGTCATAGCCAAGACAGATGAAGCCCTGACTGCCCTTGGAAAGCAGTTCTTTTATCACACCATAGAGCGTAAATACTTGGCACTGGGGTGGGGGGATGTAGAAGAAGACGAAGGTACTATCACGGGAAATATTGGTCGTCATCCTCGTCATAGAAAACAATACACGGTATTTCCGGAGGGAGAAGAGGGTAAATGGGCGGTAACTCATTATCGAGTAGTAGAGCGTTTCTACTATGTTACTTTGATAGAATGTGAGCTGGAGACTGGGCGTACCCACCAGATTCGGGTTCATTTAAAGTACCAGGGACATCCACTCTTTAATGATGAACGCTATGGTGGTAACCGCATCCTTAAAGGCACAGTCTACAGCAAATACAAGCGCTTTGTAGAAAAATGTTTCGAGAAAATGCCTAGGCAAGCACTACACGCCAGATCCTTGGGCTTTGAACACCCCATTACCGGAGAGCAAATGTTTTTTGAGGCTGATGTGCCAGAAGACTTTGGTTCTGTTCTCGATACCTGGCGCCGATATGTGCAGAGTCGCAAAGAACCGCTGCTTTGATTATGGAAAACCAGACACACTTGGATAGATCAGAAGTTATCCGAAAGACCCAAGTTTGGCTTAAGGAAGTGGTTATTGGTCTTAACCTTTGTCCCTTCGCTGCCTTGCCATTTGCCCAAGAGACGGTTAGATATGTGGTGTTAGAGACTTCCGAAGGGAGCGAAATTCTAGAAAGCATGCGGGTGGAGATGCGTCGCCTGATGGAAACGCCTGCCATTATTTTGGAAACTTCCCTGCTAATCCTGCCGGTAGCATTCAAGAACTTTCTAGATTTTAATGATTTTCTATACACTGCCAATGCTTTGCTAGAACAAGAAGGTTGGGCAGGTGAATTGCAAGTTGCCTCGTTTCATCCGCATTATCAATTTGCGGGAACAGTACAAGATGCACCTGGCAACTACACTAATCGTGCGCCTTATCCCATTTTACATTTGTTGAGGGAGGAAAGTATTGAAGCGGCTCTAGAGCAAGTACAGGACCCGGATGAAATCTATAAGCGAAATATTAGAACCATGGAGGAATTAGGACTGGCGGGTATTCAACGCTTATGGCTAAAAATTTAGTTTTCTTCGACAAATCCCGTGCAAAAGCATAAAATGAGATGAAAAAGCGAACAAGAGAAGCGTTGAATTTCGTTATGGATGGTCTTCAAACGCGGAATCTGTCGAAGAACCAAATGTAGAACAATGAGGATTGAAGATAGAATAGCCTTAATGGCCAGACTGGGTGAACATTTAAGGAAGAATGAAGATGAGTTCCTACAGGCCTTGATGAGCCGAACGGAATTTAATAACCAATGGTTTACGCTAGAAAATCAGAATCTTGCCATCAAGGCCATCGCTGAGCAGTTTTTGCGGAAGGAACACTTGGAGGCATGGGCTCAGCAATATACGGGCTTGGAGCCTGACCGTCCGCAGCGTGTAGGTTTGGTTCTAGCAGGTAATATTCCCATGGTAGGTTTTCACGACGTACTTTCTGTATTTATGGCAGGGCACCAGGCTCGAATCAAGTTATCTTCTAAAGATGCCTTCATTTTACCCTACCTTTTCAAATTATTAGGGCAATGGGATGAACGATCTGTTTCCTATTTCTCGATTTTACAGAAGCTGGAAGGTTTTGATGCGGTGATTGCCACGGGGAGCAATAATTCATCTAGATATTTCGAAGCTTATTTTGGTAAATATCCGCACATCATCCGCAAAAACAGGAATGGGGTGGCTGTGCTTACGGGAGACGAGGATTCTTCTGAACTCCACAATTTGGGCAAAGATGTTTTTAGATACTTCGGTTTGGGATGCAGAAATGTGGCGAAAGTATATGTACCGAAAGATTACGATTTTGATCCCCTCCTGACCGCTTTGCATGAGTACCGATCTATTGTCATGCATAGCAAATACAAAAATAACTTCGACTATAACTACGCGATGTTCATGTTGAATAAGGAGCCTTTCAAAGCAAATGGATGCATTTTATTGAGGGAAGATCCAGAAACGAGTTCTCGTATCGCCAATTTGAACTATGAGTACTATCAGACCCTCGCAGAAGTACCGAACATGCTAGCGGAAAAGGCTGAACAAATTCAATGTGTGGTGGCAAGAGACGGTGTGATTCAGAGCCCTACCTTAAGTTTTGGGTCAGCTCAAAACCCAGGCTTGATGGATTATGCAGATGGGGTAGATACCATGCAGTTCCTAACGCAACTTTCCTGAGTTTAGTGGAGTGTTAACATCGAAAGGCCGAGACCGGCCAAAATCACCGCTAATTTTCTCCACGACACGGCATGCTGTCGTTTATCATCTGCCTCAAATAGAATGGTGGTAGAGATGTGTAAGAAAGAGCCTACCACCAGGGCCACTAGGTTAGCCAAGACAGCCAGGTCTAATTTCATCGTGGATGTGACTAAAGCACCCAAAGGCGACATACTGGCAAAAATCAATAGACAAATCCACGCCGTAGCTTTTGAGTAACCAGATTTGATGAATAGAATCATCAAAGCAAAAGCGGCTGGAATTTTGTGTAGGATAATTCCGAATAAAAGGTGATGATCTTCACTCTCTTCTCCATGTGAATGTACCGCATCATGGAATGCAGTGTAACCACTGAGGGGTAATCCCTCAATAAAGGCATGTAGGCAAAGGCCCAACATGATAGATAGGGCAAAGCCCGGTTTAGCACTGGGATGGGCGTGAATATGACCATGTTCCACTCCCTTAGATAATTGCTCTAACAACAACTGGACGAAGAATCCACCCAATAACCAAAAGCTAGCGGTCTCGAATCCGCCGGAGAAAACACTAGGCATTAGGTGCAAGACCGTAATCCCCAATATATAGGCTCCACTAAAAGATAATAGAATCTGAACGGTTGCTTTGCTTTCACTTCGTATTAGTAAGGCTACCCCTCCACTGATCAACACGGCTACTAGCAATGCTATATATTCCCAAAGCGCCATTTACGCGATTTATCTGAATAGATTATGCAATCGAACTTGCAGTTTTTTCTAATCCCAGGTATCTGTTGAAGAGCGAGGCAACTAGCCAGCCTACGGCACTTCCCATCAGCCCTCCTGCGATAATATCCAAAGGATAGTGCACTCCCACGTACACTTGCCCCAAAGCGATGCTTGCTGCCCAAAAAAGCAAGGGCCATTTAATCTTACGAAACTTCCGACCCAAGGTCAGCAACAAGAAAACTGCTACGGCAAAGTGATTTGTAGCGTGAGAAGAGGTGAAACTGTATCCGCCTCCACACCGTACTAACAACAAGACAGACTCATTGATAGTTGTGTCATTGCACGGCCTCACGCGCTGTACATTTTTTTTAACCAATTCACTACTTAAAGGATCTGAAATTGCAACCGTTGCGCCCAATCCAAGTATAAAAAAAAGTCCTCTTAGCTTATACTTCCAAAGGGCGAAGATTAGTAGGAAAACATAGAAAGGAATCCAGGTATATTTGTTTCGCCAATAAGGCATTAACCAATCTAAGAAAGGATTATGCCAATCGTTGTTTATCCAAAAGAAAATGGTCTGATCTAGTTCTAATATTGCCTCTAGCATAGGATAATCTCCAAGTAAAAGATAGGTGAAGCAGTCGATAACCGACAAAATTCCTGAAGTCTGATTTAGCCAGAAATAAAGCCAGATGAAAATCAAACTCAGGAGGGCTAAGCTGAATTCTTCGGCATAGCTAAACAAAGGTAAGTCATTTTTACAATGATGTTGCACCTGGAGTAGAATAGCAGGTAAAAAGTATATAATTTTGAACCCTCATAAAAAATAACAACTGTGGCATTAATTAAATCGATTTCAGGTATTCGTGGAACTATCGGAGGTAAGGCTGGAGATAACCTGACTCCTATTGATATTGTGGAATGTACCGCTGCTTTCGGCTACTGGATAAAACAAGAAGGGGCTCCGATGACTGTCGTTATTGGGCGGGATGGACGAATTTCTGGAGCTTTGGTGAGTAGCCTTGTTGCTCAAACCCTTGTTTCTCTTGGTTTTGAGGTGATAGATTTGGGCTTATCTACTACACCAACGGTTGAGATGGCTGTTCCGGCTTTCAATGCGGGTGCGGGGATCATCGTCACAGCTTCTCATAATCCAAAGCAATGGAACGCGCTGAAGTTTTTGAACCAGAAAGGAGAATTCATTTCAAAGAAAGACGGTGAAACACTTCTACAGCTACTCAGCGAGGGAGCGATCATGTTTAACGAAGTGGATGAATTGGGAAGCTATCGTAAGGAAGAAGGATATCTCGCCCGGCATATTGAGCAAATCTTTGCTTTGCCAGCTGTAGACCTGGCTAGTGTCCGTGGTAAATCTTTCAAGGTAGTGGTGGATGCTGTAAATTCCACAGGGGCTTTATCGGTCCCTCCGATGCTGGAAAGAATGGGGTGTGAAGTGACATTGATTAATGGAGCAGTTACAGGAGAATTTGCACATAACCCGGAGCCACTACCAAAAAACCTCCAACAACTATCCGAAGCTGTAGTAAGCCACGGGGCTGATCTAGGCATAGCAGTCGATCCAGATGTTGATCGCTTGGCTTTTGTCAACGAGGATGGAACGATGTTTGGCGAGGAATATACGCTGGTAGCCGTAGCTGACTACATGTTGAGTCTAACTCCTGGTTCTACCGTATCTAATTTATCTTCAACTAGAGCGCTTCGAGATGTAACCGAGAAGCACGGTGGTAGTTATTATGCAAGTGCTGTGGGAGAGGTAAATGTGGTGGAGAAAATGAAAGCCGTGAATGCGGTCATTGGCGGAGAGGGAAACGGTGGCATCATTGTGCCGGAACTGCATTATGGAAGAGATGCTTTGGCGGGCATTGCCTTATTCTTATCACATCTGGCTAAGTCAGGTAAGACGATGTCGGCCTTGAGGGCTAGCTATCCGACTTATGAAATGGTTAAGGACAAAATTGCCTTAGATGCCAGCATTGATTTGGTTAAGCTTTTGAATGAACTGGAAACTGCGCATAAAAATGATCCTTATAACACGATTGACGGATTAAAGATAGACTTTCCAGATTCTTGGGTACATTTGCGTAAATCAAACACTGAACCCATTATTAGAATTTACGCTGAAGGGGCTACCCAAGCAAAAGCAGCTGACCTTGTAAATTCTATCAAAGGGGAAGTGCAAGAAATATTGCAGCATTAATATTTCTAAGCAGAAAAAGAACAAGCATGAGCCAAATCGCCACCACAAGTTTAGAAACCTATTTCGATACTTTCCGAAAAAATGTCATAGGGATTAACCAAGACTTTCAGACACCTTANGGCAATAAACCCATTATCTATGCGGATTGGACAGCCAGTGGAAGACTGTATGGTCCAATTGAGAAGTTGATGGCTGAGGAAATCGCCCCATTTGTGGGTAACACGCATACAGAGACCACGATCACTGGCTGTTCCATGACCATGGCTTATCATCACGCTAAGACCTATATCAAAGAACAAGTTGGTGCAAATGCATCTGATGTGCTCATCTCCTCCAACTCTGGAATGACCGGGGTCGTGAATAAGTTTCAACGTATTTTGGGACTAAAGATTCATGAACGCTTCCGAAGGAAGATTAAGTTGAAGCCAGAGGATCGCCCTATTGTGTTTGTGAGTCATATGGAGCATCATAGCAATCAAACTTCCTGGTTGGAGACCATTGCTGATGTGGAAGTGATCAAGCCGAATGAAGATGGTTTAATGTGTCTTGAGCATTTCGAAAGTCTTTTGCAATTGTATAAAGATCGCCCGGTGAAAATTGCGGCTATTACTTCTTGCTCTAATGTAACAGGCCTAAAGACACCTTATTATGAGGTAGCAGAGGCTATCCATGCAGTTGGAGGTTTGTGTTTCGTGGATTTTGCCTGTTCCGCACCTTACATTGATATTGTTATGCGACCGGAGCGGGAGGAGCAACATTTAGATGCCATTTATTTTTCTCCACATAAATTCTTAGGAGGGCCCGGTTCCTCCGGAATTCTAGTCTTTGATGCAAAGCTGTATAAAAACCAAGTGCCTGATAATCCTGGTGGTGGTACGGTAGACTGGACCAATCCATGGGGGGAACATAAATATATTGAAGAAATTGAGACTCGTGAAGATGGTGGAACTCCATCTTTTCTACAGACTATGCGGGTAGCACTTTGCATGAAGCTGAAGGCCGAAATGGGCGTAGAGCGAATATTAGCAAGAGAAAAGGAATTATTGAATAAGGTATGGGGGCGATTGGATAAGATTCCTAATTTACATATTCTGGCAGATCAGCATCGGGAACGATTAGGAGTGGTTTCCTTTTATATAGATGATCTACACTACAACCTAGGCGTTAAGCTGCTAAATGATCACTTTGGTGTTCAGGTCCGAGGAGGCTGCTCCTGTGCCGGTACTTACGGACATTATCTGTTGAATGTAAGTCAACCCGCTTCCAGGCAGATCACAGATGAGATTAGCTATGGCAACCTTTCTGCTAAACCCGGTTGGATTCGGATGTCCATCCATCCGGTCACGAGTGACAAGGAGGTAGAGCAAATCGTATATGCAATCGAACAGTTGGCGCAACATCACGAAGAGTGGGCTAAGGAATACCAATACGATATTCAGACCAACGAATTTACTCATAAACATGATGTTGGGGTGGAAGCTGAGTTGGTGGAAAAGTGGTTTGGTGCTTCTCTCGTTGATTGATTACAGTACGTTTAATCCTTGAACTGATTTAGTAAAGAAAATAGCATGGATCGAGTCTTTTTTGATCACGCCTCTACCACCCCCATCGACCCGGAAGTCATGGAGGTCATGGTAGAAAGTATGAAACAACATTTCGGTAATCCATCTTCCATTCACCAGGAGGGCCGGACGGCTAGGACGGTGGTGGAACAGGCTCGTCGAACGGTGGCAAAGTTGCTGAATGTATCTATCGGAGAGATCTTCTTTACTTCCGGCGGAACCGAATCTAATAACATGGCTTTGAAAGGGGCAGTACGAGACCTGGGCGTTCGTAGGATTATTAGTTCTCCTTTGGAACATCATTGTGTGATTGCGTCCTTGGATCGCTTGGCAGAAACAGATCAAGTCGAAGTGGTACAAGTTCCGCTTAGTGCGAAAGGATTGCCGGACATGGAGGCCTTGAGATCTCTGTTGGCAGAACCCGGACCCAAAACCATGGTTTCGCTCATGCATTCCAATAATGAATTGGGCTTAATGATCGATTTTGAGGAGGTGTCCCAGCTTTGTCAAGAACATGATGTTCTATTCCATTCCGATACTGTACAGACGATGGGGTATTACCCATTTGATCTTACTAAGACGCCAGCTGCCTTCATCAGTGCAGCTGCGCATAAGTTCTACGGCCCTAAGGGCGTAGGTTTTATCTACATCAATAGTGATCATCAAATAAAACCATTGATGAATGGGGGATCTCAGGAAAGAAATATGCGTGCGGGCACCGAGAACATCTATGGAATTGTAGGACTGGCTAAGGCGCTACAGCTGGCCTACGATAATCTAGAAGATCGAAGGGCTAAGACGAAGGAAATAAGCGCTTATTTCTTGCAAGAACTGCAAAGGGCTGTTCCTGAAATTGAATTGAACGGAGATCCTGAAAATGGTCATTACAAGGTGCTAAGCGTCAGCTTCCCGCCCTCACCTAAGGCTGATCTTTTATTGCTCAACTTGGACATTGCCGGTATTAGCGTTTCAGGTGGAAGCGCTTGTAGTTCCGGGGCTGAAACTGTATCTCATGTACTAGCTACCTTGATGCCAGATTCTCTGCGCAAAACCATTCGCTTCAGCTTCTCTCATCATAATACGATCGCTGAGGTAGATTATGTGGTTAAAAAGCTAAAGGAAATATTAGAGCCTGTATCTGTCTAATAGAAAAGCGTTTGTTTTCCTGTCCATTAGGCAGATACAGATTAAAAGCTTAGCAGCCAGATCTGCCAGCTAAGTCTAAAAGAAAAGCATATTCACGAGCCACTTCCTTGATTCGCTGAAAGCGACCTGAAGCTCCACCATGACCAGCATCCATGTTGGTATGAAGTAAGAGGGGGTTCTTATCGGTCTTTACTTCCCTGAGTTTAGCTACCCATTTAGCAGGTTCCCAGTATTGAACTTGCGAATCATGCAAGCCGGTGGTGACTAGCGTAGCTGGATAATCTTTTGCCTCCACTTGATCGTACGGAGAATAGGAGAAGATATAGTCAAAGAATTTCTCGACTTTAGGATTTCCCCATTCATCAAATTCACCGGTAGTCAAGGGAATACTTTCATCTAGCATGGTATTGATCACATCTACGAAAGGGACTGCTGCTACGATGCCTTTCCACATCTTAGGTTCCAAGTTCATGACGGCACCCATCAGTAGGCCACCGGCACTACCTCCCATCGCGTATAGTTGATCTTCTGCCGCGTACTGCTCCTCCACTAGAAATTTGCCACAATCAATAAAATCGTAGAAGGTGTTTTTCTTTTTAAGCAATTTGCCATTATCGTACCAATGCCTGCCCATTTCTTCCCCTCCGCGAATATGGGCTATAGCAAAAGCCATTCCTCGATTGAGCAGACTTAAGCGAGCAAATCCGAAACTAGGATCCATACTTGCACCATAAGAACCATACCCGTAAAGCAGTACAGGATTAGTGCCATCTTTCTTAAAGTCCTTGTGGTAGACAATCGAAATAGGCACTTTCACTCCATCTCTGGCCGTAGCATATACTCGTTCAGATCTATAGTCTTCTTTATTGAATCCTCCGAGCACTTCCTTCTGTTTTAACAGGGTAAATTCTCGGGCCTGCATATGATAATCATGCGTAGTCTGGGGAGTCGTTAGAGATTGGTATCCAATCCTAAGGACGGGGGTGTCAAATTCTAGGTTGATACTCGTATACGCCATGTAGGCTTTTTCGCCAAAACTGATGTAATGCTCTTCTCCCTCATTTGGAATCACCCGCAATTGGGTAATGCCTTCTTTTCTTTCAGACAGCACCAGATAATCTTTGAAGATGTCCATATCCTCGAGTAGAACATCGTCCCGGTGCGGGATTACTTCCGTCCATGAAGCCTTATGACCTTGATCCTCAGGCGTGACCATCAAACGGAAATTTTGAGCATCCAAGTTGGTTCGGACATAAAACTTGTCCTCATAATGAGCAATATCGTATTCTAGTTTGCGCTCTCGAGGCTGTAAGATGCGAAAGTCTGCATCAGGTGTATCGGCGTTTAGGACTTGGTATTCGGAACTTACGGTTTGGAAGGAAGCAATTACAATATACTTTTCGGACTTAGTCTTGTACACGTAGGTGTTGAAGGTTTCATCCTTTTCATGGAATACCTCCTCATCGTTTTCTACAGACTCACCTAAACGATGTTTAAAGATCTTGTAGGATCGCAAGGTTTCGTCTTTTACGGAATAAAAGACGGTCTTATTATCATTAGCCCAAACGGCTTTGCCGGTTGTATTCGGAATTTTATCGGCTATCCACTCACCAGTCTCCAGGTTTTTAAACCGGATCGTATAGATTCTTCGAGAAACCACATCCTCACCAAACGCCAGGATTTTATTGTCAGGACTAACGGACAGTCCCGCAGCGGAATAATAGCTTTTGTCCTTTGCTAACTGGTTCACATCTAGGAGTAGTTCTTCCGGAGCCTTCAGGCTTTCTTTTTTCCGAGTATGAATTGGGTATTCCAGTCCTTCTTCATATTTGGTAATGTAGAAATATCCGTTGTCCTTGTAGGGGACGGATTCATCCTGCTCTTTGATTCTCCCCTTAATTTCTTGAAATAGATCTTCTTTGAAGCCATCTAAGTGCTTCATTTTCTTGGCAGTGTAGTCGTTTTCTGCCTTGAGATAATCTATTACTTTTGGGTTTTCTCGATCATTAAGCCAGTAGTAGTTGTCTACTAATGTGTGACCGTGAATCTCAGTCTCTTTCCGAATCTTTTCAGCGCGAGGTTGGCTTAGGTCTTGATTGGAATACAATTTGCTTTCCATAAAATAGTTTGACTTTCTCTTTTTATGAACGACTGTTAAGAATCTAAGTACTGCTTTCCTTTTTGAACTCGCAAGTATAGGTTTTTATTTGACTAAGTGTACGTTTGGTGATCGCTTTTGCAGGAGAAAAGTATAATCCTCACACATACACTAAGAATAATAATTGAAATAAAATTCCTCACCTGGCCTATTAAACAGCTGCCTTTTGGATTTAGTTTAATTCGAAACTTGAAAGAAATTTGGCTACATATGTGTTTTTGTAAGCACATAAGTCATTGGTAACGAATGTGTAAGTGGAATACTAAACTGCATCAATGGACAAGGGCTCCACTGCTTTTTAGTCCCTACTTTTTGCCGGTTGGGGAAAAAATATGTTCGAAAGATGACGGAAAGAGGAATTATACGTCAAACAATTTGGGTACGAAATCTATTTGTTGAGTAGGAAAACGCCACTCATCTAATTCTTAGATTAAGTTCAAGAAAAAAAAATTACATTTGCCCCGCATGCAGGTGAAAACTTCATACCGTCAAATTCTTTCCATTTCAGCCCCAATTATGCTCGGTAGCGCGGCGCAGAATGTCGTGGCTTTGAGTGATAGTGTTTTCTTGTACCACTTGAGTGAGATTGATTTTGCAGCTATTGGGTTTGTCGGTGTATTTTATCTGGTTGTGGCAGCCATCGGATTTGGTTTTTCGAAAGGCGGACAAATTATGATCGCCCGGCGAATGGGAGAGGGGAAGAAAGAGGAAGTAGGTCGCACCTTTTACGCGATGACTTACTACGAATTTGGCCTATCCATCGTGCTTTTTATCTTCATGCAGTTTGGTTGTTACTACTTCTTCTCCTTATTCGTGAATTCTGAACTCATTTTAGAAAAGAGTTTGGAATACCTCAATTACCGGTCTTATGGTGTTTTCTTTTCTTATGTTGGAGTAGCTATAATCGCCCTCTACACAGGAGTAGCCCGAACTAGCTTCATTATCGTTGATACGGCAATCTTAGCTATCGTCAATATCGTCCTGAATTATGGATTGATTTTCGGGAAGTGGGGATTACCCGCCATGGGTATCGCAGGTGCAGGTTTGGCCAGTACAATAGCCGAGGTGGTGGCCTTTATTGTCTTTGCCATCTATATCCTATTTGATAAAGAAGCCAGGGAATACCGATTATTTAACTTACCGAAAATTGACCTGAAACTTATTAGGATGCAGTTCAATTTGGCTAGCCCCATCGTTGCGCAGGCTTTGGTAGGACTAGGGAGTTGGTTTGTTTTCTTCAGTATCATAGAAGGTTTAGGTGAGCGTCCGCTAGCGATTACTAACCTGGGTAGAATGGTGTATTTGATTCTTTCTATTCCTTGTTGGGGCTTTGCTTCGGGAGTCAATACACTGGTTAGTAATTTAATTGGGCAGCAGAAGCGTCAGGCAGTTGTTCCTATTATCTGGAAAACAGCCAAAATTTGTCTCATAACAACTTTGATTTTTTCCATCCCAGTAGTCATCTGGCCACATCAATTTCTGTACCCCTTATTGGGTGGAGAGGATATGTCTTTGATCACTGAGGCACGCCCCGTTTTTTTTGTGCTGCTCTTGGTACTCATTTGCTTCTCCGTGGGAGGGGTGTTTTTCAATGGATTGGCAGGCACCGGAGCTACCTACTTTGGATTAAAGATCCAATTCTGGGCCGCAGTAGGATATCTACTCTACATTTACACTATTGTAAATTATACCAACGCTGGCTTACCGTGGGCCTGGGCCGGGGAAATCTTCTACTGGTTGGCCATTACTATCATCACGATCTTGTATCTCTTTTCTAAGAAATGGCATGACCTGAAGGTGTAGGCTAAAGTATCGGTGCTATAGCCAAACTATTAGGACTTTCAGCTGTTACATAGATTTGGAAAATAATTGCACGCATTTCTTAATGTTACCTTGAATATGAACGATATCAAAACCCTTGGCCAACTCAAAGCCTCAGGATATACGAGTAAGTCTGTGAAGGAAGAATTGAGAGCCAACCTCATTGATAAATTGCGAAAAAAGGAGCAAGTCTTTTCAGGAATTATTGGATTTGACGATACTGTACTCCCTGATATTGAAAGAGCCATATTGTCCCGTCACAACATCCTATTGCTAGGATTGAGGGGCCAGGCTAAGACTAGAATCGCACGCCTTTTGGTCAATCTCCTCGATGAATATATACCGGTTGTTGCCGGAAGTGAGCTAAACGACGACCCTTTGGCTCCCATGTCTCGATTTGCTATAGATCTGGTGGCTGAAAAAGGAGACGATACACCAGTCGAGTGGCTGCATCGTGATGAAAGATACGTGGAGAAACTGGCGACTCCGGATGTAAGTGTGGCAGACTTAGTTGGAGATGTAGATCCAATTAAGGCGGCAACGCTTAAATTGCCTTATTCTGATGAACGGGTAATTCATTTCGGGTTGGTCCCACGGGCGCACCGTAGCATCTTTGTGATCAATGAGTTGCCTGACTTGCAAGCGCGAATTCAGGTCTCTCTCTTCAATATGTTGCAGGAAGGAGATATCCAGATCCGAGGATTTAAGCTTCGATTGCCATTAGATATCCAATTCTTGTTCACCGCCAACCCTGAAGATTATACCAATCGGGGTAGCATCATCACTCCACTAAAGGACAGGATTGAGAGCCAGATTCTAACGCATTATCCGAAGTCCATCGAAATTGCCTTAGCCATCACCAAACAAGAAGCCTCCCTCGCTGCTGAGCAGAAGGAAGGAGTAGAGGTGCCAGATTTATTGGAGGTGTTGTTGGAGCAAATTGCCATGGAAGCTCGCGAAAGTGAGTTTGTTGACGAAAAAAGTGGAGTATCTGCAAGGCTAAGTATTTCTGCTTATGAAAACTTAGTAAGCACAGCAGAGCGCAGAATGCTCATCAATAAGGAAAAAGCAACCCAGACTAGAATTACTGACTTCTGGGGAATCGTCCCTGCAATTACCGGAAAAATTGAGCTAGTTTATGAGGGAGAACAGGAAGGCCCTTATAATGTGGCCATGGCGCTGATGGGTAGAGCAATTAAGAAGATGTTCCTAGATCATTTTCCAAATCCCGACAAGTTGAAGAGAGGTCAAGAGAGAGATCCTTACGGAACGATCCGTGCTTGGTTCGCCGGTGGAAACAGTATTGATCTATTGAATGATGCTAGTGATAAAGATTTTGTGAAAGCCCTTGATGGGGTGGCAGGTTTGCGCAAATTGATAGAATCAAGTTTAAAATTGAAGGGAGATGATGCGATTCCGTACATGGAGCTAGCGCTACATGGCTTGGCAGAATTTGATGTAATCAATAAAGATATTCTAGAGTCAAGTCTATCTTTTAGAGATCTACTAGCCAATATGTTGGACGATGATGATCTATTTGGTGATTCATAAGCACAATCAGGAAAAAGCATGCTATTAAAGATCAACCCAGATAATCCAGAAGGTCGAAAAATTAGCCAGGTAGCAAGTATCCTCCGCGATGGCGGTGTAATTATCTACCCGACGGATACCGTTTACGGACTTGGGTGTGATATCTTTAATCCTAAAGCTGTCGAAAAGATTTGCAGATTACGGGGTTTAAAGCCTGAAAAGGCCATGCTCTCCTTTATTTGTAAAGATATTCGCCAGATCGCGGAATATGCCTTTCAGATCGACAATGATGTCTTCAAGACACTGAAGCGAAACCTGCCTGGACCATTTACCTTTGTGCTAAAATCCAATAACCAGGTACCAAAGCTGTTTAAGAATAGAAAGCGTAGCATAGGGGTTCGAATCCCAGATAATCGCATTGCGCAAGCTATCGTGGAGGAGTTGGGTCGCCCTATACTTTCCCTTTCTCTTAAGTCAGATGATGAGATCCTGGAGTACTTTACGGATCCCATCGATATTTTTGATGACTTCAAAAAATTGACGGATGTCGTGATTGATGGTGGGATGGGAGCCAATGTTCCCTCCACAGTGGTGGATTGTATGGGCGATGAGATGGTCATTCTTAGGCAAGGGGCCGGGGAGTTGATTTGAGTTTGAGCCTGTTTTCCAGCTGACATAAAATATGAAGGGCAAATATACCAATATGGGTATATTTGCCCTTCTTGCTGTAAGCAGGAAAGGAACATGCTTGTTCGATTAGAAATCAACTATGATTGTACGAATACTCTTTTTTAGCTTAATGCTCTCTGTTAGCTTCATCGAACTCGATGCCCAAGCTATTCTTCGTGGAAATGTTTATGATCAAGATACTGGAGAACCCATTGCCTTTGGAACTATTCGCCTGCAAGGTACAGACTTGGGTACGAATACAGACTTGAATGGCTTTTTCAGCCTAGGGAATGTGCCTGCTGGTGCTTATACCATAATCGTGACTTACATTGGGTATGATAGTCTAGCTCAGGCGGTACAGTTACAAGATGGGAAAATTGAATATCGACAACTTCGCTTACGGTCCAACGCCGTCAATCTTACTACCGTAGACGTATCTGCTGAGCGGGAAAGAGCTAGGTCTGATATCCAGGTATCGCAATTAACCGTTACACCAAAGCAGATTCGATCTTTACCATCTACCGGAGGGGATGCGGATATCGCCCAGTATCTTCCAGTTCTACCAGGTGTAATTGTATCTGGGGACCAGGGTGGGCAGTTGTATATCCGTGGTGGTTCCCCGGTCCAAAATAAGATCCTGTTGGATGGAATGACGATTTTTAACCCGTTTCATTCCATCGGCTTCTTCTCTGTCTTCGAAACAGAAACGATCCGTAGCGTTGATGTGTTAACGGGGGGATTTAATGTAGAACATGGAGGGCGGATATCTGCCGTGGTGGATATCAAGACAAGAGAGGGAAATAAAAAACGTTTCTCTGGCTTGGTGTCTGCTAGCCCATTCCAGGCCAAGGCCTTGCTTGAGGGACCAATAATCCCTTGGAATGAGGAACGGGGAAATAGCGTCTCCTTTCTATTTACAGGGAAGCATTCCTATCTAGATCAGACTTCCCCTTCCCTATATGCCTATGCTGTAGATACCAGTTATTACGCTTTTGCGGCTGCCGACACCAGCTTAGCAGGTTTGGCGGACAACATAGGTCTACCTTTTCGATACACAGATTGGTATGGGAAATTGTCAATGGTAGGAGGGGGGGGGAGCCAGCTCAATTTATTTGGCTTTAACTTCGTAGATGCTTTTGATTTTGCGGGCCTAGCTGCGGTGGATTGGACAACTAGCGGTGCAGGTGCCAATTTTACCTTGGTACCACCGAATTCCAATATTGTGATGGACGGTCTTATCTCTTTTTCTTCATATGATATTACGCTGAAGGAGGGGGATGCTGCTCCCAGAAGGAGTGGGGTAACTAACTTTGGTGCTCAACTCAATTTCAAATACTTTGGCAATAAGAACCAATTAAATTATGGCTTTGAGGTCAACGGATTCAATACGGATTTTTCCTTTGAAAATTTTGTCGGCTTGGATTTTGAGCAACGGGATTTTACAACGGAACTTTCTGGTTATTTCAAGTATAAGCAAGAGATTGGAAATATGATCATTGAGCCGGGAGTAAGGCTGCACTTTTATGCTTCGCAATCTGCCTTTAGTTTTGAACCTAGAATGGGCGTCAAATACAAAGCTAGTGATAGATTACGATTTAAAGCTGCTGGAGGATTCTACTCCCAAAACTTGATCTCCACGGTGAATGAATCTGATGTGGTCAATTTTTTTGTTGGCTTCTTAGCAGGACCGGAAGAATCCTTGTTTAGGCCCGGTACTTTCGATCCAACTAACCATCGATTGCAAAAGTCTGCTCATGCGGTCGCTGGAGTAGAGTTTGATGTCAATCGAAATGCAAGTATAAATGTCGAGCCTTATTACAAACGATTTACCCAGCTGATCAACATTAACCGGAATAAGCTCAGCGCAACAGATCCTGACTTTGCAGTGGAGACCGGGAACGCCTATGGAGTCGATTTTTCCTATAAGTATGAAAACCCGCAATGGTACCTGTGGCTAACCTATTCTTTGGGATACGTAGATCGTTTTGATGGAGAGCAGACCTATTTTACAATTTTTGATCGTCGGCACAACATCAATGCCTTATCCACTTATCAGTTTGGCCGAAACAAGAGTTGGGAGGCGAGTTTGAGATGGAATTTTGGCTCGGGATTTCCATTTACCGAAACACAAGGCTTTTTCCAAAATATCGGGTTTGATCAAATCCTCGTAGAAGATATTTTGCAAGGGAACTTTGACCTAGGTACGATATTAGCGGATAAAAGAAATGGTGGAAGATTATCCACCTACCATCGCTTAGATGCTTCCGTAAAAAAACGGATAGAATTAGTAGGAAGTAGTTTTATGGAAATCGTAGCTAGTGTGACCAATGTATATGATCGAGAAAATGTTTTTTACCTAGATCGAATCACCAATACGAGAGTGAATCAATTTCCGATCTTACCAAGTGCCTCGATCAAAATAGGTTTCTAAATGTATGAACGGATTCTACGATAAGCCTAATCTTCTGGCTTGCAACTCTTCAGCATCGCTCGCACATCTTCTAGTTTAACATAAGGAAGGTCATCGTACCAAGCTTCATTGATGTAGTTGAGGATATTCGCAATTTCAAATTCAGTTAACTTATCCGTACCAGGCATGGGCTGATTGTACGTCCTACCATTAACTTCCACCGGCCCGTCCATGCCGTACCGGATTAAACAGGCGCTCTCCAATACATTCTCCTTATAGTAATCAGCTTGTGCCAATGGCGGGATGAGGCCTTCTAGTCCACTGCCATCATCCATATGACAGTTGGCACAAAAGTTTCCGTACAAGATTTTTCCTTGTTGGAACGGTGTGTCTTTGCAGGCGTTAAAGGATAAAATTGAAACTATTAGTATCAAACATGAAATACTACTGATAAGTCGCATAAATTTTCTTTTGTCCTAATGTGGTAACAACAACATCCGAATACCACTTTGGTTAAGAATTAACCCGTCAGATGCAATGATAGGCCATCTTTAGTCAACTTTCTTTTTTGATGACAAAAGTTGCTCAATTTTGACGATAAACTGATCTACTTCCTCCGGATCCGTGCCATTGCAGAAGGCGCGAATATGTCTATCCTCATCTACTAGAACTAATCGCCCACTGTGATCTAAGCCACCGGGAACATCCGGGTTTTCTATCACGATGTTGAAGTAGTCATCCGCGATCTCGAATAGATCCGACTTCTTTCCCGTGACAAAATGCCAACGTGAGCTAGTCACCCCTAGGTTGCTAGCATAATGAGCCAATTTAGCTACGGAGTCCCGTCTAGGGTCTATGGTGTGAGAGAGAAGAGCTAGGCCGGGTTCGGTTTCAAAGTGATCATGTATTCTGAGCATCTCCTGCGCTAGTTTTGGGCAAATGGTTGGGCAGGAAGTAAAGAAAAAATCGACAACGTATGCCTTGTTTCTAAAGGTCTCTTGGCTAACAAGTTGACTATCTTGGTTGATGAATGAAAAATCGGGAATGCTTCTATACACCAACTCTCCATCTTTTTCGATTTGTCGATTCAAGATAGGGAGATCTCTATTGTTTGACCCGCAGCTAAGCATCAGGATAACTAAGCAGCACCATGCCAATCCACTATGCAGCCAATAAATGGATGATTTTTTCATGCTATTCGTAAGGATTTTTACATTTGCAAATCAAAGAAATAAACTTACCTCAGAATGACAAACCAAATGGTCCCTTCTTTGTTGTACATTAAACTGCCTTGAACCGCTAAAAAAGAACATATTTCCTACCGACTTCTTATAGATTCTTAAAATGGTAGGAAAGACAGTTTGGGTCACCCAATCATCACCTATTTCAGAATTTAGCCTGAATCTGCGCAATCCCTTTTCCATGAAAGGAGCGCATGCTAGGGACTAATGGAGACTTTCAAAAGCCCTGACTATGCAACAAAAACGAGCTATTGTCTGGTTTCGACAGGATTTACGTCTTCACGATAATGAGGCACTAACCGATGCTTTGAAAAGTGCGGAAGAGGTTATCCCCGTGTACATTTTTGATGAACGAACTTTTGCAGGCAAGACAAGATTTGGCTTTCCGAAGACGGGTAGTTTTCGAGCTCAATTTATCATTGAGGCTATCCATGATTTGAGGGAGAGATTACGGGGACTCAACAGTGATTTGATCGTAAGGGTAGGAAAGCCTGAGGAAATCCTTTTTGACTTGGCGCTTCAAGTAAAATCCAGTTGGGTGCTGTGTAATCGAGAGCGAACAAGAGAAGAGGTTGAAGTTCAAGATGCTTTAGAACAGAATCTCTGGTCTATTGGGCAGGAGGTGCGCTTTTTCCGAGGAAAGATGTTGTACTACACTGCCGACCTTCCATTTCCAATACATCATACACCAGATACTTTTACGCAGTTCCGCAAGGAGGTGGAGCGTTTCGTTGCCGTTCGTGCACCGCTACCAGCGCCAACGGAACCCTTCAACAGCCTGACCGTGCGGATTGAAGCCGGAGAAATCCCGACCCTAGAAGATTTCGGCTTATCGCGCTGTGAAAATGAAGATAAAGCGCCGATTATTTTCAAAGGGGGAGAGACAGCAGGAATTGAGCGACTGCAACATTTTATCTGGGAGACCAAATCCATTCAAACTTACAAACAGACCAGAAATGGACTTCTAGGAGAAGACTATTCCTCTAAGTTTTCCGCCTGGCTGTCCCAGGGTTGCCTTTCCCCAAAACTAATCTATCAAGAAATCAAGAAATTTGAGGAACAAGAGGGGGCTAATGATTCTACTTATTGGCTGTTCTTTGAGTTGATGTGGAGAGATTTTTTCCGTTTTATGGCGAAGAAACACGGCAATAAGATCTTTTTGAAAGGAGGGATTAAGGAAGAGGTAAATGAAGCGTGGGTGGATGACCAGAGTTTATTGCAAAGATGGGTGGATGGAGAAACGGGGGTACCTTTCATTGATGCCAATATGAAGGAGTTGAAACGTACGGGCTTTATGTCTAATCGCGGTCGACAGAATGTAGCCAGTTTCTTAGTGAAGGATTTGAATGTTAATTGGCAATTAGGAGCTGATTATTTCGAATCAATCTTGATTGATTATGATCCTTGCAGCAATTACGGTAATTGGAACTATATAGCTGGGGTAGGAAGCGATCCGAGAGAAAATAGATACTTCAATATTATTACGCAGGCCAAGCGGTATGATCCACAAGGCACTTATGTGAAATATTGGCTACCCGTCTTGGAAGGACTGCCGCCCACAAAAGTACACCAGCCGGATTTGTTGACGGAGCCTGAGCAGGAAGATTGGCACTTATGGATTGGTCAAGATTATCCCAAAGCCATCTTCAGTACCTCCAAATGGGCTTCGTAAACTGCTGAGTGTTCCTCCCATTAACAGCCGTTTAACAATTATTCACAGATTATTTTCAAAACTCCTTTTGAATCCTGCTATATTTGCTGCTGATCTATTCTTCGGTTCTCGGAGAAGGTAAAACTACTGTATAATGACACTTGGTAAATTGATCCTAATTATAGGAATCGCAGCTTTAGTACTCACCCTGATTGTTCAATTTGTTTTCAAGAAGGTTAAAAACTGGCCCATGAGTTACCTGCAGAATTTTGCAGGAGCCCTCTTCATATTTTCAGGTTGGGTAAAAGCCATCGATCCTTTAGGGACAGCTTATAAAATGGAGCAATACTTTGCTGAATTTGAGTCCACTTTCAGTGAGACCTGGTTCTCTTTTTTAGCACCTCTGTTTCCTTGGCTTTCTAACTATGCGTTAGGTTTTTCTGTGTTCATGATTGTGTTGGAGATAGCCTTAGGTGTGATGCTCATAGTGGGTGCCATGCGGAAATTTACTGCTTGGGTGTTCTTTGCTATTGTATTCTTCTTTACCTTTTTAACCGGCTTCACCTTTTTGACGGGTTATGTCCCTGATGGAGTGAATTTCTTTCAGTTTGGACAATGGGGCCCGTATGTGGAGACCAATATGAAAGTGACGGATTGTGGCTGCTTTGGTGACTTTTTAAAGTTGAAACCCAAAATCTCTTTCTTCAAGGATGTGTTCTTGATGATTCCTGCCATCCTTTTCATTTTGGCCTACAAGCAGAAACACCAGTTGTTCAATAATGCCACGAGATTACTGATTACTGCTTTGACGGTTGGAGCCGTCACCTTATACTGTTTCAGCAATTTCTCTTGGGATCTTCCTCATACAGATTTTCGTCCTTTCAAAGAAGGAGTGAATGTGGCGGAACGCAAGGCGCTAGAGGCCGAAGCGGCGGCCAATGTGGAAATCCTAGCTTATAAGATGACCAATAAGGAAACAAAAGAGGTCATAGAGCTACCTTTCGATCAATACATGAAGGAATTCAAAAAGTATCCGAAAGAAGAGTGGGATTTAGAGCAGGTTAGATCTGAACCCGCCATTGAAGCTACGAAGATCAGTGATTTTGAGGTGAGCGATGAAAATGGAGATGATGTTACGGAGGACATCCTGAGCCATGAAGGATATAGCTTTATGATTGTTGCTTATCGCTTGTATGGTGTTGACGGTACGGATATTCAGTTGGTGACGGATACCGTTTATCAGATTGATACGGTACAAATTGCCCCAGATTCTTTCCGTCTAGAACGTTCCGTGGTGGCTACAAATAAACGGCAGCAACAAATTGATGTATACGATTGGAAGGCTGATTATCTGAAGCCATGGGTCGAGATTGTGAATCCAATCATGGAAGCTGCTGAAAAGGATGGATATCGAACGTATGCCCTTACGGCTTATTCAGATTATGGTAGAATTGATGACTTCCGCCATGCTACCCAAAGTGCCTATCCTTTCTATACCGCTGATGATATCTTATTGAAAACTATCGTCAGGTCGAATCCTGGGTTGGTGCTCGTTCACAACGGCAAAATCATAAAGAAATGGCATTACAAGAAATTGCCATCTTACGATGATATTAAATCCAATTATATATTAACTGGAAATTAAAGAGTTAAAATGAGGGCAGTTTGAAAAAATTGCCCTTTATTTGTAGCGCCAAAGGCAGTATACAAATACTGTAATAGTTTTGGAACAAAAATAGACTCAATAGGTATAATCAAAACGTACTCTTATCACACTAACACGTACGGGATACCTATTCCCCAAAGGAGTTGAATTGAAGATATGCTAAGTAGAAGAAACGTCCGCATTAAAGTAATGCAGATGCTATACACCCTAAGCAGGGACCAAGATTTGACCTACGACGGTGCTCTTAAGCAATACCGGAAGATAGTATTTCTATCTTTTGAATTGTATCTGTTCAATCTGCTCCTTCTAATCCGAGTAGCTGAATACGCTAAGCAAGATTTGGAAAAGCGTAGAGCTAAACTTCGACCTACCGATGATGATAAGCGCTTCACTGCTAAGCTAGCTGAAAATCCACTGATTGCTTCTTTACTGCACAATGACGCTTTCAATAGTTTAATTCGCGGACACAAGTTGCCCTCAAGAATTGATGAGGATCAAATTCGTCAATTCTACATGGATTTTGCTAAAACCGATCAATACAAGGCTTACCTGAAGCAAAGTGATAGCCAGCATGGTGATCACAAGGACATCCTATTGGCGCTTTTCAAACATTGCCTCAATAATGAAAGCTTTACCGAAGTACTAGATGATAATTACCCACTTTGGATTGACGACAAGTCTTTGGTAGTGGGAGCGATCAAGAAAACCTTGAAGGCATTGCCGGTAACCAGTGAGGAGTTTTATCAGAACTATCAACCATCCGACGAAGCTGTTAAGGAATTTGGTGAACTACTCCTGCACAAGGTGTATCACGAAGATGCTGATCTGCTGGAATTGATTGAACCCACGCTAAAAAATTGGGATGCGGATCGCGTAGCTGCCATCGACATGATTCTGCTTAAAATGGCACTCTGCGAATTGATGAATTTCCCAACCATACCAACCAAGGTTACCTTGAATGAGTTTGTAGAAATTGCAAAACTGTACAGTACAGAGAAGAGCAAAGACTTTATAAATGGCATCTTGGACCGTCTGATGAAGAAATTGAACAAAGACGGCAAGATTAACAAAGAGGGGCGTGGCCTTCTCGAAAGTTAAGATTAGTCACCCTAAATAGACACTTGCTCACCAGTTTTTGACATTTTCCCACTATCTTCTTATCTCGAAGAAGTTTTAAGACGTCTAAGCAATATGGCTTTTTCTTTCACCTTAGAGAGAAAACCTTAGACCTTGAATTCACTCATGCTAAACCCCAATACTATGCAGAAAAAATTACTTATCCTCGGGTTCTGTATTTGCTTCTTGGCTACGGCCTCCTTTGCACAGTACAAAGAAGCCCCAGATGGACTAGGCGTACGTGCCTTATTTCCCAATTATCAGTGGGCTATAGATCAGGAGTTCATAGGAGATGAATTTGGAGGAGGAATTGAATTGGAATATGTGCGCCACCTCAACAGCTATCTTAATCTTGGTGTTCCATTCAGACTCAATCAGATAATTTTGCCACCAGAACAAGTGGGGCAAACCAATAAGGCTGGAACTTTAGGCCTTGATGCTACCTTGCAATTGAAATTTTTTCGAGAGCCTTTTTTCCTTTATCCCTATCTACTTGCTGGAATTGGACTTAATGTGGAGAACTTTGACGAGGTGGGACTTGAGGCGCCACTAGGAGCTGGAATTAACTTCAGACTGGCAAAGCATCTCTATCTTTCTACAAGAGGGGAGTATCGGGTAAGTTTTCAAGATGATAGAGATCACCTACAGCTAGGAGTGGGAGTACATTTCATTATTGGTGATGGAGAACCTGCTCCGCCGCCGATTGTAGACAGTGACAATGATGGCGTTCCCGATGACCAGGATCTTTGTCCGACGGTCGCAGGTATTCCTGGATTGAATGGTTGTCCCGATCAAGACGGAGATGGTGTGACGGATGGAGATGATCAATGCCCTGAGGTGGCCGGCTTGGCTCAGTTTGCGGGCTGTCCGGATACCGATGCTGATGGCATTAAGGATTCGGATGATAAATGTCCAAATGAGGCAGGTCCATCGGATAATGATGGTTGCCCTTATACCGATGTAGATGGAGACGGGATAGTGGATGGAGAGGATGCTTGTCCCAATGAACCTGGGACGGCAGCAACCAATGGCTGCCCAGATAATGACGGAGATGGCATTGCCAATGCACAGGACAATTGCCCGGATCTTGCCGGACCGAGATCTACCAACGGTTGCCCGGATGCGGATGCGGATGGAGTACTAGATGCAGATGATAAATGCCCTAATTCTGCTGGGCCAGCGAGCAATAGTGGATGTCCAGAAATTGCCAAAGAAGACAAGGAAACGCTAGATCTAGCGGTCCAAGCTGTTCAGTTTCAGACAGGAAGAGCCGAATTGAAGGCTAATTCCACCACAATACTTGATCAAATCGTAGATATTTTGACCCGCTACTCAGACTATAAATGTGCCATCAATGGCCATACTGATAGCATCGGTAGCTCTAGGACGAATCAACGTCTTTCCGAACAGCGAGCTAAGGCCTGTTATGACTATTTGGTAGGTAAGGGAATCGATGCCTCTAGATTAAGTTTCACCGGTTATGGAGAAACTCAGCCCATTGCCAACAATAAATATAAAGCAGGTAGGGATCAGAATAGAAGGGTAGAATTCAATCTTTTCCTGGAATAACTTGAGTTCTCTCCAATACAAAAATAAACTCAAGCAGGCCCAAATACGATGCTAAGGTATTTGGGCCTGTTCTTTTTTTAATCTATTGAGTTTCTTCTTTGTTCTCAAAAGATTGGATGATCTCTTCATCCGTCTTGCCCAGGTTCTGTAGTAGAAACTGTGTATCGTCAGCGAAGTCGTCTTCTGGGTACTTCTCAAGAAAACTTTCATATAGGGCCTTGGCTTCCTCATGTCTTTGCAGATCATTATCCAAGGTGAAGGCCATTAGGAATAGCGCTTGTGGAGCCTTCTCGAAAGTGGGGTATCTTTGATATAGTCTATCGTAGATATCAAGCGCAGAATTGAAGGCGCGAGTGGCCCTAGCTGCTTCCCCCGCTTTGTGCAATAGTTCTGGACTAATTGGATCTTCTGGCACGATAAGGCTATATAAATCACAACTCTCAATAAAGTTATTGGCAGTCCGACGATTGACTCTACCTGTAGTCAGGTCGAATATCCCTTTTGCCAGCGTATCAATCCGAGTTTGAATGGGTGGAAGGTCAGCTGATAATTTAGCTTTAACCTCAGCAGCTTCCTCAAAGTTTGGGAAAGCCTTGTCTATAGCTTGATATACACTGGTGGCTAAGACAGGATTATTCAACTTTTCCTCCTGAATGGTAGCCAAGAAAAAGGCGTTGTTGGCGGTCTGACTCGCACCATAGTAGTCCTTTACCGCTTCTTTCAAAAGCATGGAAGCATCATTGTGCCGATTTAGGCGATACATCAGGCCTGCTGCGCGATACAAGTAACGAGCGTTTTGCTCGGCCTCCTCGGGATGGGTATCAATGTATTCTCGGTATAAAGCGATCAAGGCATCCGCATCCTGAGGTGTTGGATTCTCTTCCACTTTGGCTTCTAATTGTTCAATGCCGTCCGATTGATCACCTCCACAAGCTTGCAGGCTTAGCAGTCCGATCAGTAGCAGCAAAAAAGCGTTTGATTTCATCGTCTTCAGTTTATTAGTTCAATTGGCTTACTCGCCTAGATTGGGGCCAAAGTTAACAGCTTTACGCTTTCTTTAGAAGGTAAATTTTAAACAATGACCTTAAAATTGGGTTAGGGAAGGGAGGAAGATAAAAACCTTCCTGATAAGCCCAGTTTTCCCCTTTACTTACCCATAAGAATAACGAAGAGAAAAAGATTTTATGGCATCCATTTCTATATTTTGGTTTCGGAGGGACTTAAGACTTCATGATAATGCTGGACTCTATCATGCTTTGAAGGAAAAGGGTGAAGTATTGCCACTTTTTATTTTTGATCGAAACATACTGGATAAACTGGAAGATCGGGCAGATGCCAGGGTAGGTTTTATCCATGACGTTATATCAAAGCTGCAAGAAGAGTTGCGGGCACTAGGGGGAGATTTGCTGGTTCATTATGGAAAGCCCAGAGAAATATGGAAGCAATTGTTAGAGCGTTTTGATATCGACACCGTCTACACAAACCATGACTATGAGTCCTATGCTATCGATCGCGATCAAAGTATAGCCGCCCTGCTGCAAGAAGCTGGCGTATCTTTTAAGACCTTCAAGGATCACGTCATTTTTGAAAAAAAGGAAGTCACGAAGGGCGATGGTGGCCCTTACACGGTTTTTACTCCGTACAGTCGGAGGTGGAAGGCGAAACTGAGCACAAAAACGGCCCTAGGCCTGGATGAGTATCAGACAGCGGTAGATTCGTACTATCTGCAATCCTATCCGAATGATAAATATTTCGATCGTTTTCACAAAGTGAACTTAGCCGATAAAATCCCCACCCTAGAACAGATGAATTTTACCCCAACAGACATCGCTTTCCCGCCTCTCGAGGTTAACCGAAAACGGATTAGAGAGTATGGGGACAAACGAAACTTTCCTGGTATAGAAGGAACTTCTAAATTGGGGCTACACTTCCGATTTGGCACCATCAGTATTAGGCAAAAAGCTAGAAATACGATTGGTCTCAGCGAAGTCTTTTTGAACGAATTGATTTGGCGAGATTTTTATGCCATGATTCTCTCCAATTTTCCGCATGTGGAGAAACAATCTTTTCGGGCAAAATATGATCGGATTCCCTGGCGAAATAATGAAGAGGAATTTAAAAAATGGTGTGCAGGCCAAACTGGTTATCCGATTGTGGATGCAGGGATGAGGGAATTGAACGCGACGGGGTACATGCACAACCGGGTGCGCATGATCACTGCTAGCTTTTTAACCAAGCATTTATTGATAGATTGGCGATGGGGAGAGGCTTATTTTGCGGCAAAACTCCTCGATTTCGACTTGGCCAGTAACAATGGAGGCTGGCAATGGGCCTCCGGTAGCGGAACCGATGCTGCTCCCTACTTTCGGGTATTCAACCCTACCTCCCAGATGGAGAAGTTTGATAAGCAGCGAACTTATATCAAGAAATGGGTGCCAGAATATGGAACCCCTGCCTATACCACGCCCATAGTCGACCACAAAATGGCCCGGGAACGTTGCCTGGAGGTCTACAAGGCGGCCTTAAGCGGAGAATAGACAGGTATCCAGCGGCTGTTAAGGCTTGTCAGTCTCAGGTAGTAGCAAGAATTGCATGAAATTCTCTGTATCCAAATATTTCCTTGCCGCATTCTTCAGCAAGTCACTATCTAATTTCTCTGTGTATTCTTCCAAGACCTCCAGCTTAAGCCCCTCAAGCGGTACGTTATTTTGGTAACGATAGCTGATTTGGCCCAGCCAGTATCTGTTTTCCTTTAGATTTTTGATCCGCCCTTGCTTCTGTGTTTCTATAATCTTTGTGATATCCTTCTCTGCCGCTCCTTCGTCTTTGATCTTATCAATTTCCAGTTTTGTAATTTCAATCAGCTTTTGCACCTGCTCAGGATCTGCATTGAAACTAATTCTAATGTTATAGCCAGCTTTGGGGTATTGACTACTAAAAGCCCGAACACTTACCCCATATACACCTCCTTCATCCTCTCTCATCGCTTCCCGCAGCTTAATGCGCAACAGACTAGCCAGGGACCCCAAGGTGTATCGATTGTCTGCATTAAATTGAAAATCATTGTGATACAGCAATTCTACTAAGGCCTTTGGTGCTTTCCCTTTTACCAAGGTAGTGTCGAGTTGACCTTTTCGCAATTGAACCCCTACGTTCTTCCAGCTTTCCAGGCGCCCGGTACTGGGGAGATTACCCAAGTACTTTTGCACCAGCGGCTTCATCTCATCCAAGGTAAAAGAGCCTACAAAGAAGAAACTAAAATCACTGGCATCCGCAAACCGATCTTGATACACTTCCAGTATTTTATCTAGATTAATCTTCTCCAAAGTCTCTAGGTTGGTAATTTGTCGCCGAGGGTGATCATTGTATTTAATCTTTTGCTTCTGCAGGCCAAAGTAATTGTAGGGGTTGGTCATGATGTTTTCGAAGATCGACTTCTGTCGATTGATATAGCTAGCAAAAGCCTCCGGGTCTTTTCGAGGAGCGGTAGCATAGAGGTAGGTAAGTTGGAAGAGCATTTCCAAGTCCTGTTTGGAGCTATTACCACTCAGACCTTCATATAATTCGCTGATGAATGGACCCACGCCTGCATTTTTACCGGTCAGTTGCTTGTTTAGAGCCGCATAATCATAGGGTCCAATGCCACTCTGCACTAGGATGGGTACGGCATTCGTAGCGCTGGGCAGATCTTCTGTTTTGTAGTTGGAGTATCCGCCAGGACTCCAAGCCGTCATCAATATTTCATCATTCTTAAAATCAGTTGGTTTTAGCACTACCCGAACTCCATTTTCCAGTCGCCATTCAGTGATCCCAAAATCGGGCTCTTCGTGTTCAGCCACGATTTTTACTGGAGAAAGTTCGGCTTTGATCATGGGCCCGTCTACCAAATTATCTTCATACGGGGGGACATCCATTTCATCAAATTGATTAATCCATTTCTCTAGCTCTGCTTCGGTAGGTAGGGGATTATCTTCAGTATCAGGACCTGTCACGATGACTACTCTTTCCTGCGGCCGGATCCAATCCTTTGGTAAGGGATTAATATCCTCTACTGAGATGAGCGGAAGTAATTGCTGCAATAAGGCTAGGCGTTGTTTTGCGGTAGGAACCGCATTCCCTTTGAGGAAATGATAGACAAAACCACTAGCTAGGCCCGCAGAAGGACTTTTATCTTGTTCATTGGCTGCTTTTTCGGCTGCGCGCAATATTTCTTGTTTCTGTCTTTCTAATTCTGAGGGGTGAAATCCATGGAGGTAGGCTTGACGGGTGGCACGCAAAACGGACGTGATACCTTTTTCCATCCCACCTTCTTTGACGAATGCATACAAGAAGTAATTGTCCAAATTACTCATATCCTGACCATAACCGGTATAAGCGAAGGTAAAGGGCGGGTCCGCTTGCTGTTGGATTTCTATCATGCGAGAGTTAAGCATACGATTATATAAGTTGCGCGCCAAGCTCTCTTTGTAATCCCCTACGCTCTTCACGGATATGTGAGGATGCCGGTACATTACTCGTATGTTTGAAAAAGTGGCTTCTTCATCCGAACAAATCGCAAATCGGGTTGATGGATCTGAAGGGATTTCATACTTCTCCCTGGGCCTTGGGTTCTCCTTTGGTGGTACCTTGCTGAAACGGGTCTTGATCTGATTTTCCATCCAAGTCAAATCGAAATCCCCAACGGCGATGATAGCCATCAGGTCCGGCCTATACCAATCTTCGTAGAAGCGTTTTATGGTGCTATAATCCGCCTCTTCGACAATCTCTATCTTGCCGATGGGAAGCCTTTCCGCGTAGCGAGAATCCTTGTAAGCTATAGGGAAATATTGCTGCTGCATCCGTTGATCTGCACTAAGTCCAGTTCTCCATTCCGACACGATCACGCCTCGCTCTTTGTCGATTTCTTCTTCTTCAAAGCTGATCCCATAGGCCCAGTCCTCCATAATCAATAGCCCCTTCTCCAACAAGTCTAAGCTATCGGTTCTGGCTTGGATCATGTATACGGTCTCCTCAAAACTAGTATAGGCATTCAAATCGGCTCCGAAACGCGTTCCGATGGATTCTAGATAATCGACTAGCTCATTCTTCTTGAAGTTTTTGCTGCCATTGAAGGCCATATGCTCTACAAAATGAGCAAGACCCTGTTGATCTTCGTCTTCTTGTAGACTTCCGGCTTTCACAGCCAGCCTTAGTTCAGCGCGATCTTCTGGCTTAGCATTTTTCTTGATGAAATACTTCATACCATTCGGTAGGGTGCCGCTAATCACATCTGTGTCAGAGGGAAGTTTTCCATCTAAAGGGAAAGTGGTCTGGGCAGTGATATACGAGGAAATGCATAGCAAGAAAAGGAATAATCGTAAGCGCATGTCGGATCAGATTGGTTGTCTATAAAGGTAACAAGAAAGCCTGCCAAGAAAGTTTATCCTGGCAGGCTTTAGTATATTTTTAGCAATTTAGTCGTGCATTTAACGTCTGCGACCACGGTTCCTACCGCCACCGGCACCCATCATCCCGGCCATGCCAGGAGATTTGCTGAGCTTGTGCATCATCTTGCGCATTTGATCAAATTGTTTGATGAATCTATTAATATCATCCATCGTTTGACCACAGCCCTTGGCGATCCTTTTCTTACGGCTAATATTTAGCACCTCAGGATTTGATCTTTCCTGTGGCGTCATCGAAAGGATGATGGCCTCTACCTTGTTAAAGGCGCTATTGTCAATATCCAAGTTCTTTGTCATCTTGGACATTCCGGGAATCATATTCATCAAACTCTTGAGATCTCCCATTTTACGGATCTGAGCTAATTGACTCAAGAAGTCATTGAAGTCGAACTTATTCTTACGAATCTTCTTCTCAAGACGCTTGGCTTCTTCCTCATCGAATTGTTCCTGCGCTCTCTCAACGAAAGAAACAATATCACCCATACCAAGAATCCGCTGAGCCATTCGATCAGGATGGAATACATCCAAAGTATCCATCTGCTCACCAGTACTAACGAATTTGATTGGCTTTCCAACCGTATACTTTACCGATAGGGCCGCACCACCTCGCGTGTCACCATCTAATTTGGTTAGTACTACACCGTCGTAATTGATAACTTCATTGAAGGCCTTTGCCGTATTAACCGCATCCTGACCAGTCATGGAGTCAACTACAAAAAGCGTTTCATTAGGGAGAATCGCATTTTTGACATTAGAAATCTCCTCCATCATCGCCTCATCAATGGCCAAACGACCAGCCGTATCCACAATTACAACATCATGATTGTTGTCTTGCGCATATTTGATGGACTTCAAGGCAATCTCTACAGGATTCTTGTTTTCTACTTCTTTGTACACTGGAACGCCAACCTGTTCACCTAACACGGTAATCTGATCAATCGCAGCCGGCCTATATACATCACAGGCTACCAAAAGAGGCTTCTTGTTTCTTTTGGTACGTAAATGCAAAGCCAACTTACCAGAAAAAGTAGTTTTACCAGAACCTTGCAGACCCGCAATCAATACCACGGCAGGTTCTCCCTTTATATTAATACCTGCAGCTTGACCACCCATCAAGGATACCAACTCATCCATGACGATCTTCACCATCAACTCTCCAGGCTTAACCGCCTTTAGTACATTCTCCGTGCCAAGTGCCTTATCTTTAATTTTGTCCGTAAACTCTTTGGCTATCTTATAGTTAACGTCAGCAGATACTAAGGCTCTACGGATCTCCTTTATCGATTGAGCAATGTTGATCTCAGTTAGTTTGCCATCTCCCCTCAGGGTCTTAAACGCACCTTCTAAGCGATCACTAAGACTTTCGAACATGAATCAACGATTTTTTTTATTTTCAGTTATTATTAATTATTTTGCTTGCATCAACAGATTAGAATAACAATTAAACTAAATCCTTAGTTCGCATACGCATCATCTAACTATTCTAACATTTAGCAAACAGTATGCAAATATAAAGATTTTCCGTTCTTAGGCAATGTTTTGCCTGGGCTCAAAAGCTCAGTAATTTAAAGTGTTCGGCTAATTGTGACTCCGCGGGATATCCCCCGTCTAAGAAATGTGAATACTTGATACCAACATCTACTTTATTCTTCCCATGAACTCGTTCTAGTCGTTGGTAACATTCATCTCCCTTACAGAAGCGTAAATCGGCGCCAGGATTGCCCCGACTCCAAGATTAATTATTATTTTTGGTTAGTTTGCCAAATTTGATAAGGCATTTTTCGTATTATAAAGAATATTTTTTTACTAACAAACAAGTTGACATATGTCCGCACCAATTAAGGTCATTGTTATGCTAATAATATGGGCCTTGTACTCTATAGTCGCCTATGAAGGGTGTCTAAAGCAGTGTTGCGCGGAGGACGGTGCAGGTGACACTACCACAGTAGTGGATGAGCCTGAAGAAACCACTCCAGTAGCATCGCGTTACCCCATTGATTTTCAATGGTCCAACGCACAAGCCTTTACCAATGATGGCTTCGATGCCACTAAACAAAATCTCCTTGCCCAATTGGATGAGAACAACATCCTAGAAATTACTGGCTTCTATTTCGAAGGAGAGGACGCACCAGAAGGCTTTGATAACATGGGATTTGCTAGAGCGGCCCAGATCAGAGACCTTTTAGCTCCTGATATTCCTACTGATCGCATCAAGCTAAGAGCGCGTTTGGTGGATGATAGAGAAGGAATGAAGGAAGGCTATTTTGAAGCAGCTGATTTCGAATGGAAGACGCCCGAAACAGAGGCCGAAGAAACGGTCGAAGAATTAGACGATCGAGCGATCATCCGTTTCCCGTTCAACTCTACCGTTAAAGAGGCTGACGCCGCTATTGATGATTACCTAGATCGCCTTGCCGAACGAATCAAGACTTCAGGTGAAAATGTAACCATCACCGGCCATACCGATAATGTGGGAAGTGATGATGCCAACATGGCGCTTGGTTTGAGAAGAGCTAAGGAAATCAGAGATATTCTTGTTAGCAAAGGGGTTAATCGAAACCAGATTACAACGGATTCGAAAGGAAAATCCCAACCTGTGGATACCAATGAGACCGATGCGGGCCGCCACAATAACCGTCGTGCGGAAGTTAGACTCATCAAAAACTAATTGAATCAACTAAAAACCTTTAATAAAATGCATATCGATATATTATTATTGAATACGACGATCTTCGGCTTGCCGTGCTGGTTAGCCTGGTTGTTAGCTTCTCTGATATCCTTCCTCCTAGGTCTATTATTAGGCTGGTGGCTGTGGGCTAAGTACAAAGCCGAAGTTGAGAAATATGAAAGAGAATTGGCTGACCTTAAGAAACGTCATACGGACCTGGAGGCAGAGTTCAATGGCTTGAAGTACAAGTTAGATGAGGCAGAAAAAGATAAGGACGGTCTCCGCGTTTCTCTAGGTAAGTGTGAGGCAGATAAGATGACGCTGTTAGCTAAGCTTGAGCAAGCCAAAGACGGAGGAGATGATGATAGTGGATCTTCTATGGTCGTCGCTTCTGGTGGGACAGATGGCCTGAAAGAGGGTACGCAGAAGCCGTTTAGTTTGAGCACGATCTTAAAGCCACATGAATTGCAGATCGTAGAAGGTATTGGACCAAAGATTGAAGGCCTGTTGAAAGATGCAGACATTAATAATTGGAAGGACTTAGCTGAAGCAGACTATGATACGCTTAAAGGTATCTTAGCAGACGCTGGGCCACGTTATCGCATGCATGATCCAAAGACTTGGGCGAAGCAAGCTGAATTGGCTTTGAAAGGAAATTGGGACGAGTTGATCGAATACCAGAAATTCCTTGATACAGGACGTGACGATAAAGGCAATACAGACACCCCTTCTAAGGTGGAAAAACTAGCACAGAAGCGCCTTGGATTCTCTCGCAAAGCTGAGGACCTACAAATCGTAGAAGGTATCGGGCCTAAGATCGAAGGCATCTTAAAGGCAGCAGGCATCAATAATCGTGCGGAGCTAGGAGCCACTTCAGTAGAACGCTTAAAGGAAATTTTAGGTGAGGCAGGTGATCGCTACCGATTGGCTGATCCGACTACCTGGCCAAAGCAAGCACAGTTAGCTGCTGAAGAAAACTGGAGAGCCTTGAGAGAATACCAAGAATTCTTGGATGGAGGCAAAGCTCCTAAATAGAGAAAACATATAGAAGAAGATAGTAGCGTTTAGCTACCGTTGGGCCTTAACCTGAAGAGGATTAAGGCCCTTTTATTTGTCTACCGTCAAATGCTTTTAGCAGCAAGTAGTAGAAGTAAAGCGGTAAATTTGAGACTTCGGGAAAAAAAATGTGTAATTTTCCGCCCGATCTTTAAAACACTAAGCTTATGAGATTCTTGTTGTTCGCTGCCTTTATTATGATTTTGTCAGTTGCTTGTGAAAATGCCAATCAGGCCTCGGCCGAAGCCACAGCTGAAGAAGTAGTCGGTAACCCTGCCGCAGATGGTTTTAACGAGGAAGCATCTGATGCAAAAGCGATAGAGTGGGCAGATAAGGTTATGTTGGCTATGGGAGGAAGAAAGAGTTGGGATACCACCAGGTATTTTCATTGGAACTTTTTTGGGCGTAGAACGCTTCTATGGGATAAGCAAGGACAAAGAGTTCGCATTGATTCTCCCGGAGATAGTACGACTTACCTCGTGAACCTGGCAGAAGGTACTGGCAAAGTAAAGAAGGGCGATGTGGTTTTTGAAGATCCGGATAGTCTGGAAACTTATGTCGGTATAGGAAACCGAATTTGGATCAATGACTCTTATTGGCTGGTGATGCCATTCAAGCTAAAGGATTCTGGCGTAACCCTGAACTACGTCGGACAAGATACAACCCTAGAAGGTCAAATGGCGGAAGTGCTAGCCTTGACTTTTGAGGAGGTGGGTGTGACGCCACAGAATAAATATCTGGTGTACATTGATCCAGCGACTAACTTGGTTTGCCAGTGGGATTTTTACACCCAAGCTGATGATGAAGCACCACGCTTTGCCATGCCATGGAAAGGCTATAAAAGGCAAGGAGACCTACAGCTATCCGGTGATCGTGGTAGGCCGCAATTGTCGGAAATAGCGGTTTTCCAAGAGGTTCCTGAAAATGCGTTTACTTCCTTTGACCCTATTGACATAAATCAGTGGTAGTAATAGAGTAGAAAAAAACGACTCACAAAAGATTGATTTACAGTAGATAAAGTTTTATTTCTTAATCTGAGCCCTCAGAATTTAACCAAAAAAAGGCTAGTTGATTGACAACTAAGCTTTCATTCCCCCGTAAATAGGACTATTTTTGGCCCACTTTTTTATTTAATAAACTATTAATTTATCATGCCATCGATTTCAAAAAGGGGAGTGGAGGTACCTCTATCTCCGTTCCGAAAGCTGGTACCCATTGCCGACAAAGTGAAGGCAGAAGGGAAGCACGTGTATCATCTCAATATTGGACAACCTGATATTGAAACACCTGCGGCGGCCATGGCGAAAGTAAAAGAAACGGACCTGAAAATATTAGCCTATAGCGCGGCAGCGGGTAATGCCAGTTACCGAGCAAAATTGGTGGACTACTACGCCAAATTCGATACCGAAGTTACGGCAGACCAAGTGATAGTTACCACCGGGGCATCGGAAGCGATTCAGTTCTTGTTCTTAGCCTGTATGGATCATGGTGATGAGATGGTTGTTCCAGAGCCTTTTTATGCCAACTACAATGGCTTTGCTCATATTGCGGATGTCAATGTTGTACCGGTGACCTGCGATTTAGAAGATGGTTTTGCTTTGCCAGACGCTAAAGCTTTCGAAGCGGTTATTACGCCGAAGACCAAAGCCATTTTTATTACTAACCCTAATAATCCTACGGGCTGTTTCTATCCCGAAAAGGCATTGAAGGAGTTGGCGCAGGTGGTAAAGAAGTATGATCTTTATCTATTTGTGGATGAGGTATACCGGGAATTTTGCTACGACGGCCAAGATTTCTTCTCCGTACTGAGATTGGAGGAGATCGAAAATAACGTAGTAGTAATTGATTCGGTATCTAAGCGCTATAGTGCCTGTGGAGCTAGAGTAGGAGCCATGGTGACTCGCAACGAGGAATTAATTGATGCGGTGGTTAAATACGCTAAATTGCGACTAAGCCCTCCTGGTCTTGGCCAGATTTTGGCGGAAGGAGCCCTTGAGATGGACGATAGTTACATGAACGAGGTCAAGGAAGAGTATGATCGCCGTAGAAATGTAGTATTTGAAAGACTACAACAAATGGATGGGGTGATCAGTTACTTGCCTGGAGGAGCCTTTTACTGTTTTGCTGAGTTTCCAGTAGAAAATGCAGACCATTTCTGTCAATGGCTACTAGAAAAGTTTGAGTATAAAGGTTCTACGGTGATGCTATCTCCTGGTGAAGGCTTTTATGCTACCCCGGGTTTGGGGGTAAACCAGGTCCGAATTGCCTATGTTCTTAATACCAAGGACTTACACGCCGCTATGGATTGTTTGGAAGAAGCGCTTAAGGTATATCCCGGTCGAATCAAGGTTGGACAATGGGCGGAAGGTGCCGCTGTTGTCTAGTACTACGATAGATAATCGCTAAACTAGGAATAATTCAGCCAGGTCAACAAAAGTTGGCCTGGCTGATTCATTTCCAGAGGGCTGGTTAGGAAAAAACTTCATTGTGTTGCTCTTGTACCCGGATAAAGGTGGTTCGTTTGGTGAGTTCCTTGAGGCGACTAGCTCCTACATAGGTGCAAGTGGACCTGAGGCTTCCCAGCATATCCTTTACGGTTTCTTCCACGGCTCCTTTATATGGAATTTCGACAGTTTTGCCTTCCGATGCTCGATAGTCAGCGACTCCACCAGCGTATTTGGTCATTGCGGTTTTGGAACTCATTCCGTAGAATAGCTTCACCTGTTTTCCATCTTTTTCAATTAATTCACCGCCACTTTCATCGTGACCAGCAAGCATCCCGCCGAGCATGACAAAATCCGCTCCTCCGCCAAATGCTTTAGCTATGTCTCCCGGGATCTTACATCCGCCATCAGCGATGATTTGTCCACCTAGTCCATGGGCTGCGTCGGCACATTCAATGATGGCAGAGAGTTGCGGATAGCCTACACCTGTCTTGACTCTAGTGGTACAAACGGATCCAGGGCCAATGCCGACCTTGATGATGTCGGCCCCAGCCAAAAGTAATTCTTCAACCATTTCACCGGTTACGACATTACCTGCTATAATGACTTTATCTGGGAATTGCTCACGAGTTCGTTTGACAAATTCCACGAAGTGTTCAGAATAGCCGTTTGCTACATCAATACATATGAACCTAAGTTGGGGAAAGGATGCTAACAATTGGGTTAGACGATCTAAATCCCCCTGTCCGGTCCCGGTACTAATAGCTATGAATTCCGCTACTGTTTCCGGTGCTTGTGCTAGGAAACTGGCCCAAGCATCCTTCGAATAGTGCTTATGTATGGCAGTGAAAAGACCATGTTGCGCAAGTGCTGTAGCCATCTCGAAGGTTCCGACCGTATCCATGTTGGCAGCCATGATTGGAACTCCTGTCCAGGAGGGCCCCCCATGTAAAAATACAAAGGTTCGATCTACGGAAACTTGGGCTCGTGATTTTAGGGTAGAGCGCTTTGGGCGTATCATCACATCTTTGAAGCCCAGTTTTATATCTGTTTCAATTCTCATATGAAAGCTTAGGTTTTATTGGGGAAGATAATATGCAATTGGGATTCTTTGGGCTTTCAGGCTTTAAATCTATGTTTAATTGATCCCATTAAAGCCGGAGTTTTAGCAAAAAGATGGGCAACTTAGTCTAAGATGGAGTAAGAATCATCTATCATTCTTGTTTTTAGCTCAGACAAAATTGTACCTTTGCCCTGCTTTTGAGGAGCGTTAGGAAAGACTATGCTCTTTTTAAAAAAAATCAATGAATGGATAAGAATACACTGATTGGATTTGCGCTGATTTTTGTGCTGTTAATCGTCTGGCAACAATTCAATATGCCATCGCAGGAAGAATTGGAGCGACAGCAACAGATCCAAGATTCGATTGAACTGGCGCAGCAACAAGCAGAGGCTCAAATTGCGGAGCCTGCGGAAACTGCTGAGGCAAGCATAGAAGATGAAATTGCGGCTTTGCCTGATTCTCTGAAAGCGGAGAAATTGTCTGGCATCTTTGGACCATTTTCCGCCGCTGGATCTGGCGAAGAAAAACTAGTTACCGTTGAAAATGATTTGATCACCTTGGTCTTGACCAATAAAGGAGGAAGGATCAAAGAGGTCATTCTCAAGGAATTCGAAAAGAATGTCTTGACGGAAGACAAGCAGGAGGTGAAAGAGGAGTTGAAGCTGCTTAGCGATGAGAAGAATAAATTCGAATACCTATTGCCCATCGCTAGCTTGCCTAGTGGAGGGGTAAGAACGAGCGATCTTTATTTCGATGTACAGCAAAGTGGAAATGAGGTAGTGTTTAGAGCCAATGCAGGAGCTGGCCGATATTTTGAGCAGAAGTATAGTTTGTTAGATAATAGCTATCGAATAGACTATGATATTAAAATGGAGGGTCTGCAAAATGTCCTAGCCAATAATGCAGAGGAGATAGAGCTGATTTGGCATGACTACCTAGATCGTATCGAAATCAATCATAACTTCGAAAGACGCTATTCTACCATCTACTTCAAACCCGCCGAGGATGGGGTGGATTATTGCTCTTGTACTTCTGATGATGTGGAAGAATTGAATGATCAACGGATTAAGTGGATCAGTCACTCCAACCAGTTTTTCAATAGTACATTGATGGCAAAAGAGAGTTTTGCTAGTGGAGTTCTGGAAACCCAAGTATTAGATACGGAGAATGCGGATTTGAAAAAGTTAGTTTCCAGCCTGAAAGTTCCTTACAATCGCTCTAGCAGTGAAAACTTTGGCATGGAGTTTTATGTAGGGCCAAATGAATTTGATCGGCTTCGGGCGGTAGGAAATGACTTGGAAGATATCGTACCATTCGGATGGAGTATTTTTGGAACGGTAAATAGATGGATTGTTCGTCCACTATTTAACTTCTTATCTTCCTTCATTGGTAGTAAAGGGATAGTTATCTTGGTTCTGACTTTTATGGTGAAACTGTGCCTTTATCCATTGACTTACCGCATGCTGTACTCTCAATCTAAGATGGGGGCGCTGAAACCACAGATCGAGAAATTGAAGGAGAAGGTCAAAGACCCTCAGCAGCAACAGGTAGAGACCATGAAGATGTACCGAGAATTTGGAGTGAATCCATTGGGTGGTTGCATGCCAATGGTGTTGCAAATGCCAATTTGGATTGCCCTGTATCGCTTCTTCCCAGCCTCGATAGAATTTAGACAAGCAAGCTTTCTCTGGGCCACTGACTTGTCTTCTTATGATGTGATGACCTACCTACCTTTTGAAATTCCGTTTGTGGGAGCTCATATCAGCTTGTTTACGATTCTTTGGGCAGGTACTACCTTGATCTATACCTACTACAATACCAAGCATATGGACATGTCGGCCAATCCTGCTATGAAGTATATGCAGTATTTGATGCCAATCATGTTCCTAGGTTTTTTCAATACTTATGCTTCCGGACTAACCTGTTACTTATTCTTCAGTAACCTTTTCAACATTGGACAAACGGTGGTGACTAAGAATTACATTATCGATCAAGATAAGGTCCGGGCTGAATTGGAAGAAAATAAGAAGAAGCCGAAAAAGAAATCTGGTTTCCAGGAGCGCTTAGAAGCTGCTATGAAGGAGCAACAACGAGTGCAGGCACAGCGTGAAGCACAGAAGGGAAAAAAGAAGCGCAAGTAATTTATACATCACCTGCTTAGCACTTATCACAAAGCGGCCTTTGCTACTCAGCAAGGGCCGCTTTGTATTTAGAGGAATAGGATGATGCATATTCTTTTGTATAGTTAGGATTTATTTTCTGTTCTTTATGTAGAGAATCCTTCTAAGTAGTGGTGAGTAAGATCCCGTAGGACTTATCCAACACTACCTATGATACAACAGAATGAATATGGACATCAGATCTTACTTCAGCAAGGTTCGGGAAGATCTTGCCACTCATAATTACGCTCAATTACCCGAGTATGTGCTCGAAAAACCGGAATACTTCAATTGGGTGGAGGATATTTTTTATCCGCTGAATGTGGAAGCCTATCCTGCTGATAGAGCACTGATTTGGAAGCATGGAGAGGAGGAAAAGATCTATAGCTTCCAAGAGATCTACGAATACTCCAATCAACTGCTCAATTTAATGCGAAAGCATGGAGCCTCAGCAGGAGACCATATATATTCACTGCTTCCATTGGTACCTGCCAACTGGTTAAGTTTTATCACAACGATTAAGGGTGGATTTATTTTGATGCCAACGGCTACCAACCTCAGCGCTAGGGACCTGTTGTATCGCTTTGAATCGCTTTTTCCAGAGATCGTGATATCGGATGAAGCCGGCGCGCCCAAGTTGGACGAGGCAGAGGAGCAATTTGGGAAGAAGATGAAATTGAAGATTCTAACCGAAGGTAACAGAGACGGCTGGGTATCCCTTGCGGAGGCAGCCACGGAGTCGAAAATAGCGGAAGCAGCGCATACGCGAGCAGATGATCCCTTCTTGTACTTTTTCACCTCAGGAACCACCGGCCTTCCTAAGGTAGTGGTCCATACACATTTTACTTACCCTTTTGGTCACTTAAGCACTGCTGCTTGGGTAGGGTGCCGTCACGGAGATGTCCATTACAATATATCCTCTCCGGGTTGGGCAAAGTTTGCTTGGAGCAGCTTTTTTGCACCTTGGAACATGGGCGCTACGATCTTTGCCAATCAGGTTCATGCCTTTGTTCCTAAAGAACAGTTACAAGCCATGAGTGACTATGAGATTTCAACCTTTTGTGGATCTCCAACGGTTTTGAGAATGCTAATTCAAGAAGACTTAAGTCAGTACGACCTAAAGTTGAGAACGAGCTGTGCAGCGGGAGAACCCTTGAATCCCGATGTGATTGATCAGTGGGAAAAAGGAACCGGGATTCGGATTCGAGATGGGTATGGGCAAACGGAAACCACCTGCTTGGCTGGCAACTTGACTGGGCAGGACCTGAAGCCAGGATCGATGGGTAAAGGGACTTTTATGTATGAGATTGGGATTTACGATGAGGATGGGCAGGAAGTGCCGCCATTAGAGGAAGGAGTGATATGCGTCAAGCTCGATGAGCAACGGCACAATGGCATTTTTGTAGAATATTTAGAGGACGCAGACCGAACAGCTAAAGCCTTTAGGCATGGCCTTTACTATACCGGAGATAAAGCATATAAGGATGAAGAAGGTTTTATCTGGTTTATTGGCAGGAACGATGATGTCATCAAGGCTTCTGCTTATCGTATTGGTCCATTTGAGGTGGAAAGTGTATTGATTGAGCATCCGGATGTAGTGGAGGCAGCGGTAGTTGCCAGTCCACACGAAATGCGCGGGTATGCCGTCAAAGCATTTGTCATCTTGAGAGCTGGCGTTGAGGCGAGTGAAGCCTTGGCTCAAGACCTCTTCCGTTTTTCAGAAAAGAGCTTAGCAAAATATAAAGTTCCCCGGATTATTGAATTCCCCGAATCTCTACCAAAGACTATTAGTGGCAAGATTCGGAGAATTGAACTAAGGGCACAAGAAGCAGCCAACAAGATCAACAAAGAGAAGCTTGCTCATGAGTATTTTCACGACAAGTATTAGAGCTCTCTTGATCTATCGGAACCGGTTATTCCTGGACAGCAGAGGGGATCGATAAATGCTTGAACCCGAAAGGCACTTTCTTGATCGTTAGGAAGCCGTCCGCAGCTTTGCATGGATAAGTTTTGCCATCCACCGTTACTTCAGTAGGAGTAGATTCGAATCCATACAAGTGTATCTTGTATACCTTACAATCAGCTTTGTATTTTCCTGACTGTTCCTGATTAACTTGTAGGGAGCCATCCTCCGCAAGTTCTGTGGTATATTGACAGAGCTTGAAGTCTTTCTTAAGATAGCTGTAACCCTCACCGGCATCTAAATAACACTTACCAAACCCACTTCCGTTGTAGATATGTAAAGTAATCTCTTTGACAGGAACTTCCCCGGTATATTGCATGACGGGGAAGTGTGGAATTACCGCACCTGCCCGCACAAATATTGGGATGCGATCGAGTTTGGTGGATATGCTATATCGTTTCTTTCCGGAGTAAGAACGTCCCGTAAAGTAATCATACCATTGGCCTGCTGGTAGATAGGTGGAAACAGAGCGTGCTTTTTCCTTGACGACTGGAGAAATTAAGAGTTGATCTCCGAACATAAACTCATTCTCTCGCTTATGAGTATTCGGATCACTCTGATCCACGAATGCTAATGAGCGGAGCAATGGTAATCCATCATGTACATGCTGGTAAAAGGCAGTATAGATGTACGGCAGTAATTTATATCTGAGCTCGATAGCGGCTTTAGCAAGGGACTCCGTTTCCTCTCCAAATGCCCAGGGCTCTTGGTCCAGTCGGTTCAGCCTTTCAGCTTCCGCTACTGCATCAGCTTCCGCTTCAGCGGCTCCATCTACATTATTACCCATAGAGTGAATCCGATAGAAAGGATGGAAGATAGCCAATTGTAACCAGCGAACTAGAAGCTCACCACTGGGCACACCCGCGAATCCACCGATATCCGTACCCACAAAAGAGAAGCCGGAAAGACTTAGTCGTTGACATTGTAAGTTGGCGAGTCGGAGATGTTCCCAATCTGCCAAATTATCCCCAGTCCAAACGGCGGCGAAGCGTTGTCCGCCAGAGAAAGAAGCCCGAGTAACCAAGAAGGGACGCTTTTCTGGTTTGAGTTCCTTAAGCCCCTCATAGGTGGCTCGTGCCATTTGCTGACCGTATATATTATGTGCCTTTGCATGGTTGGCTCCTTGACCTTCAAAATGATGGTGGACTTCATCAGGAAAGGTGAGGCTATTTACCTTGAAGACAGCGGGTTCATTCATATCATTCCAAAAACCGCTTACGTCATCACGAACGTAAAGTCCCTCGTATAACGGACCCCACCATTCTCGAACTGCCGGATCTGTATAATCTGGCCATACACAGTTTGGAGGCCAAACCGGGCCTGTCATCAAGGTGCCATCCGTTCTTCGGCAAAAGGCGTCTTTTTCAATTCCCTCGCTGTAGACATGGTAATCTTCATCTACTTTAATTCCTGGGTCGATCATGACTACCGTATGAAATCCCTTCTTCCGGAGCTTTTTGATCATTTTTTTGGGCTTCGGAAAATGATCCTTATTCCAGGTAAAGCAACGATAGCCATCCATGTAATCTATATCCAGGTATATGGCATCACAGGGAATGGATTTTTCACGAAATGTCTCTGCAATCTTCATAACCCTTGCTTCTGGGAAGTAACTCCAGCGGCATTGATGAAAGCCCAAAGACCATAAAGGAGGAAGTTCAGGCTTGCCTGTCATTTCCATATACTGGGCGGCCACTTGGTCGAGTTGCGGGCCGTAAATGAAGAAATAATCCATCTGCCCGCCTTTAATCTCTATCGTACAGGTACCTTTTCTGCGACTATCAAAATCGAAGACACTTCTATTACTGTTGTGCAGGAATATGCCGTACGCTTGGCCATCATCCAGTGCATAATAAAATGGGATGCTTCGATACAGCGGATCAGAAGATTTGCTATATCCAAAGGAGTCCGAGTTCCAGTTTTGTAATTTTTGCCCACGCATATCTAAGGAACAGCTCTTATCCCCTAGACCATAATAGCGAATGGTCTTGCTAGACGACTTGTGAACCTTGAGCCACTCCACACCTTTTAGAATGGTGGATCGAGCTTCGAATGGAGCACTGTCTGAACAGATGGAGGTGCCAGTTTTAGCGTCTTGAATATCCACCTGTAAATCTTTGATCGAGATCACACACTTAAGAACCGAAGTGCTAATTTCTACGGTTTTTTTCCTTTCCTTATACTCGACCTTAGTCTTTTGTGGTTTGAAGGTAGGATCAAGAGCATAGGGGAATTCTGGCTCGAAAAATCCGTCTATAGCATATCTGATTCGGATAATCTGTGGGGAATACACCTTTATCCAGAGCTTGAGTCCGTTTTCCGCTTCAAACACGAACTGTCTCTTCTTAGCCTCCAGGGCTGTCATTTTATTGGGGGAGTGGATGAAGAAAACATCTGGGTACCTTTCCACTCCAGCAGTCAATTCGTTGGCAACAGCCGTCTCTTTGGGTTGAGTTAAAGCGCCTTTTTCTTTTGCACACATAATTTCTAGTATCGTTTAGGGGTAAAGGTATCAATTGGCTAATAATACGCAAATGAAATTTTTTAGATACTTAAATTTTGGATAAATTCGCTCAAACAGTATCAAAAACGTTCGAATCCAATGCGCACCAAAATAGTATCGCGAAGGAATCGGCGTTTCGATATTATTGCTGTGGGTGAGTTATTGGTAGATCTGATTAGTTCAGAATTTGCAGATAACTTACTCGAAGTAAAGGACTTTAAGCGACTACAAGGCGGCAGCCCAGCCAATCTATCCATGAATATGGCGCGTTTGGGTAACAAAGTAAAACTCATCGCGACCGTGGGACAAGATGACATGGGCGAATATCTTTTCCAATGTGTGGATCAAATGGCGATCGACTGTTCACAGTTGAATCGTATTGATCTGCCTACCTCTTTGATCCTTGTCACGCGATCCAAAGAAGTCTCGAACTTTGAAGCATATCGAGCCGCTGATTACCAGATTTCTGATGCACAACTCTCTCCTCAAATGCTCCGAGAGTGCACCATCTTTCATACGACCTGTTTCGGCTTGAGTAAAGAGCCAGCTCGCTCAGCTATTTTAGCAGCAGCAGCCTTCACTGCTAGAGAGGGAGGGCAATTGGCCATTGATGTAAATTATGCCCAAAAGATTTGGCCCAACCAGCAACAGGCACAAGATGTATTAGAAGAATATTGTGGGCATGGTGCTTTGGTAAAGGTGAGTGAAGTAGATTGGATGAGGTTGCAGGGCAAGGAACTTCAAGATGGTAAGGAGGTAATAGAACATTTCCTCTCCCTTGGAGCCAAAGAGGTCTGTTTAACTTTAGGAGCTAAAGGCTGTTTACTGGCCAACCAGCAAGACTCCTTCTTCTTGTCAGCTCGGGAAATTCAAGTAAAAGATACCACGGGGGCTGGGCATGCAAACAGGGCTGGTTATTTAACGGCCTGGCTTGATGGGGCAAGCTTGGAGGAGAGAGCCATGGCAGGGCGCAAAATGGCTGAACTGAAATTAGCGCATTTTGGTCCGCTTCCCGCGAAAGTTCCAAAAGCAGATCTCTATGCAGATCTAAAGGGTTTTTAGGAAAATAAAAGAGCGGTTTACGAAGCCAATTCGTAAACCGCTCTTTTATTTGTCCGACAATTTCGTTCTATTCCACGTACAATTTTTGAGTAGGGATGATCACTTCACCTAACTCCAATCCATTTAAAGCTCGCAGGCGTTCTGTCGTGATGTTG
>JABSSL010000045.1 GCA_013214355.1 Saprospiraceae bacterium | reverse complement strand
GAAGGGTAGTTGTTTATATGGTTGATTTGTAGGTTTTTATGAATGTGTGTTGTTTGTAGTTGACAACAGTAAAAAAAGTTTTTGTACTTCCTTAGGTTTTAACATTGTATCATATTTGTATTGTCAACGATCAAAAACGATTGATCAACAAAAAGTGAAAAGTCAATACGTTCACTTTTTATATAGCAATGAATTAATCCCACGAATTACGATCATAATCTCATGAAAGAATTTATAGGGATATCGATGGATATCCTTATTTTTTGGTATGTAGATAGCCTCTCAAAGCTCTTTAGAAACCGCTTAGTTGAACTAAGCGGTTTTTTTTATACCTATCGGTAATTCTTTTGCACTATCTAAGGCTGGCATTGATCGCTTCCAGGGCAGATTGTCCTGGGCACAGATCTTCCTCCTTCAGTGTATTCAAGGGCTGATCTACGGTGTTGATCATGTCGTGTAGGTCTTTACTATTTTCATCGATGTATAAGAGTCCTGTTAGAATTTCTCCCTTAAGTTTGGCATCCTGTAGTCGTCGCATGGCTGAGGTCCGATCTCGAGGATCCCAATTCGGCGCTAACTTACTCAACATCACTTTGGAACCGTCATGCAGCTGAACACTAGCCGTACTTCCCTCCTCATAGTCAATCAGGATTTCCTCCTGATGAGGAACAAAATCCAGGACAGAGGTCATTTCAATATGATCCCGCACAAAGTCATAGGATTTAGTTGAACCCTTATTATTATTAAAGGTAACACAAGGAGAAATGACATCCAGTAAAGCAAAGCCTGGGTGGGAGATAGCAGCCTTGATCATAGGAATCAATTGTCCCTTATCTCCTGAGAAACTTCTTCCCACGAAAGTGGCATTCAATTCCAAAGCCATGCCAATTAAATCAATGGCTTGAAAGGGATTGGCAACTCCCTGTGATTTACTGATTGATCCAAAATCGGCAGTAGCTGAATCTTGTCCCTTGGTCAATCCATAGCAACCATTATTCATGACAATGTAGGTCATGTTAAGATTCCTACGAATGGCGTGTACAAACTGCCCCATACCAATCGATGCCGTATCTCCATCTCCAGATACCCCTAGGTAGATTAACTCCTTGTTCGCCATATTAGCCCCCGTCGCTATCGATGGCATTCGGCCATGCACGGAATTGAAACCATGCGAGTTGCTGAGGAAGTAGGTGGGGGTTTTTGATGAACAGCCAATTCCTGAAAGCTTTGCTAGGCGATGAGGTTCTATAGACATTTCGTAGCAAGCCTGTACGATGGCAGCACTGATGGAGTCATGTCCACAACCGGCGCATAGGGTAGATATGGCGCCTTCATAGTCGGCCTTGGCATAGCCGATCTTGTTCTTCGGGAGGGCGGGGTGACGGAAGGTGGGTCGTATATAAGTCATTTCTTGTTTGTTTAAGTTGATTGCGCCTGATTGCTTCTAGGCGTCGATTAATTGAGCTTTCTGGATCAATTTCATGATGCGATCGGCTGTGATCGGCATCCCATCGTAGTTTAGAATCGGTACCAATCGATCAGGAGCTACTTCTAGTTCATTAATCAAAAGCGTTCGGAACTGGGCATCCCGGTTTTGCTCAACCACGTAGATGGTATCGTGTTGAGACACAAAGTCAGTCACATCCTGGTGGAAAGGAAAGGCTTTCACTCGCATGGCATCAAGTAAAATACCCTCATTTTCCAATAGTTCCATGGCCTCTAAGGCCGCGTAGGTTGTGGTACCAAAGAAAATCAGGCCAGCAGAGCGCTCATTCTTTTCTCGATAGAATTCTGGAGCTGGTACTAATGTCTTGGCAGTATCCCATTTTCGAAGTAGACGATCTACATTCCTTACATAGTCGGCTCCATCCTCCGTATAACGAGCATATTCATCCCTTGAGGTACCCCGGGTAAAGAAGGAGCCTTTGGTGGGGTGAGTGGCAGGGATTGTTCGGTAGGGAACTCCATCACCGTCTACATCCAAGTAGCGACCGAAATCAAAACCGGCTTCTAGTTCATCTGCACTCAACACCTTTCCCCGATCATATTGCTGCTTCTCATCCCATTTAAAGGGAGGAGACATATGGTCATTCATGCCCAAATCCAGGTCTGTCATTAAGAAAATCAGGGTCTGTAGTCGATCAGCCAAGTCAAAGGCTTTGGCGGCGAAATCAAAGCATTCTGCTGGGGTGCTCGGGAAGAGCATGACATGTTTGGTATCGCCATGAGAAGCATAGGCGGAAGAAATTATATCCGGCTGTTGGGTCCTGGTTGGCATGCCAGTAGAAGGACCGCCTCGTTGTACATTGACTAATACTGCTGGAATTTCTGCGAAGTAAGACAGTCCAATAAATTCATTCATCAATGAAACGCCTGGGCCGGAGGTCGAGGTGAAGGACCGAGCGCCATTCCAGCTCGCACCGATTACCATTCCTATGGCAGCCAATTCATCTTCGGCTTGTACGATGGCAAACTTGTTCTTTCCTGTTTCTGGATCTACGCGTAGTTTCTTGGCGTATTTTTCGAATGCCTTCGCTACGGAGGTGGAAGGAGTGATCGGGTACCAAGCCATAAAAGTAGCACCGGCGTAGATACTTCCCAATGCAGTAGCAGCATTCCCATCTATCATAATGCTATCTCCAACATTGTCTCTTCTTTCCAGCTGGATAGACAAGGGGTATTCATAGTGCTCTTTGACGTAGTTGATACCCAGTTCCAACGCCTTGAAATTTGGCGGAATGAGTTTGGGCTTTCTGGCAAATTGTTCACTGATAATATCCTTGATCACTTGGATCTCGATGTTAATCAGGGTAGCTACCGCACCTAGGTACACGATATTTTTGAAAAGCTGTCGCTGCCTCGGATCGGTATAGTGTTCCCGGCAGAGTGCGGTCATCGGAACACCTACGAAATGGATGTCGTTTCGCAAGAACTCATCATATAATTTCTTGGTATTGTCATAGAGTAAGTACCCTCCAGTTCTAACAGAGGCCACATCTTTCGCAAAGCTTTGCGGATTGATGGCCACCATAAGATCTATACCATCTCTACGTCCTAAGTATCCTTTTTCGCTAATCCGGACTTCATACCAGGTAGGCAAGCCTTGGATATTGGATGGGAAAATGTTTTTCGGGGAAACAGGCAAACCCATTCGGAAGATCGACTTGGCAAAAATATTATTTGCGCTAGCTGATCCTGTTCCATTTACATTGGCAAAACGAACCACTAGGTCGTTTACTGCACTCACTTTCAGCATACCTTGCTGGCTTTTGTTACATTGTATAAATATTTCATCATATCCCAAGCTCCCGTTGGGCAGCGTTCGGCACATAAACCGCAGTGAAGACAGACGTCTTCATCTTTAACCATGACACGCTGGGTGGGGAGTTGGTCGGAGACGTAAAGATCTTGCGTTGTATTCAGAGCAGGGGCACTCAGTTGTAATCGTAGATCTTCTTCTTCCGCATTGGTGGTAAAGGTGATACAGGAGGTAGGGCAAATATCCACGCAGGCATCGCATTCAATGCAACGACTGGTGGTAAAAACGGTTTGAACATCGCAGTTCAAACAGCGTTGAGCTTCTTTAAATCCGGTAGGCGGGTCAAAGCCTAGTTCAACTTCAACGTGTCTATCTTGTAAGCTAATGGATTTGTCGGCATGGGGTACCAAGTATCGCTCATCTATTACGACGGGGCTATCGTAGCTCCATTCGTGGATACCCATTTTTTGGCTCACTAAGTTGGTCATCGGAGCCGGGCGCTGGTGCACATCTACACCTCTACAAAAAAGATCTATAGAAATGGCTGCCTGATGAGCCTGTGCTACCGCTGTTATGATATTTTCCGGTCCTAGAGCCGCATCACCACCGAAGAACACCTTAGGTAGGGTAGACTGGAAGGTAGTTTTATCTAATATCGGAATATCCCATTTTCCAAATTCTATTCCTAGATCTCTTTCGATCCATGGGCAGTGATTGTCTTGACCAATGGCCATGATTACATCATCTGCTTCAATGAAAACGTCAGGCTCACCAGTAGGAATGAGCGTCCGCTTACCATTTTCATCATATTCTGCTCGAACATTACCAAATAGCACCCCTTTTAATTTGCCATTTTCTACTACAAATTCCTTCGGAGGCATATTGTTTAAAATGGGAATATCTTCTCGTTGCGCATCCTCAATCTCCCATGGAGAGGCTTTCATGTCTTTGAACGGGCTACGGACTACGACTTTTACATCCGTTCCACCCAATCTGCGGGAGGTTCGACAGCAATCCATAGCCGTATTCCCTCCTCCAAGCACAATGACACGTCGCCCAATTTCAGAAATGTGGCCAAATGCGACACCGGCTAGCCACTCGATACCAATATGAATATTGTCATCAGCTTCTTGCCGACCAGGCAGCCTTCGGAGATCTCCACCTTTTGGCGCTCCAGTACCTACAAAAACCGCATCATAATCCTTGTCCAGGATTTCTTTCATACTCTTTACGTAGGTATTGAAGTGGGTGTGGATGCCCATGTCTAGGATAAAATTCACCTCTTCATCCAGTACGGATTCTGGGAGGCGAAAAGCAGGGATTTGGGTTCGCATCATACCTCCACCCTTATTCCATTCGTCGTATAAATGGATTTCATAGCCGAGGGGAGCAAGATCCCTGGCAACCGTTAGAGAAGCAGGTCCGCCGCCAATCAAAGCGATTTTTTTCCCATTTTTTTCTGCCGGAGCATTCGGCATCAATGATTTGACCTCGCCCTTATTATCCGCAGCAACGCGCTTCAAGCGGCAAATAGCTACGGGCTCTTCTTCTATTCGGCCTCTGCGGCAGGCGGGTTCGCAGGGGCGGTCACAGGTTCTGCCTAGGATTCCTGGGAAGACATTGGATTCCCAATTAACCATATAGGCTTCTGTGTAACGTTGGGCTGCTATGAGCCTTATGTATTCTGGGACTGGCGTATGAGCCGGGCAGGCATACTGGCAGTCTACTACCTTGTGGAAGTATTCCGGATCGCTAATGTTTGTCGCTTTCAAAACCTCACTCTTTTAATGAATCAACTGATGCAATATAATGTACATGGGTTTAAATGCAAAATAAAATCTTGTATATGTAGTGATCTGTAAAACTATTGTTTAATTATTTAGATTTATACTAAATAAAGATAAAGATTGAGGGTTCGGACTTTCTCTTAACGGTATTTGGGAGCCGGATTAAATATGCTACGGCTTTGCCTCTTTGCTCCATTTTGTGTGCCTTCCATGGCTCCATTCCTCCCGGTTATGTCGCAGGTGGAAAACACCTGCAACGGCTGAAGGGGCGGCATCGACGGGCTGCAATGACATTCCTCCGTTTTTAGCTTCTCTGTGATTCCCCCGCCGATGTTGGTCGCCTGCGTATCCACTCCCCGGTCCCCTTGAAACCCACGCCAATGTTGGTCGCCTGCCTGGCATCGACAGGTTATCACCACCATCTCTCCTCGCTTTTCCGTGATCCCTCTGCCGATGTTGGTCGCCTGCCTAGCATCGATAGGTTTTCGCCACTATCTCTCCTGGCTCCATGGCTACCATTCCTCCCGGTTATGTCGCAGGTGGAAAACACCTGCAACGGCTGAAGGGGCGGCATCGACGGGCTGCAATGGCGTTCTTCCACTCCTTGCTTCACCTTGATCCCCCTCGCCGATGTTGGTGTTATCACCATCATCTCTCCTCCCTTTTCCGTGATCCCTCGCCGATGTTGGTCGCCTGCCTAACATCGATAGGTTTTCACCACCATCTCTCGATAATTCCCAAGCCCCTGGGGGGCATCCTCGACATAAATCACCACCGTAACTCGGGAAAAAAAGCCACCACTGTGATAATCTGCACTTTTTGGATACTAATGAAATAGAAAGTTATTGGTATGCAAAAATCTGTAAAGGAACGATTCCTCAGGATGATTAATGAAAACCAAGGGTTGATCAACAGTATCTGCCGAGTTTATGGTAACGAAACCAACTTTGAGGACCTTCGGCAAGATGTCTTACTACAATTGTGGCGGGCCTATCCCAAATTTAGGGCAGAGAGTACCGCTAAGACCTGGATCTATCGGGTATGCCTAAATACTATATTGGCCAAAAGGCGCAATGAAAGCCGACGCCCAAAGTATGTGGAGATGGAGGAAGAACAGACACTTGCGAGCTCGGTAATCCCTTTCAGCGACGATCATCTGCAACAACTGCACTTTCTAATCAAACAATTATCGGATTTGGATAATGCCATCACCTTGTTACATCTGGAAGGGTATGCGCATCGTGAGATAGCCGAAATCCTGGATCTTACCCCGACCAATGTCAGTACGCGCTTCAATCGGATTAAGATCAAACTTAAAAAAATGTACGAAAGAAAAGCTTATGGAATTGAATGAGTTAAAACCTGCTTGGCAGACCTTCAAAGCTATGCAAAGCCTTGATCTGATTTCTGATAGACAGCTAGATGGCATCATTGGAAGAGAGCAACCTATGAACATTACTAAAACTAAGATACCAATGGCCAAGTACGTGCTAGCTCACACCTTACTATTGCTGATTTGTCAAAGCTGTTAAAGCAAGTTAAGCTATGTTTCTAAACTATATTACTTGGAATCTTGACCCAGAGATCATCAACCTATTTGGGTTCTCATTGAGGTATTACGGAATTCTTTTTGCTGGAGGTCTGCTATTGTGCATTTACCTGTTGACTTGGATATTTGAGCAGGAAAATATTCCGCTGGAAAACCTAGAGCAGCTATCTATCTCCGGTATGCGTGGTCTATTGATTGGTGCTAGATTGGAGCATTGTCTATTTTATGAGCCGTCCTATTATTTATCGCGCCCCTTAGAAATGATTTTACCCATTGTCTTTACAGGGGATGGTGGGATCGCATTCACCGGTTATCAAGGATTGGCTAGCCATGGCGGGGCCTTGGGGCTATTGGTGGCTTTATATTTATATTCCCGAAAGACGAAGCATTCAATGATTGATGTCATTGATCTAATTGCCGTAGTGGCTGCCTTAAGTGGTAGTTTTATCAGGATGGGAAACTTTATGAATTCTGAAATCATTGGCCTACCTACTGAACTGCCCTGGGCCATAGTTTTTGAGCGAGTAGATAACCTACCTAGGCATCCTGCTCAATTGTATGAGGCGCTTGCTTATTTCATCACATTTCTGATTATGATCTTCTTATATAAAGAGAAGAGGGAAAGATATGGGAGTGGATTCTTCTTTGGACTTGTCCTTGTCCTCTGTTTTATCGCTAGATTCCTTATTGAATTTACAAAGGAAAACCAGGTCGGATTTGAAGATGGGATGCTACTCAATATGGGGCAACTCTTAAGCCTCCCTTATCTAATTCTAGGGATTGGGTTTATGATTTATGGACTTAGCTGGGGAGAGGATTCTATATCGAGTAATGAGGTGCCCCGTCGCTAGCTTAGCCTATCTCCCACCTCTCCGTTGATGCATATTCCAGTCCTCGCCGTCTCCGCCGATGTTGGTCGCCTGCCTGGCTTCGATAGGTTATCACCAGCATCTCTCCTTGCTCCATGGCTACCATTCCTCCCGGTTATGTCGCAGGTGAAAACACCTGCAACGGCTGAAGGGGCGGCGTCAATGGCCTGCAATGGCGTTCTTGCACTCCTTGCTTCTCTGTGATCTCTCCGCCGGTGTTGGTCTCCTGCATATCCACTCCCTGGTCACCTTGAAACCCTCGCCGATGTTGGTCGCCTGCCTAGCATCGATAGGTTATCACCACCATCTCTCCTGGCTCACCCTGCCTTCACTTCTTTCAAAAAAGCAGATGGAGCCATGTTGAACTCAGCTTTGAAGCATTTACGGAAGTACTTGAGGTCATTGAAGCCCACCTCGTAAGCCGTTTGAGAAATATTAGTTTGCCCTTCTCGGAGCAGCTTTTCGGCATGTTTAAGACGGATGTAGCGAATGAATTGAGTGGCGGATTTGCCGGTGAGGGCTTGCAGCTTGCGATGTAGGCCGGAGCGGCTGATGCCCATCGCTAGAGCAAAATCCTGGGCATTAAATTCAGTATACTTGAGCCTGGCTTCCACGCATTGGGCGGCGCGCAGAAGGAATTTCTCCTCCGCCGTTGAGTGGTTTGTAGAGGGAGGGATGATCCCTTGATGTTTGTAATGTGCCCGGAGCTGTAGCATGTTTTTGGTGAGGGCAAAAACACGACTCTTTAACACCGTGATGTTGACGGGCTTGGTGATGTATTCAAAGGCGCCGCTTTCGAAACCTTCCAGTTGGTGGCTAAGGGCTGTACGAGCCGTGAGCAGGATAACTGGGATATGGCTTGTTTCGATATGCTCCTTTAGCTTTCTACATAGACTAAGCCCGTCTAGTTTGGGCATCATGATATCGCTAATGATGAGGTCTGGGATATGTTTTAGCGCCAAGTTCAAACCTTCTTCACCATTTTGGGCTTCCAAGATACGGTAATGCTCTTCAAAGTGTTGCCGGAAGTATTTTAGGATCGCAGCATTATCCTCAATCAGTAGAAGTTGCAGTTTTTCTTTGCTGGCATTTTGCAAATATGGGGTAGCTGGACTTAAATCCCTTTCCGCTAAGGGTTCAATTTCGAGATTGCCTAGCTCTACTTGCCGCTTCGAACTCAGATCCAAGCGTTCCTCTATAGTAAAATGCTCGTTCCCCTTTTTCAATTCAATTCGGAAGGTACTACCATTGCCTGCCTGACTATCTACCTGGATTGAACCATGGTGAAACTCCACCAGGTTTTTGACCAAGGCTAGACCAATGCCTGAACCCGTATATTGGTTGTTGGTGGCCCGATAAAAGGGATCAAAAATATGTGGTAAGTGATCTTCGGGAATTCCGATTCCATTATCTATGATCTCGATATGCACACATTCAGCAGAGGTATCGATGATCTTGACTAGGATACTGCCGCCATCGTTGGAATACTTAAAGGCATTAGAAAGAAGATTGTATAGGATAAGCTCCATCTTTTCCTCATCGAACCAAAGCGGAAGTTTTCGTTTACTCGATCGGAAATGATACTTAATGTTTCGACTTTCAGCATGGGAAGTAAAACTGGAAAAAACCTCATTGGAAAAGGCCACAAGGTCGTTTTCGGTCGCTTTGAGCTTGAGCTGATCGGAGTTGATCATTCTAAAGTTCAGAATTTGCTTAACCAGTCGTAACAGTCGTTTACTGTTGGTATAAGTCATCCTTAGTTTTTCTCGGACTTTAGAAGGTAGACTCAGATCATTAATCATTTCACTTAAAGGGGAAATAATCAGGGTAAGTGGCGTCCTAAACTCATGCGAGATGTAGGTAAAGAACCACATGCGCATTTCGTTGGTTTCTGCCTCTTGTTGTCGACTTAGCTGCTCCAGTTTTAATTTATTTTGCAGATTGGAATAAACATAGGACAAGCCTGCGACGGTAGCAAAAGCCATGAATACCAAGAGGATGGCTAGCGTGTAAGCCCACCAGGTTAAATACCATGGAGGAGCCACCTGGATGTCCAGTCGATGGCTAGGCCCCCAGTTTTTCCCATCAATAGAGGCCCTAACCTCAAAGGTATAGTTTCCGTGATATAAGTTGGAGTAAAGCGCATGTCGGTCTCGGTGCGTCTTTTTTTGCCAATCCTCATCAAAACCGTCTAGGCGATAGGCATATTGCATTTTGGTACCATCATTGAAGGAAGGCGCTGCAAAACTTAGTTTGAAGCTATTGTCGTAGGGCTGCAAGGTCATTTTGGAAGCTTGAAGGATGTTTTCCTCCAAAACAACAGTACCGTCTGCTCTTTTCCCAATTGGTACTTTTTCCCCTTTAACGAGGACATCTGTCAATAAGACTTTCGGTGGAAGGGTCGTATCCGTAGAAAACTGAAGTGGATCAAAGACATTGAAACCGTTCACCCCACCAAAAATGAATTCTCCTGTTGGTGTATAGCTATAGGCATGAAGATTAAACTGGTTGCTTTGTAGTCCATCTGCTTCGGTGTAGATCTGAAAGATTTCTTGTTTCGGATCAAATAAAACAAGACCATCATTTGTGCTTAACCAAAGTCGCTCTTGCTCATCTTCCAGAATACCATAAATCACATCATTGGGAAGGCCGTCCTTCTGCCCGTAGCTTTTGAAACTGCCCGAGAAATCACCTCCAAACGAATCCTCCCAGAGCAACAGCCCGCCTCCATAAGTGCCAATCCATATTCTATCTTTTTTATCTCGATGTAGGCAAGTAATCCGATTATTGGTTAGACCATGACCCGTATTTTGATCAGCGTAGAAGCTGGCATCTGGCGGAACGGTTTGTCCTAGTTGTCCTTGCTTCAGCGCTTGAATATATTTGGCATTAAAGACAAATAAACCATGCCAAGTGCCAATCCACCAGTTTCCCTGCTTATCCTCTAGAATATGGTTGATGGACCTAAAAGGTAGATCCAATTCATAGATATGCCGGAAATTAGTTTCTTCCCGTTTTTTCAGGAAGATGCCACTGTTTACAGCGACCCAAAGGTTCTCATATTCATCTTCAAAAAGTTGCTGAACAGAGCGATGATTGATATCGGGCGTATTGTCGCCTGGGATCTTGCCCTGAATAGTCTGCCGGAATCGTAGACTCCTTCCTTCTTCTATGACTTCATTTAGTCCCCTAGCATTCCAGCATCCCACCCAAAGCGTTTGATTCACATCACGGAAAATGCTGTAAATGGTATTATCGCTTAAGGAAGAAGGGTCATCCAAGGCTGAGGTGTAATTGTCAAAATGCCCGTTTTCTCGGTTAAAACGTAGTAATCCGCCTCCGTAGGTGCCTAACCAAATAGTGCCATCCGGATCCATGTGTGCACTGGTAATATTTGTGGTGGAACCGGCATCGTTATCTTGCAGTTTCGGTCGAAATAAGGGGAAGTGTTGATCGGAGAGAAATAGCCTTAACAAGCCATTATTGGTCGTTCCAATCCATAGGTTGTTTTCGCGATCCAAATATAAAACGTTGATATATCTACGATCGAGTCTATTTTCATGCAAAAGGCTAGTGGCTCTTGGAGACATCGTCTTAGCTCCTTCTTCTAGTACACTAAGGCCCTTTCTGCCGCCAATCCAAATCCTTCCCTTCTTATCACAGACGATAGAGTTGATTTCCTTGAACTGGGGTAGCTCCTCAATTTCCCAATTTGGAGCCTGTCCCTCTAAAATAAACAGGCCCTGATCCGCTCCCACGATTAGCTGACCTTTTTGATTAAAGGTTAAAGCATGAACGGCACCTGTTCTGCGATGGGGCAGTGCCGCAAAGGGAAGAGGTGCTCCAGCCTTGCCAGCTGAGGCAAACAATAAACCCTGATTCGTGCCAATCCATGTGTTTTCGGATGGATCCTGGATGAAACAATTTACCCCCAGGTCTCCTTTCGCAACTAGGTAGAAGCTGGTATCTTTTGATAAATCTAGGGCAATAATGCCGGGAGTCATTCCTAGCCAAATGGTCTTTTCATCTACTTGCAGCAGGGTTTTTCCCAAGTTTAGGTAATGATCGGAGTCTATACCGAGTGATTTTGGATGCAAGTTTTTGAAAGTGCCTTTCCTTTGGTTGTATATACTGATCCCCCCCTTTTGGGTACCCACCAATAGTTCTCCAGTCCTAGTTTGACTTAAGGCATGCAACCAGTTATCCGCGATGCTGGTAGAATCGTTTGCGTGATGTTGAAAGGTGGTAAACTCATAGCCATCGTAACGGTTTAAGCCATCTGCCGTTGCTACCCACAGGAAACCAAATTTGTCCTGGTGGATATCCATAATGGAGTTATTGGAAAGACCAGAGGTACTAGTATGTCGTTCTAGGTGTGGCAAACCGAAAAGCTGACCAAAAAGCCCTACCGCTTCAAAGAATAGTAGAAGAATAAGCAGAACTTGCTTCATGAATTTTGTTTGACTTAAAGTCATAGCGATGGATCTATCTAATGAACTCACCTTGGCCCTACAAGAAGTTTGAATGTGGATACTTTCCCACTTTCATCGGACGAGAAATCACATCTTATCCCTGGGTGAAGGCCGGTTGCAATTCCTTAATTTCTCCCCAATACAGAATAAACGTTTGAAATACACTTATGTCCACTAGAGCATTCATAATCTTCAGCACCTATGGGGGCTTTGACACAAATGACCTCTTGTTTTTCAACATATGACCCGCTAAAGAAAATGAATATTTTGGAATTTTACTCTTAATAGAAAGCCTTATTCGGAATTTAATTTTATATTTTCAGGTCATTTCCATCAAACCTTATGTAAGACTGGTTTTTTGGATAGGATCAAGCCAAAGATGGGGTATCATCAAACTACATTATAAATCAGGTTTTTATGCCTACCTACCCATCACAGAATTCAGATTTCTACAGTGAGAAATAGTCGGTAATCGACGAACATACACTCACCCCAACTTATCCAGGTAGAACAAGTCAGAGGAGTTGTTGAGGTGGTAGTTATGACAGTTGCCGGTAGACAATCTGCCTGCATTGATTTTGGAACCCTATTACAAGTTGAACTAATAATTCTTCACCAAACTTATTAGGATTTATGAAACTAAACAAACAAGTCATTAGTATTGGACGGATGGCCGGAATGGTGCTACTCCTTCAACTAATGCTTTGTGCGCAAATAATCGCGCAAAGTGTGAACATCAGTGGTGTGGTTACAGACCCTGATGGAGAAGCCCTGATCGGGGTTAATATTTTAGTGAAGGGCACCTCAACAGGTACAATCACCGATATTGATGGTGCATATGCCTTGGAAGTGCCAGCAGATGCAGTATTGCTATTCAGCTATACTGGCTACAAAGCGCAAGAGATTTCGGTAGAAAACAGAACTACGGTTGATGTGGTGATGTCTACTGACCTTGCGGTACTTGATGAAGTCGTAGTAGTCGCATACGGTAAGCAAAAGAAGGTTACCGTTACCGGGGCTATTACCGGTGTGAAAGGAGAGGATCTGATTCAGTCTCCAGCGGTCGATGTGTCAAACTCCCTGGCAGGACGCTTGCCTGGAGTCGTGGCGATCCAAACGAGTGGAGAGCCAGGTCAGGATGGATCTAACATTACGATTCGAGGAACGAATACCCTAGGGAACAGTAGCCCTTTGATCGTAATCGACGGTATCCCTGATCGCGCAGGTGGACTGGGACGCCTAAACCCTCAAGACATTGAATCTATTTCTGTACTGAAAGACGCATCAGCTGCGATTTATGGTGCCCGGGCGGCTAACGGAGCTATCCTGATCACTACAAAGCGTGGTAAAGACGGAAAACCAACCATTTCTTACAGCTTTAACAATGGCTGGACACAGCCTACCATCGTTCCTGAGATGTCCAATGCTCGCGAGTATGCGCAGATCATGAACGAATTGCCTATCTACCGTACCATCCCAGTAAATGAGTGGGAAACGGCATGGAATAGCATTCAATCTACTGGACTTTATGATTCTCCAACAGATGGTGTTTCTACTTTGAGTGCCAACTTCAGCCCAGAAGCGGTACAGAAGCACACAGATGGTTCTGATCCATGGGGATTCCCGGACACAGACTGGTTTGGAGATGCTTTTAAAAATTGGGCAACGCAGAATCGACACACCTTACAGATTAACGGCGGTTCAGAAAATGTTCGCTACTTGGCTTCGATGGATTACCTAAATCAAGATGCAATCTACCACAACTCCGCTACTTTCTACAAGCAGTATGGTTTGCGCTTGAATCTGGATGCTAAGGTGAATGACTATATTAGCGCTAACGTTGGTATTCTAGGACGCCGAGAGGATCGTAACTTTCCAACAGAATCAGCTGGTGCAATTTTCCGGATGTTGATGCGGGGTCGCCCAACGGAGCCTGAAGTATGGCCAACTGGTGAACCTGGTCCAGATATTGAGAATGGACAAAACCCTTATGTAATTACTACAAATGCGACAGGGTATCAGCGTAATCCAACCGATTATCTCCAAGCTAATGGGTGCATCGAGATTGGAAACCCATGGATTGACGGTTTGAAACTGACCTTGAGTGGTGCAGTTGATGTAAGTAACGAATTGAATAGAAGATGGCAAACACCATGGGAGCTGTACTACTGGGACAGAACTTCCTTCGGTGCAGATGGTCTGCCTGTTTTGGAACCTGCTGTTCGTTCCAATTTCAAAGACCCTCGTCTGACGCAAACCAACAACCGTACCTTGAACACCAACTTGACGGCATTACTAAACTACGATCGTGAACTACCAGGTGGCCACTCCATTGGCGCTATGGCTGGTGTAACCAGAGAAACCTTCACGGGTGAGGGATTCTTCGCTTTCAGAAGAAACTTTATCTCTGCGGCAGTTGACCAGTTGTTTGCTGGTGGTACGGAGAACCAGGATGCCGGAGGTAGTGCCTACGAGCGAGCGCGTTTAGGGTACTATGGTCGTGTGCAGTACAACTACAAAGAGACTTATCTAGCTGAATTCATTTGGCGTTATGATGGTTCCTACATCTTCCCAGAATCTGATCGTTTTGGATTCTTCCCGGGTGTATTGTTGGGATGGAACTTGACGAATGAATCATTCTTTGATGTACGAGGAATCGATTACTTGAAACTAAGAGCATCTTATGGGCAAATGGGTAATGACCAGGTATTCTTTAATGGTCAGCTCCAAGAATTTGCTTATCTATCTACTTATGGCTTTGGTTCTTATCCAATTGCTAGCCAAGTAGTGACTACATTACGAGAAACTGTTTTGGCGAACCCTAGCTTTACCTGGGAACGTGCCAATAACTTGAACATTGGTTTGGATGCGACACTTCTTGATGGAAGAGTTGATTTGACTTTGGAATACTTCTACAACCGTCGTGATCAGATCTTGATCCAAGAAACGGGTTCCACTCCTGCTTCTTCTGGTATCAACAGTTTGTTACCTCCGGTTAACGCAGGTAAAGTGGACAACCGTGGATTTGAATTCAACTTGGGCGTGAATGGTAACCCAAGTAGTAAATGGCGCTGGAGAGCAGGTATCAACGGTGGATATGCTAAGAACGAAGTAGTATTCATGGACGAAGTACCTGGTGCTCCTGATTACCAACGTCAAGAAGGTAAGTCCATCGGTGGATATTTGGTATATGAATCTGATGGAGTATTCTTGAACCAAGCGGAGATTGATGCTAACACACTTGACTACAGTGGTGTTACTTCTCAACTGCTTCCTGGTGACATGAAGTTCAGAGATATCAACAACGATGGTATCATTGATGCGGATGATCAAATTCGCCTGGATGATAATGGCACTCCTACTTTTACTTTTGGAGCTAACTTCAGTCTTCAGTATGAGAACTTCGACTTCACCATGCTATTGCAAGGTGCGACAGGGGCCTCCATTAGAATCCAAACAGAATCTGGTGACATTGGTAACTTCTTGAAGTACAGCCATGATAACCGTTGGTCTATCGATAGCCCAAGCAGTGAGCATCCTCGTTTGGCTAGCCGTGGTGATACTTACTATACAGGTGGCAACTTTGGTAATAACACTTACTTCCTATTCAGTAAAGACTACATAAGAGTGAAGAATGTGGAGTTAGGTTATACCTTGCCAGGTGCTGTTTTAGAGAAAATTAACCTTGGTGGGTTAAGAGTATACGTAAATGCACTCAATTTGCTAACATTTAGCAAAAATGACATCTTCGATCCTGAAGCAACAGCAGGAAGTGGCGTATATTACCCATTACAAAGAGTTATTAATACAGGCGTAAGCCTAACCTTCTAAAAATTGTGGTTATGAAACTGAATAGAAATATATTCTTAATCTTGTTAGCGGCGGTCTTTCTGCCGTTGTCGTGTGGCGACGACTTCCTAAATACAGAGCCACTCGATAAGATTTCGAGTGAGGCGACTTGGGCTGATGGCCCCCTTTCTGAAGCCTTTGTTTTCAATGTATACTCCTTCTTGGGTTATGGTGGTTTTGAGGAGCAGGGACTTTCTGCTTTGACTGACGAAGCCATGTTTACTCACGCTGGCCGTAACATCAATACTTTTACCGAGGGCTCAGAAACTCCTTCCAACTTGGCTTGGACAAGTGCTACCTATGAGTGGGGAAGAATGTACTTGGCCATTCGTCAAGCAAACATCGCGATTGAGCGCTTACCTACGTCAACCTTTACGGATGATGAACTACGTAACCGCCTTCTTGGGGAAGCGCATTTCTTGAGAGCTTATTACTATCATCAATTGATGCGCTACTACGGTGGTGTGCCATTAATCGATCGCGCTTATGGCCTTGGTGAAGACTATGCTGTATCACGAAATACTTTCGAAGAAACAGTTAACTTCATCGTATCTGACTTGGATCAGGCCGCGAACTTGCTAGATGGTAAATCAGAAGCTAGAGGTCGCGCTAATAAATTAGCAGCTATGGCACTTAAGGCTCGAGTGCTAGTTTATGCCGCTAGTGATCTACACGATGGACCAACGGTAAAAGCTAGTTCCAATACATTGGGGTCTTTTGCTAACCTTGAGCTGGTAGCTTATCCAAGCGGTGATCAAACGGCTCGCTGGAATGCAGCAAAAAATGCAGCAAAGGCAGTTTTGGACGCAGCACCTGGCTATAAAATGGATCTAGGAGCTCCAGTTTCTCATGAGGAAGGAAAGTCCAACTACCTTTCCATTGCTATGGGTGGAGGTAGTGCCATTGGAGATGCAGCAGCAGCTTCTGAATTGATCTTCGAACGTACGCATACGGCTCAGTTTACGCAAGAGAGTAACTGGCCATTGGGTGGTATCCACTTCGGTATCAACAACGGTCCTAATGGATACCACAACTGGGCGGGTAATACCCCCATCCAACAGTTGGTAGACGACTATGAAATGATGGATGGTTCTAAGTTTGATTGGAACAATGCAGATCACTCTGAAGACCCATATGCAAATAGAGATCCTCGCTTCTACATGACAGTTATGTATGACGGCGCCGACTGGAAGCCAAGACCCTCTGATGTAGCTAACCTTGATCCTGCTGATCAGATTCAGTCTGGTATCTACGACGATGGGGCAGGTGGATTCATCAATGGTATTGATACACGTGAATCTCCTATTGAGAACTGGAACGGTAGCCGTACGCACTACTATGTCCGTAAGTTTATCGATGCTGATCCAGGTTTGGCTGACAACCAGTCAAGTGCACAGGTTATTCCTTGGCCTTTCATTCGCTATGCAGAAATGGCTTTGATCTATGCTGAAGCTAGCATTGAAACGGGTGATGAAGCTACTGCCAGAGAGTGGATCAATAGAATTCGCTTCCGCTCTGGTATGCCTGCCATTAATGATAGTGGTGATGCGCTAATGGATCGTTTACGCAATGAGCGCCGAATTGAATTGGCTTATGAAGAGCATCGCTACCATGATGCGCGTCGTTGGATGATCGCACCTACCACCCTAGGTAGAGGCATCAAGGCCATCAATGTTAGAGCCGATCTCAAGCCAGGAGCTTCTCCGCACGTTCCGTATCGACATGATAAGTCTGTGTATGACTATACCTATACCGTAGTTGATAACACCGAGAACGAAAACAGATCTTGGGATGATAAGATGTACTATCGACCTATTAGTCGGGATGAGATTAATAGAAACGATCAGTTGATCCAAAACCCAGGCTACTAATAGCATGAATGGGCACTAATTGATCCGACAAACCTGTTACTTGTACCGGGCTTAGTGCCTCATTTCCTGTGAAATGTTTTATTAATTAGAAAATCTATCCCTTACCGATAGGGATAGATTTTCTTACTTTTGCCCAAAAGAATATGTCTTCTCACAAGACGAATATTTCCATATTCTGGCTGTTATTACTCCTATCTAGCTTTTTCTTCGCCTGTAACTCTGCAGGAACAAAAGAGTCCAACGAAAAAGCTGATGGTCCTACCTTGTTTCGCTTATTGAAGGCCGAACAGACGAAAGTCGATTTTCAGAATACTTTGACAGAGGGGCTGAATACCAACATTTTAATGTATGAGTACTTCTACAATGGAGGAGGAGTAGCTGTCGGGGATTTGAATGGAGATGGACTAGAAGATTTGTACTTCACCGCCAATATGAGTGAGAATAAGCTGTATCTGAACAAGGGGGGAATGCAATTTGAAGATATTACTGCTCAGAGTGGTGCAGCTGGTCGGGAAGGACCTTGGAAAACGGGAGTAACTTTAGTCGATATTAATGGGGATGATCAATTAGATATTTACGTCTGCTACTCCGGTGCACTACCCGATCCCAAACGCAAAAACCAATTATTTATTAACCTAGGTAATGACAGTAATGGCCGACCTTCCTTTAGTGAAAAGGCAGAGCAATATGGCTTGGCAAGCGATGCTTTCAGTAACCAAGCCTATTTCCTGGATTATGATCGAGATGGAGACTTAGACATGCTCTTACTCAATCACAATCCCAAGTCATTGCCAGTGTTGAATGAGGCATCGACTGTTGAATTTCTGAAGCAAGATGATCCGCAAAGAGGAGTACGATTATACCAACAGGACAATGGTAAATTTCAAGATATTACCCAAAACGCAGGCATTAGTGGATCAGCCTTAACTTATGGGCTTGGCCTAGGCGTGACGGATGTGAACAATGATGACTGGCCGGATTTTTATGTCTCAAACGACTATACCATACCCGATTATCTCTATATCAATAATCAAGACGGCACCTTTACCAATCGCTTGAACGAAAGCATTGGACACAATAGCCAGTTCTCGATGGGGAATGATATTGCAGACATCAATAATGACGGCTGGCAAGATATTATTACCCTAGACATGCTGCCGGAGGATAATCACCGCCAAAAGCTCCTACTTGCTCCCGATAACTATGCGAAGTTTGACCTAAACGTAAGATCAGGATTCCACTATCAGTACATGCGCAACATGTTGCAACTTAATAATGGGAATGGAACCTTCAGTGAGATCGGTCAATTGGCGGGTGTATCTAATACAGACTGGAGTTGGGCGGCCCTACTGGCCGATTATGATAATGATGGCTGGAAGGATCTCTATGTAACCAATGGGTATTACCGCGATTATACCAATCTGGACTTCATAAAATACATGGATGATTATGTGAAATCTAAAGGGAGATTGGTTCGGGAAGATGTGCTAGCTATTATTAGCCGCATGCCCGCCTCAGATGTGTCGAATTACATTTTTGCCAATGGGGGCGACCTGAGCTTTGAAAACAAAACATCGGCCTGGGGCGTCCAGCAAACAGCAAATAGTAATGGAGCTGCTTATGCCGATCTTGACAATGATGGAGATTTGGATTTGATTGTCAATAATATCAATCAGCCCGCTTTTATCTATGAGAATACCGCATCCTCAGATGGCTTCTTTCTGCAATTGAACTTGGAAGGGGAAGGTCTGAATACACAGGGTATTGGTGCTAGAGTAACAATTTCAGCCGATGGCTTGCAGCAACAATTAGAACAGTATCCGACCAAAGGCTACCTTTCCTCCGTTTCTCCTCGAATGCATTTTGGACTGGGAGAAATTGACCAGGTAGATTCTTTACATATTCAATGGCCCAGCGGGAGGGAGCAACTTTTACTCAACGTTGCTACAGATCAGGTACTTGCTTTAGCAGAGAAGGATGCCACGGCATCGGCTCAAGCTGCTCCTGAGGTGGCTGCTGTATTTCGATCGACCACTTCACCTGTAGCCTATATTAATGGTAGTACGACCTTCAGAGATTTTGATCGACAGGCGCTTTTAACCACCGAATTTTCTCATACTGGACCTTTTATGCAAGTAGCCGATGTGAACGGGGATGAACTGGAGGATATTCTGGTGGGAGGAGCTGCAGGTCAAAAAACCAATCTTTACTTACAGGACCAGACTGGCCGTTTCCGGCTTCAATCCATTCCGGCTTTTGCCGAGGATGCGGACCACCATGATGCGGATGCCGTTTTCTTAGATGCTAATGGAGATGGGCAGCTGGATATCTATATAGCCAGTGGAGGTTACCATCAGTTTTTGCCTACCGATCCCATTTTGCAGGATCGCTTATATCTCAATATTGGGGGTGGGCAGTTTGCCAAAGCTCCGTTACCACAGGTAAGGGGCAGTAAGGGCTGTGTTAGCGCGCAAGATATCAATGGAGATGGAGCACCAGATCTTTTTGTCGGAGGGCGAGTCGTTCCAGGTAGATATCCCGAGACTCCCCAGAGTTTTCTATTGATCAATGATGGGTCTGGGAAATTTTCTGATCAAACGGCGAGCTGGGCACCAGAAATACAACAAGTAGGCATGGTGACCGATGCCGAATGGGCAGACCTAAATGGTGATCAGCAGATGGAGTTGGTATTGGCTGGAGAGTGGATGCCAATTCAGGTCTGGACGATAGCCGGGCAGCAACTAGAAAATGTATCGGATCAATATTTTGATCAATCCCATAGCGGCTGGTGGAATCATTTACGAGTTACGGATCTTAATGGAGATCAGAGACCGGACATTCTAGCTGGCAATATCGGTACGAATACTCAGTTTAGAGCAAGTCAAGCAGAACCAGTAGAGCTTTACTACAAGGATTTTGACAACAATGGATCTGTTGATCCTGTATTGTGCTACTATATTCAGGGTACCAGCTACCCTTATGTTACCCGTGATGAATTGCTGAATCAACTCAGTGGCTTGCGATCTAAATTCCCTACCTATCGAAGCTACGCCAATATGACTTTATCGGAAGTGTTTGATCCTGAGGAGTTGACTGGAGCAGGCCATCTTTCCGCTAATCATATGGAAACTACACTTTTCCTGAGTAATGCTGAAGGGAAACTACAAGTACAGGCACTGCCTCTACAGGCCCAGTTTGCGCCCGTCTACGCCTCAACCGTTGGAGATTTTAACGGGGATGGAGCCCTAGATCTGCTTTTGGCAGGTAACAATAGACATGCTAAGCTTCGACTAGGTCAATGGGATGCCAACTACGGAACCCTACTTCTAGGTAATGGTCAGGGAACTTTTACTTACGTGAATCAAATCCGTTCCGGCCTACAGTTGAAAGGGGATGTGCGAAGTATAGTGCAAATAAATGATCAGTTATTGTTTGGAATTAATGGAGGTCTGATGAAGGCCTATAAAATGAACGAGCAAAAAACATTATGAGAGGAATGAAAATCCTATCTATGCTAGTGCTTTGCGCGCTGGTAGGTCTAGTGGCCTGCGAGCAAGCGGCACCTGCAGAAAATACGATTGCTGACTATGAATTGGCGAATGCATGGTCAGATATGACGCTGTACATTACCAAGCATACCCCCGCTAATTCTCCTACCTATGCCTCCCGAGGGGTAGGCTACATCGGCCTCTGTATGTACGAATCCATCGTGCCAGGCTATGATAGTCATCAGTCAGTCCAGGCACAGTTGAATGGCCTGGAAGGGCTACCCCAGGCAGAGACTAATGCCGAGTACTTTTGGCCCCTCGCCTTGAATGCTGGCCAAGCCCAGATTCTTCGACATATCTATAATCAAACTTCGGATGAAAATAAGTTTAGCATCGATTCCCTCGAACAAGCTTTCGAGACGGTCTATATTGATGTGGTAGCTAATAAGGCGGTAGTTGAGCGTTCGAAGAATTTTGGACAGCAGGTGGCAGATGCCATTTTTGAATGGTCAAAAACGGATGGAGGACATAGAGGGTACCTCAAGAATTTCGATAAAGATTTGGTGCATCCGGTTCGCCCCGGCTCCTGGAAACCTCCTTTGTATGCGCAGTCTTTTAGTCACCATCCTTTACATCCACACTGGGGAGAGAATCGGACTTTTCTGAAGGAGAATACAGGGTTAGAATTACCTTATATGATTCCCTATGATACGACCGAAAACTCGCCATACTACCAACAATTCAAGGCGGTCTATGAGACGGACTTGGCCTTAACCCAAGAACAAAAGGAAATTGCGATCTGGTGGGGAGATGATCCCGATGAGACCTTCACTCCTCCTGGTCATTCCTTCTACATTGCTTCTCTCGTGATCGATCAGAAGCAACCGGGTCTGATCACTTGCGCCGAAACTTTTGCAAGAGTAGGTTTATCCGTAGCTGATGCTTTCATCAATTGCTGGAAATGGAAATATCATTTCTTCTCCGAAAGACCGAATACCTTCATCCCCCAATTTATTGATCAAGAATGGGAATCTTTCTGGCCAGATCCACCGTTCCCAGCTTTTCCCTCTGGTCACGCGATCCAGGCGGCTGCTATGGCTACGGCTTTGGAGGGAATGTATGGCCCTGCACTTACGTTTATTGATAGTGCACACGTGGGGAGAGAACGTGATGAAATACGAGATGTTGATTTCGTGGAACGCCCCTTCACCACCTTCTGGGGGGTGGCAGAGGAAACGGCGGATTCTCGCTTCTATGGCGGAATTCATACGCCCCAGGATAATGACATCGGATTGGAAGAAGGGAAGAGAATTGCAGGTCATGTGAATGCTTTGAAGTGGCGACGTGAAGAATAGTAGACAGCGGGTCTGATCTATTTTTTGAAAGGCTAGAAAATGAATGCAATGATATTGAAAACCTATGGTTTTGGAAGACGAGTATTGGGCAGTCTTTGCTTGTTCTGGGTTGGCCTAGGTACCCTTTGTGGGCAAACGCCTCCCTTCAAGGATGTAACAAAAGAAGCCGGAATCGATCACCAATTCAAAGTTTATGAGGGCATGTTCGGCGGAGGGATTTGTGTATTCGATCTGAATGAGGATGGTTTTGAAGATGTATTCATGACCAGTGGGATGAATGAAGATGTGCTGTACCTCAATAATGGAGATGGCACTTTCAAAAATGTGTACGTGGGCTCCGGACTGGAAGAGACGCGTCACTATGTCACACAAGGCGTAGTGGGTGCCGATGTGAATCGAGATGGTTGGGTGGATTTGTTTATTACGACCATTACTTCGAAAGATAGTGTGAAGGTTATTCCAAGAGAGAAGAACTTACTTTTTCTCAATAATGGCGACGGAACCTTCAAAGACGTCACTAAAGCCTATGGCTTGGAGAAACTGAATTCCTTTAGCACCGGGGGAAGTTTCGGAGATTTTAATGCCGATGGCTATCCAGATCTCTATGTCGGTAATTATTTCAAAGCTTATACTGGTCAGCTGCGGGAGATAAATGATGCCACGATCGTGAACGCCAATCAGACCTCTATGGGATACTTACTCCTTAATAAAAAGGGAAAGGGCTTCAAGGATGTCTATGCGGATTATGGATTAAAGCATAAAGGATATGGGTTTGGGGCGATCTTTACAGATTACGACAATGATGGTGATCAGGATCTGATGGTAAATCATGATTTTGGCTACAAAGCCAAACCGAATTACTTCCTAGAAAATGATTACCCGGAGAAGCAGTTCACGGAGATTAGCAAGGACATCGATATGGACCTAAAGATCAATGCTATGGGGACCGCAATCGGAGATTATGATAACAACGGCTTGCTCGACTACTTCGTGACTAATATCCGATTCAATTGGTTCATGGTAAATCAGGGTAAAGGCAAACCCTTTGTCAATAAGGCCAAGGAATTGGGCATGTCCTATGTGACGATCAGCTGGGGAGCCAACTTTGCGGATTTTGACCATGATGGCGATTTGGATCTGTTCGTCGCGAATGGAGACCTGAATCCGAATAACGTACCCATGGCCGACTACTATTTCGAAAATACAGATGCCACTTTTACAGAAAAAGGAAGTGTGATAGGGGTGAATGATTATGGTATTGGCCGCGGCTCCGTGGTCTTTGATATTGAGAATGATGGGGACCTAGACATCTTGATCGTCAACCAGGAACCAGTCCTTGAAGGTTATCCGGTTGAGTCAAGAAGTACCTTATATCGGAATGAATCGGCTGCTACAGGAAATTGGGTTAAGGTGGCTTTACGAGGAGTGGAGGCAGAAACCCATGGCATCGGTTCCAGAGTAGAAGTTGTTTGTGGAGACTTACGTATGATTCGTGAAATTGATGGTGGAAGCTCTAGCCATTTGTCTCAAAATTCTACCATTGCTCATTTTGGACTGGGTCAGGCGCAGACTATCGATTCCATTATCGTTAAATGGACAGGTGGTAAACGTCAGGTCTTGTCTGATCAAGGGGTGAATCAACTGATAACCATTGAAGAGAATAACAACAAGCAAAAAGCCGGATTTAATCCAATCTATTGGCTGTTGATACTGGTAATTCCCCTAGCCCTGATTTTGTATCGAAACCTTAAGAAGTAAACTTAATTGATAGTTAGATCCCATTTTCGTATGGGACCTAGCAGTAAACAAAACTAAACCAATGATTAGCAGGAACTCTATAATCCTGATAGTTCTTTTATTGGGATTGACGATGTGTAAGACTAGCGAAGAACCCCAACCCGTCACGCTAGAAATCAGAACGCTGGAGCCACCAGAAGCTCAGGCATTAGCACAAAAAATTAATGACGAAGCGACGGCAAAAGTTGCCGATGGACTAGAACTTAGTCTTTGGGCTTCTGATTCATTGCTCGCAGATCCTATCGCACTCCGTATTGATCAACAAGGTCGTGTCTATATCAGCCGTACCAATCGACAGAAGGACTCGGAATTTGATATCCGGGGCCATAGAGATTGGATGACGGCTTCTATCTCCTTACAGACCGTGGAAGATCGCCGTAAGTTTTTGAGAGAGACCTTTGCGCCTGAAAAGAGCAAGGAGAACAGTTGGTTTCCAGATCTAAATAAGGATAGCATTGTGGACTGGCGAGACCTTACGGTACAGAAAGAGGAAGTATTCCGCGTTGAAGATCGCGACGGCGATGGTCTAGCCGATTTTTCCCAATTATATATCCGGGATTTCAATGAAGAGATTACAGATTGTGCTGGGGCGGTACTTCCCTTTAATGACGATGTCTACATTGGTGTGGGACCAGATATGTGGCGCACTACGGATACGGATGGAGATGGTATGGCCGATAAAAAGGAGTCAATCAGTCATGGTTACAATATCCATATTGGATTTGGAGCACACGGAATGTCTGGCTTGACAGTAGGGCCAGATGGCCGGATTTATTGGGGCGCTGGAGATATTGGTACCAATGTGATCGACAAAGAAGGTAACCATTGGAAGTACCCCAATCAGGGTACCATTGTACGCTGTGAGCCTGATGGTACTGGCTTCGAAGTATTCGCTGCGGGTCTGAGGAATACGCATGAGTTTGTTTTTGATGAGTACGGTAATCTCTTCAGTGAGGATAACGATGGCGACCACAGAGGAGAACGAGAGCGTTTGGTCTACATTACTAATGGATCCGATACCGGCTGGCGTATCAACTGGCAGTTTGGAAAATATACAGACCCGGATAACAACGGCTATAAGGTATGGATGGATGAAAATATGCATGTTCCAAGAAATGATCAACAAGCGGCCTACTTCATTCCACCCATCAAAAACTACCACAATGGACCAACGGGCATGCTCTACAATCCAGGTACGGCTTTAGGCCCCCAGTGGGAAAACCACTTCTTTATCGCCGAGTTTGTTGGCAACCCCTCCCGCTCCAATATTCACGCCTTCAAAATGAAGCCCTCTGGAGCTGGGTTTGACTTTGATTCTGAGACTTTGGTTATGAATGGCGTACTCGCCACAGGAATGGACTTTGGCCCCGATGGAGCCTTGTACTTCGGCGACTGGATCAATGGCTGGGGAACCAAGGACTATGGACGCATCTGGAAACTAGACGCCCCCGATCAAGCCACTTCTAATTTGCGATTGGAGACCAAAAAGTTGGTAGGGGAGAGCTTTAGCCAAAAGGAGGATGCTCAACTGGGTGAATTATTAGGTTACCCTGATTATCGTGTGCGGCAGAAAGCTCAATTTGAGTTAGCGACTCGCGGGAAGAAAGGGCAAAGTGTTTTACAAGACGCTATTGCACAAACAGAAAACCAATTGGCCAGGGTACATGGTATTTGGGGCATTTGGCAGTTGGCTCGTAAAAAAGAGACTTATGCAAAAGATCTCTTGCCCTTGTTAGAGGATGGAGATGCTGAGATCGTAGCTCAAGCAGCTAAGGTCTTGGGAGATATTCGCTATCAGGCGGCTGGTGATGCCATCATACCTTTATTAAAACATGACTCCCCTCGTGTGCAGTTTTTTGCCGCAGAAGCTTTAGGTCGCATGGAGCACAAGGCTGCTACAGATCCATTGATCGACCTACTTTTGGTCAATGATAACAAAGACATTTACCTACGACATGCGGGCTCTCTGGCCCTAGCAAGAATTGGAGATGAAGCTGCCGTAGCAGCATTGAGCGAACACGATTCGCGCTCCCTTCGCATTGCAGCAGTGGTGGCCTTACGGAGGATGAAGAGTCCAGAAGTGAGTCAATTCCTTACTGACGAAGATGAATACATCGTAGCAGAAGCAGCTCGTGCGATCAATGATGATTTTTCTATTGAACCAGCCCTGCCCGCCCTGGCGAATGTGCTGAAGGAAACTCGCTTCACCAGTGAACCTTTATTACGTAGAGCGATCAATGCAAATTCTAGACTAGGTAAGGCAGAGAATTTACAGCTACTAGTAGATTTCGCTAAACGTGAAGATGTAGATGAAGAGATTAGAGCGGAGGCAATGGCAACGCTGAGCGTATGGGCTAAACCTTCCGTATTAGATAGAGTAGATGGCCGTTATCGGGGTAAGGTGGAAAGAGACCCCGCACCGGTGAAGGCGGCAATGGAGCCTTTATTGGCCGAGTTATTGCAAGGATCGGATGACGCCATGCGTATCACGGCCATCACAGCCGCAGGTAAGCTAGGGATAGCAGCCTTAGCACAGCCCATTAATGAACTATTCAAAAACGGCCAAAACGACGAAGTGAAAATTGCGGCCTTGAAAGCCTTAGATAATATCGATCGGGATCTATTTACGAAGGCCATTACGGCTGCGATTTCTATGAAATCTAGTCCGCTGCGTTCCGAAGCATTAGGCCTACTATCTGAAATTGATTATCCTGCGGATGGAGCAGTGACTTTATACTCTACCATTTTGGAAGATGGTTCAACCCGCGAAAAGCAAACCGTCTTGAAGGCTTTAGGGGAGATGAAGGCCCCTGCCGCGAATACGGTATTGGGCAGCAAGTTGGAGGCTTACAAAGCGGGTAGTCTTGATCCTGATTTGGAGTTAGAATTAGTAGAAGCCTTGGAGGAAAGCGAGTCTGCCGAACTCATGGCGAATTTAAATGCGCATTGGGATGCGAAGCGTCAGGAGGATCCTTTAGCCCCCTATCGAATGGCCCTGCAAGGAGGGAACCCTTTCCGTGGTCGTAGGATTTTCAACAACGATCAGGCGGCGCAGTGTATTCGCTGCCATACCGTCTTCGAATTTGGTGGAGAGGTGGGGCCTTCTCTGGCTAATATCGGCCACGAACTGGATAAGGAACACCTCTTGGAGGCTTTGGTCTTGCCAAGTGCCCGCCTGGCTCCCGGCTTTGGTATGGCTACTTTGACCTTGCAGAATGATGAGATTGTCGGTGGAGTAATTGATGAAGAGGATGAGAATACGATTACACTCCGCCTACCTGGAGATGAAAAGAAGACCTTTCAGAAAGCAGATTTAAAAGATAGACAGAATATTCCTTCTTCCATGCCGCCGATGGGGGATGTGTTGAGTAAAAGGCAATTGCGAGACCTAGTTTCCTTCCTGTCCACCTTGACGGAAGAGGAGACCTAGATCGCGGGATAGGCCTTAGCATCTTGAGTTTGGGCAAGACATGCATAGGTACAAGATGAAATACTATTGTTACTGCATATGGCTTATCGGGCTTATCGGCTTTCGTACAGAGGGATTGCAAGCAGCTATTGATACCCTCTACATTTGCGAAGCAGGTGAGCCCGTAAGCTTACTAGCAGATACAAGTTTTGCAGCCTATCGCTGGACACCGACTGTCCAATTGGATAATCCTACTATTGCTAGACCTACAGCCCGCCCTTCCCAAACCACGCTGTATACCGTTGAAGGAATTGCCACCCATGGAGATAACCTGATCGTAAACGGAGATTTTAGTCAGGGGAACGTTGGGTTTAGTAGTCAGTATACCTATTCTCCTGGGGCCAATCCTACCCAGGGCGTATACGGTGTTTTTTCGAGTGGACGGGATCTCAGCCCGCAATTCTTTTCCGATTGTCGCGATCATACATCCGGAAGTGGGCAACTCATGGTTGTCGATGGCTCTCCGGTTGCCAATCAGGAAGTCTGGTGCCAAACGGTGCAAGTGCAAGCGAATACAGAGTACGCTTTTTCTACCTGGGTGAGCACCGTTTTACCCTCCAATCCGGCCCGCTTACAATTCTCGATTAATGGCCAGGTTCTAGGTGCGCCTTTTAGTCCCCCGATCAATACCTGTGTTTGGCGACAATTCTATTCTACTTGGACTTCTGGCTCGGAACTGGAAGCTGAAATTTGCGTCGTAAACCAGAATACCAATCCCAATGGGAATGATTTTGCCCTCGATGATTTTTCATTTGTGGAGTTAGGCGAAATCTACCGGGATTCTTTTCTGCTGGTGGTGGAGAATATCCCGGTTTTAACGATCGATACAGCCATTTGTGGAGGAACTTCCTTTTTGTACGACGGAATTTCTTTGGATCCAGGGACAAGTGAGACCTTTCAATTTACTAGTATACGCAATTGCGATTCATTGGTAGTCGTCAATGTTGGATTGCTGGATACTTTATTTGAGTATGTGCAGGTAGATACCCTATGCCCTGGGGAGGTCTTTGACTTCTATGGCAATACTATCTCTCAAGACACTGTGCTGTGTAGTTTGATCTCAGAAGGGGAATCCTGTGATACCGTCGTTTGTTTAACGGCGGTGTACCTGACCACTTCGGCTATCCAGACAGATTTGCGGATGCCTTCTTGTTTCGGTGATTCGGATGGCCGTATTGAGGTGGAGGTGATTGCAGGCTTAGCCCCATTTACGTATCAATGGGAAGATAATAGCTCCTTGCCTCTACGTGAAGGAATAGCAACTGGTGTATACCCGATCACAGTTACGGATGCAAAAGGCTGCCAAGCTACAAGGAACATACTTCTAGAAGAGCCCCCGAGCTTGGAAGTGAGTGGAGCTGCAAGCAGTTGGTTTTGCAATGGAGATGTCCAAGGTCAAATCGAAGCCTTGGCGGTGGGAGGGACTGCTCCTTGGCAATATGGACTGGTTGGAGCAAGCTTTCAATCTAGTATCCTGATCCAGGGGGTGACTCCTGGCGATTATGAACTGCTGGTACAAGATGCCAATGGATGTATGGCCACTGAGCAAATCCAGGTACCGCAACCCTTTGAACCAACGCTCGTAATTATCGGACCCTCCCAGGCGAGTTTGGGAGAAAGGATAGAATTGAATGGCTTAACCGATGCCCCAGGAAACTTGACTTTTGAATGGTTTCCAAAAGACAGCCTGAGTTGTGCAAGCTGTGCCGAAACGGAAGTATTGGCTTTGCAAACCACGTCCTACCGATTGGTCGTGACGGACGATCTAGGTTGTGTATTGGAGTCTGATTTTCTGTTACAAGTAGATCGTCAAGCTAAGATCTTTATACCAAATGTGTTTTCTCCTAATGGAGACGGTGTCAATGATATATGGGTCGTGCACGGAGGAATAGGCGTGGAGCGAATAGTGGATATTTCGATTTATAATAGATGGGGACAGCAACTATTTAGTCGAAGCGATTGCCCACTAAATGATCCCGCTTGTGGCTGGAATGGAGAAGTAAAAGCGGGGGAAAAGATGAATCCAGGTGTATATGTGTATACTTGTACCGTGAAGCTAGTAAATGGTGAATTAGAACAATATAATGGTAGTATTTTACTGACCTATTGAGCCATATTTCATGAATCCACGAAGTGTAAACAAGCTAAAGCTGGAAGAGGTCGAAGCAAAAGGCCCCTTCTGGGAAGATCCTACAATCTTTAATATAAATCAGGAAGCACCTCATGCTAACCTGATGCCCTTCTCCTCTTTAGAAGAACTCCAAACTTTATCTCGACTGGAGTCCAAATGGTGCCAATCCTTGAACGGGAAATGGCGTTTTCAACTAAGTCAGCGTCCAGCAGACCGGCCGCAGGCCTTTTTTGAGCCCTCTTATGATGCGAGTGGATGGGACGAGATTGCTGTACCTTCCAATTGGGAGATCGAAGGATATGATGTGCCCATTTATGTCAATGATAGATATCCTTTTGAGAAGAACCCTCCTTTCATTCCGCATGATTATAACCCCGTAGGTTCCTATCGACGGACTTTTGAGATATCGGAGAATTGGGAGGGGAGAAATGTCTTTTTGCACTTCGCTGCCGTGAAATCAGCTGCCCATTTTTGGTTAAATGGTGTATGGTTAGGTTATAATCAAGATGGTAAAACGCCAGTAGAGTTTGACGTAACGGAACACTTGCAGGAGGGAGAAAACAGCCTAGCGGTGGAGGTATATAGATGGTCGGATGGTTCCTATTTGGAATGCCAAGATTATTGGCGACTTAGTGGAATTCATCGGGATGTTTTCCTGTGGTCCACACCTACCATTCACGTGCGTGACTTCTTCGTTACGGGCGGGCTTGATGAAGACTATCGCGATGGACAATTAGATGTTCAATTACAAGTTGCTAATTATGGAGCGGTGCTGTCCAAACCTTATCAACTTACCTATCAGCTATTAGACGCGGAAGAAAAGGTCGTTATAGAACGTACTGAGGATGTGCTAGTAGCCAAAGGGGAGGAGGGGCATTGGCAATGGCAACTGAAGGTGCCAGCCGTGAAGGCATGGACAGCAGAAACCCCTCATCTATACCGCTCTGTTTTTACCCTTACGGATCCAGCCGGAAAAATCCAAGAAGTGGTGGGCTGTCGAACTGGATTCCGAAGGATAGAAATCCGGGATGCGCAACTGTTGGTCAATGGAAAAGCAATCACCATTAAAGGGGTGAATCGGCATGAGCATGACCAACATACGGGCCATGTGATCACGGAGGAAAGCATGTTGGAAGATATCCGACTCATGAAGCAGTGCAATATCAATGCGGTAAGGAATAGTCATTACCCCAATCAAGCCAGATGGTACGAATTGTGTGATGAACATGGCTTGTACGTAGTGGATGAGCCCAATATAGAATCCCATGGAATGGGGTTTGAAGACGAGAGCTTGGCCAAGGATGCGACTTGGGGACCAGCGCATATGGATCGTACCGTTCGCATGTATGAGCGTACAAAAAATCATCCCTCTATCATTGTGTGGTCATTAGGGAATGAGGCAGGAGATGGGGTGAATTTTGAGGCTACCGCCGCTTGGCTGAAGGAGCAAGATGACAGCCGTCCTGTTCAATATGAGCAAGCCTTTGAAGCGCCGCACACAGACATAGTCTGCCCCATGTACCCCACGCCGGAGGCTTTGGAAACCTATGCCCAAAGCGAGCCTTATCGACCCTTGATCATGTGTGAATATGCCCATGCCATGGGTAATAGCTTAGGCAATTTTGTAGATTATTGGGAAATCATAAACCGTTATCCATGTCTGCAAGGTGGCTTTGTGTGGGATTGGGTAGATCAAGGTTTAGTGGCTACAAACGAAGAGCGAGAGCAATACTGGGCTTTTGGAGGGGATTTTGGCCCAGAAGATATACCGAGTGATAATAACTTTTGCATCAATGGGATCGTTCGGCCAGATCGGACCCCCCATCCTTCCTTTTATGAGGTGAAACGTTTGTACCAATATGTTGTCATAGATGATTTTGATTTGGCGACCGGCACTTTGCGGGTTCGCAATACCTATGACTTTATTCCACTCACCAACCTCCGACTGGAATGGCGGGGCTGGCGAACCTCCGGGGAGGCTCTCGAGGGAAGCTTGTCCTTAGACGGGGTAAAGGCCGGAGAAGTCCGAAGCTATGTTCTCTCTGTGCCCAGCGATTTTGCCACAGGAACAGCAGCAACCTACTTGGATGTGAGTGTGAAAGTGGTGAAGGAAACGGCCTACTTTCCTGCTGGCTTCGAATGTGCTAGGTCGCAATTCATATTGAAAGAACCAGTAGCTCCTGCTTTTTCCTATACTTTACAACAGCCATTGGATATCGCTCACCTCAATAATATGTTGGGTATCTCTGGGCCAGATTTCAGCCTAGTGATCAATGCACAAACGGGATTGATCGAGCAATATACCAGTCAAGGCATTTCATTCCTGGCCAAGAGTCCAATCCCGAACTTCTGGCGCGCACCGGTAGACAATGACTGGGGATACCAAATGCCAGAAGAAATGAAAGTTTGGCGGCATGCAGGTGCGCTAGCATCTTGTCAAAGTACGCAGTGGTCCATCATTAAGGAGTCCACGGCTGCCTTTACCGTCAAAACAACTTTGGATCTCCTAGATGTTGATGCGCAATACCTCTTGGAATACACTGTGAATGATCAGGGAGAGGTGCAAGTGAAAAGTACATTTCTACCCAACAACACGGACTTGCCTCATATGCCGCGACAAGGACTGCATTTGGCCTTAGCTCCTGAATTTGATCGAATGGAATGGCTGGGACGAGGCCCGCTGGAAAACTACCCGGACCGGAAAACTTCAACCCCCGTCGGACGCTATCAAAGCACCGTAGAGGAGCAGTATGTACCATATTTAAGTCCGCAGGAAAATGGGAATAAAGAAGCAGTACAATGGGTGACTTTCCAGAATGGAGAAGGTCAAGGCATCAGATTCTCCGGGGTGCCTAGCTTTGGCATGACGGCCCTCTGGTTCACGCCCGAGGACCTAACGCAGGAAGAACGCGGTAGCCTTCATCCTTTTGACCTGAAAAAGGGAGCGTCCATTTCTTTATGTCTGGATCATCGACAAATGGGCGTGGGCGGGATAGATTCTTGGTTGAATCGACCTATGGCTAAGTACCTATTGCCGGTACAGGAATATAGCTTTATCTTCCGTTTCCAGGCACTGGGTTTATCCGGCAATAAGAAATGACAGTAGTATGGGATCCTTTTGGATAGAAGCGATAATTGGATTTGTAGTAGCAGCAGCTAGCATTATGGTCGCCCGTCGCGTATTTCCCAATAAAGATCACGCTTTTTGGCGTACAGGGCTAGTGGTGGCGGCTCTCATATATGTGATCTTCTCTTTTTTTAGTGGAAGCCTACAATGGATCTTGCTTGAGATAGGTGGAGTCTTATTGTATCTGAGCTTTGCTGTTTTGTCCAAGCGATATAGTTTATGGTACTTGGCACTAGGGTGGGGATTGCATGTGTTGTGGGACTTGTTGTTACATGGAGAAGATCTAGATTTTGTGCCTTCCTGGTATCCAGCGGTCTGTCTAGGTTTTGATATAGCTATTGCGGGATATGTAATCTGGTTGAGAAAGGAACGTCTATTGCTTCAAAAAGAGAAATCAACTTCAGCCTAGGCTAAGAAAAGGTTAAGTTGGGCCCCAATTTGGGTACCATACCCCAAAGTTTAGCTCGAGTATCCATCACCTGCTGCATGGCCGCCTGACCTTCTTGTGTAATCTGGAATAATCGCTTGCGTCTTCCACCACGTTCAGCCGTGGCTTCACTCCAAGAAGATTTGATGAATTTCTTGGATTCCAGGCGCCTCAGGGCAGCATGTACGGCACTAATATTTACCGAACGCCCAGTTTGACGCTCCAATTCTTCCATGACCAATACCCCATAACCCTCACCATTCAGAATGGCAACGATCAATAATATCAATTCTTCAAATTCCCCAAGATGTACTCTTTGCATGAAATTTAATTTACAAAGTAAAATTAGTAAGTATCTTTCACTTTTGCAAATGAAATAAAGTCATTATCATTTACGGCCCTCAAGAAATAGCTGAAAGCCCATTTCAATTGACCATCGTTGTTCTTGTCTACCCAGTTTTTGATAGTCCCCTTTTAGTTCGAATGCTACTTCAGGAGATATAAAAGAATTGAAGCCTAGTGCTCCAAAATAGGCTGGCTCTATTTCTTCAAATCGGATTTCTTTTGAAACCTGCCAGGATCGATAAAGGAAGCCATAACCTCCTTCCAGAAACCCTATTGTGCGATGAGAAAACTTAGGAAAGTAATTAAATTATTCCCGTTGGTAAGGTCAGAAAGCGCTGATTATTTTGGGCTTACCCCAGAATGTTTCGATCTTAAGCATAGGTATTAGCCAGAGCACGCTGTTTTATAAAGATAGGGAATCACAGGAAACTGCTGATCCTGAATTATGACTTTTAACTTATCATTCACTGTCTATAGATGAAGAACTTTACTAAGCTCATCGTTAAATACTTAATAGAAATCACCATCATCATCATCGGTGTGATCATCGCCTTTTACCTCACCCAATACGGGGAGCAGCTAAATCGGAACCAGAATGAGCGTGATGTGATGAATCAGATTTATTTTGAACTCGAAGATAATCTGGAGGATCTCGAGCGGGATTTCTTGATCCATAGAACGGGTTTTATTAGCCATCTTAATGTGATGAACTTCCTCGATGGGAAAAAAGCCTATTCCGATACCTTAATCTTAGATTTTTATTGGATGACCCGGGATGAGTACATTTTTGCAAATGCTACCGGTTACGAAAATCTAAAAACCTTTGGTATTAATCTGATCAAGGATGACTCCTTACGTAACCTGATCACGCTGGTATACAATCATGATTTCCCCAGATTAACCAAAGGCAGCACTTTACATCCTGACTTAAATGCTTATCTGTCTCCCTTCTTTCAAGAACATTTCAGTGTCAATAGAGATACCAGTTTGCAGTACACCTTAGCTTTCTCGGATTCATTACAGATTACTTACCCGCGAGAGATAGCGCTAGGTGTGAAACAGATCATTGGTTATGTGCCACGGGATGTAGAGGCCTTGAAGCGGAATGAAGAATTTAGATATTTAGTGACCAATGCTCTCGAATTCCGTATGTATAAATTTCAGTTTTATCAAAGCTGCATAAGCAATGTTAAGGAAGCTATGCAGCGTATAAAGAGAGTTTACTGATGCTTAGAGAAAACACTTTTTGCCGCCTATTAATTAGCAGAGTTACAAGTCAACTATTTTTTTTGATGCTGAGTTGTTTTATACTACTCAACTTGATCTCTTGTCAAGACCCTGCTAGCGAATCAATTCCTACCATAGTGCTTGCCAATACCATGGAGGATATCTATGAGGAAATAAAGACACCTTATAAATACGGGATAGTGCTCCAACACCCAGATACGAATAGAATGGTGGATTCTCCAACGGTGTTTCGGGAACAAGGGCATTGGTATATGACCTATATCGTCTTTGATGGGCATGGTTATGAGACGTGGCTGGCGGAAAGTGATGATTTACTGCATTGGGAAACGAAGGGAAGGATTCTATCTTTCACGGAAGGGACTTGGGATGCGAGTCAGAAGGCAGGTTATGTATCCTTGGTGGACATCAATTGGGGAGGAACCTACGGCGTAGAGCAGTTTCAGGATCAGTATTGGATGACCTATTTAGGAGGAAATGTCGATGGCTACGAAGCGGGGCGACTGAAGGTAGGCTTGGCAAAGTCGCCTATTTTGACGAAACCAGCGGAATGGATTACAAGTGAAGATCCGATACTTTCCCCAATGGATGAGGCCGCGCGTTGGTTTGAGGAGAAAACGATATACAAGAGCTTAGTCATTCGGGATCGAGAATTGCATACGGGCTATCCTTTTGTCATGTACTATAACGCGAAAGGAGATACAGCCAATTACGAAAGTATTGGCATGGCCGTTTCAACAGATATGACCCATTGGGAGCGGTATGGAGAAAATCCTATTATCACCCGCAATAAGGGGATCTGTGGAGACGCACAGATCGCCAAGATCGATGATGTGTATGTGCTATTTTACTTTGGTGCATTCTGGAAACCCGGAGCCTTTGAAAGATTTGCCTGTTCTTACGATTTGATCCATTGGACAGATTGGGAAGGGGAGGACCTGATTGCCCCGTCTGAGCCCTATGACAAGACCTACGCCCACAAACCCTGGGTGATCAAATGGGAGGGAGTCGTCTATCACTTCTATAATGCGGTGGGTGAAAATGGCCGCGTGATCGCGCTCGCCACTTCCAAGAACCTCAAGGAATAATGGTAAAAGTTTATAAGCTGCCTATCATTAAAAGCCGATGGTCCATGATGATTGCTCAACATGGACCATCGACCGAATGCTATCAACTATTAATTCAATCCTACAACCACTCCTTCCACTTCTCCACACTAGGTGGATTTTCGAAGTAGTTGAGATGGTGTCCAGGCACCACGGCGGTATGTGTGTCTTTATCAACACCATTAACCTTGCGAATGTCTTCGACTCCAACAGCGATATCATTGGGAATATTGTAATAGACCACCTTACCAATACCCACCTCTATCTTCTCGACGAAGCGCTTAAACCAACCTCCGCTAACCTGGTAATTGGTAATATCTCCTGCTACGATATAGTAGGTCGTGTTGGAAGCTTTAGTGTTGGCAACCAACCCTTTTATGAAATCATCCTCAGGGCTCATCATCGCAAGCGTATTCAGAACCTCTGGTGAATCGATTTCATCTAGCTTGGCTAGCTTTACCACGTATTCCAAGATCGTCTTGACGTATCCAGGTAGGAAGTTTAAGGCCAGCCCCGTCGCAAACTTGAACCACTCTTTGGCCTTGTCTTTAACAAGCTCCTTGTATTTTTCCGGTACATAATCATCCACTAAGCCGGGAGCTAAGCCAAAGCGCGATCCACCATTAGGCGTACCGAACATCATCAGCTTCTCTACTGATCCATCATCCCCCCGTAGGTCCTCAATCATGTAGCGGCTTACCAATCCACCCATAGAATGGGCCACGATGGTCAATTGCTTATCATGCCCACTACCCAAGCCAACGTCCTTTAGATCTTTGTCTAGTTTCTCCGCAATTACATTGATATCGGTGTCCAAGTTCTCGTAGTCATAGGTGAGTACGAGATCAAAGCCCTTGTCCTTAACGGCAAATTCTGCTTCTTCCGCCATGAATTTGGTGTCACCAATGATACCGTGTATCAGCAGAAGAATCTTATTCGCATTTGCGACCTTATCCTTGAGCCCGTCTGTTTTTCGCTTTCGTTTCTTCACACTATAATCCACCCATCTAAGCTTGAACACGTCGAACTTGTCTTTGAAAACGGTTTTGAGCAGTACAAACTTCAAGGCACGACCAACGCTACGCCGACCATCATCCACCTGAGCCGGTAAGTTATCGATCGAAATCATGGGGCGGTGATCTGCGGTCTCCTTCACTTCACCGAAAGGAAGAATAAATTCACCATCGAAAGTGACAGGGATAATCATCTCACCTTCCTCCATCTTTTCATCTAGCTCAATCTGTAGGGGCTGTTCCTTGAGTTGTTCTTGCCCTTGAATATCATGTAACTCGATCACACATTTATCCGCTGACTTTGGCGGGGCGAAGTTCATGATTTCGAAGTCAGAGCCGTCCAATTCACCGGGCAAGCGATAAATGGGGTCAGCGCTACGTGTATGGGTGTGAATGCTTCCAAAGCTCAATTTGGCATTGAGCTTATCGTTTTCCTGGAAGGTCATTCCATTGATGCTGCTAGCTTCCTTGCCGATGTTTCGTTGGTTACCAGATACGGTGATGGTGAAAGTTTTGGTGAACCAGTCGTCTTTTTTCGAGGCACTTTTGCTGCCGATGGCTCTTTCATTTCCGATTGCTCTTGGTTCCTGGATGTCGCCGAGTTCCACCGCTTCGATGGTATAATCCCCGGGATTGATCTCCTCCGAACTGATGAAGAACTTCAATACATCTACCTCCCTATCGGATTTGTAGTGTAATTCAAAATTATTGTCCATCAGTTCTACTTCACCAGATTTCCCATCTACCCAATCATTAAAGTAAGCCGATACTCCATAAGAACTTGACATGCCAAGTACCAAAACATAAAGGTCCTCCCGAGAACGATTGTTTATGGTAAGCCTAAAATCTGCTGTTTCCCAGTCCTGTCCATTGCTGGCCCGATCTAAATCAACACTGACTTCTGTTTGATCGCGAGGTAAGGTGTGCATTTGACCATCCTCTTGTTCTAATTCTAACTTGATATCGATCTTGTTTTCATCGATACGAGCTGCACGTTTTTCTACAGCCTTGTATCGTTCCCATTTTTCTACTTGTTCAATATAGGGCATGATGAGGTTAAAACAAGCCTCCAAACTATCCCGGTTTCTGGCGCCTTGAACCTTGAGTCCGGATGGAACATGGATAAGCCAGACCAAGATATTATCATCTTTCTCGGTGTACTCTAAGGAGTATTCGACCCCATCTTCTCCTTCAATAAATTGTAGATGAGGAGAAGGATTCTCTTCTGCCAATTGTAAAATAGCTTCACATTTATCCACAGGTCCGGTAACACCTACCAACATACACATAGCTTTCGGTAGTCCTACGATCTCTGCTTCATATGTCGTATTCTCATCGGCACCTTCAGCGTATAGCTGACTTTCCGTAGCCGCAATTTTTGTGATACTAGCCGGAATTCCAGGATGTCCTTCTTGCCCGACTGGAAAAAGTAGAACACTAATCTGTGCAATGTCATCTGTTTCTGTAGGAAGGAGCCCGTGCACTTGTCCTAATTGCAACTTAAGCCCTTTATCCCAGATGGCAGGGTATCTTCTAGTATTAATAGTTGTATTAGATAGGAACCCTAAATTGGCATTAAACCCAAATAAGGGATCTAGTCTTGGTGTCTGCTGCTTACGCTCTTTGATGACTGCTATACGAGTCTGTAGATACAGATCATTATAAGAGATCTTCCCATCACTTAGCCGGAGAACTTCCATCATGTGAGTGGAGAATAAGCCCCTTCTTTCGCCACTCTGTTCATCGATGCGTTCCAAGGCTTTCTCTTCTCGGCTGCAGGCAGAGAGCAATAGATGCGCTGTTGCAGGAATCTTTATTTTCCCTTGTGCTTTTTGCGTCAGATAATAATTGTCCCCAGGTAACATGTAGGAGTCAATTGGCCGCCGGTATATCCCATTGGATCCTTCTCTGGCAGGCTCCTTACGGGATAACTCATTTCGATCACTTCTCGTAACAGAAGCTGAATGACAACTATCCAGAATCACTATTTTTTGGGCCCTAGGATCCAACCTCTCTAGCAGGACAGCTATTTCTTTGTCAGCCAGATCGAAGTGGCCTCGGAGTCGGCTATCATAGCAGACCAGAGTCTCGTTTTGATTCTTTGAATCGTAGGTTTCGAATTCAGGGGAAGTCTTTTCGTAGGAGCCATGGCCGCTATAGTAAAACAGCGCTATATCGTCAGGGCCGGCCTTTCCAAGATGGCTTTCAAAGGATTTGAGTAGGTTCTCTCGGGTGGCATCCGCATTGAGAATAGGAAGAATATCCGGATCGAGATTTTTGTACTGTTGGGTCAAGAGATCGCGCATGGCATTAACATCATTGACACAACCTTTGAGATGGTTTACACTGGTTTCGGGGTGGTAATCATTGATACCAACGAGCAAAGCATAGAGTTTGGCCATAGGGTTCTAGGTTTTATTAGTATTGTTCTCGCAGACAATACGATTAATTGGCGATGATTAAGTTGGAGACTTAGCACTGATTTAACGAAACACTAAAGAAGATATTACCTGAAAATCAGGTTTATCCAAATGTAGGAAAAAGCACTAATATATAGGGACTTATGCACCTGCAAAATTTTATAGATTGAGCACCTTACGAAAAAAATCGTAGGTAAGACTTGCGCCTACGAAAAAAATCGTATAGCTTTGCCGTACGAAAAAAATCGTAGGGTATGGGAGAAAAGAAGATTAAACCCACTCAACGGGAATTAGCCATCTTGGAAGTATTGTGGCGCTTGGGCCCTGCAACGGTCCGGCAGGTACACGAGGCTTTGTTGGAAGTACAGGATGCCAAAAAGGTAGGCTACACGACTACGCTTAAGTTCATGCAATTGATGCATGAGAAGGGTTTCTTGCAGCGGGAGATGGAAGGGGTGAGTCACGTTTATACGCCAACCATCAGTGAAGAAGACAATATGAAGCAAGTTCTGGGAAAGATTGTGGATACGACTTTCAATGGCTCCACCATGAAGCTGGTGATGCAATTGCTTGGTAATCGAAAAACATCGAGGAAGGAATTGAATGAGATTCGATCTTTCTTGGATGATCTGGAAGAAAATTCTGATGACTAACAAAAGATAAGATATGCACCCGACTGAATTCTTACCCCAGTTGTCAGAAGTATTGGGGTGGACTATTCTACACTCTCTATGGCAGGGAAGCTTGATTTATCTCCTCTTACAAGTCTGCCTTAGACTCTTGCGGAAACGGTCAAGTTCGCATTTGCGCTATTTATTGTTGAGTGGTGCCTTGCTTAGTCTATTTAGCTGGGTGGCCTTGACTTTCTATCAGAAGACAATGGAAGTATTTGGTTCCCATCCCATGCCCCTGCCAACTAGTGGGTTGGAACCCATTTCTTCTTTTGAAACGGTATTGACCTTAGAGGGAGGCTCCGGTTGGTGGAGCGACCTATGGTGGCGTGCCGAATTATTTATGCAAATGTATGCCGATCAACTAGCTTATTTTTGGTTAGTAGGCGTATTGTTTTTTAGCCTTCGTTGGATAGGCGGTTTTTACTTCACTTACAGACTTCGCCGAGTAGGGACCCTAGCGGTACCCGAAGCTTGGGAAAAACAGGTGCAACAGCTGAGCATCCAATTAGGAGTTCGTAAGCCGGTGAAAATCATGGCTTCCATGAAGGTGCAGGTGCCACTTGTTGTGGGACATCTAAAGCCGATAATCCTATTGCCATTCGGCATGTTGGCGAATCTTAGTCCTGCGCAATTGGAAGCCATTCTATTGCATGAACTAGCACACGTTCGCCGGCACGACTTTCTAATTAATTTGATGCTTTCTATTCTTGAAATTCTATTATTCTATCACCCGGTGTTTTGGTTACTCTCCAATCGCATCCTGGAAGAGCGAGAGCTATGCTGCGACGATATCGCCGTTGCCAATTGTGGCAATCCTCGACTCTACGCCAGGACCTTGCTATTGATGGAGGAACAGCGCCAGCAATTGACACTAGCTATGTCTTATCAAGGAAAGAAACAGCATTTAATGGACCGTATCAAACGGATCTGTTTACAAACACCTACCCCCTCTACCTCGACTTCCACCAAAGCAGGGCTTGCGCTTTTACTGTTGTTGGGAATGGCAGTCGTGAGTTGGGCTAATTTACCTGCCTTCGACTCTGCTTTCGACAACCTCAATAATGAATCTTCCGAAACGATTACGACGACACAAGAAGCGGAACTGACGACCAGCAGTATGGAGTTGAAAGAGGAGACAATGGAAGACCTCACCTCAGTTCTTCCCTCCAATACGGAGGAAACTATCGCCGATCCTCTTACAATGGACGAAGCTGATCCTTTTGACTCAGCTTTAAAAACCATTGCCACCTCTGCGCCCCAATCTGTTGTTTCCACAAGCAATTCCGATGCTACCACGGCTGCGGATTTACTGGGGGCAATGAAGATGGCCGCTCCGAATATGGGTATGGCAACGTCTGATGCCCAGAAAATCAGGAAGGATACTGTCCCTCCAAGGATACCCAAAATGTCACAGACGCCGGATCTACCTACTCCCCCGGACTTTTCTGTTGCTTCCAAAGAGATCTCTTCGGCGCTGAAGGGAAAAGACGGGGATCGTTCAAAATTACGGGCTACGATTGATCGGTATACCACAGCCATTGATGAATGGCAAGGTGCCGTCAATGAGCAGTATCTTTCACAATGGAATGACCGGAGAGAGGAAATTAAGTTGGCTTATAAGGACTGGTTAGGTCAGCTAAAGACAGAATATGGGAACGATATGCTCAGCCACTCCTTAGCGCTCCAAAAAGGATCGCGTAGCTTCGAAGACAAACTCAATGAGCACGAGCGGGCTATTAATTTATCAGAAGAAACCTTGAATAAAAGCTTGGAAGATCGGATTCGTAAGATGGAAGATGGCATCCGCAAGTTTGAAGACAAGCAAGCTGAGCACCGAGAACGGATGGAATACCACCGCGACCGCATGAGTCTGCATGGGTTGCGGATGAGTATTCATCATACCCGCATGGATTTACACCGAGAACGCATGAATCTACACCGGGATCGGATGGATATTCATAGAGATCGGATGGATGCTCATCGTGAGATTATGGATGCCTTCAAAAAGGAATTTTACCCGGCCTTAATTAAGGATGGCTTCATCAAGAATGAGGAAGATGACATAGCGATTAGAGCGAAGGGGAATTCTGTTCGGGTAAATGGTAAAGAACTGCCAGCTCAACAAGCCCAAAAGTACTTGAAGATGATTCGCAAGTACGGCTTTGAAATCCCGGATAAGGGAGAATGGATTTATGAAAGAAATGGCAAGAGCCAGACTTTTGGGACTTCTACAAAAAGTAGTAGTAGAGAGGAGTAACCGATTAGGATTAAACCATATTGAATTAAATTCCTACCACCCGAGTTTTGGTTATGACCAGAATTCGGGTTGTTTTTTCCCACCAAAGGGTCTTGACACTCTTTTGCCAAAGCGGAGCAATAATGATTTGAGTTCTATGGCTTTGAATAAATAATGTTTAAGTTTTTTTTCTGCATTGCAATACTGATAGAATAGCGGTACCTTTGCAGCCTTTTCAAGGGATATTCATAGGAATTGTCTCTATTTAAGCAGCAAAAAAGTAGCAGTAAATGATCACAGTTGATAATGTAGGCTTGCAATATGGCAAAAGAGTATTGTTCGATGAGGTGAATCTCAAGTTTACCCTCGGCAATTGTTATGGGGTGATTGGAGCCAATGGAGCGGGTAAATCGACTTTCTTGAAAATACTATCTGGAGAACTATCTCCTAACCGTGGTGGTGTGAGTATTGAGCCTGGTAACAGAATGGCTGTGCTAAAGCAGAACCACTTTGAATTCGAAGAGGAAGAGGTGTTGAATACCGTGATTATGGGGCATAAGGAGATGTACGATATCATGGTGGAAAAGAATGCCATCTATATGGATCCGGATGCTACCGATGCGGATGGCCTGCGCGCGGCAGAGTTGGAGAATACCTTCGGAGAAATGGGGGGGTGGAATGCAGAGAGTGATGCGGCCGAACTGCTGAGTAACATGGGTATCAAAGAAGATTTGCATTATAAGCAAATGAAGGAGCTGAATGGTCCGCAGAAGGTGAAGGTGCTTTTGGCGCAAGCGCTATTTGGCAATCCTGATCTCTTATTGCTGGATGAGCCAACTAACGACTTGGATGCGGAAACGGTGACTTGGTTAGCTGACTTCCTGGCTGATTTCAAGAATACAGTGATCGTAGTATCTCACGATCGTTACTTCCTGGATATGGTATGTACGCATGTGGTGGATATCGATTTCAACCGCATTCGCATCTTCACGGGTAACTATACGTTCTGGTACGAATCTAGCCAGTTGATGGCGCAGCAGCTTGCCAACAAGAACAAGAAGATGGAGCAAAAGCGTAAGGAAATGATGGAATTCATCCAACGTTTTAGTGCAAATGCTTCTAAGTCTCGACAGGCGACCAGCCGGAAGAAAGCTTTAGAGAAGTTGAGCCTTGAAGAAATTAAGCCTTCCAGTCGAAAATATCCGTTTATCAATTTCCAGCCGGAAAGAGAGCCGGGTGATCAAATTCTTCGTCTTACAGATATTAGTTATACCACAACTACTGGAGAACGCTTGTTTTCCAATATGGATATCATCATGAATCATGGTGAGAAGATTGCCTTGCTTAGTCGGGAGAGTGCAGCGCTGACTGCTTTCTATGAAATTGTGGCAGGTAAGATACAGCCGACCAGCGGGCATATTGAATTTGGACAAACTATCACCTTCGATTATTTGCCGAATGAAAATGGCGAGTTCTTTTCTAATGAGCAAGATTTGGAACTCATGGATTGGCTTCGCCAGTACTCAGAGGAGAAGGACGAGCAGTTTATCCGCGGATTCTTAGGGAGAATGTTGTTTTCTGGTGAAGAAGTGTACAAAAAGTCAAGTGTTCTGTCTGGAGGCGAGAAGGTACGATGCATGTTGAGTAAGATTATGCTGAAGCATCCTAACTTCTTGTTGTTGGATGAACCTACCAACCACCTGGATTTGGAGTCTATCACGGCTTTGAACAACGCCATGAAGGATTTCAAGGGGAATATGATCTTCTCTACGCATGACCATCAGATGGTACAGACCGTGGCGAATCGCATTATCGAAATTACCCCGAACGGTATTATCGATCGCTTGATGAGTTACGATGAGTACTTGGCTTCTCCTGCGATCAAGGAGCAGCGGGCGGCGCTGTACGAAGGGGTAGGGGCCTTGAGCTAAGACAGGACAGATACTAAGATATCCGAAGTTTTACCTAGGCGATGCCTAAAGGAAACTTCGGATATCTTAGTGTTAGTACGGACTTGAAATGAAATAAGGATCAGCCAGCGCCTCCTGAAAAGCTTGCAATGATGCTGGAGAAGAATTTACGCGCCAATCCAATTCCTTATTGATATTAAACCAGGTGAAGATCCTGATTCTGGGATACTCAGACTTAATCTTTTGGAAAGCTTCCGTGACCCAGGCTGCTTTGTCAAATTCATCTGACTGAAATTCTCCCGTACCAAACTCCGCTATCATCATGGGCTGGTCGCCCAGTACGGCACAATCATCATATAGCTTCCGGAAGCAGTTATCAAAATCGCGGAGCGGCCGCTTCCCTCCCCAGGGATCCTGTGGGTAGAAGTTATAGCCATCAAGGCCTATCCAATCCACATAGTCATTACCCGGCCAGTAATTGGCCACCGCATTCCAGGCTTCTGTAGAGAGGTCCGTGGAAGGGCCATGCGGTACCCACAGCCATTTCACATTATCAGCACCTACCTTCCTAAATCGATCTACGACGTATCTCCAAACCTCCACCACTTTTTCAGGACCACCTTCCGCCTTACCATTCTTATTTCCACTCCATACGTACCAATTGCCATTAAACTCATGCAGGAAACGCATGAGCACTCTTTCCTTGAAAGCCTTAGCTCCTTCCGCAAATCGATCGATGTATTCATCGTGTTTCCCGCTCAAGACTTCATTGAAACCTTCATAGCCATTTGGCCCCGTTTGGCGAGTATTATTGGGATCTTCTGATGGCCAGAATATTTCCCAGGTGAGGTGAGGGATAATACCCCGTTCATGCAGCTTTTGGCAGGCTTCCAAGGGGAATTCATCATCCCAAGTAGGAAACCAAACGACTGATCCAATCTGTTTCCCAATCTTAGCCTCAAAGTCATCAATCTCTTCTTGATTGCCGGTAGGTAAAGTTTCATTTCCATTTTCTGGATACATCCCAATTACACAACCCTCCCAGGCGCCTTCTTTCGCTGGGGTAGAATCCTGATTATTCATACAACTATAGCTTAGCAGAAAGGTAAAGATAAGAGCCAAATGTGGCAGTGCTTTTTGATACATACTTGGTAGTTTGAGTAAACCAGTTGATAGTATATCAAATATAGCATTTTACCTCCTAAACAATGGTCTTGTAAAAAATCGGCAGATGGGTGCTGGTAGGCATTGGGAAAGGCCATTATCCCTCCAAATGCCCCTTGATATCTTCCAGATCTTTCAATACGGCTTTTTTGGTGGCTCCTTTGAATAAGGGGCCTAGCACGGTGGCCATAAATTTAGCGCCAAAAGTTAGTGCTTGAGAAGAGAATTCCATGCCAAGGTAGTTTTGACCATTCTTCTCAGCAATCCGCATGATGGAGGTGTAAATGGCGCCATGACTTTCCGCTCTAGTTTTGTAGAACTTATTCTTTTCTGCTTCGGTAACCCACATGGTTTCTGTTGCTGTTTTTCCGAAGAGGGTGCGGGTTTCTGTCCATTTTAGACCAATGAGCTCTTCACCGGGATCGTGGTGAACTTCTACGGTTTCAATTCCGCTAATCCGATCTGGGGCCCCTTCAATATCTGTAATGACCTTCCAAATTTCTTCTTTCGTAGCGTTAATAGGTACTTCGACTTTTAGATTCATCTTGTAAGTTTTCGATAGGTGATATAAACTGCTACGAAATTAGTCGCAACAAGGCTTCAATGCATCACCCGAAAGTACCAATCCGCACTATTACTGGGGTTTCACCCGAAAGTACTAGTCTGAAAACCGGCACCTAGCCAGCGCCTAAGCGTTTTACTACCCGCTCTACGGTTAAGCCTTGCACAACAATGGAAAAGACAACAATGATGTAGGTCATGGCCACGATCTGATCTCTGGGCATGGTAGCTAGCAGAGACAGAGCTAAAGCGATGGAAATACCACCTCTTAGTCCTCCCCAGGTCATGATTACATCGGTTCTAGGGATGAATTCCAGCCTTTTCTTGAGCAAAGCGATCGGTAGCCCCAGGGATATATATCGGGCTAATAGGGTAATCGGGATGGCCAATAAGCCGGCAATCAGATAAGACTGCTCAAACTTGATCAAAATGATCTCCAAACCAATCATCACAAATAGAACCGCATTGAATAGGATATCCATTAGCTCCCAGAATTTGTCGACGTATAACTCGGTGGTTTCGGACATGGAGGAAGTGCGAAAACGTTCATTACCGACCATAAGACCAGCTACCACCATCGCCAAGGGCCCAGAAAAATGGAGCGCGCTAGCCAAGAGGTAGCCTCCCATAACTATTGCCAGACTAATCATAACTTCCACTTCGTAGTTGTCAATGCTTTTCATTAGTCGATAGGCGATCCACCCCAGACCGAGTCCAAGAGCTATTCCTCCTCCCACTTCTTCTAGAAAGACAAAGGCTACTTCTCCAAAATGGATCTCTCCAGCTCCCGCCTGTGCCAACTGGAAAATCGTCAAAAATACAACTACCCCAATCCCGTCATTGAAGAGACTCTCTCCAACGATCTTGATCTCTAAAGATTTGGGTACTCCGGCTTTTTTCAAGATACCAAGGACCGCAATTGGATCGGTTGGAGAAATTAAGGCTCCGAATAGCAAACAATAAATGAAGTCTAAGGGTAAGCCGATCAGGGGTAAAACAAAATACATCATTCCTCCCACGAGAAAGGTGGCTGTTATCACACCGAGCGTGGCGAAGGATACAATCGGCCAAGCTTGTTTTTTGAGTTGATCAAAATCTACGTGCAGTGCTCCCGCAAAGAGTAGAAAACTCAGCATCCCGTCCATCAGCACTTTTTCGAAATCGATACCACCAATGAGTTGCTGTTCTAGTTTTAGAATAGTGGGATCAATCTGTCCGATAATTAAAACGATCAAGGAGAAGATGATGGAAATCAGCATCATTCCGATGGTGATCGGCAGCTTAATGAAACGGACATTGATATAGCCAAAGATAGCGGCCAAAACAATTAGAATGGAGAGGATAGCAAAGAGACTCATAGTATTGTATGCTTTGGGCGAAGATACAGAAATTTGCTTTGAGTCTTCGCTATCCTTTCATCCATTCCAGGCTGGACCTAGAAGTCCAATGGTAGGGTGTTTAAGGCTCTTTAATCTTCATGCGGCTTTGTAGCTTTGCCAGTTATGAATTTCTTATAGATACTTGATCCCCTTTTGAAACCCGCCTCCCGGAGTAAGCCTACCGCTACCTCTTCGATCTGCCCCAACCCCAGGCGATCCGAAAAATCACTACTAAAGGTCCCATTAGGGTTCAATTCTTTAAAGATGGCTTCCCACTTTAGCAAATTTGGGTACGCCTTCAGTAAGAGATCAGTACGACCGGCAAATCGGTTGTTGATTTTCCCCCAGTGAGGAATACCTCCATATCTGATAAAGATATCCTGACAAGCATTCAAAATGCTATCAGCCCCTTGGGTACCTAGCAATACAGGGGTATCGACATAGCACACATCTCGCCCTGACTCTGGGGTCAAGAATGCCTTGGAAGCTTTTACGAATCGCATTCCGATCGGACTGGTTTGATACAGCTTGCCCTGCTTTCTGAATTCCTCCGCCTGATCCAGCAGTTCCTGAATAGCATTGAGTATATGTGCTCTCTTCTTTGTAAGATCAAAAGCGTATTCAGCATCGTAAGCCTTTAATTTGATGAACTCAGCTCCTTGAAACATCACCTTGTACCCCTTATTGGTGTATATCTCATCGCGCAAGGACCTGATCGTCCCCTCAATAATGGTAGGCATGACTCCTGGTGCCACACGATTTATCCCACGTAATCCCCAATAAAAGAGGAATGGGATAGGAGGTATACTACCTAATAAGATATACCGAATTGGACGCAGAAAGTCATGTATCCGGCCTAGACGTGGTCTGCCTGGTAGGAGAATTTGACGATTGATAAAACAGGTGTGATCTTCCTTTCCACGAACCTTGTAGGGGTTGATAATCACACTGAGAGACCTGACTTCTAAAGGCTGCTCAGGGGAAAATCCCAATTTCTGCCAACGCTTCTTCCATTTTTTGTTTCGCTGACTCTTGAGCTTGCCCGTTTTTAGATCTACTTTATCTGGGATCCCATATGCTGTGAGGTTTTTACGCCAATCTTTGGATTCCATCATAGCTTTAACCGTTGACCAAGTAGCCACTTCCTTAGTTTCGGCAAGCCAGTACATCGGCTTGGCCTCGATGACATAGGCGTAGATGATTCCGAAGCAGCCTAGGTTTACCAGCGCAGCATTAAACCAATCATCATCTTGGATCAATTTAATATCCCTATTTTTGGGCTGAGCTTCAAAAGCAGTCCTATCGACTATACCTTCCTTGGGTTCAATCCGATAAATCTGACCGCCCTTACCTACCAATAGGATGGCTCGTACCATACCGGACATGGCTGGCAAATTGATGCCCGTACCATGTGTACCGGTAGAGATGGCGCCAGCCAAGGTTTGCTCATCCACGGCACCCATATTTTCAAGGCAAAGACCTAGTTTGTCAAGTTGTTTATTCAATCGTTGAATAGTGATACCTGCTTGAGCATAAATCAATTGCGCTTGCTTTTTTGGTACGCCTTGCTAAGTCCCTGCGGAGCAATGCGATGGAGCTTATTCATTTTCTTTATGTTGAGCAAGAAACCATTCTCGATAGCAACATCTGAGAAAGAGTGCCCACTTCCTACAGCTCTAACCCGGGTACCATCCCGCTCCGCCAGGCGTACTATGTTTTGAATCTGCTCTACCTTTCTAGGCAGGCAGTATCCTTTTGGTTGTGCTTTGAACTTCTTGATGGTATTCCACCAGGTTTTTTTTTTCTTCATTTCCATGAGAAAGGATTTAGTTGAAAAAGATTTTGCTATTTGGTGTACCAGCTAGCGTCTGTCTAGTATTGATTTTGAATTAGAAAGCGGCTTTTCCGGAGGCTGTAGATCGGTTTTACACATTTAATACAACGAGACTTAAAGTCGTTACATATTGACTTAGATAAAATCAACTTTTTGGGAAAAGGTCTAATGATTTAGGGCTTTGGCGTATCCTCACAATGAGTGGAATTCTTTATTTAAGTAGTGGTGGATAAGTCCTACCGGATCTTATGAGGCTCTTTTGAATCTATGCTGCGTTGCAGAACTGGGCTTGTTAGCGCTGCTAGCATCCCAATCCTGCGCCTTGCCTACATTCAATATA
>JABSSL010000044.1 GCA_013214355.1 Saprospiraceae bacterium | reverse complement strand
AAGGCGCGAGGAGGGAAAATAGCCTTAGCTACTTGACCGACGAGCAACGCAGGGCTTGTTTAAAAGATGCCGCCAGAAACCAGAGAAATTTATGTTACAAAGTACTTAGCTTGTTACAGCAAAAAATGGGAAAAGCTCTTTCTTCGTGAGCTGTTTTTCATATGAAATTGGAAGTGCGTATGCGGAAGACCGAATCTAAGTGGATTCTTCCCATTTCCGCTTTCCCACTTCCTATTTCTCTAACCATTTCCCAGTCTTTTTCACCAGAACCAAGTATTTGACCGCCGCAAGAAGGCCTTACATGAGAAAAGCTCTTTCTTTGTACTACATTCTTTTTATGGAAGTTTATCTTCAATCATAAATTTCACCGTCTAATCGCTGCCTTATGAATCATAGAGTTTTTCTCATTATATGCCTTGGTCTGCTATTGATATCTTGCCAACCTAATTCCAAGGAGGCCCTTGATCGCTCTTCTTACCAACTGGGTATCATTGCCGGTTTCAGCGAGCTTGTTGGAGCGGGGACGAAGTCCCTGGCACTCAGCGAACCCATGGATAGTGAAGAGATGGATGGTATCATGGACCAAGTTAAAGCCATTACGGATCGATATGGTATACAATGGCACAGAGACCCAGATTTGATTGTAACCGATCTGTTCCCAGCAGATGTAGCCAAGGACAAAGAGGTTTTACTCCTTTATAAAGGTCACACCTTAGAAGCTTACCAACAACTGAAGGCTGATAAAAAAAGGATGGAAGAGCAAGGTACCTACTCGGCTGCCGAAAAAAGGCAGATTGCTCGCCGTTTTGGTAGGCTTTTAAGCTATCCTCCTTCTCGTATTAATGAATTATTAGCTGGTAATACCGATTTTCGGACGATGCAGGACTTTGGGATAAAAGCCAGCAATGTGTTCTTCTATTACAAAGATTTGGCTCAAGCTAGCGATTTCTACTCCAATACTTTGGGGTTGGAAATTGTAGCCGATTATGGGGTAGCAAAGATTCTTCGGATTGCCACCGCTTCCTATTTAACCTTAGTAGATGCTACCGTTGGCATGCACAATGAAAAGGAACCCAAAACAGTAGCCCTAGCCTTACTGACGGAGCAATTATCTGGCTGGTATGATTACTTGAAAACGCAAAATATTCCGATCAAATACGATTACAAGCCCAAGGAGAATAATGCGCATGACGGCTTTGTGGCCATCGATCCAGAAGGATACTTATTGGAATTTGAAACCTTCAAACAGCATCCCGAAAATGAAAAGTTCATACCTATTCTAGGAAAAGCCAAAACCGTTTATCCCGTACAAGAAAGCAGTAAGGTTCCTCCTGGCTTAGGTTTTAATGGAAGCATTACCTGGCTCTACTATAAGGATCTTTTGCAGATGCAAAACTTCTATGAAGAAACCATTGGATTCAGTTTGGTAGCGGATCAAGGCTGGACTAAGATCTACCAGGTTTCCCCTACGGGCTTTCTTGGTTTGGTGGATGAAAGACGAGGGATGCATTCCTTTTCAGAAGATAAGGCGGTAAACGTATCCTTCTTTCTTGAAGACGTGGAAGCTTGGTATACATATGTAGAAGCTAGCCAAAACTTCCCCCTTCACTCCAAACATATGTCCGTCGGCTTAGAATCCAAGTACAGGTCTTTTGTAGGTTATGATCCAGAAGGATACTTTCTGGAATTTAACCTATTCCTACCTCACGAATCTAACGAACGGCTCCTACAATATCTGCAGTAGCCACATGCGACTTTAAGCCAATATTTCCTTGACTACATGCCCATGCACGTCTGTCAAACGATAACGTCGGCCTTGATGCTTAAAGGTTAATTTCTCGTGATTAATCCCTAGCAAGTGGAGCATAGTTGCCTGAAAATCATGTACGTGAACGGGATCTTTCACGATGTTATAGCTAAAATCATCTGTCTGCCCGTGCGTAATCCCCGGTTTCACACCACCGCCAGCCATCCAAATCGTAAAGCAGCGAGGATGATGATCACGACCATAGTTGTCCGGTGTCAACTTACCTTGGCTATAGATGGTACGACCAAACTCACCTCCCCATACTACGAGCGTATCTTCCAATAGCCCACGTCGCTTGAGATCTTGTACCAAAGCCGCGCTCGCTTGATCCGTATCACGCGCTTGCGGTATAATATCCTTCGGTAAATCTACATGGTGATCCCATCCCATATGATACAGCTGGATAAACTTCACATCCCGCTCTGCCAAGCGACGAGCTAATAGGCAATTAGCAGCAAAAGTACCCGGACGGCGGGCGTCTTCGCCGTACAGTTCAAACACTTCATCGGGTTCATCAGATAAGTCCACGACATCTGGAACGGAGGTTTGCATGCGATAGGCCATTTCGTATTGTGCAATCCGAGAACTAATCTCCGGATCACCAAAGTCTTCCTGCCGCTTGGCATTTAGCTTGGCCAAATGATCCAGGGCATTACGACGTTGACTAGCACTCATCCCATCTGGATTGTTGATAAAGAGCACCGGGTCTTTTCCCGAGCGCAACTGCACGCCCTGATGCATGGAAGCTAAGAAACCATTCCCCCAGAGCCGAGAATAGATCGGCTGAGGCCGGATCAATCCGCGAGACAATAGCACGATAAAGGTTGGCAGGTTGTCATTGGAACTACCTAAGCCATAAGACAACCAAGCCCCCATACTAGGTCTTCCTGGCTGCTGAGATCCCGTCTGAAAAAAGGTAATCGCGGGATCATGGTTAATGGCCTCCGTATGCATTGACTTTATAAAGCAAAGTTCATCCGCAATTTTTGCGGTGTAGGGCATCAACTCACTAACCCAAGCCCCACTCTGTCCATGTTGTTGAAACTTAAAATAGGAAGATGCCAAGGGAAAAGAGGATTGAAAGGCTGTCATCCCCGTTAAACGCTGTCCATTACGCACCGAATCGGGTAGCTGTTCTCCATGCATCTCTTGCATCTTCGGCTTGTAATCAAATAAGTCCATCTGGGAAGGACTCCCACTCTGAAATAAATAGATTACCCGTTTAGCCTTCGGAGCTACGTGTGGATCGCTCAGGATTCCCGCAAGCGGTTTGGGGATGTTAGAAGGGAAAGCGGCATTGCCACAGGAGGGTAATAAGCTGGCCAGCGCTGCACCGCCGATTCCCATTCCAAGTTTACCGAGGAAGTGACGGCGATTCATTTGCACCGCTGCCTCATGCTCAGGTCCACTGTATTGTATAGGTCTATATTTTGATTTCATGTTTTGCGTTTCGTTTTTGATTAGTCCTTAGGATTGCATTTTCGCTTCATCCAAATTGAGAATGACATTGGCTACCAGCGTCAAGGCGGCGAGATCGGCTGGGGCGAGCGTAGGGTCTAGGGGTGACGCCCCCAGACTTAGCAAGGCCTTGGCTGCTGCTGGATCTGCTTCGTAATTCCCTTTTTCCTCTTCCAATAACTGCATGAGTTCATCCAATTCGGAAGCGTCGGGCTGTCGTGACGTTAAGCGATTAAAGATCGATATGATCCAAGTTTCGCTATCCGTTCCGGCTTGCATTACCGACTGTGCCAAAGCCCGGGAAGCCTCTATGAACTGAGGATCGTTTAACAACACCAGGGCTTGCAAAGGCGTGCTAGTACTCTGTCGCTTCACCACGCAGACCGCACGCTCAGAGGCATCAAAGGTGAGCATGACGGGAGGCGGGATAGTTCGTTTCCAATAGGAATAGATACTTCTCCGATAGAGATCTTCTCCACTACTCTCCCGATATTTATTCTCGCCAATTTGGTTAGCTAATTCTTTCCAGATTCCAGCCGGCTGATAGGGTTTTACCCACTTCCCCCCAATCTTCGCATTCAACAATTCACTACTGGCTAAGGCCTGATCTCTCAGCATTTCAGCCCCGAGTCGCTGGTAGGGCCCACAGGACAACAAGATATTGTCCGGATCCAATTTTATCATCTCAGCAGTTCGCTCAGCGGATTGCCGGTAGGTGGATGAAAGCACCATTCTCTTCAGTATGGCTTTAATGTCCCAATCATTCTCGACAAAGGTGACCGCCAACCAATCCAGCAATTCTGGATGAGAAGGCAGGGCCCCTTGATTCCCGAAATCCTCAGGCGTACTCACCAAACCTCGTCCAAATACCATTTGCCAAAGTCGGTTAATTACTACTCTACTAGTCAAAGGATGATCTGCCTGTGTTAACCATTGCGCAAGCCCCAAACGGTTTTGCGGGGCATCCGTCGGGAAGGCGGGTAAGGTGGAAGGTGTACTGGCTTCTACTTTTTCCAAAGGGGAGTCGTATGCTCCACGGCTTAGGATGTGAGTGGGACGAGGTTCTTCCATCTCCTCCATCACCATGATATAGGGCACCTCCAGATATATGGATCTTAGGCTGTCTAGTGCATTTTGTTTTGTTCTATAGATTTCATCCCAATTATTACGATAGAAGCTTCTTATCGCAGCTAGGTGTTTTGAGCTTTGCTTTACGGCAGGATAAGCGTAGGCCTTTCCTTTTCCAACCATTGTAGCCAGCTCAACGGGACTGAGGGTTCGGTCATAAATTCTTACCTCATCAATCCAGCCCTCTTCAAATCCTTGGTACCTACCAGACCGTGCCCGTCGCGGTGTCCAGTTGCCCACTAAAAAGTCGTTGCCATTCAAGATGCTTTTGCGATTCAAATCATCAAACAGTTCCTTGGTACTTTGTTTGATGCCATTGATATAGATACTGATTCCAGCAGCTCGTCCGCTACCATCATAGGTCATGGCTACGTGTGTCCAAGCTCCTATGGTGATCCGTCCAGCACTTTCCACTACCGCCTTTTCCTTATTTTTATCGTGGTAAACACCTGCTTGGAGTTGACCACTGGGGGTCATCACCAACTCATACCCCCCCCTTTTTTGTTCCCCATTCCGTCTCGCCAACAAGCCTGCTAGCTTTTCCGGCTTCTTCGTAGGTTTTTCGTTGGCACTGATGCTAAAATGATCAGATTCCTCAAAGTCACCGACATCTCCCAGACTTAGGTAATTACGCCCATCAAACTGTAGGGCCTTTCCACGCTGCCCTTCCCCCAGAATAGGACTTATCAATTCACTAATGATCTTGACATTCGCCTTAGCTAGCGGGTGGTTAGGAAGGGAACTTGGAGAAGTTAGCGCTTCAAATTCGTCCAATTGATAATAAGCGATTAACCCGCGATTCAATTCCCCCTCCAGATCTACCTTCGGATACTCTTCCTCCAGCCACTTATTGAATCCTTCTTGATCCGTACGATCCCATTCTACTAATTCAGCAGCCTTCACGGTACGTAGAGAATCTAGCCACTCTATCTTTTCTTCTAATTCAGGATCCTCCATGCGAATATGGGGTTTCGGCGCTTGATCGAAGTAGTTGATCTGTCCACGCTCATTGATCCCGTTAAAAAAGGCAAACATCTGGTAATAGTCCTTCTGTGAAATTGGATCGTATTTATGATCATGGCAGCGCGCGCACTCCATCGTCAGGCCGAGAAAGGCTGTCGCAACGGTATTGGTACGATCTGCCACGTATTCCGTGATATACTCCTCATTGACCACTCCTCCTTCCTGCGTAATCCCATGATTACGATTAAAGGCCGTAGCCAGCTTTTGTTCGTAAGAAGAATTTGGCAGTAGATCACCTGCCAATTGCCAGGTAATGAAATCATCGTAAGGCAAATTTTCATTGTAGGCTTTAATTACCCAATCTCGCCAAGGCCAGATGGTTCTAGGGCGATCATCTTGATAACCATGGGAGTCTGCATATCGGGCTGCTTCCAGCCAAATAGACGCCATACGCTCACCATAATGGGAGGAGCTAAGCAGGCGATCCACTTGTTTTTCGTAAGCATCGGGTGAGTCATCGGCCATAAAGGCTTCCAGGTCTTCTGGGCTTGGCGGTAAGCCAGTAAGGTCAAAACTCAGGCGTCGAAGAAGCTTTTCCTTGCGCTCTGGACCGGATACAGACAATCCTGTTCCCGCTAGCTTTTCCAAGATAAAATGGTCAATCTCATTATTGACCCAGGCCTTTTTAGTGGCTTTGGGAATTTCGGGTTTTTCAGGAGCGGTGAAAGACCATAGATCTTTGTACTCCGCCCCCTGCTCAATCCATTTACTCAGGAGCTCCTTTTCGTATGGGGTAAGGGTTAAATTGCTTTCCGGCGGTGGCATGATTTGCTCCGGATCCTCGCTGTGAATTCGATGCCAAAACTCACTATTTTTTACTTTACCGGGACTAATCACCTGCCGTCCATTATCTAGTAGCCGATAGGCAGCTTCCGCCTCATCCAATCGCAAGTCCGCTTCTCTGGCATTTTCATCGAAACCATGGCAAGCAAAACAGCGGTCCGAGAGAATGGGGCGTACGTGAAAATTATAGTCAACGACCGCAGGGAGTCGTTTTGTAGAAGAGGTAGGATCAGAAGATTGACAGCCTGCTAACCACATCAATAGGGCTAAGCAAGCCAACAACAAAGTTGGATTCTTTCCGTTCATTCGTTTTGTCTTAAAGGTCTTGCCTGTCCATTTCGGTCAGGATCCTTTAAAATTATAGAATTTTGAAAGAACTCAAGGTAGGATATTGAGATTGTCTTTGGAACAAATTGCACAAACTAGGCTATAAATGGTTTGTGCTAGAACATTAAAGGTAAGTATTGAGCATAGTCTAAAGGTTAGGTAAGACCCTTACCCCTTTGACTTCGACTTTCATCTTATTCAGCTTCTTCTCAATTCGATTGGATATTTTGGCAATATCTTTCTTATTCTTTTGCACGACTTCCTCAAAGGCAGGATTATTAACGATGAGTTCAACATTGAGGAAGTTATGATCTACGGCTTTCTCTAAGGTCTTCACGGCGGCCTCAGTCTCGCCAATGGCAGCCTGAACAATACTCTTCAAAAACAAACGATCTCCTCTCGGATGATCCTCAAGCTCGTCCTCCAAGTCGTCAAGGATATCCTCTAGTTCTTCTAGGCTTTCCTCATCATGATTCAACTCCATTTCTGTCAAGGCTATCCCAAGATCAACCTCCCAGTCTCTATCTTCTGCATCCATTTCATTCTCATCCTCGTCTCCTTCTCTGATGACAAAGGCCTTAGCCTTAGCTTGCTTGAAGTACTGATGAGCTTCCTCAAAATCCTTTTCCATCAAGCGGACATTAGCCATGAGGATAGGGGCCTTCTTATTATCCGGCTCCATCTTCATTACCTTTTTACAATATATTTCCGCCTCTTTGAGTTTGTTTTGCCTCAGGTAGAGATTGCTTAAGTCTTGATAAAACTCAACATTCTCTGGGTTTTCCTCGATGCCCTTCTTCAGGAGTTCCTCTGCTTCACTTTCTAGTCCGACTACTTGCGTGATTTCTGAGAGTCGTTTAAGGGCCATGGGGTGTTTGGGATTAAGATCAAAAGCTCTCTTAGCCCAACGAAAACCCTCCACAAATTCTCCTTTATCGTTATGGATCATCGCGATATTGGAAATCGCGAGATCATTATTGGGATTTTCAGCCACCGCCTGTTGATAGGCTTTCATCGCCTTTTCCTTATCCCCCTTATAGTGGTAAGCTAGGCCTAGCGCCTTGTATCCTTCCGAACAATTCTTGTCAATACGGATAGCTTTTTGGCTGACCATCTTAGCAGAGTCCAACAAATTCGGCTTATGCTCATAATTCGCTTTTTGACTTATCGCATCCCCTAAGCCCGCATAGGCCAAGGCAAAAGAGGTGTCCAAATCAAGTGCCGTTTTGAAGTGCTCGATGGCTTTATCATTATTAGATTTATCGTATTTACCGTAAAACTCACGTCCCTTTAGATAGTGCTCATAAGCCTCCAGGTTTTTAGTGGGTTTTTTATTGATGTTGGCCCATTCCGAAGGACTCAGTTCGTGCTCAAGTGCCGAAGCTATATCCTGTGCCACATTGCTCTGAATTTCGAACAACTCTGTCATTTCCTTGTCGTAGGTCTGTGCCCAAAGGTGTGCATCTGTAACCGCGTCAATCAACTGAGCGACTACCCGTACCTTATTACCAGATTTTCGCACACTTCCTTCCAAAATATGAGAAGCGTTCAACTCTGCAGCAATCTCTCTGATCGATTTATTGGTATTCTTGTACTGCATAACGGAAGTTCGTGAAATCACGCGAACATCATTCATACGAGACAAGAGCGTCAAAATATCCTCTGTAATTCCATCACTAAAGTATTCGTCTTCTTCACTATCACTGAAATTAGAGAAGGGCAATACAGCAATGGCAATCTGCCCGTCTAATGGTCCGGCATAGATTGCAGTAGGAGCAGGCTCTTCTCGATTGAGAAAATTCATACCGATCAAGATCAGCGCCAAAATGGTCAAGAGCCAAAGCGCTCCTTCCCTAAATTGCAGTGCCAAAGATCGGGGTGTATGCTTGTTGGAATCACTAGCCGTGCGAATGTTTACAACCTTAGCCTTACTCTGCTTCAGATAAGCAAGATTATCAGCAGCAGGTACACTCAAGCCTTCTGTACAAACCGCATACATTGGAATCGGCTGTTTGATATTTTTGAACTCAAACTCGCCCAGCGACTTGGCTTTCAACCAATTGTGGTTCTTGATATCATCGTATACCTTGCCGGAAATGAAAAGCCCTCCTGGCATGCAGGCCGCTTCGATTCTTGAAGCAATATTCAGGCCATCACCATATACTTCTTCCTTACTAAAAGTAATATCTCCAGTATGAATCCCGATTCGAAGGGGTACGGTAGGTTCTTCCCGAAAGGCCTTTTGCATCTCCACAGAACATTCGACGGCAGCCACTGCAGATTGGAATATGCTCAGTGTACCATCACCATAATACTGCAGAATACGACCACCAAATCGCTCCGTTAGTTCATCAAAAACTGCACGATGCCGTTCTCGTACGATGGTCGCACGAGTCTCGTCCTGTTGCATCATAGCAGAGTATCCCACGATATCTGTAAATACGATAGCTGCTAACTGACGGTGCCGATCTGACATAATAGCTATTTAAGGCCTTAGATTATCTAACAGTATAAGGACAAAAATACGCTGAAAAAAGTTGCATTTATATTTTTCAAGCTCGTTAAAAGATTGTTAACGCTATCTGCCTGGGGCTCAATCGGTCTGAATTCCTAAATTTAGTCTCCAGCTGTCCTAAAATCAATCAAATAGGGTTGCAGGGGTACCCCATCCTTCGTCCGAAAACCCTCCCCTACCACAATCTGGTATTGTTGCCCTGGTTCCATCTTAATAGCGAGCCGAACAGACTTGCCATCTTCGCTGAACCCAAGGAAGTCCTGAACCCCCAAAACTACCTCTTCTCCCTTCGGGCCATACTGGAAATTTCGATACCTCGTGTCCATCGGTTGGGAGAAGGTAATGGTGAATTCCTCAAGATCAGCATCTATGTCTTCGCCACCATTCTGCAGTGGTAAAATTGATTCCACTTGTGGACGGCTTGCTTCATAAGCAGCCTTTAATTCAGCAATGGGTTTTTCGAAATACCCTACTTGATCGATAAAGCCTTCGATGGCAAGCGTATCATTGAAGTCTAGCTCGATTAGGTTTTGAATGGCCTTTGATTTATCTGGAGCGGCCTCGTAGTACCTCTCCGCAATGGCGTAGCCAACATAATACCCCAAGTCTCTAGTACCAAAAGCATTATCTGTATTATTCCATATCCAATTGTTAAAAAAGGGCGAAAACATCTCTTTTGTAAAAGCTTCCTGGATGGCGGGATCATTTGCCTCTCCATAGGCTATGGCAGGGGTTGGGGAAGCTTGCCCCATGGCTAGGACTGGAATGAACTCGGCTACTCCTTCGAATAAGCATTGTGACAACAGATCATAGCCACCATAAGTGGATTGCTGGGTATGCACATATTCGTGTACATTTAGGAACACCACATTTTCGATGGGATTGCTGTCGAAATAGGCCCGTAGGTACCCAAAAGAACTAGGAAGCTCCTCCGTTACTGCCGTTTCATCTGCTAAAGCTAATTCGCTGCCAATCAATACCAAGCTATCCATAGCGGTACCATTGGTGCGTAACGCACCCACTGTGAAATAGACCTTAGCGGGCTTCAATTTGGGATAGATTTTTTCAAAAGCCGCAATCCCTTCTTCAATCTTCGGGCCTAGTGTTTTGGCTTTTGCCATGTTAGCACGCATCGATTCCCAGAATTTTGGGTAATTATGTATGGCATCTAGATAGGAGTCGATAGTATATCGTCTTGCTTGCATAATGGCCGCGAGCCCCGGCGTTCCCTTATCTAAAAACAGCGTTTGTAAATACGCTTTTTGTGCTGAAGTATCGCTTGTTTCCTGGATCTTGTCGTAGGCTTCCCAAAAATGATCAATGTCGCTGGAGATCACTAGGGAAGAATTGGGAGTAGAACAGGAGATCACCAAAAGAGCGAGTATAAACAACTGAGTTAAGCTTTTCATAGATCTTGTTTTAAGATGAATTGTATGCACTAATACAGCTGCAAATTATCTTGAATGCCCATCTATTGCTGTGCTTTTATGTCAACATAGGATTTTTCGTGGTAAACAATCTGCCTTCTGGCTAAAGCCATAAAAACTGCCGTTTGCCCACGTAGAATGCTTCGTTCACATAAAAAGAAGTTGAAAATGCTAGCAGTAGTGTATTTTTAATCCATGCAATCCAAGCGAATTCTTCCACATATCTTATTCTGGCTAATCATCATGGGTCTAGGGATAGCCACCATCTACCCCTACTACCAGGATTTGAAGATTGCTGTAATGGACCGAGCTGTATTTCTACCCGTATGGTGGATCGGAACCTATCTTAATTGGGGAATACTGATGCCAAAACTTTTAAACAAAAAGCGCTGGCCCTTGTACCTCAGCATACTATTGGTGCTCGTATTTCTGTTAACTGTGATTCAACGCTATATCTGCCTGTTTTGGTTCTACCCAAATTACTTGTGGCAAAACCCTCCGAATCCTGCTGATCTGCAACCTTTTCTACTACCAAAATTCATCCAGTTTGCGGCCTTTATCTCCTTGCCTATCCTTTGCTCCATAGGCATTCGCTACTTACTAGATTGGTATGAAGAAAGCTACAAGGCCAAGCAGATACTTGCCCAGCAGCAAGCGGCAGAATTGCAATACCTCAAAGCACAAATCAATCCACATTTTCTATTCAATACGCTAAATAATCTTTATGGCTTATCCCTTGAGGCCTCACAAAAGGTACCGGGTATGATCCTGAGGTTATCAGATATTTTAAGTTATTCTTTGTATGAATCAGCAGCCGATCAAGTGAGTTTAGAAAAGGAAATTCAATTGATCAAGGACTTTATTGCTCTGGAAAAGGAAAGATATGGTGATCGTATGCAAGTTGATTTCGATATCGACGAAGAGGTAGATGAACAGATAGAAATTGCTCCATTGCTCCTGATTCCTTTTGTTGAAAATGCTTTTAAACATGGTGTGAAGGAAGCTACAGAAGCTATTCCCATACATATCCAGCTGGCACAGGTGGGGTCCGAACTACGGTTTCAAGTACAAAACCGGATATCGGAAGTTTTGGAACCTTCCCCTAACAAAAAGCAAGGCCTAGGGTTGAAAAACCTGCAGCGACGATTGGATCTCCTCTACCCTAGCCGACATCATTTGGAGACCACTCGAAGAAAAGATCACTTCTACGCAGCGCTAAAATTACAGATCGATGAGTAATATACGATGCCTTATAGTGGATGATGAACCGGTAGCGCAACGCATAATCGTTAAATACCTATCAGAACTGGCAGGCTACGAGGTCGTTGATACTTGCCTCAATGCCATCGCTGCCATGGATGTACTTCGACAACAGGACGTAGACCTTCTTTTTTTGGATATAGAAATGCCTAAACTCAAAGGCCTAGCCTTTCTCAAAACACTCCAGCAGGCTCCCCACGTAATCATCACCACCGCCCACCGCGAATATGCTTATGAAAGCTATGAGCTGGAAGTATTGGACTATTTATTGAAACCCATTTCTTTCGAACGCTTCCTGCGCGCCATCAATAAGTTTCAACGACTATACGAAACGCCTCAAGTTCAACCCCTAGTCGCTAGTCAGAAAACGGCCAAGTTTATTTATGTAAAGAGCGAACGGAAAACACTCAAATTAAATGAGGAGGATATCAGCTATATCGAAGGTATGAATAACTACATTATCATCCATCATCGAGGCAAGGCGCATATTGTCTATACCTCCATCGGCAACATGCTCAAAGAACTGGGAGAACAATTTCTAAGGATCCATAAATCCTTTGTGGTGAACCGCAATCATATTCTTTCTTACTCGAAGGAGCAGGTCGATTTGGAGGGGAAAGAGTTGCCGATTGGTAAGGCTTATAAAGCGGTGATTGAGGAGTTTTAAAGTAGTCGGTTGGTGAAGGGGGGCAGATCGGTTGGTGACAACATCAACCGGCGAAAAGGCTGATGATTAGGTGAATAGTTTAGGTTAGGTAAAAATTCGGTGCAGGCTTCTCGTTAGCAAAGGTGAGCCAAGGGTTGGTGTTTTCACGAACCAGTACCAGCCACAATTAGCTCCAAGGCCTAGAGATCAGAATATTCGGTCGGGGAAGAGCACCAGCTGAATGAAGTTGAACTCGATATTATTGAAGGAAATTTTTTGCCCTTCACTTATTTCCAACTTTAGATCTGGGTACCACCGAAGATTAGTGCGAAGGATGAAAGCTTGTATCCGATTGGGGCGAATATCCCAGCCAAAAGTGAGTCCATAACTGATCCGAGTATCTTCAACATCCTGCGTCAGTTGTCGCTCAAAGGATTCTTTAAACTGTAAACGCTCATAGCTAACCACAGGCCCTACGAAAGGTGTGAATCCGTGGTAGTCAAATAGGATTTGGGTAGCCTCCAAACCCAAGGATTGTCGGCGTAGGCTCTGGTTGGCTCCGTAGGAAAGTGTGGAGGTACCATAGGCCCGATAACTCGCCGAGATGCTAATATCTGGTCGATGTAAATAGTATCCTAAAGCAAAGTCAGGCATAATAGAAGTACTATACTGGTTGATGTAGGGCCTTGCCTGATCATTGTAGGTAGACTTGCCCAGCCAAAAGGCAGAAGACATCCCGAGTCCGATATAAAAATCATTGAGTTTCCCTTTATCTGCCAATATCTGTGTGACCTTAGCGGTTCTTCCACTCTCCCAATCCGGCTCCGCAGGTACCGTAGTATCTATCATATAGCGGTAGGAGACGTTCAGGTACAGTGGAGGGGTTTGGATTTGTGTCTGCACATCCTGACTGATGTAGTAATCTTGTTCATTGTTATAGTTCCAGAGTAGCCCGGCCTCGAACAGATGTCCCTTGCTATTGAAGGTGATACCCGTTAGTAAAGGAAGACTTGTATGGTTCAATTCAGGACCGTCACCGAAAGGCAGTAACTCATTTTCTTGTTCAAAGTAAAATGGAGCAATAGAAAGTCCGATAAACGGGCGTATCTGATTGTGCTTGATCCGCCAAGGGTAATACTTAAAGGCGGTCTCAACGCCACTTAGATACAAGACCTTCTGGCCACTTTCTGAAAAGCTCGGGTTACCCAAGGGGATAGCCAAATAGATATCGGCATGTCCCCAGAAGTGAGTTCCGCCAATCAAGAGGCGTGCCTTTTGGGTTTGTCCTAAGTCAAAACTTGCTATTTGATTTTGTGCATTGAGAAATCGGGTCTGTCCGCCAATACTTGATTGGTAATCTAGACCAAAAGTCAGTTGGGCAAAACGGTGACGACTCTGCTTTTCAACAAACAATTGGGCTTGCATTTGGGAAGTAAGGAACACCAATCCCAAAAGGAGGGTAAAAGAGGGCTTACATTTCATATTGTGGGTTCTAGGAGTAATCAGGGAGCTGTTCAAATATATATATGGAACAGCGCCCACAGGGAAAGGTTTTCCCTGAAACATTACTACCCAACGAATGGAGCGCTTCGTTTATCCAACGGCAGTAAGCTGATTCAAATTAGCCCTTGTCCTGCTTCGCTTCCCAGGCGGCTAGTACTTCCGATTCGCGCATCAATACACCATTTGCATCTTTCATGACTTTATCTCTTTGTTCTTGGCTTACACTATCCGAAAACCACCAGTCATGTGTATCTTTTAGGGTATCGCCTAAAGATCGAAAGGTAAGTCCGCTAGCGGTAGCCTGCTCATTGTTTACCCGAGCGGAGCCCCAGTTATTACCTTCTGGTAGTATCCAGGGGATGAGGTAAGGTATTTTGTTTTCCTTCAGAAAATCATAATCGTCAATTTGGATCAATTCCGTTTCGACATCAAAAGCGGCACTGGCCTTTTCTACAAAGGTGTACATATCTTGCGTCTCAGCAGGGCCTGCGGCATTAAAAACACCTGCAGTTTTTGCTTCGATCAAGCGGATCATCCAATCCGCCACATCCCGCACATCAACGTATTGCACCGGATCTCCCGTCTTACCTGGCACCAAGGTTTTTCCACCCTGACTTAGGCGTATCGGCCAATGAATGAAACGATTGGTTTTGTCTGCTGGCCCTACCATATAGGTGGGGCGAACGACCAAAGTTCTCTCTTCTCCAAACACTGCCTTCGCGGCCAATTCAGAATTGGCCTTCATCACCCCATAACCATACTCTAGCTTTTGTTCTTCATCTTCTAAAGGCGAAGGTACCTCCAAGACTAAAGCCTGATCTTCTTTAATATTCTCTGTCAAATACGGATAATAGACACCTGTCGAGGAGACATACACATACTGTCCAACCCTATCCTTTAGCAATTCTGCCGTTTTTTGGGTCCATTCTACTCTTCTACCAGAATTATCAATCACCACATCCCAGTCTCTATCCTCCAAAGCTTTCAGGTCATTTTCTCGATCGCCAACCAGCGATTCAACTTGAGAAAAGAGATTTTGATGCACGGTGGGTTTAGTTTTCCCGCGGGTGAAAGTGCTGATTTGGTGTCCCCGATCTAAGGCTGCTTTGATTTGATGCGGACCTAAGAAACTGGTACCTCCTAAGATGAGTATCTTTAGTCCTTGCTTGGCTTCTTCGGATTCAGTTGTTTGCGCATCAGAACAAGCCGTAAACCCAACTGCAGCCACAGTCCATGCCGCAGCGAGTTTCGTACTCTTTTGTAAAAAATCTCTTCTGTTTGTGTTCATTGCTTTGGTGTTGTTCGAGTTTAGCAAGTGTTTGAAATTCCGATTTCAATTACTACTAAGGTAATCATTAAAGTGGATCTCAAATCCGATTCTTACTCCAAGCCTTCCTTGAGTGCGGTGTAATGGTCCGCTAATTCCGGCTGACCCAAAGCGTTATGAATTCTAACCAAAATATCGTAGGTACTACTATCGTTTTTTTGCAGTTCTAATGCTCGCTCGTAAAAGGGCAGAGCCTTTGTCATTTCATTTAGATTAAAATGACTCGCTCCTATATTCGTCAAGGCTCGATAATGTTGGGGATTTAATGCTAAAGGACGACTAAAATGGGAAATCGCCTGAGGGTAGTTCCGCTCTCGGAAGTAAGTAACTCCCAGGTTATTTAGACCTTCCTCATGCCTAGGATGTGCTTTCAAGAGGTCCTGAAAGTAGATCTTCGCTTGATCCAGTGCTCCTATCTCCATGTAAAGAACCCCCAAGTTATACAGAGCATATTCAAACTCCGGATAAATCTCTAGACTTCTAGCAAAAGCAGCCTGTGCCTTTTCAATGTAGCTACGACTACTCGATGCATCGGGAGCGGCTTGTGCTTGTAACTTATATTCAAAAGCCAAGCTGGCATTTGCCCTAGCGCTGTTCGGGGCTGCCTTCACGCCTGCCTCGAATAGACTAAGATTGTTCTTCCAATCCCCATTGCGGTTGATGGTCAGGAGTGTTCCTAGCAAGATCATGCAGGACATGACTGACAGCAAAATTGGACTTTTGGTTGGTAACCATTGCTTGGTATCGACCTGTAGCCATTTCGTCAATAAAATCGGAACGAGCATACAAAAGCCCCAACTTGGCATGAAGAGGAAGCGTTCCCCGAGTGTAGAACCATTCAAAAAGAAGACGTTCGAGGTAATGGCTATGGTCAAGGCATAGAATAAGATACAAAACCCTACCACATCCCGCCGTCCGAGTCCCCTGATCGCCCAGTAAGCTAACATCAAGTGGAAAACCAATGCTCCTAGGGCTTTAGTTGAGCCCCAATCCACTATAGGGAAATGGTTATAGGAATAGTCCCAAGATAAAGGATAAGGAACAACGAGCAGGCGGATATACTCTCCTAGTAAAGCCACGGTCGTTGCACTCCTTTCGGAGAAGGTCACTGCGCCATGTAGGATATTGTTCACCACATCGTTTGGCATTTCAACAACCTCCGGCTGAATAACTAAAGTACGAAGGACCAAATAGACGGTAGTGCCCATTAGGTAAGGTGGCAATATTCGAAAACTATCCACCGGTTTTCGGCCGGCAAAGGTATAGAGGACCAGTGGGATCACCAATACTAAAGATAGCCCACTTTCCTTCGAAAGAATCGCTGCAAAAAACAAGAGACCACTGTAGATCCAATGCCTAAGGTTTTTACTATCTATAAACTTATGGAGATAGAGCAAACTATAGGCTCCGAAAAGAAAACAGAAGATCTCGTCTCTACTTTTAATATTGGCAACTACTTCCGTATGAATCGGGTGTGCTAGGAAAAGCATTACGATGGAAAGGCGTATCAGGAGATTATACGAAGGTAACCAGTACGCTAACAACTGGAAAAGGACCAAGCCTAAGAGGGCATATAGCACAACATTAATAGCATGCTCAATTCCTGTATGATTATCGTAAAGGCTCTTCCCTAGAGCGAAACTAGCTAAGGGAATTGGCCTATAGGGCTGCTGCCCCCCCAGTTGATTAAATCCGTAGGTGCTTCCTTGAAGAAAAATGGCTGGTATGCCATGTACGCCACGCTGAACTTCCTGATGATGCTGGATATAAATGCCATCGTCCAGGGCAAAATCATTCAGCAATGTATTACCGTATAAAAGGAAAGTAAATGATAATAAAATAAGTGTACTATACTTTTCTACCGCAGGAGCAAGAAAGAATCCTGAACGGCTTTTACCTTTTTTCTTTTTCATGTCTCAGATAGTAAATAGTAGTGGCCTCGGCCTTGCTATTTTTCCGCAAGCCAGCACCAAGCACATTACTATTAGCTTAGAAGAGTAATTAAGTATGAGACCTGAACTAACCAACAATATCAAACTGCTAGTTGAATCCATATTTTGAAAAAGTCTTCCCTCAGAAGGAAGAAAGTCTGAATAAATTAGACTTGCTAAAGTTAATTGAAATAAGTAGCAAAACCTACAATCTAAGAGATTTGCTAATAGGTAGGTTAAAATAAAGTTGGGTGATTACCTAGCCTTGTAATCACCCAAGACATTGGATGGAATCGAACCACCGTTTCGGCCTTGTGATGGCCGCGCCTAACCATTGGGCTACAATGTCCGACTGCTCGAAGCAGTCCTTAATTCATGGAAATACAAACCGTATTATTTTACGTCACAGCCTTGCTCTGCCACTGAGCTACTCCCTTGTATATTTATGATGGCTCATCACAGATGAACTTTGCAAGGGAGAGAGGATTCGAACCCCTGACCAATAGCTTTATAATACGGCTTTAATTTTCACGAACCTTTTACACTAAAGCTATGGAGCGAAACACTAAATCTAAGAGCACTTGGTCAACACCAAATGCGGGTAACACTGAGATTAAGCTTAAGTCTATCTCCAATAGCTCTTTTACAAGATTTCATTGTGGATGAAATCGAATATATCTTGACCTAGTTTTATCTGTTTGACCTCCACATTGTTGGCCTTTGAACGGGCAATCTTTACAGCTTCGATCAAGCGTTCCAATTTATCCACCAAACGGTTGCGTTGAATGGGGGTCAAACGACCTGAGAAATAAGTTGTCTCATATTTACCCACCTGAAAATCGATATTCAATAGCTCCGTCTGGGCAGGGTGCTTGTCCGTAGCTTCGTATTTCACGATTACCTTTGGTCGCTTGATGGTGCGAAATTTCACTTCCTCTTCCGTACGATAAAAATCGTTCTGCTCATCGAAGAACCATTTGCGAGTCGTATCCAAGGTAGGGATCGACTTATATAGATCTAGCACTTTCGTCAGGTGGGATTCTAGGGCCAGCAAGGTCGTGGCGGAGTAGGTCCCAAAGACCTTATCGCCCAATTTAAGCTCGGCCTGTGCCACGCCTGAGGAATTGGTTTCTTCTTTGGAAAGCGTAGCATCAATAGCGACGATGACGGGAGTCAGGGTGTCTTCTAGAGTCTTTTTGACGGTTGTCACCAATTCTTTAGACTCGTCCGGGATCTGTTCGGCGAATTCCTCGGTGGAGATATACTTCTTGATCATTCCATCAAATACAGCCGATCCTTTGCTGAAGGTTTTCTTAGATTCGCCAATCGACTGATTGGCCTTGTTCTTGCGATCCTGCTCAATGGCCAGGATCTCATGCAATTTATTAGACATGATTGTTAGAGATTTAGAGACGCGTACTCACCAGCAAAAGAAAGCGAGGATGAGATACGAGAGCACGTATTATGTTGGATAGAACTGAGGTTCAGTCCAAAAAGTTCCCATCAAACTTATAGATCGGTTAATTTGTATAGTATAAGATCACGCAACTCATTGAAGAAACTGCACATGGCCATACCTGAAGACATCCTCAACCGAAAAGGCGTACGCAAAGCAGCTGATATTCCTAGCAAAGTGCTTCAACTGCTCAACAGAGGTGAAATCGCCACCGTGAATCTCACGGAATGGCTTGCCGTAGATCAACGCTTACTACTGACTCATTTTCTACAATCTATTGGCAAGGAGGAATGGTTCGGCAATATAGATTCGGAATTAAATGCCCAGAAAAAGCCATCGGCCAATAATAATGCGAAAACCATCGGCTTAGCCTTTGGGCAATTGTTAAATCAGGAGAGTCTAGATGATTTTATGGGTGGGCATGCTTCAGACGTAGTGCGTTGTTGGCACTGCTGGGCATGCAGTATTCAGCAAGATGAAACCAGTGCCTTGTTGGATGCTATGAAGCCCTTTGCAGCTGATCCTCACTTTGGCATACGTGAAGTTGTAATCTTCGCTACCAAGGAGCGATTGGCAGGAGATCTTTCAACAGCCATTCCGATTCTAGCACAATGGACAAAATCAGAAGATGAGAACATTCGGCGATATGCAGCGGAAGTATTACGTCCCATTGGGGTTTGGACCAAAAAGATTGCTGCCTTCCAAGAAGACCCTGCACTAGCACTACCCGTACTAACACCACTGCTAGCAGACCCCTCAAGATACGTCCAAAATGCGGTAGCCAATTGGCTAAATGATGCCTCTAAATCCCAACCAGAATGGGTAAAGGCAGTTTGTGAGGATTGGAAGAGTGCTTCCAATGACAAAGCTACAACCTATATTATCAAGCGCGCTTTGCGAACTATAAACAAGTAAATCTTAGCCCATTTGCTTTTATCCCCTAATGGATTAAGAGTATGTTTAAAATTAATCCTTTCACTAATATGACCGCCTCTCTTTGCCGGGCTTCAGCTAATTTTTGGGCCGTATCTTCCAGATATGCCCCAAAAATGAAGCTTCGCGCGGCTTTGAGATCCATTTCATATTACCAGAAAAACTAAATTTAAACATCCTCTAACTATCGGCAGGGGCTTAGCTTCGCGCCAATGATGATGTATTCCGACCTAATATTCGCAGCAATTGAGCTATGTCTTCAAGTTCAAAGTCCTTCAAGTTCCATTCTATCTGCTTACCTTTCGCTGAGCTTATCCTCAGCCGTTCCATATCATAATTAACGGAGATTATATCAGCAAAACGAACCGAATCAAAGGTAAACATCCCACGCTTAATGATGAGCTTCCGCGCATTCCATCTAACGTAATTCAGGTAAAAGAAAGGTCTAGCAAAATGCAGGGCGAGTACGATAAAGCCGATCGTTGAAACGACATTTCTATCTGAATCAATTAGCAGGTAGCCTACGGGAATTAGAACCATTGCTACTAGTAATAGCCAGGCGCTCCCCAAGCTTCCCCATTCTTCAAATTTGATTTTTTTCATCTAATCCCTAGTTAAGTAATGAAAACTTCAAAAAATCTTATCCACTAATAATCAAACAATTACAGCAACAAACAGTTCCAAAAATTCGACTAACACAAATTTTTTTTGGATTTTTTTCAGATTTCATGATGACCTTTTACTGCTCCCTGCGATACACTAATGAATCGACATTACTACCACTTAAAAATATAGTCATGAAAAATATCAGTCTCATCACCTTCATCCTAGCTATCTTCAGCACTTTTGCCATTGCACAAAACGCAGGGAATACTTACAATCAAGGCATGTCTTACTATCAGCATCAAGGATATCAACAGCAACAAGGATATCAGCAAGTACCTGCCCAAAACATCACCAAACCAACGGGCAAGTTGATCAAGCACACCGAGAAAAATCCAGAAACTGGATTAGATTCCGGCCCGATTGAATTCCCCGCTGACTGGAAGATCACTAAGATGGCCTGGATTAGTCCTAATGGTGCCAAAGCAGAAGTTAGAAAAGGAAGCTCCTACGCAACGCCACAATACGTGCCTCAGTCCGTAGATCAAATCATCCAGCAGGAACTTGCTCCAAAATTGCAGCAATACGGTGTTCAAGTTAAAGGAATCGTCGACATACCTCAGCTTGCTCAACACAATCAAGCCGTTTACAGCCTATATTGGAAGGCTGTGCCTATGCAAGATTATCACCAAGTGAGAGGTATAGACCTTCAGGGGAGTGACGGGAAGCCAGGCTTCATCATCGTACACTTTACCTTATCTCAGTCTCAATACGGCGCCATCGCCCATTACTACATGAATATGTTGAGTGGTGAATCTACTACCAACTTTGAAAAAGATAAGAATAGCCTACTCTATGCCTTAGCCACGGCAGGCGTCAATCGCCAAGCCATCGCCCTACACAACCAAAGAGAACAGCAAAAATCCCAGGCGAGTTGGGCGGCACATAACAACAGAATGCGCTCCAACCAAAGAAACTTCGACAACTGGCAAAGAACACAATCTGACCTCAGCTCCGTAAACGACATCTATTTTGAAGGTTGGAAAAGTAGAAACCAAATAGAAAATAGAATGCAAGAGAAAACGGTAAACGCTATCTGGGAAAGAGACAATGCGACCAATCCTTACACCGGTCAAACGATGCAAGTGCAAAATGGCTACAAGTATTACTACATGAATAGCTTGGGCGAATATTTTGGAACGAATGATGAATTCTACAATCCTGCCATGGATCCCAATATGAACCACGTACAATGGAAAAAAGTTAATCGTACACAGAACTAATAGACACAAAAATCAGTCCGTATCCAAGGAAGAGATTAAGGTAGGCTTAGTCGTTCCTTGGATTCCTGATTTGGCGGAATTATCTTAGCAGAGAATTGCAGTAGCGTCACCTTATAAATCGTAAGACTACTACGATGACACTACTTACTTGCTAAACTACTTTGGTAGGGCGAACCGAAGAGCTCCTTTATATCTCTACGTTTGACCTACCTAAATTAATCCGCCGTCTGTGACGAATCAGGAGATTTTTGATGGGATAGCCCGAAGAGATAATCGTACCTTCCTTTACTTGTACCAAGAATATCAAGGCCAGATCCAAAGAATGGTAGAAAAAAACAGTGGAAACGCTGAGGATGCCTTAGACATATTTCAGGAGGGAATTATTGCCCTGTGGACCAATATCAAGCAAGGCAAATTTCAACTCCAAGACAATGCAAAAGTTTCCAGCTATCTATTCGCCCTTTGCCGAAATCTTTGGATCAGTAAATTGAGAAAGCGAAAGGACTTCAAACCATTAGAGGAATCCAATGACCTTTCCGATCACGAGGAAACCGAAGCCATGATGGCTCAGCACGAGATGATCTCAGAGCTAGAGAAGCATTTTCGCCAGCTTGGAGAATCTTGTCGAAAGTTGCTTTCTCTCTTCTACTATCAGAAAGCTTCCTTAAAGACGATTGCTGACCAAATGGCCATTACTGAAAAGACAGCTAAGAATAATAAGTACCGGTGTATGCAGAGCCTCAAGTCTATTTATCAGCAAAATACAAACCCCTCATCATGAATAGCGATCAATTTGAACTGATAGAAAGATTTCTGGATGGCGAGATCAGCAGAAAGGAGCTAGCAGAACAACTTTCTGATGTTAGTCCAGCAGCCCTTGAGGAGGAGATCGCTATGATGAAAAGTATGAGAATTGCAGTGGAAGCAGCCGGACTAAGGGATCAGTTGACAGCCGCCCTACCTAAAGCAGCTCCTAAACAGGCAAAAGTGCGAAGCCTAAGATCCTGGCGACAAGGTCTGGCTATTGCTGCTTCCGTTCTAGTGTTGATCTTGGCCTATGTCTTTTGGCCGAAGGCAGAAACAGAGGGGCTTTATGCTCAGTATGAATACATTGATCCTGGTGTGCCAGTGCTAATGAGCCAATCCGATCAACATGCAATGTATGACGCACTCACGTACTACAGCGAAGAAGATTACGCTACAGCCATTAGTAAGTTGTCCGATCTGCAAACGCAGGGAATCAATAATGATACTATCACCTATTATCTAGGAGCAAGTTATTTGTATCAGGAACAAGCCAATGAAGCAATAGGCAGCTTAGCTCGCTTGACCATTGAAGATGGCCCGTTTCGCGCGCGGGCTGAATGGTTGACCACCCTAGCAGCTTTACAACTAGAGGATATGGACCAAGTGCGCAAGCTGTTGCCTTCTATACTAGCAGATGAAACTCACCCCTTTCATACTCAGGCACAGCAATTGCAAGCAGATTTACCGGACTAAGGCCATACCTGCAAATCTATCTGTTCATTTGTCTTACTATCAATGATCAATAAGCACCGTTTACATAAAATTCTCCCCGCTCTTGGGCTTCTGCTTTGCTTATCTACGGTAGTGCCCTTACCATTACACGGGCAATCCACAGAAGGGCTGCTGGAGTTAGCCAAGTCTTATGCTGATCGAGATCAATTGGATTCAGCCCAAGTGCTCTACCAAAAAGCCTATGAGAAGAACCAATTCCCACTGCGTTCCTTAGCAGGCTTGATCAATATAGCCCTGTCCAAATCTGAGCTTGCGGTAGCTGATTCCTTACGGCTCATTGGGGAAGCATATTTAGCAGGTGCCGAGGCTTCAGATCTTTTAGGCCTTTGTCAGTTTTGGACCAGCAACGGAAACTTTTACATCCAAAACTCCCAACTAGAGCAGGCCATCCAGGCACAACGTAAAGTTGTTGAATTGAGTAAAAATCTACCCACTTCCCCAGAAGTATATGCCTACGCCCTCTTTCACACCGCCCTCACTTTTGAAAAACTAACGAACTACGATTCTTCTCTTTACTACGCTGAAAAAGCGTACCCACTCCTACAGCAATCTGTGGATAGCACGAGCATAGCCTTTGCTAGCATATACAATGGATTAGCGGTGTGCTACCAAAGAGCCAATCGTTTGTCAGAAGCCAAAACTTTTTACCTTAAATCCATTGCCCTCTCAGAGAAAGAACTAGGCCCGGTCTCCTCCGACTTAGCCCGCAGTCTCAACAATCTATCTAGTATCTATCGGGCTGAGGGAAACTATCGAGAAGCCATACACTGCAGTGAAAGATCTTTGCAGATCAATCGACTTTTAAAGAATCAGGCAGGAATTTCCAGTGCCTATTACGCCTTAGGGATTTATCACTATTTTTTAGGAGACTATGGGCGTTGTAAAGATTACTTGGAAGCCTGTATTGCCATTCGGAAAGAGCTCTATGCTCCCATGCATTACTCTCTCATCGGGCCCTTTGAAGTCTTAGGTATTGCACACGAAGAAGGTGGAAACTACCAAGAGACACTCCGTTATTTAAAGGAGGGCTTGAAGCGAATCCAGGCGAATTATCCGCCAGCCAGTCTTTTGGAAGGCTATAACTATGAAAACACGGCCTTGGCTTACAAAAGCTTAGCGCAATTAGACTCTGCTTTATACTACATCCAGTTATCCCATAAAATCCTACCTCAGTCCTTACCCGAACAGGATTATGGTTTGGCGACACACTATTTCAGTTATGCCGACATCTTATATCATCTGGGAGAGCTTGCAGAGAGTCGCCAATATCTACAGCAATCTAATTTCATCTACGAAGCCCTCCAGTTGCAAGGTACTTCAGAATATGCGCTCAATTTGGCCATGGAAGGTCTGCTATTGATGGAAGAGGAGCGCTGGGAGGAGGCGGGCCAATCCTTCGAAAGTGCCTTAGGAAGCGTTAGGCTCGATGGTATTGATCAATTGGATGAAAGCGCATTTCCTTGGACCCCCAACACCCTCCTCCTGCTCAATCACTACATTGATTTTTTGTATAAGAAGTATCAAGACAAAAAGGAGACCAAGGTACTGCAGCAATTTGAAGCCTATGCTCAGCTGTACTTGGAAGTATCGGAGAAGTTTAGAAAGCAATTTACTGATCCTTACACCAAAAGCATTCTAATTAAAGACAATGCCAAGGTATATCAGCGCAATATTGGAATTTATCAGCAGCTTTATCTGGCCACCCAAGATCCTAAACATTTAGCTGCTGTCTACCAATTCTCCGAACATGGGCGTACCTGCCTTTTGCGAGATATTCAGGACAATAAGATTCAGCGCTACCAAGGGGTTCCAGACGCTATCTTACAAAGAGAATTCGAGCTAAAGGACCAAGTAACTGCCTTCAGTGAGCAAGTGCTGGAATACCCGGATTCGCAACAGCTACGACTGGAGCTATTTAATCACGAGCAATCTTTGGATAGATATTTGGATACTTTACAAGAGCAGTATCCAGATTATTATCGCCTTAAGTTCAATAAACAGATCCCAGCCTTAGCGGAAGTCCAAGCACAGCTTTCTTCCAAACAAAATATCATCGAATACATGCAGGATGATACTGCCTATTATGCGCTAGTAATTACTGCAAAAGAGAGTCAGCTACATCACTTAGGTCGCAGTGCAACGATTGATGAGAAAGTTAATGGTTGGAAAAAAGCAATCACCAATCGGGATCAGGATGCGACGGCTGAACTCAGCAATGCCCTGTATCAATTACTTTGGGCGCCGCTCGAAGCGGATTTTTCGGGAAATCATATCTATCTCATTCCCAGTGGCAGGCTCTTCTATCTCAATTTCGAAGCCTTAAAACCCCAAGGAGAGGATCAACAATACTTGATTTTCGACTATCACATATCCTATGCGTTATCCATCAATGTATTGTTTAAAAACGCTGCTCCCGCCCGCAAAGGGCCGATCGTTTTGGTAGCGCCTGGATTTGAACCAGAAATAAAACAGAATTATCAAGAACAACTCGATAGTTTGAGTGCACTTGATGAAGACTACATGAAAACCATTCGCCAGCCCTGGAGCCTAAAGCTAGCGAAGCAATTAAAGAATAAAAGTGGATTCCAGATTTATGAAGGGATAGAAGCGAAGGAAAGCAATGTGGTTCAGGAATTACCGGCGGCTAATGTGCTTTATTTCAGCACGCATGCGATTGCCGACGCGTCAGATCCTTTGCGCTCCAAGTTGATTCTGGCTAAAGAGCTAGGGGAGCAAATAGAGGATGGGTATCTGCATGCCTATGAACTTTTTGGGCTACAGTTGGAGGCTGACCTTGCCATACTCAGTGCTTGTGAAAGCGGAATTGGGAGTTTGCAGGCAGGAGAAGGAATGATCTCTCTAGCCTATAGTTTGCAATTCGCCGGATGTCAAAGTACGGCCTTATCGCTCTGGAAGGTCGATGAAAAGATAAACACGCAGATTACGGCTGCTTTTGTAGACAACTTACAAAAGGGGCATCGCAAAAGTGAAGCACTGAGACTCGCCAAAATTGCATTCCTTCAAAAGCAACCGGAAGAGCTCCAGCATCCCTTTTATTGGGGGGGAATGATTCATATGGGGCAAGATGGGGTCATCCACCCTACTAGAGGATTTAAATTCTGGTGGCTCTGGGTATCAGCGGCCGTCGGTCTATTATTTTTCCTGCTATTCCGGAGAAAAGCCTTAAACCTTCGTTAAGGAAACTCTTTTCGCGTTAAGTATAGTTAAGAAATGGGGGGCTTCGTCGATTTTTTTCATCCTCTAAGTGAAAAATGCATCATTTTTACCCCAGTAGCCAATGATGCCCATTGCTTAACACTCAAAACATATGAAGATGAAAACCCGATGCTTCTCACTAGCTATTGCCCTACTCACTACTCTATCTGTATTTGGCCAAAGACAAGAAACCTTATTCAACTCTCAAGATGCCTTCTTCTCCGGAATTTGGGGAGGCACCACACTAAACTACAGTTCCTTTGATAATGATTGGAAATTCTCCCGTGGCGGATATATTGGGCTAGAATTTGGTCGAACTGTCGTATTAGGCTATAGTCATCTAGAAACTCAAGAAGATATTATCATTGGAGAGAACGAAACTCGCTTTGATATGAGGACTGGTGGATTCCTCGTAGCCATCAAACCCAATTCCCGCAATGTCATACACCCTCGTATTAATATCGTGACGGGTCGAGGTAGAATCCGAATGGAAGATGGAGAAAGAGACCGTGTATTTGTATTTCAACCATCAGTTGGTGTCGAGATGAATGTCTTTACTTGGTTCCACGTTGGTTTGGATGGTGGGTATCGAATCATCGCTGATGCTGAGCTTCCTGGGTTTGAGAACGGTGATTTTAGTACTCCTTTCGCACAGGTAGAGTTTAGATTCGGACTATCCTGGTAGGGTTAGTTTATATTTAACGATCACTAAACATACAATTGATTTTGGGGAGTATGTTCACTGTTTTGGACACTCCCCAAAGTCAATAGGTACTCCACAAAAAAAACAGGGTTGTACTCAGTACAAACCCTGTCTCCATTTATTCAATCCAAATTGCCATCTGAAGTTGTTTCGTTCTTTTGCCTATCGTATGGTCGTCTTTCCGTTTCAGTTTACAAGGTTGTGCGGTGGGGAGGACCACTATTTTATATTCCTCCCACACGCAACAACGTCTAGCATTTCTAATTGGTCACATAGTAGTTCCCAGCTCTCAATTACCTAATTAGCAGCACTAGTACTACTCTAAGGCCGCCACACGGTTTGGGATGACGATTTTACCGTCAGGAGGTGTGGTTTGGTATTGCAGCAGCCTTTCTCAATGTAGAAAAATTAAAAATTTAGCTTACTCGTCACTAGTTGGTATTATATACCTAGGGTTTAATAATACTGCAGAAGACAGTTGTCAGGGACAAAGTCCGGAGCCGTATTTTTATAAAAAAGATTCGTGGAACAGGTTGTTATAACTAGTGATTTGTATGCTTCTCTCGTCTGTACGACAAGAGGATATTCCTTGTCCTGGAGATTAATAAAACAGTCGGCGTTTCTTACTCATCCCTATGGCTAAAAAAAGCAATACAATTTTAGCATTGCATTTAGTAGTTGATAGTTCATGGAATGGAGTAATATCTCCTTTTGAGTGGCTGAATACCTCGGTGTTTGTGGTTTTGGAATCGGTTTTTGGGAGGTATCCAGATACAACATTTGGGAATCAAGGAAGTAGCTTCTTTGAGTGTTGCCTTAGGTGGGTATCCGCGAATGGGGCACGTCCGTATCTATTATGATAATCGGGAAAGATATGCTGAGGTCGGTACTGGACATAGGGAACCCAGACACAGCAGTTAGGGGGTAAATCTGTTTCATGTTGTAGGTCGTCTTTTAGAGATTCATAATCTTAGTTAAGATTACTTCAATTAGGGGGACATTATTTTTGCTGATCAATATTGAAATAACCTTTATATAAATTTACTAGGTTTCTGGTTCAATAACAATGACAAAATACAGGATTCTGTTTCCCCCTCTTTCACGCCCTAACTACCTCAAAAAACACATAAAACACTTATAATTAAGTAATTACACCCTATTTAATTTTACAAAAACTAGCCCATCATCTACCCCTTTAAATCCCGTTAACTGTTAAAAAAGGGCCATCCACCTGTGGTGGAGGCCCTCTAAAAACTTTCGTCTTAGCAAAAAGAGATATAATGAGCTTTAGCTAAGCTCTATTTTACGATCATCTTCCTTGTTGCAGTATATTTATCGGTAGCTATAGTATAATACAGGATGCCTTTGGCAGCCTGCAGATCCTCGCTCCGAAGGACTATCTGATTGCGTCCTTGTAAGCCAGCCGTGCGAATAACCTTAAGCGTTTTACCAGTCACATCACTGATCATCAGTGTTACAGGAGCAGCCTCGGGCAAGAAATAAGGAATCAGTGTCTCTCCTTGGAATGGATTGGGCTGATTCTGATACAACTCAAAGCCTGCAGTTTTCACTTTACCTGTACTAAAGTTGATTTCAAGGTCCATTCTGTCTCCTGATTTATTGTAAGCCTCAGAAGGAGTAACCCTTGAGCTCAGACTCAAAGCTTCACTCAGTTGGACATTTGACTTAGCACGAAGAACCAGCGTAAACAGTACATCCTGGTCACTAGCGTCACCGTTCCAAGAGGTTGGGAGCAGCCCATCGCTGAGATGGCGAGTTCCAAAGTGTCCCTGCTTGAGTACACCATAATTAATATCGACTAGTTCAATGGCTTGAGCAAAGCTTAGCGTCCCTTGATAGCCGGCAATTTCGGTCATGCCCTTTCCTTTGAAGTCTACCCGATAGGTCTGTCCCGCCTGTAGTTGCATATCCTCTACCGTTAAGGCAAAGGCTCCCTGAGTTCGCTCATCAATACTAAACAAGGAATTGGGCTGAGCACTTTCATTCACATCACCAATCTTGATGCCCTTGAAATTGACTTGCATATTCTCTTCGACATCATTGATGGATGCTACTTCCCGAAGAAAAGCCGACCATGGGTCCGTGGGGTCAGAGAATTCTTGAGTCTCTTCAAAAAACCGCCAACTGGTATTTTCCGGGAAGTTATCCTCCATACCCAAGATCAACCTGCGAATCGTGATTACATCAACTGTGGTAATGGAGCCATTGTTGTTGGCATCTGCCGCCAGCAACTTCCAAGGAGAATCCAATTGTCCTTCTCCAAGAATGTGCTGACTGATTAGGATCAAGTCAAAAGTAGATACTCCGTTAAGCGGGTCAATATCCTTCCAAGGATAGATAGACACATCGCTAGCCATTGGAATATTGGTAAAATGGTAGGCTCCATCATCCAAGGTAAGCATGCTTTCGTTCATCGCTCCACTAATCCGGACTTGCACATCGGCTATACTCTCCATGCTTTCTGCTGTTTCAACCACACCTGCGATTGCTCCAGCACCATTGCCACAGCGGTTCATTAAGTCTTGGACAAGGACGAAGGTTTCACAGAAGTCGTGATTACCTGCCTCATCCCACGCATGGATTTGTACTATTGTCGTTTCTTCACTATCACAGGTTAGGATCAAGCCAGTCTGATCACGATCAGCTTCTTCATCGATCAGATTGATCGAGTAGCTGGTTACCAGTAGGTTGCCGTTATTATCGGCTTCAGGTCCTTGTCCATTGCAATCGTAGATTGGGCTAGTGACAAAATCATTCGCCCAGATCGCCATGGCAGCAGCGTCTTCGTCACCGTCACCATCAGCATCTGTACCTGGTTCTGTTGGCATCAATTCTACGGCCAAACCATTGATACATATTGGAGAAGGAGCCTTGGCATCCACTACTGTAAAAGTGATCAAGTCTATCACTGCATTACCACAACCATCGGATCCTTTAATCAATAGAGCATGTAGTCCTTCTGGCAATTCCGCACTGAAGGTATAGTTAGGAGCTTCTCCACTTACGCTGGAAGTCATATCTGCGTCGGCTACAAATTCTGCCTGCGTGAAGTTTCCATCACCATCTGCATCAACGATCGAGGCATCTAGCCATACGTATTCTAGTCCTTCTTCTTTTGTACATTCGTCTTCAATAGTGAAATTGATGGTAACTGGAGCATCACAGTTTACCCCATCAAGCGATTCAAAGTCTTCGTAAGCTTCCACTGTAATCACAGGATCTACGGAATCATATATCTTGATCACTTGAGTGTACTGCCAGTATCCTCTAGAGTCGATGTTACGGATGTTGTCATTGTTTCCTCCAGTATCATCTTGCCCCGTAATTGGATCTCTGTCTGCTTGCTCGTCAATGTAGCTATCTATCCAGTAACCTGTTGGGTTAGAAATACCATCACAGCTTGCTCCTTTTTCACCGGCAGCAGGATTAGTATTGCTTTCATTATTATCTCGGTCAAAGTATACAGCATCATTTGGTCTACGTAGTACCCAAACTGCCTCGTCACCAGGCTTACCGTCACAGTCTTCGTCGCGGCTAACTACTACTGGAGGTGCTTCTCCGTCATACTCGCACCAGTTGATTACGCGATACGTACGGAAGATTTTGTAGCATTCGTCACTAGAAGCAGAGAAGAACTCGTCTTCTGCACTTATGGCCAATAGGTCACATCCAATCTCATTGAAAGAGATCGTATCAGGATCAGCTATACCACAGTCAGCTTCGCTATCCGCTGGGAAGCGAATCTCGTAGTTGTGCACTTCTGTAATCGTGATCAATTGCTGGCAAGTTCCAGACGTCAGTCCACCAGCATCCGTAGCCGTAAAGGAGCGTAGGATTGTCCCCGTACCGCAATCATCCATGGTTACTACTGGGGCATTTTCTACAACTTCTACGCCTAGGCAGTTATCAGCAAAATCTGCTTGTCCGAAGAGATCCTCCAATAATTCTATTTCATTAGGATCAAAATCGTAAGGTAGATCCGCACAACTTACCGATTGGGCATGCGGTGCTATACAATAGGGAGCTTGCTTATCTTCTACCGTTACCTCTAACCAACATATATTGCTGTTGTCCTTCAACTGCTTGGTTTGGCCATCACAAGTTTGAACCGTCACTTCATTCCCCCAAATACCGTCTCCATTGGCATCATCCCATACTCGGAGTTCTATCCGTACCGGTGTACCTATATCACAGCAACTAAAATCCACATAATCCCCCCATTCTGTGAAATCAGAACTAATGGGACTACACTCTTGATCCGTATTAACCATTCTTCGTACCTCTATTCGCACTGGTCCACAGTTATCCCAGGAACCTTCATCAATATCTTCTGCACGTACTCGGGCATAGCCCTGGTTATCTACCGTGATATTGAGATCTTCATTACAGATAGCCGTTGGGGCCACTTGATCCTCTACGATGAACGGAACTGTAATATCCGTTTGGTTTCCACAACCATCTGTCACCCAATACCGGAACGCATGACAACCAACAGGCACACCACTCATCACCCTATTTGCTCCGGCTTCAATAGTGAAAATAGGGGTTAAACCTTCTGCTAAGATTTCAGTAGTCACCGACCAATCTGAGCAGTTATCACTAACGACTGGAAGAGGTACTTCAAAAGATGCCGTGCAGTTGAAAGGTCCGGTGGAGTAGGTTAAGATATCATCCACGCCATCCCAATCGTAATCTACCGTCGGTGCGGCTACCTCTGGGGCTATGAAATCGCCTACTTTAATGAGCTGTGTAAAAGTCAAAGCACGGCCTACTTCACACCAATCCAACACCGTCCAGGTTCTAGTGAACTTGTAGCTATCACCACATACTTCGATCTCATCTGAATCTCGGTAAGTGGCCGCCAGGTTACAGAAGGTTTGTGCTAGTTTGTAGTCATCGAAATAGCCCGGCACATAAGGATAGCCTCCCGTCGTACTAGGAGCAGGATGTCCCTCATCGTCTAACTCTAAGGCCGCATCACAACTCAACTCAATCACCTCGTCTGGACCAACTACCTCATCCAATGTAGGCTTTCGAATAGTGATGTACTGGGTACATTCATCTGTTAAACCAGCGCCATCCGTCACCGTAAATACTCTTTTCAGCTTAACGGGATCACAAGTTTCATCTGAGCCATAAATAGTCTCTTCATACCAACTGTAGGTCGCTCCATCACAATTATCCGCGATCAAGGGTTCTCCAGTGATGTCCAAGCTACCGCGTAAAGCCTCTATATCTGTACAGATAAAGTCAGCGGTAGTAGTAGGACAAGTAATGCTTGGAGGGATATTATCGGTCAGCACAATTGTTCCTGTACAGAAATAATTGCCTTCCAGGTAAATTTTAAATTCATGCTCACCACTACCATAGGCCGTAGGTCCACCACTGTTGTCTACATCAATTAAGATGTCTTCTGGACGGAGACAGCCAAAGGTCCCTTCAAGGGCTAGGTCTGGCGAAATCAAGTAGGAGCAATTCTCATCTAACAGGGCTGTCAAATTGGTATTGCAACTCAAGTTCTGTGGTGGCTTCGGTCCTTGGGTAACTTCTACCCAGATCACCTGCTCGGTGACATTTTCGCGCCCATCAAAAGTAAATAGGTTGATCGCATAGGGTTCTTCGCGGGCAGGATAAGTAATCGTCCATTGAACAGCATCGCCCACAGAGCTGCTGCTCATGCCCACATTGCCTGGAGCAGTGACTTGCACTGGACGTGAGCCATCACAATTATCTATAGCAGAAACACTAAAGACTATATCCGTGGTATCGGAAGCACAAGGGTCCAATTCCCTTATGATCGTTTCATGTGGAGAGATAATAACAGGTGGGACTTCATCCGGGGTGACTTCGAAATGTATCGTCACCTCACTTTCGCCTAGTAAACCATCCTCATCCTCATAGGTAACTCTAAATGGAAAATCACCGCCATGAGAATGAATAGGGAACCTAAGTTCTATCAAGGCCATCCCATTAGATGATGCTATGGGTTGGTAACCAACCCCAACCGATTCTAAGAGATCAAAAGATGTGCACCCTCCTGCACCTAGATATATGCACAAGCGAGAGAGATCTATCTCTTCGTCACAATCATCCGTGATTTGGATGGACCATGCAACATCTATTGTGCTACTACAGGCGGGAATGACAAAATTCGAATTCCCCATGAGATCAACTACTGGTGCTTCCTTATCCGCTTGTTCTACAACTACGCTTATGGTCACTGGATCCGCACCTGGGTAAGCAGCTGTTAGACTGTAATCATTCGCTTCTAAAACACCAGTGTACTCAAAATATCCACTCAATCCATTCAGTAATGTAGTCGTCCTAGATAGCCCACTTATGCCACTGATCTGCAATTCATCTGCTATCGCCTCACAATCATCTGTAACCGTTACTCCAATCACCACCTCTGCTCCATCTTCACAGGCGAGTGCGGTAAAGCTATCACCACTTACGATAATCTTCGGTGCGGTTTCGGCTATAGCTTTTACTACGCTTAGACTAGCGTTTACACTGTATGCTACGGATTGCATATCAACGTAATCCACCGTGAAATAGCCTATTACAGTTTCTTCCGTATTTAAAACGCCAGCAGGATCGCTAATGGTGGCAAAGACTTCGAAGTAGCTTCCTTCTTGATAGGTAAAGCCTTCGTCTATTGCGATACTAATGCCTTCTATTTCGCTGGTGGCAGTAATATTCACTGCAGCAGGATCTATTTCGTTATCACAAGCATCCAAGATGGTGAAGCCATACAAAAAGGAGACTTCATCATTACAAGCTGGAATAACTTGACTAGTAGCTTGTGCCACGATATTGGGATCGACTACATCTTGTAGCTCAGCACTGAGCGTTATGCAGGCAGGAGCAGAAAAACCACCCTCTTCCGCATCATCAAGACAGATTTCAACAGTGGAGGCACCTACGGCCCAATTCACCTCGACAATCCACTCACAAGCTTGAAAATCGAAAATTGCTCCATCGGAGTCTACTTGTTCACCGTCCAGATTATAGATAGTAATCTGAGTGCCAGGATCCACATTTTCAGGACCTTCACTGACAGTGGCAGTCAAGGCACTGCCTTCACAGATTTGTCCATCACAATTATCTATACCCACTACTTGGAAGTAAGATTTCATGCTGCAGGAGCCCTCAGGTATCGTCATTTCTCCTAAATCTACCGCGGAACCTGCCGTGGACCCCTCTACATTATCAGCCAGCAAGGAACCGGCAAAGTAATCGCTTACAATGATCTTCGGGGATTCCATGTCCATTCCATTCGGCACTTCTACCTCCTGCGTGAGGAAGGTTTTAGGAGGATTGCAGCTATCATCCGTCAATTCTACTTTGACCGTGTAGGTATCGGCCGCCAAACCACAGAAGGTGTAAGTTCCTGCTGCAAACTCATTACCGCTGCCTCCCTCTTCACTGTCCGACAAACTCAACTGTTCATCATCAATACTGATCCAGTAACTAGCCCAGCAGCTTTCTCCATCCGCCACTGTAACCGTAATACAACCGTCTGTTTTCAAAGCTTCTTCGGCCTCGGACTCGTCGGGGCAGGTCGGTTTTACTCCCGCTGTCTCCACTTCAAATTGATCATCTTTGGTCTTGAAATAGCCTTCATAATCATCCCACAAATAATCTGTATCTGGGTCAGCAGTTGGGAAAGGACCTTCATCTTCCATTGTCATCGGGAAAGTCCTTTGGAAGTTCCAAAGAGAAGTATTGCCCAAAGGCGGCATATCATCACAGATTTCTGCGACCGCAAACCAATAGGCGGTACCAGGTTGTAGGAGTTCACTCGATAGTTCATAACTGATAGCATAAGCATCGATATTGTCCGCTGGGCTTATACTCAAAGCTGGATCATCGGCACAAATGCTGATCTCCAATAAGCTAGCATGTATACCAGCACCTAGGTAATCCAAAAATAAACCTAACTCTCCAAAAGTGGCGTGCTGCGCTCCTGCTCCAGTCACTACGATCTTCCAGCAGTGATTGGCTAGGCCATCATGTTCATCTAGATTGATGGATTCCCAAGTCAAGGTCGCTCCATCTTCCGTACAATCCACAGCCGCTAAGCTGAACGGGGCGAAGCAACCGTCAAAAGTGATCCCCACATTAAAGGATAAGTTATTTTCTCCTTCGGATAAGATGATACTAGATGAGAATGCTCTGCCATTAGCATCCATTTCAACAGTTTCTCCCAAAACCCCTTGGAAGGTAGTAAACTCAAACTCTAGACCGGCATAAGGTTCATCTGCGGTTGATGGATCTACTTCAATACAATACTCTCCAGGTAATATCCCTTCAAATAGATACTGTCCATTTTCATCTGTTTGCAGGGTCATTCCTACTTGGTCTCCGGGTTCTCCATCATCGCACTGGTACAAACGCACCGTTACGCCAGGAATTCCAGGTTCATTTTCATCAAAAACGCCATCTTCATTCAAATCTAACCAGACATGATCGCCCAAAGAAGCCAAACGAATCAAAGAACCAGTGGCTATATCTTCGCATCCATTTTGATCAGTAATCGTCACCGTGTAAGTACCTGAACTTAAGCCAGTATTCTCAGCCGTTGTTGCTCCATTGGACCAATTGTAAGTATACATGGTAGTACCACCGGTAGCAGATGCCGTTAGAATTCCATCATCTCCAGAGCCAGAAGATGCATTTTGAGTCAAAGCTACGGTGGCTTTTAGACTATCGGGTTCTGTAATGGTTCCGCTAGTAGTTCCGGTGCAGCCAAATTCATCGGTCACGGTAACGGAATAGGTACCTACGGTCAAACCACTTATGGTTGGGGTTGTCGCCCCATTGCTCCATAAATAGGTATAGCCTGGAGGTAAAGCAGCTGGACCTTCTAGTGCTGCTACTTGACCACCTGCTCCTTGGACCGTCAATTGACCATCAACTTCTCCATTACAAGAAATATCAACATCCTCGATAATTGTAGCTGTCACTTCCGTGGCCTCGTATACATAAGCTGTATCCGTTATGGTACAACTATTCATATCCGTGACAGTAAGGGTATAAGTACCACCAGACAAGCCTGAAATACTGGAGCTAGTAGCACCTGTACTCCACAGGTAGGTATATTCAGATGTTCCGCCAGATGGATTTGCAACCAGCTCTCCGTCGCCAGCCGAATTACAGATTTGATCATCCATAATAGTGAGTGCTAGGAGACTAGGCTCTGTAATCGTAGCATTATCCGTACTCGTACAGCCTAACATATCGGTCACTGTAACCGTATACGTCCCGGCTGATAATCCCGATATACTGGCACTGGTGCCACCTGTATTCCACTCGTAGGTATACGGCATGGTTCCGCCACTGGCGGATGCCGTCACTCCGCCATCCGAATCTCCATTACAACTTACATTGCTATCCGTAGAAGCAGTCACTCCTAAGACCGTCGGCTCCGTAATCATAGCCACAGCAGTCGTCGTACAGGAATTGCCATCCGTTACCGTTACTGTATAGGTACCCGCAGATAGGCCAGATACCGTAGCCGTCATCCCTCCATTGCTCCACAAATAACCATAAGCGGCAGTACCGCCTGATACTGTAGCCATCGCAGAACCGGTAGAAGCACCATTGCAAAGTACATTACTCTGGCTTCCAATTGAGGCGGACAAAGCGGTAGGCTCCATAATCGTAGCTTGGGTAGTAGCCGTACAGCCTGATGCATTACTGATCGTCACGGTGTATGTTCCTGCAGACAATCCCGTGATGGTAGCCGTATTACCACCATTGCTCCAGGAATAAGAATGGGTTGGTGGAAATAATTGCTTGGCAAAGGCCATTGGAGGAAGTACAGTGTTTTCCATAGCAGTTAGGCTACCATCATCCCCTCCAAAACAACTAACATTGGACTGATTACTAATGATCACTGATAGCTCATCGTGTTCCGTAATCATCCCACTTGAGGTAGTCGTACATGAATTTCCATCCGTTACCGTAACCGTATAGGTACCAGCTGAGAGGCCAGATATAGTTGCACTATTTCCACCATTATTCCATGAATAGCTATAAGCAGCTGTTCCACCTGAGGTGGTTGCGGTCAACATTCCGTCTGAGAGGCCATAGCAAACATATTCATCATCAATTGATACCGTAAAGCTTGGTGGTTCGGTTATCGTTTCGCTCTTGGTTATGGTGCAACCATAATCATCGGTTACCGTAACCGTGTAAGTTCCGGCTGTAAGGCCAGAAATAGTTGGGGTCTCTGCGCCAGTACTCCAAAGGAAGGTATAGTTATTTTCGTCAGGACATGAAGAACATTTTGGCTGGGGCTTGGGTGTGGCCGTGGGAGGTGCAACAATACCTCCACCAGAAGCATTAGCGGTCAGTTGACCATCAGCTCCACCATTACAGTTCACTGTATTATCCAAGTCTATAGTAGCTTGTAATTCAGCAGCTGTAAACAAATAATAATAATCAGTGGTAGTGCAACCTGATCCATCCGTTACGGTAACCGTATAACTACCCATTGTAAGGCCAGTAATTGTACTTGCATTCCCTCCATTACTCCAGGCATAGCTGTAAGCGGCTGTACCGCCAGTGGTGGTTGCCGTCAGACTTCCATGCGTTTCACCATAACAAATTGCAGCATCTTCTATAGATACGGCAAGTGCTGCAGGTTCTTCTACTGTCTCCATTTGGGTAGCCGTACAGCCATTTTCATCCATTATTGTCACCGTATATGTGCCAGCGGTCAAGCCACTGATTGTAGCGGTAACTGCCGTTGTACTCCATAGATAAGTATAGCCGCTAGTAGTAGCTGTACCCCCAGAGGCCGTGATCAGCAAGCTGGCATTATCTCCGCCATTACAGTCTACGGCCGAGAGGGTCGAGATCGTTCCAGAGAGGGCTGGTGGTGCCACAATTGTTTCACTGCTAGAGGTGGTGCCTTCATAGTTTGTAACGGTAACCGAATAAGTACCGGCCGTAAGGCCAGTAATAGTAGCCGTTGTTTGGCCACTGGACCAGCTATAAGTATAAGGGCCATAACCACCTGTGGCCTGAGCTGTTAGGCTCCCATCTTCCGTATCATGACAAGTCTGATGGTTATTTAGTAGGATAGTTACTTGAGAAGGGGCGCAGTCGACGACTTTCCCATTCCTAACTTTTTTCACGATCTTCTGAGCAGTATCATTAGACTCAGCAAGGACATCTAAATCAGTTTGCTCGAGTTCATTCATCGCCATCGTCATGATCAGGAATGACACAGAAAAAATACCAATAGCTTTTAATAGTAGGGTTTTGTAAGCAGCCTTATTCATATGAAATGGATTGTGATGCGGATAAGGATAGGATAAGCTCGAATCGGCCTATAAGAAGAAAGGGCACACCAGTAGTCTGGTATTGGAGGTAAATTTGTTTCATGTCTTAATCGTCGTCTAAAGCGTATGATTCGAGTTTTTAAAAATACGGAAGGAATTCCTTGAGTGAGAGACAAAAAGACAGGGTTTCGTTTCCCTTAAACCGTTCACAAACGCTACCCCATACTTACGTAATAACCTAACTACCAATTCATTAAAACAAACCGTACTCAATACATCGTTTATTCTTTAAACTGTTATAAAAGACGCGCTAATAGGATAAACTAAAAAGGCAGGGCCCATCGCTTTCGCGACGGCCCTGCCCAACCTTTCATTTAAGCAAATTATTCTTCGAGAAGAAGATTATTGAATAATCATCTTCTTAGTTGCAGTGTAATTGTCAGTAGAAACAGTGTAGTATAGTACACCTGCTGCTGGAAGATCCTTGCTGTTAAGGATGATATTGTTGTATCCCTTAACACCTTCTGTACGGATCATCTTAAGCGCTCTACCGGCTACGTCACTTACTGTGAATGTAACTTGTGCAGATTCTGGCAAGTTGTATCCAATTACCGTCTCACCCTGGAATGGGTTAGGCTGGTTCTGGTACAATTCGAATGCTACCTCTTGTACTTTTCCTGTGCTGAAGTTGATCGCTAGATCAAGCTTATCACCATCTTCGTTGTAAGCTTCAGATGGAGTGATTCTTGAGCTCAAGCCCAATTGCTCACTCAACTGAGCAGCTGAATTAGCACGTACTACCAATGTGAATAGTACATCATCAGCTTTCGCTTCTTCATTCCAGGAAGTAGTCAATAGACCTTCTTGTACAAATGTAGTTCCGAAGTTTCCTTCTTTAACCGCACCGTAAGTGATGTCAACCAATTCGATAGCTTCACCGAAAGTGAATGTACCTTGGTATCCTTCAATACTTGCGATGTCTTGAGCAGTGAACTCAACTTGGTAAGTGTTTCCAGCTACCATCTCTACGTCTTCCACGTTGAAAGCGAAAGATCCGCGGCTACGCTCGTCAAGGCTCATGAACTCATTAGCAATTGCGTTATTGTTCACATCACCAACTTTGATACCGACGAAGTCAGCTACCACCTCTTGAGTTGGTAGGTTGTTGATTGAGATGATTTCACGCAGATCGCTAGCCCAAGGATTAGATAGATTATCAAATGTTTGATTTGCATCAAAGAATCTCCAGCTAGTGTTATTCGGGAACGAGTTGTCAATTCCAAGAATCAAACGGCGAGCAGAAATAAGGTCAAGTGTTGACACTGCACCGTTATTGTTCACGTCAGCAGCCAAAATCTTGAATGGAGAGTTAAGCTCCTGAACACCCAAGATGTGCTTGCTAATCAATACCAAGTCGAATGTAGATACTCCATTCAATGGGTTGCTGTTGTTGAACGCAGTAACAGAGTAGTCACCACCAGGCTGAACATCAGCGAATCGGTAGAAACCATCACCAACTGTTACAGAAGTGCGGCTCATGTTACCACTCAACTGTACCTCAACGTTTCCGATTCCTTCTCCTGCTTCAGTTTCGATGTTACCAGCGATAGCACCATCTCCACCTTCGCAACCACCCATGTTGTCTTGTACAAGGATGTAAGTTTCACAGAAGTCGTGGTTTCCAAGTTCATCCCATGCGTGGATCTCAACGATAGTAGTTTCGTCGTTATCACAAGTCAATACTAGACCAGTAGAGTCACGGTTAGCTTCCTCACCAGCAAGGTTGATAGAGTAAGCAGTAACTAGCTCATTTCCGTTAACGTCAACTTCAGGTCCTTGACCGTGGCAGTCATAGATTGGGCTAGCAATGAAATCATTTGCCCAGATCGCCATAGCTGCACCGTCTTCGTCACCGTCGCCGTCAGCGTCAGTACCTGGCTCAGTTGGCATCAATTCGATCGCAAGACCGTTGATACAAACAGGAGCTGGTGCCTTAACGTCTACTACGTTGAAGATGATTAGGTCTACAGATTCGTTTCCACATCCGTCAGTAGCTTTGATCAACAATGCGTGCTGTCCTTGTGGCAATTCTGCAGCGTAAGTGTATCCAGCTGCATCACCAGTTACTTCAGCAGTAACATCAGCGTCAGCAGAGAATTCAGCTTGAGTGAAGTTTCCGTCACCGTCAGCGTCAACGATGAATGCATCTAGCCATACGTATTCTAGTCCTTCTTCTTCAGTACATTCGTCTTCAACAGTGAAGTTGATAGTTACAAGTCCGTCACAGTTAACTCCATCAAGAGATTCGAAGTCATCATACGCTTCAACAGTGATTACAGGATCTACAGTGTCGTATACCTTGATCACTTGAGTGTACTGCCAGTAACCTCTAGAGTCGATGTTACGGATGTTATCGTTAGTGAAGTCATTATCTTCTTGACCAGTGATAGGATCACGGTCTGCATCCTTATCGATGTAGCTGTCAATCCAGTAACCTGTTGGGTTGGTTAGACCATCACAGTCTTGACCTTTCTCACCTGCTACAGGATCTTCGTTAGTTTCGTCATTGTCACGGTCGAAGAATACAGCGTCGTTTGGTCTACGTAGTACCCAAACTGCTTCATCACCTGGGTCTCCGTTACAGTCTTCGTCACGGCTAACTACTACTGGAGGTGCTTCTCCGTCATACTCACACCAGTTGATTACTCGGTAAGTACGGAAGATTTTGTAGCACTCGTCACCAGAAGCAGAGAAGAACTCGTCTTCTGCACTTACAGCTAGTAGGTCACATCCAATCTCGTTGAAAGAGATCGTATCAGGATCAGCTATACCACAGTCAGCTTCGCTATCCGCTGGGAAGCGAATCTCATAGTTGTGTACTTCTGTAATCGTGATCAATTGCTGGCAAGTATTACCAGAAACTAGTCCAACAGCATCAGTAGCAGTGAAAGAACGTAGGATCGTTCCTGTTCCACAGTCATCAATAGTCACAACTGGTGCATTTTCTGCAACACTTGCTCCTGGGCAGTTATCTGCGTAGTCCGCTTCACCGAATAGGTCTTCTAATACCTCGATATCATTAGGATCCCAATCGTACGGTAGTTCGTCACAAGAAACGGTCTTGTTGTGTGGAGCGATACAGTAAGGATTCAATTTGTCCTCAACCGTTACATCCAACCAGCAAACATTCTTATTGTCCGAGAATACTCTGTCATCACCATTGCAATCGGCAATCGTAATTGAGTTACCTGGGATACCATCGCCGTTCGCATCATCCCATACTTGTAGTTCAATTCTTACTGCATCTCCGATGTCACAGCAGCTGAAGTCCACATAGTCACCCCAATCAGAGAAGTAAGAAGTAATGGCATTACAATTTTCATTTTCAGTTACTAAGCGACGTACTTCGATACGAATTGGTCCACAGTTGTCCCAAGACCCCTCGTCGATATCGTCAGCATATACTCTAGCATAACCTTGACCTCCGATAGAGATGTTAAGATCATCATCACAAACCGCTACAGGAGCTACTTTGTCAGCTACGAAGAATGGTACTGTAATATCAGTTTGGTTACCACATCCATCAGTTACCCAGTAACGGAAAGCATGGCATCCTACAGGAATTCCGCTTACAAATCGGCTATCTCCATCTTCAATAACTAAGATTGGTAAATCGCCACCAGCAAGGATCTCAGTAGTAATCGTCCAGTCATCAGAACAGTTGTCACTTACACCTGGAAGTGGTACCTGGAAAGAAGCTGTACAATCAAATGGTCCTGTAGAGTATTCCAAAACATCCAATTTGCCGTCCCAATCGTAATCAACAGTAGGTGCAGTCACTGTAGGTGCCTCTGTATCGCCCACTTTGATTAATTGAGTAAAGGTCCTTCTTGCATCCGTATCACACCAGTCTAGTACAGACCAAGTACGAATAAATTTGTAGCTATGATCACATACATCAATCAAATCAGAATCTTCGTAAGTAGCAGCTAGGTTACAGTAAGTTTGATCTAAGTTATGATCATCAAAGTAAGTTTCAACGTATGGGAATCCTCCCGTTTCAGTTGGAGAAGGATGACCGTTGTTGTCGTAAGCTAGATTATCATCACAGCTTAGTTCTACTACCTCATCTGGTGCTTCTACATCATCCAGTGTTGGTTTGCGAACTCTGATATACTGCGTACATTGGTCAGTCAATCCTGCACCATCAGTTACAGTAAATACACGCTTGATAGTAGCATCGTCGCAGGAAGCATCAGCTCCGTAAAGCACCTCTTCATACCAATCGTAAGTAGCACCTTCACAATTGTCGAAAATAGAAGGCTCTCCTCCAACGACTAGTGATCCTAACAAGGCGTCAATATCTGTGCAGATGAAATCCGCTGGATTGTCAGCAGGACAGTCGATTACTGGCGGAATGTTATCGTAGGCTGTAATATTACCTGTGCAGAAGTACGCTCCTTCGATGTAGATGTCAAATTCGTGTAAACCAGTTCCATCTGTATAGTTTGCTCCAGGTTCTCCTTTGGTCTTTCCATCCACTACGATCTCAATGTCAGCAGGCGTCAAACAACCGAAGGTACCTTCTAATACCATATCCGGTGTCAATTCTACTTCACACTGACTTCCTACCGGGGCCGTTAAGCCAGTATTACAGGCTAGGTTGGTTGGAGGCTTAGGAGCCTGAGTAACACTTACATAAACATAAGCTTCTGTCTTATTTCCGGCATTGTCCGTTGCAGTCAATTTGATCGTGTAAGGATCCGGATCAGCTTCATAAGTGATCGTCCATTTCTCAGCAGCTGTACCGCTAGGTTCAGAACTCATACCATCATTACCAAGAGCTTCTACTTGAACCGTCAAGTCATCCGTACAGTTGTCAAAGGCAGAAACAGAGAACTTCACATCAGTACTGCTAGGTCCACATGGATCTAATTCAACAACGATAGGTTCTGTTGGGTAAACAATTACTGGATCAATCACATCAGGTGTTCCATTCACTGTTACCGTTGAAGTTGCAGTAGTGGGCTCTCCCTCACCATCTGTATAAGATACCTCAAAAATGGCACTATCATCTGCCAAAGTAAGGTCGGCATTCAATTCGATCAATACATACCCATCTCCGTCAGACAATACCGTTGCATTGGCACTAGGTACATCAATAATACCATCACCTACTTTGATGACAACATTATCCAAATCGATTTCTTCGTCACAGTCATCGCTAATCTGTACAGACCATACCGCCGTCACATCATCCTGGCAAGAAGGAATGGTGAAAGTAGTATTACCTGGCATATCAATCGCAGGTGCATTGTTGTCTTCTTGTGCAACAACCACAGCAACAGTCACATCATCAGCACCTGGGTAAGTGAAAGTAATGGAGTATTCGTCTGGCTCAAGTGTACCAGAGAATTCAAAGTAAGCGGAAAGTCCATTGAGAATGGGAGCAGCGGCAGACAAACCGTCTACACCTGAAATTTTCAATTCATCGGTAATCACATCACAATCGTCTGTAACGGTAACACCAATCACTACTTCTGCTCCATCTTCGCAAGCTAGCGCTGTGAAAGAATCACCAGAAGCGATGATTACTGGATCCGTTTCTACAGCAGCCTTCCCAACACTAATATTAGGTAACAATTCATACTCATTTCCAAAGTCATCCGTATAAAGGATGATAAAGAAGGCGGCTTCAAACTGTCCTCCTTCACCAACAATACCTAAATCATCAGTGATTGAAATGAGGTATTCAAAGTATCCATCTTCGGGCTCGTCATAGAATTCAAGTTCTACCTCAACATCAGTAGCTAAATCAAACGCCTCAATAGATACTTGTGTAGGATCAATATCATTGTCACATTGATCTATGATATTGAAAGCAAATAGACCAAATACAGTATCCGCACAGGCAGGAATCACATAATTCTGAGGCGTTGCGACAATCACTGCATCTGCTGCATCAATCACATTCGCAGTAATCGTAATACAAGATGTATCAGACAAATCTGCCTCCTCAACATCATCCAAACAGATGGTAACAGTGGATTCACCTACCGCCCAGTTAATCTCAACGATGAACTCGCATGCATTGACACTAACTAATCCTTGGTTCGTTTCAATTTCTTCAGAATCTTCGTAAATATTTACCTGTGTACCCGGATTAACATTATCTGGACCTTCTACATAGTAAGAGATAGCATCACTTACACAAATATCTCCATCGCAATTGTCAACACCTGTAACAGCAAAATAAGACTTCATCGAGCAAGCACCTTCCGGAATTTCCATATCCCCAAGATCCGCCGAATCATCTGCGTCAGTGTCTTCAATGTTATCCGCAACTAAGCCACCCGCAAAGAAATCAGAAACGATAATCGTTGGGGCTTCCATATCCATACCATTAGGTACTTCAACCGCATCATCAATCAATTCAGATTTTGGTGGATTACATTCATCTATTTCTTCCACAGCCACTACGTAAGTACCCACTCCGTAACCACAGAAAGTGTATGTACCTTGGCCAAAATTAATGCTGTCGCCTTGGAGTTCTTCAGAATCACCCCAAGTCATTAAAACCGTATCGATACTGATATTGTAAGTACTCCAGCAAGTAGTTCCGTCTGTAATCTTCACTTCGATACAGCCATCTTCCTCATAACCTTCTGATTCCTCAGGGCATGTTGGCTTAAGTCCTGTAACTTCAATCTCAAATTGATCATCTTTTGTTCTAAAGAAACCTTCATATCCGTCCCATTCATATTCTGGATCGTCGTCACCAGCATCAAATGGCTCAATATCGCTCGGAGAAAGCGCGAACAAACGCTGAAAGTTCCATACTGATGTGTTTCCAGTGGATGGCATATCATCACAAATCTCAGCTATGGCAAACCAATAAGCTGTACCTGGCTGGATCAAATCATCAGATAAAACATAAGTTAATTTCTTAGTACCTGGGTCAACACCATCTTCTATCAATAGATCTGGATCATCAGCACAGATAGAAACCTCAACCAGAGCAGCATGAAGCCCCGCTCCCAGGTAATCCAGGAACATACCGAGAAGACCAAACTCAGCATGCTGTGGTCCTGCACCACCTACCGCAATTTTCCAGCAGTGATGATCTACCTCATCATGCTCACTTAGGTTACTAGTATGCCAAGTCAAAGTAGCACCATCCTCTGTGCAATCTGTGGCATCTACTAAGAATGGAGGATAACAGGCATCATAATTGATCCCAAAAAGATTCAATTCGCTCAATTCTCCCGGTGCAACAGTAATGCTAGGAGAGGTAGTTCTGGTAAGTACTTCCGTTCCATCCCAAGTCGTCACGACGTAATCTGCACCTAAAAAACCGCCTTCAAAGTCCTCTCCAGGTCTGATCTCTACGCAGTATTCGCCCGGAAGGATATCCATAAAACTAAAAGCGCCGCCAGAACCCGTATCCACGGTGGTAACTTCGTCACCAGGCGTATCTCCATCGCATTCAAATAGAGCTACTTCCATATCCTCTATTCCTATCTCCCATTCGTTAAATACGCCGTTTTCATCCAAATCAAGCCAAACATAGCCTGAAATGGTGGCTAAATGGATGATGGTATCCATGTGCGTAGCGGTACAACCATTGTTGTCCGTTACGGTAACGGTGTAAGTGTCGGCCGACAGTCCAGTGGCCGTTTGATTGGATGTACTGTTGGACCAAGCATAGGTGTAGGGTGCTGTACCACCACTTCCACTTGCGGTCAAACTACCATTGTCATTAGTTGCTTGCGAGGCATGGTTATCAACAGCAATATCGGCAGACAAAGCTGTCGGCTCCATAAGTTCGTAAGAATCCTCGCCATCTTCATCACAACCTGCATTACTTGTTTGGCCACCACCACTTGGTAGATCACTCATTTCAGCAGTCACGGTAACGCTATAAGTACCAGCAGACAAGCCAGATACAGTAGCAGTGGTATCACCCGTACTCCATTCGTAGCTATAAACAGTCGAAGTGTCTCCACCAGTTACTGTCGCTTCGAGGACACCGTTTGATCCAGCATTACAACTGATTGCCTGATTCTCTACAATTTTGACATCAAGTCCAGGACACTGCTCTACGGGAGGAGCTGCCTCCTTGTCGCCATCGGCAGCCAGGAGGGCATTAGTACTAATAAATAAAAAAGCACAAAGGAACAAACAAGTGTTCCGATACGCTTTTATAAAGTAATTATTACTTATCATGTTAATTTTCATTATAATTGATACAATAAATAGACCCCTCTCAACAATTGATGTGGGAGTAAAAATTGGCTTTTGCAAGCCGTCTAAGATTCCTGTATTAAGTCCGGAAATTGGTTAAGATGGTCCGGCCCCGAGGCTGGTATCAATTACAATAGTGGGTAGAAATAGGGAAGCACCAACAGCAGCTGTTGTGCATCCCACCGTTCTCATGGGAAGGTAAAAATGTTTCATGTTTCGTCGTCTTTGATTATTATATAAGATTAGTACAACAAAATTAGTACTCTGCCTTGCATTCAATGAGACAGAAAACAAGATTCCGTTTCCCCCATTTTGGCATCTAAGTCTTACCTTAAAAAACACAAATCACTAATAATCAGATTCTTACCCAATAGTCAATTTCACCTATCTGTAATTTTTAGTTGAAAAAAATCATTTTCATCTGCCGTTTTTCACAGCAAAATTTCCGGTATTTAAGGGTGGAAAGCCATGCTAGCGAGCCGGAAAGATGGGATGAATAGGATCAAAAAAGAAAGGGCAACTAGCGGATATAGTCCCCTAATTGCCCTTTCAATTGGCTTGAAATACGTTCTCCAGAATCAGGTTGTTGAACCCATCGCCTGGGTCAATTTTTGACTGTTGTAAAACTTGTCATCTAAAGATTTTAGGGCAAATGCCCACAGGTCTTCATATGGGATAATCTCAATGCTATGCATCTGATTGACATCCGCCAGCGGTGTGCTCTTAAGTTTTTCGAAATAAGAGTTGGCTTTTCGGATTACGCCCTTCTTATGAAAGCTAGCCGTCGGAATACACAATAGCATTTTAATAAAATAATAAGAACGGATGGTGTCTTCCTTGTGCAAGTAGCGAGAGCAATACTTCCCGATCGCTTCCAGGGAATCAATCGCCTTGTTGTACTTCTTTTGCTGAATCAGGAATAAGACTTGGATAGCAAGAATCGCAATATTCATTCCGCGCTTATCCTTCGAGAAAATTGGAATTTCATTCAGGAAACGCCCTAAACGAAATCTTGGTAACTGGCGCCGGGTGCCTTCTACAGGTTCTATCTCCCCCAAATTGATCAAATAGTGCAAATAGGCTTTGTATATCTTCCACACCTCTTTCACGTTGGAGGGGAGGAAAGCAAAACGCTTATGCCCGACGATCTTCTTGTAGATCTGATAGGCTTTTTGATAGCGCTTGGTATACATGCTCAACATAAAATATAAGCCGTGATATTGGAACCAATTGTAAGCGCCTTCCTCTAATAGAGGTAGACAAAGCTCCGCGGTACGTTCCCCAGCCTCAAATTCCTGCATCTGCACAAAGCTGACCAACTTCTGGTAATAGTAAATCTGTAGTGGGGTATTCGCAGCAAAGGGCTTGGCTTCGAATAGTTGTAGGTATTCGTCACAAACGGCAATGATATTCTTATGATCATTCACGCTGCTGTAAATCATGAGGCGTATCAAAGATGAGTACAAATACATATTATAGGAACCGATTTCCTCCGTAGCGGTCTTGATCTCCTGATAATAGGCTTCAGCCCGCTCGTGGGTATCTTGCTTCGTCGATTTATTATTGACATGATGCACGATGAGGTCCGTATACATCTCTTCGGCTTTATTCTCCCAGTAGCATACCTCAGCATAATGATCATACTGCTCCTTGTAGGCATAATATTTCTTCAGATCTCCTACCCTGGATCCATAATGGAGTCGGAGTATTCGATAGGCATCTAGACATAGTTGCGAAAACTCATACTTGGTGGCGTGCTTCAAGATCTTGTAGCAAAAATCAACACTAGCCGAGCGAGCGTTCTTGCCTAGCAGGATGTTTACCGCAGCCATGTCTTTGTAGCATTGATAATAGGCACGTTGCCGATCACTGTAGGAAGGTTTCTTGGTATCAATGAAAAAAAGTGTATTGATCAACCTTTCCTTGAGTTTCCACTTGAGGTTGCGGTAGCTACTCTTATTTTCAGAATCAGGGAAAAAATGGGCTTGCGCTTCGTCATCAGTCTGCAGTTTGTCCATGACTACCGCATGATAGAATGCTTCAATACGACTTGGAGTAGGGGATTGAAAATCTAGTACGTTGATGGCTTTCACCTTGTTCTTGCTGACGATGTAGGTCAGCTCTTTCAAAGCTTTCATAGGATCAAATATTTTTCCAAATACAATTCAAGACAAGTCTTCCGAATCCAATCACAGGCTCATTGCAAGTAACATGCAAGCATAGCCAGCTCGATTTACCCTTAGCAAAGACCATGGTAATTGTCGAAAAACCTAGAGTGTTTGGTGAGCCATGTTTTTATCCTTGGATTCCCAATGTTGAATACGAGGAACCCAAATTAGCGTCTAATCCAGTGATGATTAGATCAAATACTAGTGTAGTAACTCATAGGAAGTAAGAAGTGTCGTGTTTGCCTAGAAGCAGGAAGGTGAGCATTTGCTTAAATGAAGTGCTTATTATCCTACTTAAATCGATTTATAGTTCATATTTATACAATTATAATAAAAGTTTCGATTTCAAACAATTATTTAAGGTTGTTTAGAATTCTTTAAACTGGTAATCAAGCTTCTATACATAAGAATACATCCTGTCAGTTAGAAAGACCAGTATACNGGGTGGNGAAAGTGGCAANAGCGTCCCCCCTACTCCTCCNTNCCTTCGCAATTTTCCAAAAAGGCTTAACTTTGGTNTTTGTTTTTCCGTTTCTTCATATNGAATTGGGTTTAAGACCATGAACTAAGAATTTTTGAGCAGAATGCCTTTATACTTACATGAACATTTAGAGCCCAGTGGGGAGCTAGGCTTGTGGAACATTGAAGAGGAAGAGGAGTGGTTTTTACACAAGTTGCTACTCTCCCCGATGGAACTTCGCCAGTTAAGCAGGATGAAAGGGCGTCGCAGAACGGAATGGCTCGCGGTTCGACAATTGGTCCATACCATGTCTGGGCGAGAGAAAAGAGGGGCTTTTGTTAAAGATGAATTCGGTAAACCCCATCTGGAAAACTCCAATTATCACATTTCCATCAGTCATTCTGAAACCTTAGCGGCCGCTATAGCTGGCCCGGTTCCCGTCGGAATTGACATCCAAAAGATCGTACCCAAGATCACTCGCATTGCTCATAAATTTTTGCGGGAAGAAGAACGCGCGATTATCGCTCCACACAATCTGATCGAACACATGCATTTTTATTGGGGCGCTAAGGAAGCCTTGTATAAAACCTATGGAAGACGGGAATTAGATTTTAGAGAACATATCTTTATTGAACCTTTCCACTTGGATGCACCTGAAGGAGAGATGCGAGGCAGGGTAACAAAAGGTAGCTTTTCTGCCAACTACCAATTGAAATACCGAAGCCTAGACGGTTTTGTCCTCGTATATGCCTGGGAACTCCCCTAATGCTAGAAGTCTACTGCTAATGACTTTTATTTTTTGGCTTGAACTTTGCTGTACTATAAATAGCAAGGTCTTCTGACAGATGAGGGCACCTCAAAAAAACCTTTAAACAAGCCAAAATAAATGTAATCACAAAGTGTGTAGAATCCGCATCAATTGGCTTTAACAAATTTTAACGAAAATCTCGAAAAAATTAACATCATATAAACAGGATTTTGCGCTTTTTAAGTGTCTTATAGATAGACGAACAAGTGAAGAAAGAAATACAGAGACAATAAGAAATACATACATCTTGAATGCTTTACCAGCTGATAAGATGAAAATATAAAGAAACAAGTTTTTAGGGTTTTAGGTGTTTAATTTGGCTCCCGGGGTATCTACTCCGGGAGTTTTTTGTTTTATCTCTCCTGTAGGTATCCATCAAAATGACTAAGTATTCAAAGTAGCGAAGCAGAAAGGATTGACATTTGGTAAGCTGGACTAGTGAAAGTGGAAATGAAATATCCACGGATATCCTCGCGACTGAAATAAAGGAAGAAATGGGTAACTAGCAACAAAGTGCTCTTATATTGGGCCCGCATCCGCTTATGATAGAAATGTTTTTGCTAAAGCAATGGTGACACACCACTTCACTAGAATCCAGCTGAGATAGATAAATAAGGTCTTATTGGTAATGAATGGGGGCTTGCGCTTCATATTGGGAGGGTTTACTGTCTTTACGAACAGATGACCTATCAGGTTACGAGGGTATACTGAGTTAGATACCTTCCTAAGGTAGGTCGATCCGCTCACAATAGCTAGCCCAAATGAGTGGATGGCTTGTTCAAGTTAGTATATTGAAATCTTGTATAGCTATTTGTCCTTATACCCCTCCTTTTGGTTAGCGAGAAAAGAAAAAGCTAAGGCGGCGCCTACAATCCGTGATGCATCTTTTTGAAAAAAATTGAATTTCGGTAGGACATATTCCAGTCCTAATACACTATTAGATGTAATGGCTACTCAATCAGTTATAAACAATCCGAGCCTTACTTCACCATCAAAACTATTTACTCACACAAAACTTGAACTTCATAATTTCATGAAAAACACTGCATTAGTAATCACACTCTTATTCTTAGCATTCTTCAGTACTAACACTCAAGCAAATACGGATGTCTTAGCCCCTACCACCTTGATCATCCTTGATCAGGGACAAAGTGCCAATATATTTGTACATATCACTGCGATAAAGAAAACAGCCAAGGGGCTTATAGCAAAAATCGATGGTTTCTCTATTCCCAAGGGGAAGCCTGGCAAGGATGTCCTGAGCGCCCGCCTGGAGATCAAAGGCGATCGACTGCTCATTCAGTTAGACTCCAAAGGCCCTAAAGTAGCGCAATTAACTATGCCAGCCGGCTATCAATTGCCCAAAAACATTGCTAAAAAATTGGGAGCCACCTAATCTGTAGTGATGAGTGGAGGATCTACTATGGTTAAGCAGCAACACGATTCTATGCTCTGGTTTGAGATCCAGTANAAACAAAGCAATAACAATATACCTATGCTAAGCCCCACCTTTTCGCTGCAGCGAAAAGAAGTGGGGTAAGGCATCACCTACAAAGCGAGAAGAACCATTACTCAGCAATACAATGCCAAGCCCTTGTTCTTGACAAAAGCCAATTTCCGACCGATAACCGTTCACAAAACCACCATGAAAAACATAGTGCTTTTGATCCTTCTCGACTAAACGCCAACCCATACCATAAGCTGAAACATCCATCGGACGCCAAGCCCGCATCACTCCTTCGATGGGAGCTACATCTGCATGCGGCTGAAATAGCGCTTGCAAAGCCGTGGAGTCAATCACATCTGGACGATGTCCCATTAACAATTTCAGCCACTCTTCCATATCCTCCAAATTTGCATTCACCCCGGCCGCAGGTCCGACAGAATAAAACTTATCTCTTAGTGCTATTCTATGATAACCCTCAGCATCAGGACCATGTGGCATGGCCGTATTCTGGCAGCCAGCGATAGCGCCATGACTACTTGATGCTCCCTCCATTCCAAGCACCTGGAAAATTCGCTCCGCTAAAGCTTCTCCATAAGACATACCGGTAGCCTGTTCAATGACATCACCGATCAAGCTGTAGGCTACATTTTGGTAATTGTACCAGGTACCGACAGGATGTGAAAGTTCTACTTCCCTTAACATGGGTAAAATCTCATGGTAAGGGACATTCATATTCAATAGATTGGAATAGGTATGTCGAGGTAGACCCGTGGTATGACTTAGTACATGCCTTAGACTGAGTTGCTTGGTCGCAGCTGGATCATTTAAGGCAAAATCCGGTAAATAAGCAGCTACTAAATCATCCCAATGCAAGCACCCTTCTTGTACTAAAATACCAGTTAGCACAGGTGCAAAACCTTTTGATACAGACGCTAAGCGGAACACTGAATTTGGCTCGACTGCTTGTTGCGTTTCTACATCTAGTACACCAAAGGTCTTTTCCATGACCACCTCATTCCCTTTTAGGACAGCCACAGCCAATCCAGGAGGACCAAACGCCACAAAACTTGTGTCTAGCCAGGATTTGAATTCATCTAAGGCGACTTGTTCTTTCGGAGATAAAGGAGAAATGGAAACTTCTTCTACATTGGGTGCAGGAGTACCAAGGGCGGTCTCCTCCGTAGTCGTTTGCTCGTTGCAAGAAAGTAAAACGAAGGTAGCCAATACGAGCATGGCTCCCTTTTTCATAAGAGGGAAAAACTTCATGTATGGTCACTTACGATTGCGGACAGTTCGGGTGAATTAATTTACTTACGGTTTCTGAGATCTACTAAGAAACGTTCTAATTCGATCTCATCGTATATCAAAACCTCTCTAGCTTTGCTTCCTTCTGATGGTCCTACGATACCAACCGCTTCCAATTGGTCCATAATACGTCCAGCCCGGTTGTAGCCAAGCTTAAGCCGACGCTGAATCATTGAAGTTGAGCCATGTTGATTTTGCACGATTAGTCGAGCTGCATCTTCAAACATTTCATCCAGATCAGAATACTTCAGGTTAGTGGTACCGGGAATCTCTGCATCGTCTCCATGGAATTCAGGCAAAAGATAGGGCTCAGGATAGCCATGCTGGCCTGAGATAAAATTCACCACATCCTCAACTTCTGGTGTATCTACGAAAGCCCCTTGCAGTCGCACCACCTCTCCTCCAACGCTCAAAAGCATATCACCACGACCAATCAACTGATCAGCGCCACCCGCATCTAGAATCGTTCTAGAGTCAACTTTTGCCGTCACCTTAAAGGCGATTCTAGCAGGGAAGTTGGCTTTGATCACCCCAGTGATAATATTCACCGAAGGTCGCTGGGTAGCAATGATCAGGTGGATACCTACGGCACGCGCTAGCTGTGCTAAGCGACCAATCGGCAATTCCACTTCTTTACCGGCCGTCATAATTAAGTCTGCAAATTCGTCAATCACCAATACAATGAATGGCAGGAATTTGTGCCCTTTTAGCGGATTGAGTTTTCGAGCAATGAATTTCTCATTGTATTCCCGAATATTTCTGGCGGAGGCCTTCTTCAATAAATTATAGCGCGTATCCATTTCGATACAAAGCGAGTTTAAGGTATGGATCACCTTATTCGTCTCCGTGGTGATAGGCTCATCTTGGCCCGGAAGATACGCGAGGAAATGATGTTCAATTTTGCTATACGGAAAGAGTTCTACTTTTTTCGGATCGATCAATACCAGTTTCACCTGCGACGGGTGTTTCTTGTACAGCAGGGACATTAGTATGGAGTTAATCCCCACAGACTTACCTTGGCCAGTGGCACCCGCTACGAGCAAGTGTGGCATTTTAGCTAGATCCACAACCATCACCTCGTTAGAAATCGTCTTACCCAAGGCAATGGGCAAATCCATCTTGGCCCGCTTAAACTTATCGGACAAAAGTACCTCCCGCATAGAAACCATCTGAGGCTTCTTATTGGGCACCTCAATACCGATCGTACCGCGACCAGGAATCGGCGCGATGATCCGAATACCTAAGGCCGAAAGGCTCAAGGCAATATCGTCCTCCAAGTTCTTAATCTTGGAAATCCGTACACCCGGAGCTGGTACAATTTCATATAAAGTAACCGTTGGACCAATGGTAGCTCGGATCTTGATGATCTCAATCTTATAGTTCAGCAGCGTCTCAATGATCTGATCTTTATTAGCTTCAAGCTCAGCTCGATCTATTTCAACTTTCTGATCCGAATAATCTTTTAACAGGGAGGTCACCGGATACTCATACGAGCTCAATTCCAGCGTGGGATCATAGGGCTCCGAATGCTCCTTGTTCTCCTGCTGAATTGGTAGGATGGGTTTATCTGCCCCCGGACCAGGATTATCTTGTGATTCTCCCTCTCCTGCAACGGGCTGTTGGATTTCTAAGTCCCCTTCTCCCGACTTTAAGGTGGTGGGCTTCTTACGCTTGCGCTCTTCTAACTCAAAGGCCAGTTGACTACCCTCGGGAACCAATTCTTTCTCTTTTTCCTCCTCTACTCCACGATCTCCACCAGGACGAAGTGCGGGGGCACCCTGCTTCTTCACCGGAGGAGAAGTAGTAGTAGCCGCAGCCGTTGCCCGTTGTCTCCTTCGACGACCATTTAAAAGAGAACCGATATAATCCTTCGTCTCCCCAATGGCCTTTTCGGGAGTCATATCATTGTAATTGGGATTAAAACGCCAAGTTACCATCCCCGCGATTGCGAAGATAATCAGCACAATCATACCCAAGGTCCCTACAAAATTATGTAACCAGCCACTGATACCTTGCCCAAAGGCTCCTCCCCATGGAAATCCATTATCTCCCGCTATAAACTCCAATAGTATGGTAGCTAATAGCATCGAAACCATGGTGTAACTCAAGGTAGGTACAAAGGTTTTCAATGGGCGTTCCTGGATCAAATCTCTCCCTACTCGAGCGAGCAAATAAACAAAGACAAAAGAGCCCAAACCAAATCCCCAAAAGAAGAACATATTGGACACGATAGCTCCGAGTCGCCCTAACCAATTGGACATCTCTAGATTACCTTGTAACAGTAACTCCCACGAAAATTTTAGGACTTTATCTTGGTCTTCTTTCCAGGTAAAAAGGTAAGAAGTAAAAGCAATAAATAAATAGATGGCTAGAAACCAACACAGTACCCCAACCAACTTTGGAACTCGTTCATCCTTGATCCCAAGATTAAGTGATAACTGTCCCTTCTTCTTCTTCTTTGCCATATAAAAATGGTTCGCTGACTATTGTTTGTCTACAGAGATTACAAATACTATATCAAAGGAAAGAATGAAAGGAGCGCTTCAACTTTCCTACTCAATTTGGGTAGAACTGCTTTCTTTCAGCTTAGATTATCCACTAGATATAGGGTTCAAATATATGAATTCTGAAACAGGCTTCCAAAGCAGTACCTTAGTAGAGAAGCTTACTGGAACAATTTTATGTTGTTGGTCTGCCCTAGCGCATACGTTGATCTATAGGTCTTCTGCCACTTATATTCCCACGAAATAGCAACTATTAGATATCCGGTTTAGCTTAAAAATTATTCTGCCAGAAAATTAAAATATTTTGATTGGCCGTTTTACATTAGCAAAGAGAAAGAAGTTCTACAACGATTAACTTACTACAATTCCTCTAATAAGATACACGCCAGGCTCATCCGTTATGATGAGCTGATCAAAAAACTAAGGGAACTGGACTGTGCCATGACTACTTTCTTGGAAGGTATTAGGTCGGTTCGCTAACCTACTTCCCTAGTTCATGCACTAACACGGCCACTTATTAACCATAAAACATACAATCCTATGAAAGCCGCCGTAGACATCAGTATGTATCCGCTGGATGCAGACTATGAAACGCCCATCCTTGACTTCATTGCACGATTAAACCAGCATGAAGGTTTGTCTATACAAACCAATGCCCTCAGTACGCAGATCTCGGGGGATTATGACCTCATCATGCAGGTACTTACTCGTGAAATCAAGACTAGTTTTCTCGAAGAAGGGACCCAGATTATGGTGCTCAAAATCTTAAACATTGACATTCAATTGCCTTAACCACCTATGCAAGCCTTTACTAGTGAACAAATAAATCAATTCCGAGCAGAAACGCCTGGTACCGAAAAGATCATACATTTAAATAATGCCGGAGCAGCCCTAATGCCAGCCATAGTGAAAGCCTCGATCGATCAATTTCTTACTGCTGAATACCTTGCTGGCGGTTACGAGACAGCTGCTGATCAACGAGAGGGCTTAGACACCTTTTATGCAGCGGTGGGTAAACTATTGAACGCCTCTAGTAAGAATATTGCTTTTGCGGGAAATGCTACCGATGCCTACAATAAGGCATTGTCATGTATTCCTTTTGAGCAAGGAGATGTAATACTAACCAGCTTCAATGATTACTCCTCCAATCAGATTGCCTTCCTTCAATTGAAGAAGCTACGTGGAATCAAGATCGTTTTCGGTAAAGATCTACCCAGTGGGGGCTTAGACCCCGCGGATATGATCCAGAATATGGACATCTATCAGCCAAAGTTGGTCGCTGTCACGCACGTCCCCACTAATTCAGGACTTATCCAAGAGGTTGCCCAGATTGGGCGGGCCTGTCAGGATCGTGGCATCTATTACTTACTAGATGCTTGTCAATCCGCTGGTCAATTGGTTTTAGATGTAAAAACCTTGGGCTGTGACTTCCTGAGTGCCACGACACGTAAGTTCTTGCGAGGCCCAAGAGGGACTGGTTTCCTTTATGTATCCAATAGAGTCCTACAGGCCGAACTCAGTCCGCTATTCTTAGATCTTCACAGTGCAGCTTGGAGCAAGGATAACCAGTATACCCCTCGAAAAGATGCCAAACGTTTTGAGCTTTGGGAAAAACCCTATGCCTTAATGCTTGGAGCTGCTGAAGCCGTAGCATACGCCAATCAAATTGGCGTGGATCGAATTGAACAGCAGGTCAAATACTTATCCGCTTACCTCCGTGCGAGCCTTTCTTCGCTACCTAGAGTTCGGGTCTTGGATCAGGGGCTTGAGAAAGCCGGATTGGTAACTTTTACCATGGCTGGGGAAGACCCGGTACAACTGCAACACTTCCTCCGCAAACAGGGAATTAACTCCTCACATACCACCTTGGCCTACAACCGGTATGATATGAAGGCCAAACAAGCAGACTGGTTGCTGCGATTATCTCCTCATTATTACAACACCTTGGCAGAACTGGACCGGACAATAGAAGTTATTGCCCAAGTTTAAGAAAAACCCTAAGCCCCTGAATATCGGACAAATCCTACGTTTTGTCTGATATTCACCAAAAAACCAACAGAAAATTTAACATTATTTTTTTACAATTATTTGTTTTAAAAACAAATTCGTTTTATATTGCAACCAAATTATTTTGTTTTGTTTTAAAAACTTAAATCTTCAAACATGATACGTGAAGATCGGATACAATTGAACGAACGATTCATCAAAGTTTTCAGCTTATTGGAGGAAAGAGGTGTAGTGGTCAAAAACGATCGAAATGGTCGAGGAATGGGAGATTTTGCTGAAAAAGTACTTGGGAATCGAGCATATGGTCATATTATCCGAGCTTATTTGAACCCTGATGATAAGCGCTGCATAGATTATCGACAGGCACGTATTATTTGTAGAGAATTTGGCGTGAATGAGTCGTACTTGTTGGACGATATGGGTACGCCATTCGGCTTTGAAATACCGGAAGAAGTTACTGCCAATAGTGATGGCACACCGAAGGGGAACATTTTGTTTACAAGCGTTGAGGCATTTGCAGGTACATCTGTAGATGCGGGCAGCTTTGCTACGGAGGACAAGTCTTTCTTCAGTGTTCCTGGTTTGAGTGGGGGGAGTTTGGTGAGTTTTCCGATTAGTGGAAATAGTATGGACCCCATCATCAATGATAGTGATCTAGTGGTCTGTAGAGAAATTGCTGGGGTGCATGAGATCAATGATAACAAGATCTATGCGGTTAAGAATAACGGTTCGCTGTGGGTCAAGTATGTACAACGCATATACAATACCAAGAATCGCGTATCACACCTCAAGTTGATCTCCGCCAATCATTTGGAATATGATCCCTTCATAGAGGAAGTAAATGAATATACCCGCTTATATAGAGTGATTCGAAGAATTAGTGATCTCTAGGAGTTATGTAAGCACCTCTAGATGAGTATGTTACCTACTGAATGTATGAGCATTAAATGACTGGGAGCGAAATATCTATTATTTCTATTAGCTAGTCAGATTACCCCAAGTTGGGATGAAGGAGCGCAAAAAAGAAAGATTTTGCAAAGGATACAGCCAGTCACTTGGTTTTACAGCAAATCTCTGACGCTTTTAGGCACTCCAGAATGAATCGCAACTTGTATAAATTAGTATAAAGAGCGCTTTGAGAGGCAAAAAATTGTAAATCCCAAAAGATCCCAGCGGTAAGATTTTCAAGCAATCCCTATGCTATGTTTGACGCATCATATGAAATCTTACCCCCAAACAACAGACACGCGCACAACACTTAGATTTCAAACTTATAACACATATTTTATTTGCTGTCCTTACACGAAGTCAAGATAAGGGCCTAGCTCCTTATTGACTTTGTGTGAGACTTTCATGGTCCATAAAAAACATTGATCGTTTGGAATTATCCCAAGCGATCAATGTTACCGAATAATGTTTTCAAACATTGTTATATCCTGCTGTTTTTTGATCATTCCCTCCCGAGCCGGACATGCTCGGGAGTTTTTTTATGCGGTAGGCACAAATCCACTATTCAATAATGATTTTCTGAGTTGTAGCACCTAAGTCTGTTTGCAAGCGAACCATATAAAAACCGCTAGGCAAATCAGAAACATCCATCTGAAATTGTTGTGCCCCAACAGTAATTCTGTCACGCTGCCTCAAAATCTGCTTTCCATCCATGCTGAACAATTCCATGGCTACTTCACTACTCGTTTCTGTAGTCACGGCAATATTAATCACATTTCGGGCGGGATTTGGGAAAATGGATACAATGGCTCCCAAAGACTCAATCTCAGTAGTTGGTAAAACGGTCTGGTCATTCACTACGGTCCCACGCTCTGGAGCCGTAGCACATGCCTGATCTCCTTCATTACTAGTTACACAAACTTCCGACTGATAATTGAAAACATCCAAAATCTCAATATCATCTATATACCAACCATCACGACTCTCCACATCGTCCGATCCAAAACGGAAACGAACCTGGATATCTTGGCCGATATAATCACTCAAATCAATATAGGCCGGTACAAACTCTCCATCAGTCGTTCCACTAAAAGCTTCTATCCCGGGGATAGCAAAAGTGCTATAGTTCAACGGACGTAAATCCCCTCCTCGGAAGTACTTCTCCTGCGCTACGGATTCCCAAGAGCTGCCACCGTCCGTAGAAACCTCTACAAACCCACCATCAAATCCCGTTTCCGTATCGTATCGATGGTAGAAACGGAGCGCCGGTTGTGTACCTTCTATTCTAAATGGACTCGCTAAAAATAAAATCTGATCATTGTCCGTATTTGTATTAGCGATGGACCAGGAGCGTTGACCACTGAATGCCTCTTCATTATCATTTACCTCCCAGATCGTGGTTCCATCCAGGAAGTCAAAGATCCAGGTCACTTCCGTATCCGCTGATTCCACATCATCAAAAAACTGTTGTGTAGATTTGAGTTCTGCGGCAGTAAATACATCATAGGTTAATACAACGGTATCACCAGCCGCCATCTCCCCTATCTCAAAGGTAATTTGGTTTCCACTAAGATCCACATTATCCGTACCTGTAGCCGATCCCGTCACATAGGTCGTGCCATCAGGCAAAATATCATTCACCACTACACCACTTATGGCTTCTGGTTTATGATTATATACTTCAATCGTATAATTGATTTCATCGCCAGGATTAATCAAGGGTGTAGCTGCTTTAGCGATCTTTACCGTTGGAATACAAGTAGGGTTAGTTTGAAAACTTTCGACCAGGTCATTTCTGTCGTTAATGGATCCTTGATCCGCACCGAAGCCCATCCCTCGCCTAGCGAACACTTCCCAGATCAGGCACTGATTAACTCCTCCATAGGTCATCTGATCCGCCATCAGAATGGCATCGCGCCCATCCAGGAATCCTGGATTACAGGCCTGCAACTTCATACCATCCATCACCAATTGAATAGCCATATTGTTACCACCCGTACCGTTGATCATATCCTCATCAAAATCGTATTCTTCAACCATGGCCCAGTACAAATCCCAAAGTACGCCTGTCCAGATTTCTCCCAAGGAATGCGGGCCTCCACGTTGACCAGGCTGGCCTGGCGCAGGATTAAACACTCTCCCACCAGTACCAATGATATCTGCAAAAGTTTGGTTGTTAACACTCATATCAAAAGAATAAGGCAACCTTCTCACCCCAGTTCCACTGGCTGTCCTTGTCCACACATAGGAACCTACGTGCTTCGGCTCCGTACCATCCTCTCCGGGCTTGACTGTAGTGACCAGCGAAAAGAAGTCACTCCACCCTTCTCCCATTTGCTCATCGTTGTTCAAGCAATTACTATTGGCACCTCCGGTGAGACGATTAGAAATACCATGTCCGTATTCATGAACAATCACTTCAGTATCAAAATCAGAATCAACAAAGGTTGGCCCAGAAATGTCTGGCTGTTGTAGTTTGACATCTACCCCCTGAGCAATAAAGTTACGGATGGTCTGGCAGTCTGTATTTTTTAGCATCAAAGTAGGGATAACCGGCTCATCAATTGAGGCTGGCCCCCCCATATCGATAATCACATCTTCAAAATTGCAGATAATCACAGCAATGGCTCCCGCTTGTTGAGCGTTGATTGTCTTTTCCTTGAAAAAACACTCACCCCGGTCAATCATAGCGATATTACCGTTTACCTCCTCGGAATTACTCACCGCACTACACAACAAGCTTGGACTATTGGAATTATCTACTGCATTAACCACTCTTCCTTCAATTGGTGTAGCGGTAATGCTCGGACCAAAGGTAGCAATCCCTGTTTCGAAGGCTCCCCGGATGGGTTCTGGATCCAAGACTGTGAATAGGTCGTTACCTTGCCGGTCAAATAGGTACATTTGCATCACCGGGGAAAAGCCATCTAATGGCGTAAAGAAATTGGCATTATTTACTTGATCATCGCTTGGATCAGCAGGCTCGCGATAAGGGTCTGCGCCAAAATCCTGCGCATGAGCACGTAATGCATCGCCATCCATTCCTCCATTTCCATAATTGTTTTGCTGAAAATTTCCAGCCGCTTCATCAAATCCATAAGCATAGGCAAAATCATGCATGAAATTGTTGATGTAAAAAAGCTGCGTGACTGCGGCATCAGTGTAGGTGTCTGGCTCTTGACTAAGATCTAGTGGAAAATCAAATTGCAATGAAGATCCTCCGTCAGGTTCATCTCCTGAAGGCACATCATTCCCATTTCGATCATGATAGGCATAAACATTGTTTCCCCTAGTAATCGTATACTCAGCTCCTGCTTGACCGTCCGTATCATGCCAGCCAAAAGGAGAAGCAGTCGGGTCCGCAGGAGAAATGACCAACTGTCGTGCTCCCTGTAATGGATTCGCTAAGGGGATGGGAAAAACGTTGTAAGTTTCACCAGCTAATGGCGGGAAGGCATTCTTCTCTTCTAGAGCCTGGGTGACCGTTCGAAAAGGGGCAGGCTCCTCGTCCCTACAGGAGGCCACTTGTTTGTCTATCTGAGACCCGGGGATTTTTGAACGATGTACCCTATCTCTTTGGTGCAGTATCTTTCCGTCCTGTGCACTCACCAGGATATCCCAAACCTTAAGTGATCTACTAGATTCCTGTAAATGCACTCTCCAAGCCAATTCTACTGCCTCACTTCCTGGTCTAGGCCAATACAACAGCTGAACTCTAATGTCCGTTGATGCTGCCTTGCCAGGAGTAAAGACGTAAGAATTCTCCTGCAACTTTTCTTTAAATTGGATAGTGTTATCCGATGGCAAATCCAAGCGACTCAAAGCTTGTTGGATGGCGCTAAGTGCGTCAATAGTTGGTACAGTATATTGCACCTTTTCCCCAAGCGCTGGTACAAATCGATTCGTGGAATATCCAACCTTTCCATCAGACATAATGTGGACACCGATGATTGCACCTTCCACCTCAATATTATTATGATGTTGGAGAAGGTAATAATGTGTAACCAGATTATGTTTACTTTGGAATTGGTGACTTACCTTGATTTCCTGAATATCGGTTGGGAGCAAACCCCAGTCTGCGGATTTCTGTTCTACGTGTCGAAGTGCTGCATCTAAAGGAGTTTGTTTTTGTGCATCAATCGTAAAAGATGAAAAAAGCATAGCAATGATCGCCAGCCATGGGAGGACTTTTCTACACATCTGCTGCAATTTTGATTTTGGTTAGAAAGAAAGAGTTGTGCTATCTCCGGGTAACAAAAAGTTGCTCTTTCAATGGTTTGTTTAGTGAATTTCGCTCAAATTTATACATTTTCTTTGGCGTTCAGCTAGCCCTTGTCTACTCATTCTACCTCCTACCCGACAATTAAGGTATTGCCAAAATCAGTTTTGTCCATTACACGTCTTTCTGAGTCTGATCTGGTTTTCCTCCTTTTATAGTACATTTGTTCCACATGCAGAAAAAGGTAAAAGACATCATCTACGGTCGCCACCCTGTGGTAGATGCCATTGAGGCGGGGGTTTCGCTGGACAAAGTGATTTTCCAGCAAGGTGTTCGTGGCCCCTTGGAAAAAGAGATTCGCCAGCTTACCAAAGCTGCCAATATCCCGCTACAGATCGCCCCCAAAGAGCGGATGAATCGCTTGGTTAGAGCCAACCATCAGGGTATTATCGCATTGATTGCCCCCATCCCTTTTTATCGGATTATGGATGTTTTACCTACCGTCTACGAGAATTCGCAGACGCCCTTGATTGTGGTGCTAGATGGAGTTACGGATGTTCGTAATCTAGGAGCGATAGCACGGACCGCAGAAGTTTGCGGAGCCCATGCTTTAGTAGTTCCCCTGAAAGGCACTGCCCAAATCAATGCGGATGCCATGAAGACCTCTGCTGGTGCCTTAGCTAAGATTCCCGTCTGCCGAGAACCCAGTTTAGTCAAGGCAGTGGAGTTCCTGCAACAATCTGGACTATCGGTCATGGCCAGTAGTTTAAAAGCCAGCAAATCTATCCACGAATTGGATTGGACACTCCCCCTCGCCCTCATTGTAGGATCTGAAGGGGACGGCATCAGCCCTTCCATGGAAAAAGCGGCAGATGAATTATTCATTATTCCTCAACGAGGTACCACCGACTCCCTCAACGTTTCCGTTGCTACGGGTATGATTTTGTATGAAAGCATGAGACAAAGACACCTCCACTCCTAGGCATCCTTGATGATCAAAGCTTGATTTCGTAGCAGTATGGATTTTTTCACTATAATTGTGTATGTTAACAGCTTAATCATTAACAAACGCTATCATATATGAGGTTTCTGGCCTTTCTGGTATTCCTTACGTTTCTGGCTTTTGCCATGTGGGCACGTTGGTACTTTGTATGTGAAGTCCGCCAACAATGCGAAAAAGAGCCCACCGATATTCGCCTCAAAACCTTAAGCCTCACCGACGGGGAGAAGATCATTCTACAAGGCTACGATCAGTTCGCCTTTGATTCCGCTTCCGTGGACGCACGCCTCAATGATGACAATCGAGCTTTCTTGGATACTGTAGCAGCCATTCTAAAGGCAGATACGACAAGAGACCTTACCATCACAGCCTTTTACCGAACTACGGAAACAGGTATTGACCCTCCGGGATGGTATGAGGAACTTGGGACGGCTCGAGCCGCCTATGTCAGAGGCCTACTGGAACGCAGAGGGATTGATCCCTCTAGAATCAAGCTAGATAATGGAGTGAGTGAGGATATTACCTTAGGGGTGCCGCTGCTATTTGAGCTATTTGATCCAAATGCGATTCCAGATGAATTCGAGAACCGTGGCTTAGCCTTCGAGTTCAAGAATATGACATTCTCCGATGCTAATTTCCGCTTTAATTCAGCGGAATTCATCCCTGGGGAATCCTTTATTGACTATGCCGATTCAGTGAAGACTTATCTCTCCTTAAACCCGGAGGAGAAGATCGTAATTACTGGACATACCGATAGTAAAGGTACGTCCAAATACAACTATAACTTGGGCATAAAACGTGCCGAGAGTGCCTTAGAATATTTCAGAGAATTAGGTGTCAGCGCTACTATAGAAACGCGTTCTGACGGGGAAACACAACCAGTAGCTCCTAACAAAAAGAATGGAAAAGATTTCCCGGAAGGACGACAGAAAAATCGCAGAGTAAATTTCACCATTGAGTAAGAACACTCAAAACACTATACTTTATGGAAGGTCTTCAAGATTTGTTCGCCAATTTCGATTCACAGGATAGCTACACCATTTTGGCTATCATGTTCATTGCCTTGCTATTTGGTATGCTAATCGGCTTTCTGCTCAGATCAGGCGCAGTTCGAAAGCTGCGTAAAGAACTAAAAGCAGAGAAAAAAAAACTGAGCGAGCTTCAACTTGAGAATGAAACCCTGCTCGGCAAACAGGCAGAGTACGAAAAGCAGCTCAAACAATCAGAATACAACCTTGCCTCTTACACCGATCGCATTGATGAGTTGGAAAAAGAGAAGGCCAAACTGCTGAAGGATGTCTATCAAGTCAACCAACAACTGGAAGAGGTGCAAACGACTGATAGAGAATATAACACCATCATCGCTGGCCTGAAAGACGAGATTACTCAGTTGAAGGCAGAAAATACTCAGCTCAATCAAGTGGTGGAAAAAGAAGATGAGCAGGTAGATAATATGGCCCAAATGCAAAGCCTTTACAATGCCACGCGTCAACAGCTGGCTACCTTTGAATCAAGGCTGAGTCATTTGGATGAAGAAAATGAAACGCTCAAGGCCGAGTTGGCGGATCTAAAGGTCCTACAAACACAAGCTCCCACTCAGACCGAAGCCACCAAGACAGCTGAACCCATTCTATCTTTTGTAGAGGAAGATGGAACAGCTGAACCAGATCCGGAAAGCCTGACTAAGGTGGAAAAAAAGGTCTTAAATGAAAAAATCATCATTGAGGATCATGATAAAGATGATCTCACGCTAATCAATGGCGTGGGTCCATTTATTGAAAAGAAGCTCAATGACATTGGCATTTATACCTACAAACAGATTGCGGAATTTGACGGCCCTAAGATCGAACAAGTAACCCGCGATGTAGCCTACTTCCCTGGCAGAATCGAAAAGGATGACTGGGTTGGACAAGCCAAGAAATTGTTGGCGATGAAGACCAATAACCCCAGTGCACTCAAAAAGAAAGCCACCCTCTCTACCGATCCCACCAATCTAAAGATTGTTGAAGGTATCGGGCCAAAGATTGAGCAACTCCTTAAGGATGGCGGTATTAACAACTGGCAAGACCTAGCCGAAGCTACGCTGGAGCGCCTACAGGAAATTTTAACGGCTGCCGGCGAACGTTATCGCATCCATGATCCTAATACCTGGTCTAATCAAGCAACCCTGGCAGCTGCTGGGAAATGGGCTGAATTAGACAAATATCAGGACGAGTTAAAAGGAGGGCGAGTGGTCGAATAGTTTCGGGATGATCCACAACCATTGTTCAAGGGCGGGTGTTTTTATTGGAGAAGCTTGCTAAGCGTATGCTCATTTCATGACAACAGAGGATTTCAAGAAGATTGCGGATACCATTCCACATGAACCTGGTGTATATCGATTCCTAGATGAATCGGGTATCATCTTATATGTTGGTAAGGCCAAAAGTTTGCGCAACCGCGTGGCTTCTTACTTTGGGGAACGCAAGGGTCGAGCGCATAAGACCCGGGTACTGGTAAAAAATGCAGATCATCTGGAGTTTACCTTAGTAGAGACTGAAGCGGATGCCCTCTTACTGGAAAATTCCCTCATCAAGAAATATCAGCCGCGTTACAATGTGATGCTAAAGGATGGAAAGTCCTATTCCTACCTCTGCATTAAGAAGGAGCGCTTTCCTAGGGTCTTCATTACCCGCCGGGTAATTCGGGACGGATCTACCTATTTCGGCCCATATACCTCTAAGTATCGGCTAAAGATAATCTTGGATCTGATCAAGCAATTATTCCCGCTCCGTACCTGTACTTTAAACCTATCCCAACCAAATATCGATGGGGGTAAATTCAAAGTGTGTCTGGAATATCACATTAAGAATTGTATCGGCCCTTGTGTGGGGTTTGAGTCGGAGGAGGAGTACAACGAAAAAATTGCTCAAATCAGAAATATACTCAAGGGGAACTTTAAAGCTGTAATCCAGCATTTCAAACAGGAAATGCAGAAAATGGCTGAGAACCTGGAGTTTGAGAAGGCGCAGCAAATGAAAGAGAAGCTAGATGCCTTTAATGATTATCAAGCCAAGTCAACCGTTGTCAGCACGAAAATCCGGGATGTGGATGTCTTCACCATTGCCTCCGCGGAGAAGGAAGCATACATCAATTACCTGAAAATCGTCAACGGAGCCATCATTCACACCCACACCCAAGAGTTAGTCATCAACCTGGACGACGAGGAGGAAGATTTGCTGCAGTATACGATTCCGTTGCTGAGAGAGCGGTTCAATAGCATCGCCCAAGAATTAATCCTCCCCTATCCACTCACCCTTTCCGACGAAGATCTGACCATCACGGTCCCTAAGATTGGCGACAAGAAGAAGCTCCTGGAACTGTCACAGAAGAATGTGAAGTTCTATTTGATGCAAAAACAGAAAGAGGCGGTCAGTCGAACCAATAAACAGACGCCAGCCGAACGGATCTTGCGTACCATGCAAAAAGACCTACAGATGGATGTACTACCTATTCATCTAGAGTGCTTTGATAATTCAAATATTCAAGGTGCACATCCTGTATCTTCTTGTGTGGTTTTCAAAAATGCCAAGCCCTCCAAAAAGGACTATCGCCATTTCAACATCAAAACCGTAGAAGGTCCGAATGATTTTGCTTCTATGGAGGAAGTGGTAAGGCGACGTTATTCTAGGTTGGTGAAAGAAAACAGCCCTTTACCACAATTGATTATTATTGATGGCGGTAAAGGGCAATTGAGTGCGGCTACGAAGATTATCCGTCAACTGGGAATTGAAGATAAGGTAACCATTATCGGTATTGCCAAACGCCTAGAGGAGATCTTCTTTCCCGATGATCCGATCCCCTTATACATTGACAAAAAGTCGGAGACCTTAAAGGTTATTCAACAGGCTCGGAACGAGGCGCACCGCTTCGCCATCACCTTCCACCGGGATCAACGTTCTCGTGCCTTCCTTGGCACAGAACTGACCGACATTCCTGGCATTGGGAATAAAACAGCGGAGAAATTGCTAACGCATTTTGGCTCGGTGAAAAAGCTCCGCCAAGCCACTGCTGCCCAAATCGCTGAGGCAAGTAATCTGAATGTAGCGAAAAAAGTCATGGATTATTTCAAGGCAGGGGAAGAGCCGAAGGAGGCTTAGGCTTCTGAGCCTAGTCATCCGAAGCCCAAGGTTTAGTCATCCGAAGTTTCACTTCGGCAGGACCTAGCTAAACTTCGGATGACTTGCAGTCGCTAAACTTCGGATGACTTAGCCAGGGCGCTTAGTTCCTCAGGGCCTCTTCCACGGAGATACGTACACCATCCTTATACGACACCACCCAGGCATCCTTTAATCCCATCTCCTGTAATTGTGTTTGAAGTTGCTTCGCATCTTCGTATACACGGAAGCGTCCAAGGGCGATCTTCTGTAGCTCATTTCTGGTTTCGAGTGACAGTTGATCTGTTGTCTCTAGGCTATTGTCGATACGCCTTTGCTCGTAGGCACCAATCTGCACCCGAAACCATACGCCATAGTTATCGGAAGAGGCTTGCATCTCTTTGGTTACCGTAGCGAGTTGATTGCGAAGATTATCCATTTCACTCCGCAAGGACTGGTTCTCAGCTTGCGTTTGCGTCAGCTCATCTCCAGAGCCACCGAGCATATTCTTAGCTTGTGTCAATTCTCTCTGCAAAGTGGCTACCTGGTCTTCACATTGCTTTAAGGAAGATTTGGCGGATTCCACTTCTGCCGTCAATTCTTTGGAGGCACTGCAGGAGGCTAACACCATAGCGCAGGCTATTGCAATTAGGGGGAAGAGGTTCTTCATGTTGGAGTAGTTTTGGTTATAGTTTTATAAAAAATATGATCTTAGTTGTATATGCTAGAAACACTCAATATAGTGAGCAGAGCAATAAACTTGTTAACGGGATAAATCGGTTTAATAGGAAAGTAAGGAAATGTACGGAAAAAACCGCAGGCTTGATTACTGGTAAGTGAAGTTCATATCTAGCCATACGTTTTCTGAAGGCAATAGATGCTGAAATTCGAATATTTAATTTCTGAATTGTACAGTTACGTCCTCTACATTCACAGCAATTTCAACATCAGAAGTTGTCTTCTAGAAATATTCCAGCTTGTTACCCAGGATTTGGTATTTTAGGCATCTGAACGAACTAATGCCGAGATGAAGTAGGAACCCTAAGAGGGCTTTTCACCAAGATAAATTCTAGTTTATCTTAAGTAGACAGCTGGAAGGTAAACGATCGGCCTCATTCATTATAAAGTGCGAAATCAGTTCCACAAATAAATCCATACAATTCAACAAAATGAAAATGAAACTATTTCCTTTCTCCTTCGCCCTTTTGCTCAGCATTTCTCTGTTTGGGCAGCAAAAAAACACGGAGATCCTCTGGGATGAATGGGGTATTCCACACATTTATGCCCAAAACCTCGAAGAACTAGGTTTTGCCTTTGGATGGGCCCAAATGCACAGCCATGGCAACCTGATCATCGAGCTCTACGCCAAATCCCGAGGACGTGCCTCAGAATACTGGGGAGAAGAATACTTTCAAAATGATCAAATGGTACATACGCTAGGATTTCCAGAGCTAGCTAATGTTTGGTGGGAGAATCAAAAGCCAGAGATCAAGCCCTACGCCACAGCCTTTGTGGATGGTATGAATGCCTATGCCGAGGCTTTTCCAGATCGGATTGAGGAAGCGAAGAAGGTCGCTTTACCGATTGAGCATGAAGATGTCATGCGCCACTATCTATTCGTAATTTACAGCCGCTTTGTGGGTGGTGGTGACATCGGTCGTTCCCAATATTGGGCGCGTCGAGGCTCTAATACCTACGCGGTTAGTGCAGAGCGCTCTGCCTCTGGGAATGCCATGCTTGTACAGAATCCACACCTCCCTTGGTTTGACGAATGGCTGTTTTATGAAGGCCACCTCAATGCACCAGGTATCAACACCTATGGAGCTACGCTAGTGGGCTTCCCTACCCTAGGTATCGCCTTCAATGAAAAACTGGGTTGGAGTCATACCAATAACACCATTGATAATGCAGATTTGTATGAACTGACGCTAAAGGACCAAGGCTACGTACTGGATGGTGCAGTCAAGCCTTTCAAGGTGATGAAGAAAACCGTCAAGGTCAAGCAAAAGGATGGCTCGGTCGCCGAAAAGGCTTTAGATATCTACGAATCTGAGCATGGCAGAGTGGTTAGTCAAAAAGGAGAAAAGGCCTTGGCCATTCGCATGCCGGGCTACGATCGCTATCATGCTGCTTTGCAATGGTGGAAAATGGGGACAGCCCAGAATTTCGATGAGTTCGAAGCCGCATTGAAAGAGGTACAAATCCCATTTTTCAATATCATGTACGCTGACCAAAAAGGAGATATCTTTTACATGTTTAATGGTCAAGTTCCTAAGCGTAGTAGTGGAGACTGGGGCTTTTGGAGCAATATCGTCCCTGGTGATGATTCCAAGCACATCTGGACCGATGTTCACTCCTATGCTGAACTCCCCAAAATCAAGAATCCACCAGCGGGGTGGCTGCAAAATGCCAATGACCCGCCTTGGACCAGCACCTTCCCCATGCAACTGAATCCAAAGGATTTCCCTCCCTACATGTCACCGATCCGCATGAGTTACCGCCCACAACGCTCTGCTCGCATGCTAGCTGAAGATGAGTCCATCACTTTCGATGAGTTGGTTGAATACAAACTTTCTACGCGCTGGGAAATGGCCGATCGACTTCTGGACGATCTCTTTGCCGCCATCGATGAACATGGCTCCGAGCTCGCAAAGGAAGCTAAGGTAGTATTGGAGAACTGGGACCGCGAGTCCAATGCGGATAGTAAAGGGGCAGCCTTATTCTATCTGTGGTCCAATAAATTCAATCCATGGAATCCACAAAACTATAAAGCGCAATGGTCGCTCGAGCAAGCAAGGACGACCCCGGATGGTCTGTCCGATCCAAAGAAAGCTGTAGCACTGCTAGAAGAAGCCGCCACGGAACTAAAGGGAGGATATGGTCGTCTCGACCTGCCCTGGGGAGACATTTATCGTATTACCTACAACGGGCTTGACCTCCCTGGCAATGGCGCTGACGGCAGCGTAGGCGTATTCCGTGTAGCTTGGTCCAATGGCTTAGAGGACGATGGCAAAATGCATATCAGTGGAGGTGACTCCTGGGTCTCCGTCATTGAATTCGGAGATAAGGTTCGGGCTAAGGCGCTGATGAGCTATGGAAACTCTACCCAGAAAGGTTCTCCTCACTATGGAGACCAGCTCAAGCTTTTCTCTAAAAATGAACTGCGGGATGTGTATTTCTATCGAGAAGATGTATTACCTAATGCAAAGCGAACAGAGACCTTAACGAAAGGGCGTTTTGTAGAGAAATAGTTACCTTTCCCGACGCAAACATCCGAAATTTACTTGGCCGCACTAAAGGAAATTTCGGATGTTTGCTCTTCCTTTTTGAACGAAAAACCATGTACACTATGCCTTTCCGTAAAATAGTTTCTCTCATCTGCCTCTGTTGCTCAATTTCAATCCTAGGCTTCAGTCAATCAGAAAGCGCTAAGAAGGTTCTTTTTGTAGGCAACAGCTACACGTACTTCTGGAATCTGCCACAGGTGACAGCGGCCATGATGAAGGCCAAAAAACAAGCTTTTACTACTCAACAATCCACTGCCGGAGGGGCTAATTGGGGGCACCACTGGCGAAATGAGCGAGGGCTACAGACAAAAAGTAAGATACAGAACGGCGATTTTGACATCGTGATTCTACAAAACCATAGCCGTAGTACCATCGATCGTCCGGATAGTTTGATGCATTTTGGAGGGCTCTTCGATCAAATGATTAAGAAAAGTGGAGCAGAAACCTATCTCTATATGACTTGGGCCAGATCTTGGGATCCCTACATGCAAGCTCCCATCAAAGCCAAGTATACGGAGTTGGCGGAAAAGATTGGCGCTACTATCGTCCCAGTCGGCCCTGCCTGGGAGCGAGCAAGGAGTCTTCGCCCGGAATTGGAATTCTTTGACCCAGATGGGAGTCATCCTTCAACCTTGGGAACCTACCTTACCGCTTGCGTTTTCTATGGCATACTCACCGGAGAATCTCCCATTGGCCTACCCAACCGCTTAACTCGCAAGGATGAAAATGGAGAGTTCCTTTTTCTGAGTGTACAGGAGCAGGAGACCGCCATATTTTGTCAGAAGGTAGCGGATGAAATTATCAAGGAATTTAAACATTAGCAGGTACTAACGTTTTTTCAGGGACGAGTTCCGGATGACTAGTTCCGAAGGTAGCACGATTTCTTGTTTGGTCGTAGATACACTATCACCTTGTACTTGTTGAAGAAACAGCATAGCCACCTCCTTCCCTAAATCTACCGTTGGTTGCTTGATCGTACTGAGGGTTGGATAACAGTAGGCCGCGTGGGGTTCATCATCAAAGCCAACCACGGCAATATCATCCGGTACGGTTAAACCATGCTCGCGAATCACGTGCATGGCTGCCATAGCAATGTTATCATTAACGGCAAAAATTCCATCTGGAGGTTCTGGAAGCGCTAGCAACTTCTTAGTCGGATAGGCTCCTTTTAAGGTTCGGAAGCCTGTTGAAAGAATATATTCTTCCCGAATTTCTAAGCCATGCTTGTGCAAGACATCCAGATAGGCACTTAGTCTTTCTTGCGTCACAGACAGTCCTTCCGGACCTTTTAGATGTGCAATTCGTCGGCAGCCCATTTGGATAAGATGTTCTACCGCCATCACCGCGCCTGAATAATGATCAACTCGTATCGTAGGGGCAGCGATTTTACAATCTCGATCGAATAGGATCAATGGTACTTGTTGTGCCAAAACACGCTCAAAATGACCATAGTCTTTCGTTTCACTAGAAACAGAAACAAAGATACCGTCCACCCGATTGGCTAGTAGATTATCAATGTAGGAGACTTCTGGTTCGTAAAATTCCTTAGTTTGAAAAATACTAACCGTATAGCCTTGTGGTTCCAATACAGTTTGAATGCCATCCAGAATTGCAGCATTGAAATAGCCTGTGATATTGGGTACAATTACCCCAACATTGTAGGTTTTTTTGTTGAGCAAACTTAGGGATACCCGATTGGGCTGATAACCCAGTTTCTGCGCATATTCTTGAATATGCTTGCGGGTATGTACATTAATGGAGGGATGGTCCTTCAAGGCACGAGAGACCGTGGAAGGCGAGCAGTTAAACTTGCGAGCGATGTCCTTAATCGTTATGATTTTCGGCTTACTCATGATAACCGAAAATACAAATTTGTTCGAGATCCTAAAATGAACAAGCTCAATCGAACCTCAGTTGCTGATTACTGAGGTTCGATTGAGGATAATTCTACTGCTTAATCCATTGTAAGGTCCGCAATTGATCACCCGCTTGGAATCGGCAGTAATAAGTTCCTGCCGGTAGTTGACTGGTATTTACCTGATAAGTGTGCATCCCAGCTGGCTGATTCTCTTGTAGCAATGCTTGTACGAGTTGTCCACTGCTATTGAAGAGGTTAATCTGAACGGGGCTGCGTTCCAGTAAAGTATACTCCAAGGTAGTAATTCGCTGGAAGGGATTGGGGAAGTTTCTTATCGAGAACACTTCCTCTACTTCCTCTCGGGTATTGGTCGTTGGTTCAGACTGCAATCGCAAATTGTCAATCATCCATCCCCAACCTTCTACAAAGGGATCAGATACGAGCCGGAATCGCAAATACACCTCCTCCCCTGCACTAAAGTGATCCAAGAGATTGATATCATGATTAAGAATAAGATCGGGAGACCCGCTACGGTTTTGCTGATAAGCTTGCAACCACAAAGCATCATACCGTGAATCATAGCCTTCGATTGTCACCCAGTTTTGCCCCTGGTCAGTCGTGCCTTCTACCGTAACAAAGTCATAAAAGAAAATGGAGGTAAAATCATCTGTATCTCCAGGTTCTACCAAAACGATCTCATCAAAGCTCAAAATGGAAACATTAGGATCGATTAAAATTGGTTTTTGAAATACCGCTATGAACTCCTGATTCTGGCCAGGATAAGGATGAGGAGAATGCAAAGCCGCGTTATCAAATCCAGCTTCTATGTAGGTATTGAAGCCGAGACGAGCAAAATCTGATTGCCCCTGGTCAAAGTCGTTTTCGTAGTTACTAATCAGGTCTTCATCTACATCATACAAAAACGTCTCCGTAGAGGATTTCAAGAATTCGCCATCGAGATAGCTAAACACCTCTACCTTTCCTCTGACAATGGTATCATTAGGAATATTTAGATTAAACTCAAAAGATTCTGTAGCGGGATCTGCGTTAGGGCCAAGAACTTGCCGATCCTCCAGTATCAGTCCGTCACCAACAGCGGCCGTAATCTGGATCACAGTGGAATCATAAGCAGACCGCAGTTGCGTTTCTCCTAAAACCAAGCCATCGAATCCTTCTGAGTTAACTTGTAACTTTGGGCCTAGTAAGGCCTCAATGGGCTCATAGCCTTCCAATTCGGGTAAGGCAACACTCCAGATTCCTCTACCATGAGTAGCCAAGACCACCTCATCATTAACAATCTTCATTTCCCAAATACCGACGGGAGGCAAGCCATTATCTGCAAAAGCCCAATTCGCTCCTCCATCTAAACTTTCAAATAGCCCGATTTCTGTACCTGCCCAAATCTGGTTGGTATCAAAAGGCATCACCAATAAGCTGTATACTGCTACATCGGGAAAGCCATTGGTGCTTTCATCGATATTCCCCACAAAACCCGAAATATCTTCCCAGTTTTGTCCCAAATCAGTTGTCTTCAACACCTTGGGGCCATCCGCCATGGAAAAAAGCGCAAAGGCCGTATTCTTATTGGTTGGATGTGTAGCAATGCCAGAGACTGCTCCAAGCGTTGCCAGCGAATACTCGTTGGTTGGGGAAAAAGAAAATCCTCCATCTGTACTCAGCACCATTCTTTGATCCTCTGATAGCTCATTGGCGGTCCAAATCACATTTGGGTTTGCCAAAGATACTTCGATGGGGTTCCCAGATCGTCGAAACGCCCATTCGCTAGGCATCTGAATCACTTCCCAACTACCGCCAAAATCATCGGAACGCAATACGCCCAAATCACTAATAGCAAAAACTAGGTCAGGATCTTGCTTTGAGTTGGCTAATCTGGTAATAAAAGGTCCACTTCCTGGCAAGTTTAAAGGCTGCCAACTCTCGCCACCATTTAAACTTCGATATACGTTGTTGAACTGAGAAGACTCCAATATTTTGTTGGGCTCTTGGTAGTGCCAGGCGGCTTCAAAACCATCCCCACTGGGAGCAGATAACCACTCACTTAGACTATCCGGATTTTCTAGCGAAAGCCAGCTACCGTTATCCTGCGTTCCACCAATGTATCGATCCGCTCCATTCATCTTATCTACACCATAGAATTGCGAACTGTTATATCCTTTTTGCGTCGGATAGATGATACTAGACTGTCCAAAACCCGTAAACTCTTCTTTGAAGGTGTCACCGGTTTGGGTAAAGGTTTCTCCACCATCTTCAGAAAAAGCGACCCCTCCATCATTAGCATTCAAGAGGTAGAACTCCCCACTTTCCTCATCGATAGGGATGAGTAGAATTTGATGATGATCAACGTGTACCCCCTTTGTTCTAGCTTCAGGGAAACTATTCCGGTATTGACTATAACCATCCGTTACAGGAAAAAAGCTGCCCCCATGACTATCACTGAACGCAGAAGTATCAATATTCACAGAAATATTTAGCATGGGCCCAGCTCCCGCTACAAACACATTATTAGAGTCAAATGGATGTACCGCAATGGTATTATCATACCAACCTTGCCCGGACAACCAATTGCCAAAGCTTCCTCTCACCTCTTTCCAATTATCCCCTCCATCCAGAGATAGATAGAGCGATGAACCTGTATCTGATTCCGCAGCAAAATAGACGTAGTCTGGATAAGATGGAGATACTGCCAATTCCATACGGCCAATTCCTTCAGCCTCAAAAACTTGCTCCCAGGTTTCCCCACGATCTATTGATCGAATAATACCTGTACTTCGGATGGAAGCATAAAGAATATTGAAATCGCTAGGATCAGCCACAATATGCTGTATCGCCGGCCCAAAGACCCCAGCCTCCGTATCTTCCGTCTGATAGACAACCTCCCAGTTCTCTCCTCCGTCAATTGTTTTCAAGAGATGACTAACTACTTGAGGTGAATCTTCTGGGACATCTATGCGCAGATCTACCCGCGTGGCCACTAAGGCTACATCCGGATCCTCAGGATCTACTACAATTCGCATGACATTGGCAAACTCTGATGCTGAGGTGGTAGCATTTAGCAGGTTCCAAGTATCACCTCCGTCTATACTCTTCCATATCCCGCTACCCTTTACCATTCGGCTATTAAAGCCTTCACCTGTACCAGCATAAAGGACCAAAGGATCCGCAGCACTACCAGCAATAGTAGTTATGCCCAGATTACTGAAGTCATCGCTGATCACAGTCCAAGTTTCGCCAGCATCTGAGGTCTTCCAAAGACCGCCACCAGCCGTACCAGTAATCCAGGTCTTATGGGATGCATCTCTAGGATCTACCCAAAGTCCTCGAGTACGTCCTCCCACGTTCCCGGGTCCACGTTCGATCCAGGGTAATACGGTATTGCCTCGGTTTTCGATTCCGCGGCGCGCCATCGCTCGTTGATACGCTCTTTCTTTATAATTCACCCCGTAACGAGGCCCTTTATCTCCTAATCGAGTACGCAGCAAATGGTGTAATTCAAAAAAATTGTGTGGACCCTCTCTTGGGTCATTTGCTTCCATCTGCTTATGTACATTTGGTATTTTTTCTAAGGTAACAATTGGAGGAGTTTCTTTAGTTTGACAAGCAGAGAAGAGCCATAGGACAAGACCTACGGAGCTGATGATTAAAGCGTTTTTGGCAGTCATAAATTTTGGTTTGCACTAAGATTTTGGCGATTCGCTGAAGATAAAATGCTCAGCAAAATCAATAGTTTGATAATATTGGGTTTAAATCATGGTAAGGTCGGTCAAGTGGCGTATGGTAACCCCTTGAGGACTGGCTAGCGAGCCTTTTTCCGTTTTTCTTTTACATGAAAAATGAATCCATCCTTGGCCTGCTTATCATCGGCCAGCATTCCAGATACTACACTGACTTCTACCTCCTCATCACTAATCCAACTGGCACTAGCCTTGGGAATCGTTTCTTGAAAAATGATCTCTGCTCCTGCTCCGTCGTAAATGAGCAGTGATAGCGTTGCAAAAGTTTCATTTTTGCGAGTCTTAAAGGATTTGGAAACCAAGGCGAACGTCTTACTGGCATTGTAGGCAATCTTATATCCACTTTCAAATTGTTTCGCCGCCAAGGCATTAATCTTTTCTTCCATACTCACTTCATCTGTCTTAGCCACTTGATTGGATATTTTTTGGGAACAACTCAGGACAAGCGTGGAGACTACACAAAGAGAAGCAATCCATAGACGATTTCTGATCATACGATTTATTTGTGGGTAAGTACAACAGCTTTTTGTTCTGGAATCAGTCGTCGTGGTGATTAGAACGACAATTTAGTATTATCTACTATACGAGTCCTACTTTTTGTACAAATTTGTACATTGAATGACGGCCCTGTCAGGCACTTTGACTGCTAGATGTCATTTTTAGCCTTTTACTGACTGATCTTTCAAATCCATCAAATTGAAAAAGACGAACCTTTTCTTACCCTTACTCTTGATATTGGCTAGCTGTAAGCCAAGTCAAGAACAGCCCGAGCGCCCTAATATTGTTTTCATCCTTTCGGATGATCACACCTCACAAGCCTGGGGTATTTATGATACTATTTTTCAGTCCTACGTCAAGAATGATAACATTCAACGCTTAGCCAGGGAAGGGGCAGTACTAGAAAATGTCTTTTGTACTAATTCTATTTGCGTCCCAAGCCGAGCTTCTATATTGACGGGGCAATACAGTCATCAAAATGGAATCTACACCTTATCAGAAGGCCTGGCACCAGATAGCATGAACATAGCAAGACTACTTCAAACTTCAGGCTATGAAACGGCTATCATTGGTAAATGGCATCTGAAAAAAAGGCCAAGTGGGTTTGATCATTTTCTAGTGTTACCCGGACAAGGCCGATATGATGATCCCATCCTCAAAAATGCAGCGGATTGGGAAGATGGGAATAAAGGGGGAAAGGTGTATCCTGGCTATTCAGCAGACGTCATTGGTGATCACGCTGTCCAATGGTTAAAGGAGAGAACAGGCAAAAAGCCTTTTATGCTCATGATGCATTTTAAGGCGACGCATGGCCCCTTCGACTACCCAGATCGCTATAAGGACCTCTATCAAGATCTAGAGCTTCCCGAACCAACATCCTTGTATGACTACACGATGGCCAGTAACCAGCGGACTTTCGCCGGCCAGCCACTGGAAGAATTGGGGAGACGCATGGTATATGGAACAGCCAACCCGGAATCCTATTGGGGTAGTGCTCCAGGACTACCTTTTTCCCTTGAGGGCTTGGATTCCATAGCCGCCCGAAAGAAAATCTATCAACTCTTTGCAAAAAACTTTTTGCGTGCTGGGGCAGCTATAGATGATAACATCGGAAAGGTATTGGATCATCTAGATGAAGCTGGCTTAGCAGACAATACGGTGGTCGTTTACACCGCTGACCAAGGTTACTTCATGGGTGAACACGGATTCTTTGATAAGCGAATGATGTACGAAGAATCTCTGCGTATGCCCTTTGTCATTCGTTATCCGAAAGAAATAAGTCCAGGGCAGCGCCTAGCAGATATGATCTTGAACGTAGATTTCCCTTTGCTATTTGCTGATTATGCCAATTTGCCTGCTCCACAACAGATGCAAGGGCGAAGCTTTAGAGCCAATCTACAAGGAAACACTCCCACCGATTGGCGACAACAGATGTACTACAGGTATTGGCTCCATGACCCGATCCGACCTGCCCATTTCGGCATCCGGAATCATCGGTATAAACTGATTTTCTACTACGGCCAGGGCTTGGAAAAGCCAGGAGCATCCGAAGAAGCTTCTACTCCAAGTTGGGAGTTTTTTGATTTACAAAATGACCCAAAGGAAATGAATAACGTCTACGCAGACCCCATCTACGAAAGTGTCATAAGCGAAATGAAACAGGAATTACAAAAGCTACGCAAAGAATTGGGCGATAATGATCTGGGGAGTGCCCTAATGCAAAATCTACTGTCCGAACATCTACCACAATAATAAAGCATGCATTGGATAAAGTACTGTTTACTGCTTTTAGTTCTGACGGCCTGCCAGCAGAACTCCACCATAGATTCTACCACCAGGTTTTTATTTACCGAAGAGAAGAAGGCTCGAATTGACAGTCTTTTCCAGTCGGCGATTGAACAGAAAAAGATTCCAGGTGCTGTGGCGCTAATCGCAGAAGCCGAACAAATTCGACACCATAAAGCCTGGGGAAATAGCAATATAGAGAATGGGCAAAGACAAGATACTAGTGATCTCTTCCGGATTGCCTCGATGACGAAACCCATTACAGCTGTAGCCGCAATGATGCTATTTGAAGAAGGAAAATTTCAATTGGATGATCCCTTATCTAAACACATTCCCGCCTTTGCCAACCCGCAAATACTAGATAAGATCGACCTAGAGGATTCCACCTTTACGGCCCACCCCGCACAATCAGAAATCACAATCCAGCAGTTGTTCACCCATTCCTCTGGCATCGGCTATGGCTTTCAAGATGAGCAATTAATGGCCGTATTCGAAAAGGCTGGTATCACAGAGGGCTTCGAAGAAAGAGACATTTTACTAAAAGACAATGTGGAAAGAATCGCCCGGATGCCATTGCTGCATGAACCGGGCGAGCAATTCACCTATGGTCTAAACAGTGATATCCTTGGCTATTTGGTAGAATTATGGTCACACATGCCCTTGGACTCCTTTTTTCAGCAGCGTATCTTTTCTCCTTTGGGTATGCAAGACACCCACTTTTATCTTCCAGAACAAAAGGCTCCCCGTTTGACCTCGGTTTATATGTCCAGTGACACGGGTATTGTCCCCACCGATTATCCCTTAATCCACTACCCCACCCGCGGGGCCAAACGCTATCTATCGGGTGGGGCTGACCTCAGTTGTACGGCACACGATTATTACCTCTTTTCTAAAATGCTCCTCCAGGGCGGCATCCTTAATGGTAAGCGGATTTTAACCCCAAAAACGATTGAATTGATGACGCGTTCCCACCTAGAAAGTGGAGAAGAGGATATGGGATTAGGATTTGGCATCATGAGTAGCAAAAGTGCCACTACTACGAGAGCCCGTTCGCTTGGGAGCTATAGTTGGGGCGGGTTCTTTGCGACCACTTTTTGGATTGATCCGGAAGAAGAATTGATTGCTATTTTATTGCTACAGGTCTATCCATTTGAGAATTGGAAAATTATGGAAGAGTTTGAGAAGCTGATTTATGAAATTGAGTAAACTTGTAAGATCGAGGCAATTCTGTATATTAGAGCGAACACTATATATTCATATTCCCCCCAAAGTAACCGTAAATCTCATCTGCAGTGCATGCATGCTAACCACATTCAGGCCATTAAAGATCTGATTAAGAAGGCCCAGACACAGGAAGCTATAGATCTCTTAGAGCAGTCCGTTAATTCATCTTGGTCCGATGAGCGGAAGAATCAGGTAATGCATGTCCAGGCACAACTAAGCCGGTTAAAAAAAGAAGAATTAAAAGGACTATATACCCGTGAAGAACTAGCCGTCAAATACAATCATCTGCACGAAGACATCCTCGCATTCATGGCAGGGAAACCGCTGCCATCCACTACAAAGGCCCCACCTCCTACTGTTCGGAATACAATGAAAGTATGGGTTCTTGGACTGATAGGCCTTGTGCTTATTGGTCTCGTTTTTGTATTAGTCCCTCGTTTCCTAACTCCAGCTACATTTGCTCAACAATTCATTTTCTACGCAAATGAGGCTAAATCCGAACGCATTACCTCCGGTGAAATCTCTTTCATTTATGAAGGGCTCACCGACTCTCGGACGATAAATGAGCAAGGAATCTTATTACCTGCCCTCCCCCAAACCTTAAGAGGTAAGGAAATCATGCTCCAACCCAATATTTCTGGCTTTGCTACTGAGCCCCTCTCCATCACCATACCCAAAGAATCTTCACCTATACAAGTCATAATATCTCCAAAAAAGTACCGCACTGTAGTCAAGGGAAACCTAAGCTTAGCCAATGGGAATCCAGCTGTTGGCTATAGGGTTGAATTTGGGGGACAGGAAGACTATAGTGACCCGCAAGGCGATTTTAGCGTTACGCTAACCGTTCCTTTGGGTACGGAGGTCCTCTACAGGATCTTCAAGGAGGGAACTTTAGTCAAAGAGGATTACCAAACTGTTCAAGATCTATTGATTAAAATTGGCTTGCCATAGAAAAGAATGAATGAAAAAACTAATAAACATCATATGCATGCTAGGATTGCCTCTATGGAGCATGGGGCAAGGTGAGATGGTCCTATTAAAGGCAGAACTCTGGTGTGGAGATAAACCCTGTAACACCTATATCTCCGGGAAAATCGGCAACGCCAGTTTTGCAGGTAAAAGTAACAGCATCAGGGTCAAAGTGAAACCTGCTAGTGAAGTTCCCATACGCATTGATAACAATTGGAAAATTCTCTACCCCCTACACAATCGTATTCCACTGCCGAGAGACACCAATTTGGTAGTAAGAATTATCCTGGCAGCGGATGATGGTGGCCGAAATTATCAAGCCATTCTCAGAGAGATTGCAGGTATCCAAGCGGAATTCGATCAAATCAGCAGTCAGCAGCAAGCCTCCATGGATCTGACCGATAAAAAATTTGAATACCTCAATGACAACCTGGCTCTAATTCTAAAAGAGCAAATCATCAACTATGAAAAAATAAAAGCGGAAAACGATCGGCTTGCCCTGCTGGAAAAAGAAAAAGAAATAAAGAGGATAGCCAAACTTCGGCTTCAAACCTACAAAGACCTGTCAGTCATTCTAGATCACTATGTTGTCGCGATCCAGGACGTGCGGGACAGTTGGGAACGAGAGAAGAGAGTAATTTTCACCTCTTATAAAGCCGTAGATAGAATTAATGTGCAGCTAGAAAAATATAACCTGGCCTTCCAAGATTTGGAGAAGAATCGTAATCGGATCATTTCACAGATTGGAGTAGGCTGGTCAGAAGGCAGCCATCTCTACAACAGAGCCAGAATTACTTTGGAATATGCGCTAGATGACTTGCACCGTGGCCTTATCCTTCCCTCAAATACACTGTTGACTGATGTAAATAACCTGAACAACAGAGTACCCAAAAAGTATAGAAGAAGGAAAGTAGACATTGTGCGAGATATCGAAGACTTCGTATATAAATTAACCAAGGGCATTAATATATTGGTTGACCGAAAAAGAGAAGTGTACAACCAAATGCAACCCTAATTTTAAATCCAAACCTACAACACTAAAAACCTACCACAGTGCAGCGTTCATCTCAACATCCTACCATCCTAATCCTAGGATTATTCAGCTTTATTTTGATGCTTTCAGGCTGTAAGAAGCCACCAATACCGGAAGTCTATTTTATGACGCCTGATATTGGTAAAATCGGTACCACAGTTCGAATTGACGGCAAATACCTTACTTATTTCCAAGAACTTGTTGTTGGTGGGGTGGAAGTGGATGAGGTCTTATTTGACACCATCGAAAATGAGAAATTGGTCTTTCGGATTCCGGCCGATGTCCCCCCTGGCTTTGCAGAGGTATTCCTAGTGCACGACCGAGGAGAGACAGAGCCATTCCTCTTTGAAAATTTAGGTAATGGTCCACAGATCAAAGCCATATTACCAGAAAGTGGTATGCCCGGAACAACAGTAGAAATTATTGGCAGTGCCTTATCCAATACTGAAGTTGCAGTAAACCTAGGGGCCTTACTTCTAGAAGAAATCGTTCTAGTGTCCGATACTTTAATCAATGCAAGAATTCCCGAGGCAGCACCAACAGGCCTAGATTTCATTACCGTCACGATCGGTAATTGTACCTCCAATCGAAAAGCTTTTACCGTTACTGCTCCTGCTGTACCAACACCCATCATCACGTCGGTGGACCCGATGTTTGCTCGAGTGGGAGACACTATCTGCATAAATGGTCAGAACTTTCTTCCTGATAATACGATGGTAACCTTTGAACCTTCTACACCTGCCAGCATACTCAGTCTAGATTCGACAGCGATCAAAGTAATTGTGCCACCAAGAAGTAAATCGGGCCCTATCACCGTCCAGACAACGGCGGTGGATGCTGGCTTTTCCGAAGCAATTACCCTTTTACCGAAAATCACAGACTTCAACCCCAAAAGTGGAGCCACCGATACCATTGTTAATATTATGGGTTGGAATTTTGAGAATCTCAGTCAAGTGACTTTCGATAACCTACCAGCATTGCTGATTAATACAGCTACTGATACCACAGTGACGGTTCAAGTACCCCCCTTGGATGTTTTTGGTCTTATTCCCGTCCTGCTAGAAACAGCAAATGGTACTTCCAATGAAGTAGAATTCTTGGTGACAGATACCTGCGGCACTTTACAGCCTACATTGACTAGCATCAACCAAAATACTGCGCAACCGGGAGACACCCTAATCGTCAGCGGTACCAATCTCTTACCCGAAGATACAAAGATCCAATTTGCGAATAGTACTGAATTTGATATCCTATCTATTTCTTCAGATTCTACTCAGATTGAGGCTATTGTTCCCGTTACAGTGGATTGTATAATGGGTAGCATTCAGGTAACTACACGCTGCGACACTTCTAACACTTTACCCTTAACGATCGACAAAACGCCGGTTATTGATAGTCTTTCCACCGCGATGGCCCAGGTGGGGCAGTCTGTTTCTATCTTTGGAACTTTCTGGGATATCACCAATTACGAACTGAAACTGGGTGATCAGTCGATTACCCTAGCAGCTAATGATATTTTACCCAACCGGATAAACTTCTCCGTTCCGGAAGGGGCGGAAAGTGGTGCGCTTGTTTTGAGTGGTAGTTGTGGAAGTTCGAATAGTATCAACTTGACCATAGTGGCTTCTACTCCTGTGATTAACTCCCTCAGCCAAAGCTGCGCAGTTGTAGGTGATCAGTTAACCATTCTCGGTCAAAACTTTGTCCCCGGAGAATCTCAAGTCTTCATTGATGGGCAGTCGGCTCCTATCATTAGCAGTACTGAAGCGGAGCTTGTTGTTACCGTCCCAGCAGGAATCAATGTTGTTGGAAACACTTCAGTAGAGGTAGTGAACCCGATGGACAATCGTTCCTCACCAGCCAACCTCACCATCATCCAACTCCCTGCCATACCTTCCTTCTTGCCTCAGCGTAATCCGGCTAAAGGCGTACTGATACTGAAAGGAGAAGACCTAGATCTTGTCGATCGAATTCGTTTTGGTACCGATATCTACTTAACACAAGCAGCTAACCAATTTATTTGGCTCCCTGCTTTTAATGAAATTGGTCTGAATCTACCAGAGGAACTTTCTCTTGGTACTACTCAAATTTGTCTCGAAAGTTCCCCTTGCGAAAAGACGTATGAAATATGCTTTGACTATGAGATTATAGATGGAGAAGTAAGAAACCCTGGTCCGGGTGCAGGTAGAACAACAACCATCCTTTTGCCTAATCCACCTTTCGGATCGTCACTTGGTTCTATCAGTAATAATTGGTCCTTGACGGTACTTAATCCCGGAGCAGAATCACCAGAAGTATTGACGAGTAGATTGAACCTAATTGATCTTTCGGGAGCAGATTGCTCCACCGCCACTGATGGACAATTGTTTGATTTTTTTGCTTTAGACGATAATTTCCCTCCGGATACCCTTGCACAGGGCTTATATTCCCTGACTGGAGAAAGCATTGTCTTAAATTATCAAGGTAAGGAATATATCGGACGGCAAGACAATAGTTTCAATGCCAATAACCCTTTAAACTTTGATGATCGTTGTGAAAATAACCATCTACCCTTTCGTATTATTTTCACCCCCTTAGAATCCGGTGACCAGTTGGAAATGATTTTCCCTTATGTCATTACGGACATCAGTGTACATACTATAGATAGTGATGCTCCCACAGATATTACATTAACCGGAAGGGTATTCGATAATCCTAGTACCCCCTTTTCAGATTTCCAAGGCACGGTGGTTTTTAGAGGCCCGCTTGAAGGGCAAGCACAGGCAATAGGTGTATCTGTTAATGAACAAAATATCACAGCGACTACGCTTACCTTTACGCTACCCGCAGGAAGACTAAGTCCCGGGACCTATGAGGTAAGTGTACGAGAAGACAACCAATCAACCTATTCAAACGTATTGAGCGTAGAAGTCAATTAATAGTAGGCTAAGTCACCTTGAACAGCATCGGCCAGAGGGGTTCGGAACCCCTCTTGGATTTGCTCAATAAAACTTCAAGAGCTACGCATCAGCCATAAGCGTTTTGCTAGTAATAATACCGATTATCCAGCAGCATTCGCCACCCTACAATGAAGGTATTGCCGGGTACTGTTCCCTCTCGATACACGGTGTGGCTGTAGGCAGCAAAAAGTGACATATTATTGAAGAAGCTTAATTGCGCTCCAGGTATGACAGCCACAGAGGACCTCCTTAGGTATCGATTAGCTTCGTCATCCCAAGGAACGTTCCCAAATTCTGCGTTGTATTCACTGAGTAAGAAAAGAAACCACTGCCGGTTAGCAAACCAACCTAGCATGATCGAACTAGGGGTAGAAAAGGCGTTGGTGCGATCTAAGTCCTTGATCTTATTGTGCCAATTAAAACCCACTTGGCCCACCAGCACCATATTAATATCATTCCTGCTCGCCCCAAAATATTTAGAGATCGTCAATTGATTTCCGATAAATGGGGTCCATTGATTATTGAACGATTGGAATGGATCAGTAATAGGGAAGTAGAAGAAATTTTGCATCGTTACATCCACACCGTCTGATAGTTCCCCAAAGGGTCTCCAACGGAACCGAGGACCAATACCTATGTCAAACTTTGCGTTACTAAAAGAAAAATTCTCCGACAGGCTGGTGCTGTAATTCACATCCAAGCCAATATTAAAATTCCGCTGAGGATCAACACCCAGCGTTGCTCTAACCCCTCCTCCCCACAATTGAAATTTACTATCGGAGAGGCCATAGGGAGCCTCTTGGAACTGTAAGGACTGGTGATCAAAGGTGAGTTGGTTCGTAATAATAACTTCCAAAACATCTTTATCTAATAGCAAAGCATTCACGCCTGGCGCATTGACCTCTTCCTTGTTTTGGGCCATCAAGGGCCGGCAGCATACGCTTAGTAGAAGGCCAATTACAGCAATCAAAGACAGGTTTCTATTGATAAAAGGCAGTAGGTGTAGTTTCATAAGAGGAAAAGTAAAGGCTTTTAAACAAAAATAAAACTTCTAAGTCGCTTAAGTAGTGCAACAAATCGTGTTTTGCCGTTTGACTTCTCCTAAAACCAAGCTGTTCAGGATTACTTCTGCTTCGCTACGGTCAACAAACTCACTCCATATGCTACCACCAACAAGGCTGCTCCAGAAAACTGTAACAAAGTGCGATGTATCGTAGTCTGAATGAGCAAATATTCATAGGCGGGGCTGAAGGTGAATATGTAATAGATGACAAAAGCCGTGCACAAAAAGAACGCTAGCAAAGCTTTCCCTTCCACAGTTTGTAATAACCTCTTAGAAACCATAAGGAGACCAATGCCAATACCGATCCAGAATAAACCGTGTGTTTGTCCAGTAAATACATAATCCCAAAATAGTTGATACGATGGAGGAGAACCCTCGAAGCGAGTCCCTACTTGCCCCAATAATATGGGCTGCTCCAGCACTTCCACGGGTATTTCCCCTAAAAGATTCTGCAAGGGAGCAATCAACTTCAAAGCCACTGACTCAAAATAAATGTATTGAAAGGCCAACCAAGGCAGGACGAGCGCCAGCCCTCCCGCAAAATGCTGGAGGGGCTTTAATCGCTTCGTGATCGTATCTGATTTTGAAAAAAAGAGATAGACTAAAATGGCAGCAAAGATGCCAGGAAGGTAGACGGCAAAGCCGTCGTTTTTAGCCCAAATGGCACCCGCCATACACAAGCCACAATACAACCATTCTTTCCGAATAAAACTAGCTACCGCCGCCAGCAAGAAAGTAGTGATCGCTAAATCAGCATATCCTGCTGCTCCATGCCAGACCATTAAGGGGAGGCTGGTCAACAGGTAGGCAGCTCCCAGTCCCCAACTGCGTTTGCCAGAAAGCTGCCGCACCGCAACATATGTGATTGAGATCGTCAAGAGAAAAAACAATAAGCCATCACTTCGGGAAACGAATTCGTTCCAGCCCCCATTGAGTAGGGCGCTATTGGCGCGCCAAATGGGTAATTGCAGGGGATAATCTAAGACTACCTCTAGCTGCCGGGCAAGAAAGTTCCCCTGCCTTGCATCTAAACTGAAATTCGCCTGCCCATAAATTGCCCTAGCTTGGGTAGACCAGTGCTTAATGGCATCCGAAGAAAAAGTGGGCATCCGATACAATTGCCACAACACTAATCCCAACTTTTGAAATAGCAATACCAGAAGTGCATGTTCGTACCAGCGCAGCACCTTCAATTTGCTCCACCAGGTCGACAGGGACTCTGATATATCTGGCCGTTCCTTCCACAAACCACTAAGGGTAGATAAATTCAGTACTAAGGCTCCTCCGAGGATAATATAGAAAGCCAAATGATGTGGCACCCCATTGATCATCAATAAGAAAACGAACATCGTTTCCAAAGTCATTCCAAATAGCAGGGAGATGTAGAATGGCGGACTGGAAGATGAAGATCGGAAAATGGATAGCACCCCTCTTCCCCATAGCCAGCTGAGCATCACATGCGCAAAGAATATTAGAAGAGCGATCATCTTACCTGATTTTTAGTAATTGAAAAATGGGGCCTTGCTCAATCAGCTGTGCATTCAGGCCATTGGAATGATCAGTAATAAGAAAGTTAGGGTATTTCTCTTCTGATTCAATGAGCGGCTGGTAAACTTGATCAGCCAGCTGGTACCTTAGAAAGAGCTTTTGGTATTCATCAGGGAAATTCCCTCGAATAGCCCAACTCTCCTCTTCCAAATGAGGTTTTACCTTCTCTAAAAATTGCTGGGTACCCGCTACCACCTGGATATAGGGATAATCCTTTTCAACATTGTTTACGATGGATACCTGAGCTGAGATCTGACTAACATCAAAAAAGATAGAACCCACTAAAAAGCCTGCCGACAACGCTATAGTCCAAGAACGCTTCATCCAAAACCGAAGGAAAAGTATACTCAATAGGGAAACCGACAATGCCCATAAATACCAGGGGATCCCCATAAAGAGTTTCACTTCAGCAAAATTGACTGTGCCAGGACTAAAATCTTTCGGGCTAAAAAAAAGACCAAACTCCTCCATGAAAGAAGGTTTTCTCAAAAAGGCGTTCACTACAGCAGCTTCAGGTAGGTTGGTCACCAAGAAATCTACTTGACCATGAAACTTACCCATTAAACGGAGGTCAAAATTCTGTTTTATATCCCTTACTTGATAAGCTTGATGAGCTACCAATTCATTGGCTTTCACTACTCCAACCACAAACCTAGCCCCTTTGAATTCTGGGCGAATAGTAAGATGTAGGATTTGTCCGCGTGCTTGAAAATTCTGCTTTAGGATATGATTCAGTTCCTCAGCTAAGGTTGGCGTGGTGGACAGGAGAAAAAGGAGAAACAACAGCTTAGTTTTCATGATAACAGCTTAGTATTAGGAATGGGAATTGGGTAAGGCAATGTTCTTTGGTATGGCCTTTTCTCTAGACTCAAGATAAAGGCCTCTCAGCAGCTTGAACCATTTGAGATAGGAGCCACCTCTAATCCCAATGGTGTCAGACCAACCACTAACGGTAATAAAATGATGTTTTTTGAGAAGATCTTCAGCCGCTGCCCGATCTGTTTGACTCAAATGCTTGAATTCAAAGATGATGAATTGTAAAATCGGATCTTCCAGATCCAACATTTTAAGAATTTCAAAGTCATATCCTTCTACATCGATTAAAATTGCATCATAGGCGGGAAAATAATCCTTCTCTATCAAGTCAGAAAAAGAGATGGTCTTAACGTCTTTCTCAAGGATGCAATCACTATAATCCTTGGCATCATCTATCCTTATGCCTTCCTCGCTGAGTTTACGAGGAATATATCCACTTTCAAAATGGGCTAGGATAGATTCCTTTTTAAAACTAGCCAAGCCATTTGCCCAGCGAGCTTCTGAGTCTTTAATCTGGAACAAGGTTGCAACTCCTGATTCTTTAGACATAGCTGCATTCAACAAGGTGTATCGATCCTCCGGAAAATTCTTCTCTAGTAGAGTAAAGACTGTAGGCTGTGGTTCCAAGAGTACCCCTTGCCAATTTCTTTGTCGTTTACAGTCATACAGGAGATCACCGGTCTTACCATCATTCGCTCCGATTTGAAGAAAAGTAACGTTCGGTAAATCCAGCAAAAATGATCTTGCCAAAAAAGCTACTCTATCCCGTTCACTCTCAAATAGAAGATGTAAAACCCTTAGGAAAGTCTGCACCAAAAATCGTTTAATATAATACATAAGCTATTCATTATATACAAACTACCTCACAGGACAATACGCTTCCCACCTAGCAGCACTAAGCTAGCAAGAATGGTAGAGGACATTACCTGGGTAGATAACCCCAGTTGGATTAAATGAAATTAATGAGACGAGAATTGAATAGTAAAGAGCACTGGATGAGTGGTGTTCAGCGCTCTGTCAAGATACTAAAATTCATAGAGGAACGAAGAACATCCGTTTATTTTAAATAAGGATTTTAGGCTTGGGAGGTGCTCTGGAACGGTTAGTCCAGTGTTAATAGCTCTTTGAGCTGATTATTAGAATAGTCAATATGATTGAACGCATTTAACCATTGAGCCCCCCACCAAGTATTGCCATAGGTTTTTCTCATGGAGATGGTTTAGCTAGTTAGCCTAAAAATTTGAAGAACAAAGATCCTGGTTTTACTATCTATGCTGAAGATCTTTGATCATCTCAACTTTAATTATGCACGTTTACCTATCTTCAAGGGTAAAATAATGAATACAACAAGCTTACGCAATTCCTAAACATTCAAATTCTCAGAAGGCAACCCACAAGCACTAGCCCTTATGGAAAAAACACCTAAGCCTCAAGCTCAACCGGGTTTGGATAGACAACTAGGCTTGATTGGCCTAGCCGCCACCGGAATCTGTTCCATGTTGGGCGCTTCTATCTACGTAGTTCCCTTCATGATCCAGCGGCATGTCCCAGGGATAGGTCCGAACGTCTTGCCGGCCTTTTTCTTCGCCGCTTTGCCTGCCATTTTTGCGGCCATTGCCTATGCTATTTTATCTACGGCGATGCCCCGAGCAGGTGGAAGTTATTTGTATGCCAGTCGAGGTTTGCACCCTTATCTGGGTTTTATTGCGAGCTTTTCGCAATGGTTTGGTTTATCGATTGCGATTGGCGTCATTTCCTATATCATCATTCCTTTTTTCCGGGATATAGCCGATGCCCTGGATTGGCAGCATGTAAGCGCCTGGCTCGGACAAGGTTCAGTACGAGTAATCTTGGCCCTCCTATTGTTGTGGTTTTTTGTAGGTATAAATCTGCTGGGGATTCGATCTTATGAAAAGATCGTAATCCCGCTCATGATTGTGATGTTCGGATTAGGAGCCATTGTTGTCATTGCGGGATTCAGTTATGATCAGGCTGAATTTGCAGCCCACTTATTGGAGAAAGAAGGCCGGACACTGCCACAACAGGAAAGTAGTTTGCCCTTGATGACGCTTTTATCTGCCTCAGCTATCTTGTTTGCCAGTTTCATTGGTTTTGATGCGATTGCCCAGGCGGGTGGGGAAGCGCGTAATCCCAAGCGGTCCCTACCTTTAGCGATTGCCTTAGCTATAGGGACAGTTAGCCTCTATTATTTCATATTTACCTCTGCGGTTTACCACACCGTTCCTTGGTCGTATGTAGCGGAGGAAGCTGCTCAAAGAGACATTTCCGCGCCTGGTCTTTTAGGGATCGTGCTTTCCCCTGGCTGGACCATTGCAATTACCTTGGGTGCGGCGATTGCTTTAATCAATGATCTGCCAGCCATGTTATTGTCGGTATCCCGCTTGATGTTTGCTTGGGCTGAAGATGGGATCTTCCCAAAGCAAGTAGCGCGGATACATCCCCGTTATCAAACGCCATTTGGAGCGATACTGATCAGCGGCGGAATGGCCACGGTTGGAATTCTTGGTAGCCATCTTGCGGGCGACTTCTTTTTGGGCATCGATATAATGGTGACAGCCATGTTGGTGAACTTCCTATTGATGTGCCTCACTGTTATTTGGCTGCCTCGATACAATCCAAGCATTGCTCAAACCATTAGTATCTTCAAATCTAGATCTGCGCAATTGGCCATCGCCATCCCAGGGGTTCTACTACTTACCCTATTTCTCGGGGTACATACTTGGCGAGATTTCCAAACGGAAGTAGCTGCTTGGTACTTTCGCCCAACGCTAATTTGGTTGCTAGTGCTGGTATTGGCCTCCATGATTTTCTTCTGGAAGACCCGCCAACTGAAGCAAGCCGGTATAGATATTAAAACAGCCTTTAAAGATCTCCCTAACCACTAAACACGAACATGCAAGAAAGATATACTCAACTCGCTCCCAACCTTAAGATATCACGAATTCTAACTGGACTTTGGCAGATTGCCGATATGGAACGGAGTGGAAAAGCCTTGGATCTTGAACAAGCGGCCAACCACATGGAGGCCTATACCCGGGCCGGATTGATGACCTTTGACATGGCTGATCACTATGGATCAGCAGAACTCATAGCGGGAATATTCGGAAAAAAAGCACCGGGAGCTGGAGCCCAATTTTTCACTAAATGGGTGCCAGATGTTCAAGCCGAACGGAGCAAGGATACCGTAAGAAAGGCTATTGAACTTTCTCTCCAACGCCTGCAGCAAGAACAAATTGATTTACTACAATACCACGCCTGGAACTACGCTGATCCTGCCTGGCTAGATGACCTTTTCTGGTTGCAGGAGCTCAAGGAAGAAGGCCTTATTCGACACCTAGGCCTCACCAATTTCGACGCCGCTCATTTGAATATGATTTTGGAAAGTGGAATTCAAGTTGTCTCTAATCAAGTCTCCTTTTCCTTACTGGATCAGCGAGCTGCTAAGGGATTGACGGAGGTTTGCCGAAAGCATGGTGTGCACCTCCTCGCCTACGGTACTTTGGCGGGAGGGTTATTATCGGATAAATGGCTAGGACAAGCAGAGCGCCCCGTAGATGAGATGGACACCTGGTCTCAGATGAAATATAAACGCTTCTTGGATATCGCTGGAGGTTGGGCTTCTCTACAAAAACTACTGCAAACGCTCCGATCGATAGCCAATGAACATCAGGTATCTATCGCAAATGTTGCCACGAAATACATTCTAGCACAAGAGGCTGTTGGAGGTGTAATTATTGGGGCAAGATTGGGACAATCAGAGCATATCCAGGATAACCTTCGCTTATTCAACTTTGAGTTAAGTGATGCCAACCGCCAGGCTATCGATGCTATCATCAGTCAATTTAGGCCGATCCCAGGCGATTGCGGCGATGAATATCGGAAACCGCCCTTCCTCACGGCGGCGGGTGATCTCAGTCATCATTTAACCCATTTCCCTTCCCCCTATCCAGTCAAGTCACAGAGCCCAGATCGGACACAAGCACTAAGTGGCACCATTTGGGAAGATCTAGCGGGATTCAGTCGCGCGATTAAGAAAGGGAATCGAATTCTTGTCTCAGGGACTACCGCCACGCACGGGGATAAGATGATAGGAGGTAGCGATCCTGGTGCGCAGGCTCACTTTGTTCTCGACAAAATTGAAGGTGCCATCCAATCTCTTGGAGGCCGACTGGAAGATGTAGTTCGTACCCGTGTCTACATCCAAAACATGAACGACTGGGAACCGATCTCCCGGGCACATGGCCAGCGCTTTGCCCACGTTCAGCCCGCTAACACTTTGATCAGAGCGGATCTTATTGGGGATGGATATTTGGTGGAGATGGAAGCGGAGGCAGTTATCGGAGGTCAAACCTAGAGGTAAATATCTTGCTAAACTTCAGATCATCTTAATACGTTTCTGGAGCTTCGGGAATTCTTTTATGGTATTGTCGGTTATGGATTCTGCATTGCAATAAATATCTATCCATTTTATCCGACAAATCATGAGCATCCAATCCTTTCCAAAATCACAAGGCAGCGTTTTTCAACAGTTCAAGGAAATGGTCAAATATTGGGCCGCAGCGGCAAGACCCTATAAATACTATTTCCTTGGTATTTACTTCTTCTACGCCATTGGTATTGTAGCTGAACACATCCTAACGCCTATTTACTACCAAAAAATCGTAGATGGCATGGTGGTTGCTTCCAGCGAGATAGCTGATGAACTCTTAGCTAGCCGCTACCAGAATCTGATACAATTAATCATTATCGTAGGCATACTATCCCTCACTCGAGTTTTGATGTACCGGGCGGGGGATTGGTTTTTTGACTACTTCCGAATGGGAACTGTACGCAATCTCGAAAATGGCATGTTTGGCGACTATCTAAAGCACGGCAGAAGGTTTTTTGTCAACAATTTTGCCGGAGCCTTACTGAATGACCATCGACAAATGCGCGGAGCCTTCGATGTGTTCATGGATCATGGCACTTTCACCTTCTTCTGGTGGCTGATCGTATTCACCGGTAGTTTAGTAGCCTTGGCTTTCATTTTTCCCATCGGTGCCATAGGTATTCTGCTTTGGTTTATCCTTTACCTCATCGTTGTGGTGTTAGTCTCTAAAAGGAAGCTTAAACACGAACGCAAAGTTGCCGCACTGAACTCCAGCATGACGGGCCTGCTCGCTGATAATTTAAGTAATGCCATGACGATCAAGACTTTTGGAGCGGAAAAACGAGAAGAGGGGCATTTTCAAAAGCGCAATGAGGTGAGATACCATGCCAGAATGCGAAACAAATACTGGAGTCGTTGGCGGAATGGCCTACAAGGTGGAATGCTAGTCATTCTCGATGTCTTTGTACTAGTTGCTGGTGCCTACCACTGGATGACCGGCCGAATTAGTCCAGGTACGATTGTTTTGATCCTTTACTACGCGCGAAACATTTCGAATGAAGTGTGGAACTTCTCCCGGATGATTAACTCCATGACGCAAGCCTATGCGGATGCCAACAAATTCATGGAACATATCCGAGCACAACCTGACATCGTTGATCCGGAAAGCACAAGCAGAAGAAAACTTCGCAGAGGACATGTTCATTTTCGTGATCTATCCTTCACCTATCCAGGCGGCACCAAGGTGTTTAAAGATTTTGACCTCGAAATAAAAGCGGGGGAAAAGGTAGGCATCGTAGGACCTAGTGGCTCTGGTAAATCCACCTTAGTAACACTTCTTCAACGCCATATGGATGTGCAGCATGGTGGTGTGTTAATCGACGGAGTTGATATCCGGCAATTGCCCCAAGCCTATGTCCGCTCGAAAATCTCGCTTGTCCCACAGGATCCTAGTCTCTTCCACCGTAGTCTCAGAGAGAATATCGCTTACGGCAAACCGGACGCTACCATGGATGAGATCATTGCTGCCGCCCAAAAAGCGCAAGCCCATGAATTCATCCTGGAAACCCCCAAAGGCTATGACACCATGGTCGGAGAAAGGGGGGTGAAACTCTCCGGTGGTCAGCGCCAAAGGATTGCCATCGCGCGCGCCGTCCTGGAAGCTGAAACGGCCCCCATCGTCGTCTTCGACGAAGCCACCAGCTCTCTGGACAACAAGGCAGAGAAAGAGATCCAGGAAGCCATTGATGCCGCCCTGGCCGCCTCCACTCGAACGGCCGTGATCATTGCGCACCGTCTTTCCACGCTTCGCAACGTCGACCGCATTATCGTCATGGATCAAGGCCGCATCGTAGAGACGGGCAACCACACGCAACTCATGCTGCAAGACGGCTTGTATGCGGAGTTGTACAATAGTCAGATGTTGGAGGTGGGGTAGCGGAAAGAAGGGCATTTTCCCTATCTTCACTACAAATCCTTCCGCATGTCTAGACGAATACCAACTACACTCAACACACGCCGACAATTCCTCCAAAATACAGGGCGACTACTCGTCGCCCTTCCCTTTTTACCTGCCTGCAAAAATGAACTAACACCAGCAAGTGAAGCCATTGCCTGGGAGGCGGTCGTTCTAGAAAAGCTCCCCGGCAGCTTACGTAGAACGCCTCAGATAAATGCTTGGCTAGAGGTGTTGGAAGACGGGCGGGTGCGGGTGTTCAGTGGAAAAGTAGAACTAGGGCAGGGTATCCGAAATGCCATCCGACAGGTAGCGGCAGAGGAGTTGTGTATGGACTTGGATCGGATCGAGGTCCTTTTGGCAGAGACTGGAGTCACGCCTAATGAAGGATATACGGCGGGGAGTGGGTCCATTCAAAATAGTGCCATGGCAGTGCGCTATGCTGCCGCCGCCGCTCGAGAAGAGTTGCTAGCCCTGGCCGCCGCGCAAATGGAAGTTCCCGTAGCGGATCTTCGGATACAAAATGGGTATATCAGCAGCAAGGGATTGGGAGGAAAGGATATCTCGTTTCATGAGCTATTGGCGGGCCAGCAGATAGAGGCAGAGGTGCCTTTGGACATCAGGTTGAAACCCAAATCAGCCTACCAATTTGTTGGTAAATCCATACCTAGGGCGGACCTCCCCAATATGGTACAGGGGAAACCGATGTTCATCCATGATCTTCGCTTTCCTGGGATGCTACACGCCCGAGTTCTCCGACCCAAAAACTATCAATCTACTTTACTTAAATTCGACGAGGGGGGATTTCGATCCAAAGCGAAAGGAATCCTACAGGTAGTGCGTGATAGCAACTTTCTAGCGATTTTGACCACTACAGAATACGAAGCCGAAACGGGGGTCAAACTACTAGATAAATATACAAGCTGTTCAAAGCCGGCGATATTCCCTACTCAAGAAGAATTGCCAGCGCATCTCAAAGAAATAGCTGATTCACCTAAAGTTGAACATGGAACAGCAGATATTCCCAAAAAAGGTGCTAACAAAACGAACCAGGCGAGCTTCTTCAAACCCTATACCATGCACGCCGCACTAGGCCCAGCCTGCGCCATTGCCCAATATGATGGTGAGATCCTACACATTTGGAGTCATAGCCAAGGCATTTACCCCATGCGAGCTGGCTTAGCGAATATGTTACAGCTACCGGAAGAAAAGATCCACGTCATCAGTAGCCCTGGCGCTGGCTGTTACGGGCATACGGTAGCCGATGATGCCGCAGCTGATGCTGCCATCCTTGCCATGGCTGTACCAGGGAAACACATTCGGGTGCGATGGTCCAGGGCGGATGAGCATCGCTGGGAACCCTACGGTTCAGCCATGCTGATGGAATTGGAGGCGAGCCTCGATGCTGATGGAAAAATCAATTACTGGAAATCTGATATTTGGACCGACTCACACAGCACCAGACCCAATAAAAATGCGGCAACTTTATTGCCTGCTCGGCACCTAGCAAAGCCGTTCGAAATGACTAGTCGAGGTTATTTGAAGGGAGGTGTGCGAAATGCTGATCCTTATTACAGCATACCGTCGATGCAGGTGGTGGCGCACTATTTCGATGGGCCTTTGCGGGTCTCCTCTTTGCGTAGTCTCGGAGCTTTTGCTAACATTTTTGCCATTGAGTCTTTTATGGACGAATTGGCCATGAAAGCAGGGAGTGATCCAATTACCTTCCGACTTTCTCATCTAGAAGATGAAAGAGCTAAGGATGTGGTGAACGGTGTGAAGGATATGACGAAAGATGTTCAGATCAAAGACGGGGAAGGCTTAGGTTATGCTTTCTGCCGGTATAAGAATTACGCAGCTTATTGTGCGATGGCCGTATTGGTATCCGTAGATAAACCCAATAATCGGATCAATATTCAAAAATGTTGGGCGGCTGTTGATGTAGGAGAGATCATCAATCCGGATGGCGTAAAGAATCAAGTAGAAGGAGCCATTGTACAAGCCATTGGCTGGACGCTATCCGAAGCCGTGACATTTGACAAGTATGAAATCACCAGCACCGATTGGATTTCTTATTCCTCCACAAACTTCAGCATGAGTCCCAAGACGATCGAGGTACAGCTGATTGATCGTGCTGATCAGCCCGCCATGGGAGGTGGAGAGGCCGGTACTCCACCAGTGGCTGCTGCCATTTGCAATGCTGTTTTTCGGGCTTGTGGGAAGCGGATCTTAAAACTACCAGTACAACTGAATCGGAACTAAATACTGAGGCACAAATAAATAGAAACGAGTTTGTATATTTGTTTGACACCAAATGCAATTTTAGCTATAGATGCTAGATGACTCCATCAGAAAGGAAATCGCTGATTTGGTTAAGAAGGGTTTATACCAGGAGGCCCTCGAAACGCTAGAATCGATCATCGACGAACAAAAGGATCGAAGCATTAAACGCGCCTTCAGAGAAGTACAAGCCCGATATCAAAAAATAAAGCGAGATAAGCAGGTAAATCTCATTACTTATGAAACTCTGACAGTAGAACAGAGTAGGTTATCTGCTAAAATTCTTGATATTCTAGATTTCCTACAAGCAACTCCGCATTCTAAAAGTGAATATGAGAGCCCCATCCTAACGAGGAAAGTTCGTCATTGGCTCAGCTTCGCGCCTGACTTGCCTTGGCGGATACTACTTCTTAGTTTTCTAGCACTAATCGTTTGCCTCCTTTTGAATTATGTTTTACAAAATCTTGCTTTAAATGAAAATGAGAGTAGTTATTCAAGGATCGTCTTTGGGATTCAGCTATTTATTGCCATACTGACTGTCCTAGGCTCAATCTTCGTGTATATTCAATATATAGGGAAAGAGTTAGATTCAATAACCAAAAAAACAAGCAAAGACAAAAAAAAACTGAAGCGCCTGGAGCAACAACATAAGAAAAACCGCAGAGCCAAGAGGTGGACACTTTTGAAGCAAAATACTATTTCTATTGTCTCTACCTTAGGGATATTCATTCTTATCCTCTATGTCACTAGCAGATGCTACCTATCACTGGGAGAGTATAGCAAATACACTAATCAAGTTGAAAGCTATGAAGTTGAGCGGGAACAATTGCAAGGAAACATTCGCCCTAAACCCGAGTACACGATAGTCCTTAACGATATTGGACAGATAGGTTCGATGGTGGGAAAGATTGACCTACATAGAGATTTACTAAGCGATTTTAATGATGAGATCAAGACCTATAGCTTACCAATCGAGGTAGTAGAGAACCTCAACGAGGAAGAAGTGAACCGAAAGGCTAGAAACTCCAAAGGTGTTTACTTAATTGAAGGGCATTACAATGACTACCGGGCACGATTAACAGTAACAGATCGAACTATATACAAAACAGGTTCGGCCTATACTGCCGAGAAGTTCGGATTGATAGATTCAACAGATTTCCGTCAATACCCGAGGCAACCAATTGAAGAGGAGTTCACTAATGATGATAGTAGAGAGTACCAAATTAGTTCAGCAATTCCGAAGCAATTAAAGTATTTTCAAATGAAAATGATTGCGGAACTCATGTACAAAGAGCTAAGCTCTACTTATCAAGATAAGGATATCGTCAAAAGGAAAAGGCTCCAAAAATTCATGGAAGGTACCTTAAGAATAGCAGAAAAGAATCTCATATTTCAGACTAATTGGTGGGGATTTTCTCCCAGGCCATTACCTAACTTGGATGCTTCTAAGTTATTCCTTCTCCTTTCCAATATTTATAGAATGAAAGCAAATGAAACAGTAAATCAGGAGAAAAAAGGCTCGGAAAACTACATATATAATGGCGAACTTATCCAACGGGGAAACAAGTATCATGCTCACGCCAAAGACTGTTTACGTAGGGCTTCTCAATTTTTTGAGAAATCTGAAGCAACGGATTTTGATGAGTTTTTAATCCTTGTCCAGGACTATCAACTCTTTACTGCCAGATCCTTTCTAAATATTAGACAGGCCTTCAATATGCAGGACAAAACAGATGCGACCGTCATCATTCCTAAGCTAAAATCGAGTGAAACGACGGGAAAAATCACACTAACCTCGGGCGAACTGCGCCACTGGGAAGCTTCCATAGAACAGGTGTTTACTGTTATTTCTAACGAACATTCCTTGTTTAAGGACAAGCATGAACAACTTACAAGTATGACTGACTCCCTCTTCGGCGAAAACAAAGTAGTGATCAATAAACTCATACACTTGGCAGTAAAATACCTAATTCAGTCTACTGAAGAAACTCTAGTGAAAATAGAAAAGAAGGTGCCTACTCTCAGAATCAAGAAAAATCGAATTATGCATGAAGCAGGGCTCAGATAATTGTAGTGGTACACTTTATAAAAGCCCTACTTTCGTAATGATAGATTCAATCAACCTGAGCTACACTGATTTCGATTGATGAAGTATCAGCTTCTCGCGTTCCTGCGAAAACAGCTTCACAAGGCAGGTTGAAAGTAAATATCTCTAAAGTCGGATCAGCTAATTGATCCAAAATCGCAGCCTCACAAGTCTGAAAGATCACTCTTTCCGCCTTATCAGCCGTGTTGTAGTGGTATTCAAAGCAGATACAGGTATTGGCCATGTCTACCGGACTTAGTTCCATCACAGGCTCCTGAACTGGAGCAAAGACTCGCAGTAGTAGGTAGGCAATAGCCAATGATAAAAGTACGCGGTGCAGTTTCATGACTCAATCTGATTTAGGGGGTTAAATTGATATTGCTGTTTTATTTAATGCCATAACATACAATTGGAGGCAGTTCGTTCCATTTGCTAGCAGAAAAACAGGTCTAGCGTTAAATCTTCATTGAAGTAGGGCACTCCAATCTATGTTTGTTATACCAAATTTCAATGAAAATTGTGCCGCCTGGCCTGCTTTCCCATAGGTCTCCTTCAGCTGCTGGTAGGCTTGCATCGCCCCTCCCTCAGTCAATGGAGCACCTAGCGCATTTTGGGGATTGATTACCGTCAAGCTAGCCGGGCGAGTTAAAGGCATGAGGTCGGGGAGATCATAGTGCTGTAGCATCCCGGGAATAACTTCATAGGCAAAAACAGGCACATATCTCCGAGTTTCCAAGAGCTTTTCTAGACTTAGCAGCGGTTCTTTGAGGACAAGACGAGCAAAATCCTGCCGCAAAGCCGCAAGATGAAGTGCAGGGGTACAGAGCCCGCGATCCGCCACAAGAATGAGTTTCTCTTTTTTCGGCTGGAACTTAAGCTGTATGTGATCCAATAAATGGTGGAGATCCTCAACCCGTAAGGCAGTCAAACTTTTCCCAACTAAGCTGCTGCCCAAAATCAGATTATAGTCAATACCCTCAATATGAGAATCTCCTTTAAAGGTAGATTTCAGTTCACCTATATTGAGTAGATCCGGTGTGATGACTTGGTAGCCTGCCTCCACTAACTGTTCTACCGCTCCACCAGCTGCCAGTGCCGCTTCCTTTCCTTTGCTATTGAGGTACAGGACGAGCGGCTGGGCATTTTTGGAGGGCTGGTGAACATGAAGAAATGGTACCGGATAGTGCCCATCTGAAAACTCAAGGAAGTACTTTTCAATCACGAAATCATCTCTTTGTATCCGGCCCGTAAAGACCACTTGGGGCTCTGCGCTTACGGGAGTGATGTTGAGGGTTACTTGGATTGCAGAGCGGAGCGCCTTTTCATCACTGAAGTTCTCTTTATTGGATAGGAATTGCTCTTTGTTGATATCAAAAACAGTTTTACTTTCAAGCGCCGTCACGACTTGCCCTGTTTGAGTAATCCGGAGTTCCTCCTCTTTAAACAACTCCATCGGATGATCCGTGGGATCCCCAGGTAATTGCAAATACTTCTGAAAGAAGGCATACATGGCTTCGCGATTAGCTTTAGTTGATTGATGTCCAGCATCCTCCTCCGTCGAAAGAAATTGCTCCTCTGCTTCAAATAAGCGATAAATGCCCTCTACTTCCGCGATGGTTTCTCTTGCTCCTTGAATACTAAAAATATCTCGAGTGGTAGTGAGTACTATGGCCGGTTTCGGAGCCCTTACCGCCAAAAGATCGGCATGATCCAAACCTCTTTGTATGCCTCCAATAAAATTCTGCTCGGCATCTTGTGGCCCGTTGGATTGCCAGAGGCGGCGAAAGCTCGTAATGTAATTCTCTGGGGCAGCGGCCAAGATTCGAGAATCGAAAGCAGCGATGTAAGCGGACTGGGTCCCTCCTCCAGACCGCCCAGTAATCCCAATTCGAGTCGAGTCCACTTCCGGACGACTGAACAGATAATCTACCGCTCGAATACCGTCATTGATCATGTAGCGGGCAATAGACGAACCTGTAAGTAAAGCCTGGATGCCCGCATAAGAATGCTCACTGGTGGGCCCTCCCCTATTGGGCTGACCATCGGCATCTAGATACTGATAGCGCTCGCCCTGACCAATCGGGTCAAAGGCCAAGACGATGAATCCTTTCGCCACTAGATTTAGAATGACACCTTGATAAGTTGTGCTTCGGAAGGCTTGCCCGGCATGTCCCGAGCAATAGATCACTGCAGGTGCGGGTTCTTGGCGTTCCTTTGGCAGGTAAAGACAAGCGGTGACATAGTATCCCGGCAAGGATTGATAAAGCAGTTTTTCAACTGTAAAAGACTTCCGGTTTAATCTTCCGACAATTTGCGGCTTAAGTGGCGTTTTCTCAGGTAAGCCTCCAATACTGCCTAAGAACTGCTCCTTTAGATCTTCGATGCGTTGAAGCATCGCTTCTCGGGTATTGCATTGGCTTACTGCCTCTGTTCTTTGGTCTAGGTATTGATCGGCGAGCTGATGAACATGCTGATACCATGCGTGATGGAGGTTCTGGTATTTCATCCAACTACCTACCCTGCCTTGATAACTATCAAAAACCTGCAAAGACTCCGTTTGTGAGGAGAGCGCTATGGGTAAGATTAGCATACTAGCTACCAGTAGCCGCAAGCTGGGCGAAAGGCTTCTTTTCATTTCATTGAGCAATTTAGTCCATAAATTATAAAAATGAGGTGGGGATTAAGAGCGAATAAACGTATACAGTTTCCAATGCTTCTAAAGTTACCATCTAATTTACACTCCAGGTAAATCATAACAAAACATGCAGCGCACTCCCTCTCGAATGGTCTTAGTTTTTCATTTTTCATCGATGAAAGGGTAAGAATTATCGCAATTACTTGATATCAAGTAAAGGAAGTATCCATATTACAATCAAGTTACTTTTGAGTTAGTCTTCAAAGGTAGCATAACCCAAACCCTTACAATTTGAAAATTACCAACCTTATCCTAAGCTGTAGTCTGCTTTTTCTAGCGGTCTACTTGCATTCCCAACCTTTAGAAGCCGAAATCAATAAAATCGCTGAGTATCGAAGTTCACTGCCGCTTAGCAATGAGCTGCGCATGAAAATCTTTATGGGCACGCCAGGCAAATACGTTGACGGGCAAAAGATCAAGATCAGCGAGGCCTTAGCCATCGATGAAAATGGAGATTCACTCCAATTACTTCATTCCAACTGGGAGTACTATGCTTCTCCTACTAGTATCAATCTAAAGATGGAATTGCCAGCGCGCTCTGTGAAGCGGCTTAAAGAGATAAAAGGAAAAGTAAACGTATTCAGACCAAAGAAAGAAACAAACATTCAGATAAAGAACTTCCTATCACGCCCCAATCAAAATCTTCTTAAACCCAAAGCCCATCCACTCAAAGTGGCTGTGGTACAAAACCTCGAGCAAGATTCTTTTTTCGAAGCCTTTAGCCTTGCCTACAAAAAGTCGCTGCGCGATGTTTATCCCAATATTTCCGATAAAGATCTGGAGGCTCACTTTGAAATGATCGAGGTATCGAAAGAACGAAGTAGGAGCGCCGATCAAATTATTCACATCATTGCTGACGATCAAGAAGGCAATATGTTGCGGCTAAAAATTACCGATTCATCCGGTCAAGATGTAGTCGTTGGTGGAATAATATTGCGTTGCCCCATGAATGAAACCTTAGCCAAGCTTTTACACGTAAGCGATCAAGATTTCCAACATCTTACCTTCCAAACGTTGACCCTAAAAGAGAAACTATCCACCGATTGGTCACTCGAAGTACAGTACGTCGACCCTGTCCTAGTAACAGCATATGACTTCGCTGTATTCAACATTATATTACCTTAATTCAGCCCCATCATAATCATGAAAAGACATCTCAGCTCCCTACTTTTTCTCTTTATCTGTTGCTCGACGCTATTAGCACAAGAGTTGACCACTCAAATTGAAAGTATTAGCGAGTTCCGCTCTTCGGATCCAGGTGAAACTAACTTAGCGATCTACCTTAATTACGAAGGGCTCAACATCAACGACTATACACTATTCAAAGTGACCTCTAGCTCAGCGATTGACAATCTAGGGAATCGCCTTACCGCCATAGGTGATCCAGACTTCCTCCTGCCATCGCGCTCCCATGCAAAACTTGAAGCCCCCATACGCGAAGCGGCTAGTTTACAACAAGTAGTCATGCGGATACAGTGTTTCAATCCGAGCCTTGAAAACGGAGCTATCGTACGCATACCTAACTTCTATGATAAGCTGGGCGTAAATCTGCTAGCCCCTTACAGCGAATATCACGATCTCAAATTTGTGGTGGTAGACAGCATCGGCACCAGAGCTGAGATAGCAGCCCTGATGGGAAAAGATACCCTCCCCGACTATATGGGTAGTAACTTTAAGCCAAGGCCTGATCAAGCGTGGTTTGCCACCTATCTTCTTTTTGATGATCCAGAGGGAAAGATCATGAAGATTGACATCTTGGATGCAGAAGGCAATGCAGTAGAACATATTAATTGGGATAGACTCTCCTATGGAAAGATTGTGCAACGGAGAAAGATTTATTTCAATACTCCCATCCAAAAAGACTGGACCTTACAGTTGATAATAGAGAATAAGCAAGCCCTCAAGGAGTATACTTTTGAATTTTCTGATCTAGCTCTACATTGAGAGTATGTTTAAATTTAGTTTTTCTTGTAATATGAAATGGATCTCACAGCCGCGCGAAGCTCCATTTTTGGGGCATATCTGGAAGATACGGCCCAAAAATTAGCTGAAGCCCGGCAAAGAGAGGCGTTCATATTAGTGAAAGGATTAATTTTAAACATACTCTGAGTCTTCTTAACAGGTGAGGTTTCTTCTAAGCTTGAATTTCAGTGTGACTCAAATAGAAGTTCTGCTATTGCTATGCGATATTCCTACCTTAGTGTATTGTTGTACAATCTAAGCAAGAACTTGATACATGATGCTACGTATTCCTTCATTCCAGATAGCCTACCCCTTTGAACAAAGCACATCAGAGAAGCTCCAAAGTGTACTATTTCTCTCACTCTTCCTTAGCTTGCTTCTAATTCTATTGCAGCCCTTTGGCTTTGTCGCCACAGCTCGATGGCAATATTTGCTGGGTTACCTGTGTATCGCTGTGATTACCTTCCTAATTAACTATGTAGGTATTCCTTATTTCTTCCCACAACCCTTCGAGGATCAGTCTTGGTCGGTTGTCAAAGCCTTCCTTTTTTTTCTATATAACTTTCTCCAGATGGGCCTATGGATCCATATTTTCAATACGCTGATCATGCACAATGACCCCAGCGAGATGGCCTCGGGTATAGAGTTGTTGATTACGGTAGGTAAAGCACTGGTTTTGGGTGGAGTTGCTTCTACTTTTCTCATTCTAATTCGCTATAACTGGATCAGTAGGCAGAACCTGCAGGCGGCCCAAGATCTAAATGAGCAACTGCAGGATCAACTGCAGCAATTTGAGCCATCCCCGAAGCAAGTGGAAACATTGACACTGGTCTTGGATGGAAAAGCACTTGATCTACCTCGTCATCAGCTAGTCTATGTTCGTTCTGAGGGGAACTATCTATCCCTTTATTTTGACCCCGCTTATTCCAAATCGCCCCTCTTGATAAGAGGACGAATGAAGGAGTTGGAAGAAACGCTATCTAAATACCCCGAATTTTTCCGATGTCACCGCTCCTTTATGGTCAGTATTCCCTACATATCTTCCACCCTTGGCAACTCGCAAGGCCTTAATATTCAGCTACGAACTTCGACAGATAAACTACCAGTAGCACGCCCTAAAATAAAAGCCTTGAAACTGCAGCTAAAACAGCGAATGACAAAAGGTAATCCGTTCATCACATAAGTAAGCAATCCATCACAAAGTTCTTGCTGCACAACAGTCTTGCCCCTATTATTGATCGAGTTTTTGATTCACCTAACTGTTCAGAAAGCAATTGATCTATGAAAAAAAATCGGGTGTTACGAAATCCATGGTTTGCGGGTCTACTAGTGTTTCAAGCTTTGCCAATCGCCTTTCTCCTCTGGAACTTAGAAACTCAAAGTCAGCAAACGACTGACGCAGGTTGGATGACCAGTACAGACGGACAATGTAAAGTATTCACAAATTACAATTTTCAAAACCGAAGCTTCCACTGGACCGGCAACTGTATAGACGGCTATGCGGATGGTTTTGGGGAGCTAGAAATTCTGGAGCGGAACCGAAAGATACTTGCCGTAAAAGGCTCTCTAACAAAAGGGAAACTGGAAGGAAAAGCTAGCTTACAGTTCTTGACCGATGGGGATTTATATGAGGGGAATTTTGTAGCCAGTACGATACATGGCAAGGGACACTTTCACAACGATGATGGTGATCATTATGCAGGAGAATATGTGAAAGGTATACGATCTGGTTATGGGGTGTATTGGTATCCACCAGAATCCCCTTTCCTGAAGTATGAAGGAGAATGGAAAAATGGCCATCAAGACGGCCCAGGGACGCTTTATTATCGAAGTGGAAAATCAGAGCAAGGCATATTCGAAGCGGGCCATTTAGAAAAGGCAATAGCTGGAGTTGTTCCAAATGCTTTGCCTAAAAACATCTTGATCACGAATGATGATGGTCTAGAAGATATGGCCCGGCTCCAATGTTTGGCCGAAGCCTTTAGTCCATTTGCCAATAAGATTCTAATAGCTGTAAGCAGTCAAAACCGAAGCGGTACTTCCAATATAACCCAAACCACTAGGCAAGGATACATCGAAGTCAAGCCATTGGCAGTGGATTCTACTAGACAGATCTACACCTATCAGGTAGAGGGCTATCCGGGGGATTGTGTCCTTTTCGGAGCCTTAGGCTTCTTCAAGGAACGGGGAGAAACGATTGATCTGGTGGTATCAGGCATCAACGGCGGGGGGAATATCGGGGTGGAATGGTTTGGATCGGGCACGATAGGTGCTGCGCGTACGGCCGCTTTGGCTAAGATTCCGGCCATCGCCATTTCTGGGATTGATGAGGACAGGGACGAACAAAAGCCCTTAGCTCGCATTTGCCAATGGACTGCAGCGCTAGTGCAATCGCCCATCATTGGGTCAATAAAACCGTTAGAATACCTTACCATCAGTATACCTGAGGACCTGGATCAACTAAGAGGTGTCAAGGTGCTAGAACGAGCGATTACATTTGAGGCGCCCCCTTTCTTCTTGGAAAAACCTTCCTCTGCAGAAACCGCTGAGACAGAACGCTGGCAGATGAGCCCGCTAGATCGAAAAGGAGTTTATGATCTTACCGCACAGCACGATGTGTCTCTATATTATCAAAACTATATCGTAGTAGTTCCCATGAGTGTCGATGAAAACATGCCTGATCGTTTATCGAGTTTTCTGCAGTACGAGGGAAAGATTCCCGCCTTTCCTAAATGACCAGCTCTGTTTTGGTCGTCCTTTTGGCAAGATACAATGAAGAAAACTCCAGTTTAGAAAGATAAGATGGAAAGCGGTGAGATTTATGCTCTTCGGAAAGCCTGAGTCAGTGCCTCCTCTTTTCCCGCATAAATTCGAAACAAACGAGTGAAACCTACCCTATCAAAAGATTGCTTAACCTTTTTTTCCATGGAACACAAAACCAAGGTACCTTTCCTGCTATTCACATGATTCACAGCAGACAATAGGCTGCGAAGACCCGCAGTAGATATATTCTCCAAATCCGAGAAGTCGACCAGGATTTGATTTTCCTGATTGGCAACTAACTCATTGACCTGTTGTTGGAATTGGTTATAGTTGTGGATATCTAATCTCCCTTTGAGGTTTAAAGTAACGATCTGGTTGAGTTTAGTTTTGCGGATTTCCATGGGTGGTGTCTTGTTTTATACAAAACTAGCCACTACGGGAATACAGCTGGTGGAGCATTGTTTCAATTTGTTGGAGTATTGTTGCTATAGCTCTGAATAGCCGCCAATATCTCATCTTTCTGTTCTAAAACAGCCTCCCTTCCGATCTCAATCAGCTCATCAATATTGGAAGGATCCGCATAAGAAAACGGCTTAGTGAATGCTGGACTTATGATAATGATCTCATAGTGATGCAAGTTCACGGCCATAGCCAATTGACTTTTGGTAAGGGCTTCGGTGTAGATTCGATTGATGTTGTAAAAACCATCCAGAAAGTTTCTGGGATTCGGCATGATCTGTTCGTTAAAGATCATGGCAATGATGATATCCGTTTTGCCCACAATCGCCTCAGTGATGGGCAGCGGTTCCGAAAAGGCTCCGTCTACCAACCATCTGTCCTCCATATAAATCGGCGCTAATAAGGGATACATCGCAGCAGAGGCATAAACCGCCTCGGCTAGTGACCCCTTTTCCAATAAGAAACCCTCACCAGTTTGGATATCGGTAGTCTGAAGCTTCATCTCAATCGGCAAATCCTCCAGTCGCTTATCCTTAAAAACAGCTTGGCAGGTTTCCAGGGCCTGATCATTTTTCAACAAGCCTCGAGATAAATCAAATCTTCCTCCTGGCATTTTGGCAATACTCAAGAGGGCTCGATAATCAAAATTTGAAAACCCTTCTGCTACCAAAAATTCTTTGGTAATCTTTTTCATTTCATCAGGCTGATAGCCCATATTGTACATGGAAGCAAAGATGCTTCCTCCACTGCACCCCAACAAGAGATCAATGGCGATATTCTCCTGCAAGAGAAAATCAAATAAAGCAATGGAAGCAATGGGTCTAAGCCCGCCACTTCCCAGCACTACGCTGATTCGAGGTAAATGTAAATTCTTTGAGTCTTGCATGTCAGTAGCTCACTGTAGAAATCCTTGGTCAGCCAAAGTTCGGGAATCGGAGACTTATTCAGGAAATCTTTTTTACATTTAAAGCATATTTAGACCTCAAGCCTCAAATTCTTTTTTGATGGATCGTCGAATAGCCATTATTGGCGCTGGCCCTGCCGGTCTCACCGCGGCACTGGAACTCAAGAAAAGAGGATATCGTAATGTTACTATTTTCGGAAAATTTTCGGAAGCGCAGTTAAAAACCATGCAGGTAGACGGCATCGCGTTCGATGTGGCGGCTTGCTTATTGCATTTTGGATATCAGCGTACGGTAATACCATTGGTTCAACGGATGGGCCTCAGCGTTAATTACATTGACACCCCTGCCGATATTGTAGATCGCCGCTTACGCCCTATTAAGAAGAGTACGAGTCAGGTCGTTGAAATCTATCTAAACATCCTTTACTATCTGTTTTTCTTTTTGGGTTGGTTAGTACTTCATCGCACCAGATGGCAGAAAGCTTATAGTAACTCGATGGAGGCCTTTCTGAAGCGTCGAGGGTTATCTACGCTGGCGAAATCATTCGCGATGGGTCCGGGCGGAATTGCACAAGGATATGGTTTTCTCGATGAAGTCAACGCCTATCACGCCATGCGTTGGTTCCGGCCAAGGCTATTCCTCACGCCCTTACTTTCTAAGTATAAATTGGGAGTGGCTACCATTTCAGAAGGGTACGAGACGCTTTTCACAGCAATTATTGAGCAGTTCCATTGTACAGAAAAGATCATCAAATCCGTACGGCCAAGTCTGGGCAAGGTTGAGTTAATCGATGAGGAGGAAAATAGATTGGTCTTTGATGAAGTGATTATCGCTTGTCCTTTGGACCGAATTCAATTTCCCCATCGTTATCTCTTCAACGAGGAATCCATTGATGAATCCTACATTTTCTCCTATTTATTTACCTCAGATGTTGTGCCGCCTTTCGCCGACCGTGCCTACCTGGATGAATATATTCGTACAAAGCAAAAAAACAAAGCACTGGTGATTCGCACCGGAGGCCGGACAAATTCAGGAGATTATCTTTACTGGGCAGTGGGGTACAAAACGGAAGACCTCAGCAAAGACGAACCCCAAGACAAAATTGAGGATCAATTGATTGAAGAATGCGGTTTGACAATTAAGCGACTTCACTTCTTTGAATTTTTCCGTTATAATCTGCGGTTTTCCAGTGAGGCCGTACGTCGCGGTTTGCCGCAACACTTGGAGAGCTTGCAAGGACATCAAAAAATATGGTATACGGGCGGTTTGGTGTCACACTGGGATATCAGCTCGATTTATGAACACAATAGCAGACTCATTAATAAACTTCATTTCCGGAACCAGCCAAAGTCTCTCTTTTCAGCACTGAATTATTTAATTCGGGCCCTATTAAGCTGGTTGCGGTTACTGTAGGAAACGACAGGATTTCATGGCTTATAGTCTACATCGAAAGCAATCCGTGGGTATTATTGGAGCCGGCCTGAGTGGGATAGCAGCTGCCATCCACTTGCAGGAAAAAGGCTATCGGGTCAAAATATTTGAACGCGAAGCCCAAGTGGGTGGAAAATGTTTGACGCACGATTTGAACTACGGTGATCAGGTCTATCCAATAGACATGGGCGCAACGGTGGTAGCTCTTAGCTTCCAAAAAGTGCTAAGTCTCGCCAAGGAAGTCGATATGCCCATGAGTATTCCTAATCCTTACCAAATCATTGATGAAAACGGGCTAGTAAGCAGTCTTCGAGATTATTACTGGCGGGGTGGAAGAAAGTTAGATCTAATCCATCAATTCCTAACCTACCTCTTTCAAGTACGGTCATTTCATAAAAACTACGTTACGAAAACCGGCTACAGAGCGAAAATACCCTACCTCTATCGGCTTCCATTTGCCCAATATTGCCACGAAAGAGGATTGAGTGATATCCTGCCCTGGTTTGATTTGCCAGTAGCCGCCTGGGGTTACAAAACACCGGAAGATTTACCGACATGGTATGTAATGGGAGAAGTAGATGTTTTGGGCCTCATTGGGCTATTTATCACAATTCTCAAGGGAAAGTCTCAATTTGTAAAAACCTTCAGTCATGGCTATGGTCAGCTAGTCTCGGAATTAGCAGCACATTATGATCTAGACATCCAACTAAATGATGCCGTAACAGCTATTCGGCGTAATTCGGAGGGAGTAGAGATCGAGTCTCGTTCGGGGAAAGCGTATTTCGATTACCTTATTCTGTCTAATCCACAGCTCGTTTCCATTCTAGCCGATCCCAGTACAGCAGAAAGGGCCTTCTTCGATGATCTGCAATTTGCTCCCTACGCGAATGTGCTGTGCCGCTTGAGCAAGCCTATTGACGCCAAGTTATTGGTGGAACCGAATCTGCGGCAGCAATCTAGAATCCGAATGATTGCTGCCCCCTATGAAAATGTGCCTCTAGTCGTCTGCTATCTGAGTATTGAAAAGAATAGCGACGCCTATTCCGTGGAGGCTATTGTAGAACGGGATTTGGCGCTACTAGGAATTGAATTAGAGGAAATCCATAAAACTCGAATCTGGAATAATTACTTCCCCCATTTCTCCAGCTTTAATGGATATGAAGCGCTCCTTGCGGCACAAGGCGAAAACCGCACCCTATACGTTGGCGCCATCAATCAATTTGAATTCACCGAAGCTAGTGTCTCGACGGCTATCCATTTAGTGGACAAACATTTCCCCGACCTTCACCCCTTGCCGGCTAAGTATTTTTCTTGGCTGCACAATCTGCGGTATTGGTTCAAATGATACCTGCCTTTAACTCCCACTTTTTCAACGCTCCACGCCTAGATTGATCAAATAGGCAATCAAATCCTTCAATTCATCTCTATGCAGTCCCTGTGTCAAGCCCGGAGGCATGAGTGAGACGGAGCTAACATCGAGCTTCGCTATTTCTTCTGCAGGAATTTCGATGATCTCGTTATTGGTTTGGCGAATGAGTGTAGAATTGTTCGTTTTACGATGCAATAAACCGCTGACGATTTCGCCATTGGTCCGAGTCAATTGCACGGTCTCATAGCCTTGCTTGATATCCGCATTGGGGTTCAAAATGGATTCCAAGATAGAATTGGGCGTCATGTAAGATCCGACCGTACTCAAATCCGGTCCAATTAATCCGCCGCTGCCATTGATCTTGTGACAGCTGGCACAAAGTAGTTCCTGTTGTCGATAAATGGCCCGCCCCCGATATGGGTTCTCCACTTCAAGAGCCTCGGCAATCAATTGCTCCTTATCGGCCTTCGACAATTCCAAGCCAATGGCTTTAATCCCACCTGCTTCCCGAACCGTTTCTTCTAAATCGAATAGATTAAGTCCAGAAGTCTGTACCACCTTCAGTCCTGCGCTTGCATTGGCCTCTGGAATCGTTTTCCCAGATAGAGCTTGCTGTAAAACGGCTGGGCCATCATCTTGCCTTCGGAAGGTGACGAACATTAATTCAGCCAAATCCGGTTCTTCCAACTCCTGTAACCAACGTACGGCATTGTCCACAGCCCCCTCAGTATCCTCCTCTACCCAGACGGCACTAGCCGCTGTTCGTACCTCCGGATCAGTGGCCGACTGCGCCCATTCTTGAACTTGAGGAAGTTGTTCCATGGCGATCAAAGCACGGCAAGCGGCCACCTTTTCGTCCACCTCCTCTGCTTTCTGAACCGCATTTGAAACGAGATCAGCATATTGGTTCGCCTTCCATCTTCTCGCCAGTTGTAGACCCGCCAATCTAGTTCTCTGATTTTCATTCTTTAAGAGTGATTCCAAGATGCCCAAATTATCCGGTACTGCGTCATTAGCCGCCGGTGCATTGGCCAAAGCCCTAAGCAATCGAACATTGGTTTCTGTTGCTGCTTTTTGTAACACTTTAGCTCTGGCATCAGCATCGCCAATCTTGGCCAGCAGTAGCCAGGCCTTTTTCGTCAAATTACTATCCAGACTCGGCTGCGCCAATAACTGCAGGATGGGTGAAACCACTCGCGGATCTTCAATTGCCGTAAGTGCATACATCTGTTGATCCTTATCTCCATCAAACAATTGCTGACCTTGTGCCATAGCAGGAAGCCAGGCTTCTTTCAAGGTATTAATCGTTAATTGTAAAGCAAATTCAAGATTTTCATCCATTGGTTTATTCAACACCTGCATCGCCAATGCTGGGGCAGAATCTCCACCCATTTCGCGTAAGGCGTGTAGTGCCTCTAGGCGCACCTGTGGATGGTCATCCTCAATTAGTTTTGTTAACATCGGTAAGTAGTCCGCTTGCCGATGATAATGCCCCAACAAACGAACAGTAGCCGCTCTTTCGCTTGGATTCGAAGCTTGCAAGGATGCCCGCAACAAGGGCTCATCATAGTGATTCAAAGCAGCCAACAACCAGAGGCCTTCTAGGCGATGGCAGGCCGCAGCTGAATTAGCAGGAAGTCTCTTTATCCAATCCATTACCAGGTCAGGGCTTCCCTTCCGTTCCACGTAGGCTCGGTTGGCTTGTAGTCTGGTAAATTGTTCTGGTGATTTCAAGTAGTTGAGGAGGGCCGTTGGGGGCAGTTCCTGCATATTGATGGTGGGTAAAAGCGGGCTGCCTTTTTTGGTCAACCTCCACACCCGGCCATGCTTCTTATCTCGGATCGGATGATGAAAATCCACTTCTCCATGATCAATAATGGGATTATACCAGTCGACAATGTATAAGGCACCATCTGGCCCAATCTTGGTATCAATCGGGCGATAAGATCGATGGTCTGACCGCAGCACCGTCTGCACCTCTTCTGAAGTATACCCACTTTCGTCCGTCTTCAGTTGGTAACGCACAGTTCGATTGGCTCGAAAGTCATTGGTGATGATACTCCCTTGCCAATCCGTAGGGAAATGGCGGCTGTAGATGACTTCGGCTCCCGTATTCTTGGGCGTATTGCGATTGAGGCCTGGCAGCACCCGCGGCGCGCCGACGGCCGTGGCATGCGCGGACTCTGGAAAGATGTAATTAATCCCCGAAGAGCCTGCGCCATCCGTAGCAAAGGCTTGACCCCATTGATCAAAGGCTTGGCCCCAGGGGTTGATTAAGCCTCGGGTAAAGACGTCCAGACGCTCGCTTTCAGGTCGAAAAGTCCAGGTGCCGGAGCCATTCAGCACTCTTGGGCCGTACGGGGTGTCCACGAAGGAATTGATGTAAATGGATTGGGTAAAGTACAGATCACCCCATGGCGCCCAGCGCAGGCCATGGATCATGTGATGTACATCGGCATTACCAAAGCCATCATACACTACTCGGCGCTCGTCCGCCACATCATCTCCATCCGTATCCGCCAAGAATAGCAGCTGCGTGGTAGCCGTAACATAGGCTCCTCCTGGAACCGGCATCACCGAATGCGGAATCAATAGGTTTTCCGCAAAGACAGTATGCTTATCTGCTACACCGTCCTGGTCGGTATCCTCTAAGATGATAATCTTGTCATTAGGCTCGCGACCAGGTACGATATGCGGGTAGGTGCTACTGGTGGCCACCCATGCCCGTCCCTTGGTATCCCAATTGATGCTGATGGGGTTGGCAATCATGGGATCGGAGGCAAAGAGGCTGATTTCATAGCCGTCAGCGATATGAAAGGCAGCCAACTCAGCCTGGATGTCTGGATCGGGAACAAAAGTCGGCACTTCATCTTCAGGGTAATCTTTGGGAGATTTCCAAGGTTGGATTAATTCTATTTCGACATCATAAGTACGTTCAACAAACAAGCGACTAATCTCTCGTTCTTTTTCCTCTACAAGTTGATTTAGATCATCCATCTCATAAGCTAAATGCCCCATTTCATGCCGTCTAAACAAGTAGATATAGGCTTCATTTAAGGGTCTAAGTCGGTATCGATGGAGCCTATTTTTCTCTTTTATGGCATTCACTAATCTGTCATGTTGCAAGGAATCCGCAATCAAATTGACGATAGAAATCGTATCCTGACTGTTCGCTGCCAATTGTCCATTGATATAGACGGCGACGGGCTCCTGAGAGTGGATCTT
>JABSSL010000043.1 GCA_013214355.1 Saprospiraceae bacterium | reverse complement strand
TTGCATTTGATACATCACTAGCTATAGTTTAGCACATTCAATTACTTATACATCAGCCCTTTATTGATCCACAAACCCTTTTTGAGGACGCCCTAGCTAGGCTTTTTCTAGCATAGAGTTCACAGACCTTGGCCAAGCCATAATAGGCAGCCATCGCGGTCTCAGCCTTGGAGGTATCTGCAGCAAAAGCCTTCCACGCTTTTTCTGTTTGTTTTTTCTTTAAAAATTTAAATCCTTTTTTCGTTTGATTAAAGGCTGGCAGTGATAGTAAGACAGCAATCAAGAGAAGAAATAGCTTCTTTGGCATTGAAGGGGATATTTATAATAAAAGCTGTAGTTGAATTATAGCATGTATAAGTTCAAAAATAACAAAAGCTCTTTATTTAAATACAAAAACACTCTTATTATTACGATAAAAGTGCGTTAAATCAGCATTAAGCAGTAGTGAATAAGTGATCTGGTATATTAGGAGTGCTATATTGCATGTAGGCAGGGAGCAGGCTTTTCAAGCATGGCCGCGATGGGCTTTGAGATTTGTCAAGCCCCCCCTTGGGATTCACGTAGCAAATCCTGTAAGGAATATTCAAAAGTCTTATTTGGCTTCCGATGTGTGTTGGTATTTTCTACCAACACGGGCTGGGGAGGTAATTCCTGAGCAAATAAGCATCGTATTTGATAGGATTCACCGCCCATCCCCCGTATAAATAATCTTACCATCCTTAGGGGCTTGGGGCCAGGGCGTGGTACCAGGCGCCCAGCGCTGAGGCTGCTTAGCCCTGACTTGGGCCATGATGTCCTTGACCCATTGGGGAGCTTTGGCATTTTCTTCCTGTCCGTACACCCAGGGTAAGGCTGGGCTCATCAGGAGGCTCATGTCTGGCATAGGAGGGCGCTCCTCTCCTACCTGCTGGACCCGGGCTTTTAGGGCCGCAACGATATCAGGTTTTTCGCTGGCGAGATTTTGGGATTCGGCAGGATCCTCAGCTATGTTGTATAATTCTTCTCCGATTAATTTGTAATCCCCCTGGCGAATAGAAGGAAGACGTACGCTATTGGATACTTCAAAGATGATCTCCTCCCTGGTGCTAGCAGCACCTTCTAAAATCACCGGACTCATATCGATCCCATCCAAGGTACGCTCTTGCTCCAGGCTACCGCCCCCCAACTGAATAAAAGTGCTATAGAAATCTGTAATGTGCATCAATGCATCATTACTAGAGCCCGCGTCGATCTTGCCAGGCCATTTGAGGACGCAGGGTACGCGAACGCCACCCTCATAATTAGTATTCTTGGTGCCCCTGTAAGGGACGTTCATGGTATCTCGAATGGCCCCATTATCATTGGCAAAGACAATTAGAGTATTATCTGAAAAACCATATTGATCAATGGCTCCTACTATCCTTCCCACCGCATCATCTAGACACTTAAGCGCGGCGTAGCGCTTGCTGTGGGTATCGGAATAGCGCGGGGTGGCTTCTAAGGGGCCATGGATGGCATTGAACGGGATGTAGTAGAAAAAGGGCTTGTCTCCTTGTTGCGCTTCGTGGTTTGCCAGGAGTCGGACTACTTCATTGGCGATTAAATCGGTGCTATAGCCCTGCTCGTACAAAGGTTCCTGGTTTCTGTGCCAGTCGTATACGGCAAAGCGAGCTGGGGCATTGTGGGGGATGGTGTAATTATTATAGTCTATTCCCCAAGCATAGAAGCCGTATTGGTGGTCAAAGCCTTGTCCTAGCGGGAGGTGCTCGGGGAGCCATTCGCCGCAGCCCCATTTGCCCGCAATGGCCGTGTAGTACCCGGCCTCTTGCAGTGCCTCTGCTACGGTTCTTTCTTCGGTGGCGAGGGCGTGAATGCGGCGGGTTTCTTCGCCTTGCTTGTTGGTGCTGAGTGCCAAGCCGAGCTTTGCTAGGTAGGAGGGTTTGCCAAAGTCTTCGGTGCGCCAATCGGTCCAAGTGCGGAAGGGGTAGCGGCCGGTGAGAAAAGCAGTGCGGCTGGGAGCGCAAACGGCATGTACGTAGAATTGGGTCAAACTCACGCCTTCAGCGCGGAGTTGATCGATATGTGGAGTGAATTTCTTTTTATCATTATTGAATCCCAGCTCACTCCAGCCAACATCGTCTGCTAGCATGAAGACGATGTTGGGGGTGTTGGGTTGGGCCGTTGTCTTGTCCGCTTCTTGGGGGTTGGTGCAGGTGCTAAAGAGGATTAGGGTGCAAGCTAGGAGGATTAGAAGAGGATATGATTTCATGTTGTTGATTTTAATATCCGAAGTTATACCAAGATCGTAGCTCAGAGAACCTTTGGATAAGTTCGAAAATCATGAGTCAGGGAAATTTGTGGGCAGAAAATACCCACAAAGGCTAAGGAGAGCGGTTGATTTAAATATCGCAGATCGAGACAGCTTCCTGCAAGCCAGCGACGGGATCACCTGTTGGAATCCATTCATGCCCCACATAGCCTTGATAGCCGAAGTCTAGAAACGCCTTCATCACGCGGGCATAATTGACTTCTTGTTGGCCCCCAATTTCCCCTCTCCCAGGTACACCAGCGACCTGCACATGTCCAATATATTCCTGGTATTGCTCGATATGGCGAATGATGTCCCCATCCATAATCTGAATATGGTAGACATCAAATAATAACTTCAGATTTGGCGAACCGACGGCCTTTATGATTTCAATGCAATAATCAATATGATCACCTTGATAGCCCGGATGTCCCTTCATATTTTCGGCTACTTTGGAGTTAAGCGGTTCTAGCACCATGGTAACCTTGCTTTTTTCAGCCAGTCTCGCCATCCTCTTGTAACCCTCAATGCAGTTTTTCATCCCCTCCTCTTTAGATACCTTGCTGCCATTTTCATGATCGGAAGTATCCGCCAAGCCGGTAAAGGTCATGACATTGGGAAAACCGGCGCTGGACGTGGCGTCCATAGCCTTTTCCAATATCTCAAAACACTCTGGATGATGCCCCTTGTTGTTCATGCCACGGATAAAGGTGTGAGTTTTGGTGGCGGCACAGATGAGTTTGTATTCTTTGAGCATTCCCCAATGTTCCACGGGAAAGAGTTCCACCCCGGCCACACCCAAACTCGTTGCTTGCTGGAGGAACTGCTTTGGACTCCATTTCGGGCCGGCATTCATAAACGGCCAGGCTGCTACGACCTGCTTGATGTTGCCCTTGAGGGATGCGATGGTAGGTTGCGCAAGCAGGCCTGAAGCAGAAGTGTAAACCCCGAGACCGGCCATGGCACCACGCTGCACAAATTGCCTTCGGTTAATCGTTTTGTTATACATGCTTGTTGGTTTTCAAAAGGAAATTAACAAAATTCAACAAGCAATAGCCTTATTTGACGCTCCAATCGCCATCACTCCTGAAGTTGAAGTGATCTGTTATACATTTTGGAGGAAATGTGCTACATCTGGCACCTCTGCCTCCGCAAAACCGTGCGCCACCAAGGGCACATCAATACGGGATTCATCCAGTTCTTGCAAAAAGTAGGCAAACGGGACAATTCCCTTTCCTGGCGCTACAAACTGACCATCTACCGCTCGATCCTTGGCATGAGCCATGCCAATATCTGCCCCAAGTTTATCCACCGCTTCACTGATGCGGTACTTGATCTCTTGCTCAGTTTCCTTCTCAAACAGATTAGCGGGGTCTAAGATGATTCTTAAGCGATCACTTCCCATCTCTTGCAGCAGTTGTTGAGCTTTAACGGTATTAGACACCACATTGGCCAGTTCAGGCTCTATTCCCAAGTAGAGATCGTATTCCTCTGCTATTTCAATAGCCTTTTCCATGGTCCGACACATATCTTGCCATGCCCTGGAAGTTCCATTGTCTGGATGATATTTCCACTTATCATTTGGATCACGCGTTCCGGTACAGAGTGTCAGCAACTGATTCTTCAGCGGGGCACAGGCTTTCGCCAATATCTCCATTCGCTTTAGTCCCTCCAAACGTACCTGCTCATTTGGGTGGCACATATTATAGGTGGCAGAAAGCCCCACCATTTGTAGGTTGAGGCGATCCATGGTAGTTCTCGTCTCCTCTAACGAGGTCGCAGGAATGTAATCCGGCATAGCAGATAAGCCTAAACAGCTCATGTTGAACTGTATTGCGGTAAAGCCATAGGAATGGGCAGCTTCTAATGCTTCACCTACTGCATCTCTTTCAAATGTTTTTGCAAAAATGCCTAAGGTTCTCATAATTCTCCTTCGGTGATTTGGTCTAGGTAAATGGGGCGGTTTTCTGAAATAGATCGTTTAATTGCAATCATCGTCTTGGCAATTTCCATTCCTTCCTTGAAATTGGTACCCAATGGTGATGTCCCATTTAGAATCACATCCGCAAAATGCTCTAACTGGAGTCGATAAGAGAAGCCGTCAGCGGCCAAGGGTCGATAATATTGTTGCTCGGGTTCAAAGTAACATTCTACCTCACTACTTTTATAAAACCAGGGGTTTGGCGTTTTGGCGAACACGCTGCCATTTTCTCCATACACCTGGAAGCCTTCATGCCAATCTCCGCGAATTTTGATGGTCAAATCCAAATGTCCAACTGCACCATTTTCAAATTCCACATCTACAAACCAGCAATAGGCGTCAAATTTTTGGCGAAGCTTAGCAGAGACGGATCCTATGGGACCCGCCAGGTGACTTGCCGTGTCAATAAGGTGACTCCCATGCGCCATCATGTAATAGCGTTCAAGATCAGCCTTTGGGTTCACAGAGGGTGCTATTGCGTGTTGGCTTTTGAGGGGTAAAGGTTGCAAATTATCCGTCATGGTATACCGCTTTGTATTGTCACCATACCAAGCCTTAAGCGCCAAAATCTCTCCCATTTTATCTGAGATAAACTGCTTAGCATAATGGATACCTTGATCGAATCGCTTCATATGCCCTACCTGGAAATGTACAGGATACTTTGCCAAAGCCTCTTCCAACTGCAGGCATTGCTCCAGCGAATGGCTCAGCGGCTTTTCCACCAAAACATGTTTTCCAGCAGCAATAGCTTGTAGAGACAAGGGAACATGAAAGGCATCCGCCGTAGCAATAATCACAGCCTCCACTTCTGTATCCGCTAACATCATTTGATAATCATTGTAGGCCTTTTTGGGTTGCCAAATGGCAGCCATCCTATTTAGCAGATCAGTTGCCCGATCGCAAATGGCATATAGCTCTACATTACTACCTTTCTGACAAGATTCAAAATGAGTGAACTGCGCAATCGGGCCGCAACCTAATACTCCAACCTTTAGCTTTCTTGGTATTGTCATTCTTTTGCGGAATTATTCGTTATTTTCACAATTATTGCAAAATACCGCACTTAAATGTAAGTATACGGCAACTCATATCTCTATTACCCTCAACTTAACGCAAATCAGATTAAAAGCCAAAGGATTATGCAAAAAGCAGAACGCTTTCGAATCATCCTGGAACTATTGAAGGAGAAGCAACAGCTGAATACCCTGGGACTCAGCATTAGATTGGACGTTTCAGACGATACCATTCGTCGGGATCTAACTGAATTAGAAGAAAAGGGGCTATTGGTAAAAGTTCACGGAGGAGCCATTTCAAGGTCATTAATCCCATTGCCCATCCAGGAGCGGATAAGTATTGAGCAAGCGGCTAAAGTTGAATTGGCAAAAAGGGCAGTATGCCTGCTCGAATCAGGGCAGGTGATCATTATGGATGGAGGTTCTACGAATATGGAGGTCGCTAGATTGATCCCCCATGATATCCCCTTGCAAGTTTTCACGAATTCATTGCCCTTAGCGGCCTTATTGTGCGATCATGCGGAGGTGGAGCTACAATTCCTAGGAGGGACCGTTCTCAAGTCCTCTCAAGTAAGTCTAGGCCCCACCATACTTGACCAACTTGCTCCAATCCGGGCGGACTTATACTTCATGGGTGTAGCAGCCATTCATCAACAATTTGGAGCAACGGTACCACATTACGAAGAGGTATTGATAAAACGCAAGATGTTAGCACATAGCCAAGCAGCCGTAGTGATGGCCACCAAACAGAAAGAGCAGGTGGTGGAGAAATTCAGGGTTTGCGATTTGTCCGACGTCAAATATCTATATAAGGAGTGATGGCTGTCACCTAAGCTTCGTTTTTGCGACTATATAGATAGGCTAAACATCGGAATACGTAGATGAAACTCTTAATAGACTTTTTACTAGTAGCGGGTATTTTGACCAATATGGTCATTCTACTTCTTCTGCTGAGGCGGCAACAGCAGTCCCTACCTAGGCAAATCCTTAGTTTTATCTTCTTTAGTCTGTTCTTCGTGCATCTCAATGCTTATGGAGAATTGCACCAAGTAAACTGGATATATTTGATTGGCTTTTTGTTCAGCGACTCGATCGGTTACCTAATCGGCCCTCTGCTAGTATTTTATATCAATAGCATCTATGTTGTTGATTTTCGGCTGAATAAAAGTTCTTTGCTCCACTTCATACCGCTATTCTCCTATTTTTTTGTGGTAACGCTTCCTATAGTAAGCGCAGAAGCAAGCGATAATGCTTTGCCTTCCTACTTACTTGGCTTACTCAACAGTGACTTATTTCTACAATTCCAAGCCTTGTACCTTTTATTGTATTGTGGGCTTGCCTGGAGAATGCTTAATGCCTTTAGGAAGAAACTTAAGCATGCTTATACACAGCTAGAAGATAAAGATCTGAGGTGGGTCCGCCATTTATTGTTGGGAATCGTAGTGACCATCAGCAGTCATTTAGGTCTGACTCTATATGAAAGCATAACGGGAAGTTTAGGATGGTCATTTTCATACTTGAGTACCAGCATCCTAATCTTCTTCATTATCTATTTGGCCTACTATGGCTTAGAGCAGTCACGTATCTTGCTACCTGAATCATTCCTAGAGATAAGGAGCAAGGAAAGAGCAATCTCAAAGGGTAAGTCACCAAATAGTGATCCACTCCAACACTTCCAATCAGGAGAAATTGATTTCATCCACCGACGAATCCTCTCCTTGCTAGAAGAAGGTCATATTTATTTGAATGAGGAATTAACCTTAGGTAGGATGGCCCAAGACATCCCTACCACGGACAAGAAGTTATCCACTCTCATTAACCACCACCTTCACACCAACTTTTACGACCTGATCAATGCCTATCGCGTCCAAGTGGTGAAGCAAAAACTAGCAGCTAAAGAATTTGAACATCTCACCATTCTTGCGATCGCCTTTGACTCTGGCTTCAAATCAAAGACGAGTTTCAATCGAATTTTTAAAAAAGAAACGGGAATGTCACCTTCCGCCTACAAAAAACACCTATCCCTATAGGTACCAATGCTTCCAATGGTACGCTTTTCATACCTCAATCCGCTTCTTTTGTAGAAAAAGTAAGTCCATATGAAAATCGTGCAACTCAGCCTATTCCTAACGATCACATGGCTTCTGTCCTCCTGTCAGAAAGCACAGATAGTCAGTAAAATTGACATCACCACTATGCAGGAAAATTCAGCCATGGGAAATGAGTCACCCCTGGTACTGGATTGGAAGGTTGAGGTTGTGGAGGAGGGAGGGATTGAAGGGGTCACCATTCTTTTTTCGGATGTACCCACTCCTTTGGAATTTCCGATGATTTTCCGGGATTCTTGGTCAGTCAATGACACCAAAGAATTTGCTCTTTATGCCATTCCGGAAACATGGACCATCACTGTTATCGTGCGTAACCAAGAAGGAAACATTTCCGAAGAAACCTCAACGATAAATCTGTAGTAAACATGAGAAGCCAGAACAAATACACACTTTGCCTACTTGCCTGCTGGGCGATATTCGTTTCAGTGACTTTCGCCCAACATAAGCAAGATTCGCTGCCACCCAATCTTCTGGAAGAGGATTTGAACGTGCTGCGAACCGAACTTGAAAGCCTTCACCCTGGATTATATACCTATACCCCAAAGTTAGAATTAGATGCGGTTTTTGACGGCATAAAGGCACAGCTAGATCATCCCATGACGGCGCTGCAATTCTTTCGCCTATTGATGCCTTTGCACCCAGCAATTGGAAATAATCATACCAAGATCTACCCTCCCCAGGACTACGTCAAAGCGCTCACCACTCACCTCCCTCGATTCCCTTTTCGCCTTTATTGGTATCAAGATAGCTTATTCGTAACGGAAGACGTTTCCCGCGAGAATCAGATCGGCCCCGGAAGTCAAATCCTCTCCATTAATGGCGAGCGTGCGTTAAGCGTTTTCCAATTCTTGGCTAAGCAATTGACCACAGATGGCTATAATCTCAGTTATCCATATACCCTAACCGGACTGGGTTTCAGTAGATACTACGGCTACTTCAAAGGCACACCAGCAACCTTTCAAATTGAATACAAGACACCTTCAGGTATCCAAAAAGAGGTTCGCGTAGCGGGAATACCCGTACCTGAAATCATGGCAAATCGACAAGTAAGGATTAAAAAGATGGAAGCTAAAGACGAGTTTGACTTTCAGGTGCGAAATGGAATCGGGATATTGCGCTTATCCACCTTCCAAATTGATCCATCCAGTAATTTTACGCCGAAAGCCTACAAGACCTTTTTGAAATCCACCTTTTCCAAATTGGCAAATGAAAATATTCACTCCCTTGTCCTAGATCTGCGAGACAATGGCGGAGGATTTCCAGAAGCTGCCAATCACCTGTTGAGCTATCTCATTTCCGAAACGGTATATCCCAGCCTCGGCGAACATGCCTTGGTTAATGGTATTTCTCAGCCACATCACTACAAGGAGGAGATGTTTTTCAAGCATTTTAACCGACAGCCTTTGAAATGGGATGGTCAGTACTATCAGGTAAAGGGAGCTGCTCAAACTAAGGTAAAACCTGCTTCTAACTCATTTAAGGGGAACTTACTAGTGCTGATTAATTCCAAATGTGCCTCCGCTACAACGGAACTCTTGGGGCAAATTGCTTCGCATTGCCCAGCTACCTTTATCGGTGAAGAGACCGGGGGAAACCCAGTGACACAAGCAGCCAGTGATTTACTCACCTTGGTCCTGCCCAATTCTCAATTGGAAGTGCAAATGCCGATGATTCGTTCGATTATGAGGGTGAACTTCGAAAATGATGGGCATGGACTCCAGCCAGATATTCCGTTTCGTCCTAGTATTGGAGACCTCCTTAGTGGTAAGGATACGCTATTGGAATTAGCCCTTAAAATCGCGCATTCACCGGGTGACTTACTCACCCGGTGAATGCGCGGCCTGGAGCCCCCTATTCACTCCGCAAGGCCTTGATCGGGTCTGCAATAGCAGCACGGACAGACTGAAAACTCACGGTAGCTAAGGCAATCAGGATAGCAGCCACGCCTGCGCAAATGAACAGAGCAATATTTAGATCAATCCGATAAGCAAAGTTCTGTAACCATTGTCGGCTAAAATGCCACGCCAGCGGAACGGCGATAGCGATGGACAGGATTACCAGTTGGAGAAAATCCTTCGATAACAAACCTACTACACTGCCTACGGTGGCACCTAGCACTTTGCGAATACCAATTTCCTTGGTACGCTGCTCGGCGGTAAAGCTAGCGAGTGCAAAAAGACCTAGGCAAGCGATAAAAATAGCGATTAAGGTAAAGCTGTTGAATAAGGCAGCCGCACTACTTTCCTGCTGGTACATTCGATCAAATCGCTCGTCTAGGAAAGAATAGCGGAAAGCTTGATTAGGGGAAAATTCCTTCCAAGTACGTTCCATGAGCGCTATGGTCTTATCCCAGTTATCAGTGCTAGCTCGAACAGATATTGTTGCATTCTGATTGCCCAAGAAAAGCGCGAGTCCATAGATCTCATTCTTAAGTGATTCAAAATGGAAATCCTCTACCACACCAATGATGGTAAATAGGTTGTCATCAAAGGGGTTTTGAATGCGCTTCCCAATCGGATCTGTTAGCCCCAATTGTCGAACGGCCGTTTCGCTAATGATGGTGGCCAAGGAATCGGCAGGGCGATCTAGTGAGAAGTTACGCCCCTCCTTAATCTTCATGCCTAGGGTCGCAATGTAATCGGTGTCTACGGGCCAAGCTTGCAAAGGGACTTGATCGGCGGGATCAGTCTTTTCCTCAGCATTGTACATGCTTTGATTTCTGAAACCACCCACCCCAGGCAAGAAGGGACTGATAGAGGCATTTTCAACTTCTGACAGATCCTTGATGGCATTTTTGAAGGTACCAATACGGGTATCGAGGGTGTAGGTATCGTGGATCAATAATACTTGATCCTTTTCAAATCCGATCTTCTTCTGCTGAATGTATTGCATTTGGTTGTACACCACCAGGGTTCCAATAATGAGTGCTGTCGAAATGGTGAACTGTACTACCACGAGTCCTTTCCGTAGCCAAACGCTATTCTTTCCCAGACTCAACTGGCCTTTCAGGACTTTTATGGGCTTGAAGCCGGATAAATAAAAGGCGGGGTACAAACCAGCCAGCATACCGATACCAAGCGTTCCCGCGAAGATAGCAGGAACGAACCATTGGGAAGTATAAGGAATACTCAGGTCCGTTTGTGCAAGGGCGTTGAAGGCAGGAAGCAACAGCTCTGCAAGCAATACGCCGATGCCAAAGGCCAGCAGACTAAGCATGATGGACTCCATCAGAAACTGCCCAACCAAATGAACTTGATACGAACCTAAAACCTTTCTCATACCGACTTCTTTGGCTCGATTAGCAGAGCGAGCCGTAGATAAGTTGATGTAATTGACCAAGGCAATAAGGACCAAAAAGAGGCCAATCACGGAAAACAATTGGATGTAGCGAATATCTCCTCCACTGCCAAAATTTGGTAAGAAATCGTCGGAATGCAGGTGTACATCGGTCAAGGGCTGCAAGAAAAGATTGTATTTAGAGCCGGTTTTGGTCACTTGCTCCAGATCTACTTTCAACTGTTCCCGAAATTGTGGACCAAAATGTTTCAAGCCAAAAGGAATCAACTTTTCATTCAATTGTTCAGGATCAGTTCCCGGAGCAAGTTGTACATATGAGAAGTAGTTATTATTGATCCAATTGTTAGCCTGACTAGCATCCAGAGTAGACATCGACATCAGGTATTCGAAATCCAAATGAGAATTGGACGGCATTTCCTCAATTACTCCCGTCACACGATAAGCTTGATTTTCTGTATCATCGTTTAGGATCAATTGTTCTCCTAAGGGATCTAGATGAGGAAAGAATTGCTCGGCCACTCGTTTTGTGATGACAATGGAAAAAGGCTCTTGTAGCCAGGTTTCCGGATCACCGTAGACGGTGGTGAAATCAAACATTTCGGTAAAGGAGTGATCCACATAAACGAACTTCTCCTGAAAAGTACTTTCCTTCTCGCTGGCTGTGCGCACTAAGTTGGTGCCTGCATTGAAGAAGAAGCGGTTGAGACGGCAGGCGTTAACTACCTCTGGAAATTCCTCTTTGATCGTAGTAGCAGCAGGTGCGGGCAGGGCAGTACCTTTGGCGATAGATTGATTCAGATTGATGTCTAGGGCGAGTCGGTAGATATCTTTTGAATGTTCGTGATAGGTGTCATAGCTCAATTCATTCTTCACAAAAAGCCCGATTAATAAACAACAAGCCACACTCAAGGCTAATCCAGCCACATTAATCAGGCTAAAAAACTTCTGCTTAAAGAGTTGTCGGATGGCGATCTTAAAATAGTTTCTGAACATAGCTTGAGGTTTTTGTTGGAATTTTAAGGTTAGCCCAGTTTTCGGGTGATTATTGTTCTCTCATGACGGTGGCGGGGTTGGTCAAAGCGGCTTTGATAGTCTGACTACTAATGGAACCAATGGCTAGTAATAAAAGGCTACCACTAGCTAGCAGGAAGGCCGTCCAGCTGAAGTCTATCCGATAGGTGAAGTTTTCGAGCCATTTGAAAGAAATCCACCAAGCAAAGGGTCCTGCCAATAGAATGGAAAGCATGACCAGTCTCACCACATCCTTGGACAAGAGATTGACTATACTAGCAATAGAGGCTCCCAAGACCTTGCGCAAACCTACCTCCCTTTTGCGTTGCGCTGTAAGAATCGCGGCTAAACCAAATAGCCCCAAGCAGGCGATCAAAATAGCTAAGAGCGCAAATATATTTAACAAGGTGAGTGTTCGATTCTCGTCCGCATACTGCCCTTTTACATACTCTTCCAAAAAGGTGTAACTAAAAGGGTTACCCGGATAATGATCGCCCCAAGAATCCTTTAGAAAAGCGATGGTCTCTGGTAGTCTTTCTACCTCCGTACGCACGCCTATGGTGTAGTATTGAGGTGGCATGGGAGTGATCATAGTGGGCTCAATTTCCTCTCTTAAAGAACTCGTATTAAAATCCTTTACCACGCCTACGATTTCTCCAATAAAGTTATTGATATAGACCACTACTTTTTTACCCAAAAGCTCCTGTGGATCCAATATTCCTAAGGTTTTACCTAAAGCAGCGTTCACCACTACAGGGCGCACTTCGTTTTCCCCAGGGTAGGAAGCCCCCATGCGCTGGGCCTCCAGCGGCGTAATATCCCGACCAGCAACCAATTCTAGGCCATAAGTGCTTAGATAGCGCTGATCCGCAGCTTTTATCGATACAATAAATTCATCTGCTTCTGGATCCCCACCGTAAGGATATGCGGCCATTCCCAAGCCCATGTCCGACATAGGTGCACCGATGGAAAAGGAGACCTCCGAAACTTCTGGTCTAGACATCCATTCCTGAGTAATCACCTCATTATTTCCTGATTCTTGCAAATCGATTTGCAGTATTCCCGTTTGTTGAAAACCCAGATCTTTATCTTGGATATAGTTGAGTTGACGTGAAACGGTAACGGCACCACTAATGATGACCATGGTAATGACAAATTGGGCTACCACTATCGCTCTTCTCAGACCACTATCTTCTCTCTGCCCAAAGGTTTTACTGGATTTCAGGGCAAGTTTAGCCTCTTGTTTAGCCAGCACCAAAGCGGGATACCCGCCAGCCAACAAGCTAGTCAGTAGTACGATCGCTAAACTGAACAGCAAAACAGGAACGGACCAAAGGCTCTGATCACTTAGGGACTTTCCAAGTAGCGTATTCATAAACGGCAATAACACCTCTACCAATACTCTACTGAGGATAAAGGCCGCCAAACTCAACACAATAGCTTCTCCTAGGAAGTTTGACCAAATCTCAAACGATCTTGCCCCGATGACTTTCCGAATACTCACTTCCAAACGCTTTTCTGTATTGGAAGCTAGGCTTAGGTTAATGAAGTTGAAACAAGCCATTAGCAGGATTAAACCTCCAATGCTAATAGCAATCCAAATCACTGACTTAGAAATGGGATCAACCGGTGAGCCATTCTGGTCAATGGGCGTAAAATGAATATCTGTTAAAGCTTGAAGTACAGGTTTATCGGTAGCAGGTCCATCCGCCGTATGCATGTATTTACTCGCAAACTGAGTGAGCTGTTGATCAAACTGCCCTGCTTGCATCGGTTGATCTAACAAGGCATAGGTAGCTAGTCCATTGTGATACATGCTCCAATTTTCCATGGGTAGACCTACGATATCTTCGGTCAAATTCCCAAAAGAGATTAATGCGGCGGCAGGTATATGTGTAGTTGCGGGAACATCAGCGTAGACTCCAGCCACTTGTAGCACAGTTTGGGCACCCATATAGAATCGGGATCCAACGGGATCCTGCTCCCCAAAGAAACGCTTCGCTAGGGAAGCAGAAAGTAGAATATTACCCGGTTCTTCTAGGGCTGTTCTCCCCTCTCCTTGTAGGATATCAAAATCGAAGATGGACAAAATGGCTCCCTCACTAAAGTATACGTGCTCAATTTCCTGGGGATTGGCTTCAGAACTGCCTAAAACCGTCTCTTCCTGATAATACAGCCGCCCAACAGCCTCCGTTTGAAATTCCAATTCAAAGGCTTTAGCCAGGGGAAAAGGAGCAGAGGACATGATCTCAAGATCACCATCCTCCAATGATTCGGTATTGATTCGATATATCCTGTCTTTTTTAGCATGATGCATATCAAAACTCCCCTCATACCTAACCAGCAGAAATATCAACAAACAGCTCGTAAATCCCGCCGTCAGTCCCAACAAGTGGATCGTGGAGTAGCCTGCCTTTCTCTTCAGGCGCCGAAAGATCAATTGTATACTTTGCTTCAACATGGGAGATTTTGATGGGTTAAGGACCTAAAAATCTACGAGTAGATTGTTTTCAAACCTACAAAAGGCAAGGGACATGCCAGAAGGAATAAAAATTTGATTATCAATTATTTAAATTCAAAACAAAGGCTTAGTATTGTGCGAAAATGAACGAAAAGTGTTCGAATATGAACAATAGGAATTCAATTTTGTACTCTTTTTAGGCACCTGCTCATACTAAAAGCGCTCTTGAAAACCCTAACTCTATTATGATAAATCGATTCATGACCAATCTTTGTAGCGACCACTTGGAAGCTAGCAAATCCTTTTACACGAGTTTGTTTGATCTTTCCGTAAATTTTGATAGCGATTGGTTTGTCCAATTGCAGGATAAGAAAACGGGGCTTGAATTAGGGCTAATTCTTCGGACAAGTGAAATCGTACCACCGGACGATCAAAAGTCCCCACAAGGTTGTTATCTCACTTTTGTGGTGGACGACGTTGAACCCTACTTCCAAAAGGCGCAGCAAGAAAATTTCACTGTTTTGCAAGCGCCTCATGATACTTTCTATGGACAACGACGTCTATTTCTTAGGGATCCCGATGGAACCTTGGTCGATGTTTCTGCCCCCATACCGAATTTTCAATTTCAGTAAACTATGAGATGTCAAGTAGATTAGATCACCACACACCAAAGTATGAGGACCAGATGGGCAACTTTGGTCTATCCTATCATCTGGAAATGCTCAAGGATACCGAGCGGGTTGGGCGTATAAAGAAGGCTTTAGACGAGGTGCTACAGCCGGAAGGAATACACTGTGAACTAGGGATTGGCACCGGAGTGTTCGCCATCTATGCGGCAAGTAGATGCCGAAAGGTATATGCTGTCGAAAAAGACCCGGCAATTTATGCCTTTGCCAAGAAGAATATTGAGCATTCGGCTTACGCGGATAAGATTGAGTTGCATTTAGCAGATGCCTTGGATTTCATCCCAGCGGAAAAGGCAGATACGCTATTGGTAGAAATGATGTCGATCTGGTGCATCAATGAGCCGCAGGTACCGGTAATGAATCACGCTCGGAGTCACATTTTAAGACCGGATGGAATTTCTATTCCTTCCAAAGTCCTCAACCTGGTTGAGTTGGGTCAGTATGACTTTGAAATCATGGGCGTTCCTTGTCCGGCTAGTCTTCCTCAATTTACTGGGATTACAGCACCACGTATTATGACGCAATCCAAGGTTTTCAACGTCTTTGATTTTACAGCGCAATGCTCAGAAACGATTGATTTCCAAATTAGCATGGAGGCCCTCCTAGGTGGTACGATCAATTGTGCCAGATTGAGTAGCTTGGTTGAATTAAGCCCTACGGTTAGCTTTTACAGTACGGACAGCTTGATGCCCTTGACCCTTGTACCGCTTGAGGAAAAAAGAGTGCAAGCAGGAGACCAGTTGACCTTTCGTAGCCAATTTAAAGTAAGAACTGATCTAGAAAGCAGTCTTTTTGAACTTATCTAGTGCGAAAAACTAGCGGATAAATTCAACGTAGTCGATTTCCAAACTGAAGGGACCCTCTTTCTTTTCATCGGTAATCCAGCCCATTCGAATTATTTCTCCCTTAGTTTCAGGTAGCAAGGCCCTACCTGTTGGCCTACCCAGTCGATACTGCTTAAAATCCGCTAAAGACAACTCAAGCACTTCCCATCCCTCATTCTCTAGCTTTAATTGGTGCTTGTAATTTGGCATCCAAAATCGCCGATCGGTTTCTAAGGTAAAGGCGCAGCGAATTCCCTCGCCCCTCACCCGAAATCGGACACTACTGAATTCTGAAAGATCAATCTTTCCGAAGGGAGATCGAAAGGAAGCAAAACCACCGTTGTTAGCTAAGGATACTCGTCCAAAGAAACGAACACTGTTACTGGTAAAGTTAACGTCCCCATAAGATAGGCCGCCCATCACTCCATCATTGATCACTTGCCAGCCTGGAGCCGAGGTTCTTTTTCCAAAATCTATCTTTCCGGGGGCACCTTGCCCAAAAAGTAAAGCCATGAATAAAATTGCGATTGTCTGCATATACCAAATTTCAGAATAGAAAAACAGCTAACAATAATCCGCAAGCTTGGTTGGGATTCAGAACGCTGAGGGGGAAAAATTAGCCGAAGTGTCTACGATTAAGCAAATTCAAGGGGATCCAAAGCTTACGCCCATACTTTTGTAGGCTGAGGGCTTCATTCCCGTAAACTTTTGGAAAAACTTGTTGAAGGTAACCCGATTGTTGAACCCAGCTTCTTGGGCTATCGCTTCTATGGTAAGGTGGGCAAAAGCAGGATCCAAGAGAATTTCCTTGGCATAATCAATGCGATAGCGATTGACATGCTCATTGAAGGACTCCTGGATTAGGCGGGAAAAGGTTTGGGATAGATGGTGTGGTTTTTCATCTATACTTACAGCTAAGGTTTTGAGATTCAAATTCCGCTGTAGAAAAAGCTGATGCTGCTGTAAGCTTTGCTCAATCTTGGCTCGTATACGTTCCATATCCGCTTTTCCAATACCAGAATGCACATATTTCCCTCCTAAACGCACCATAAAATCGGGTTGAAAATAAAGGAGGTAGGCCATGGAAAAAACGATGGTACTGATGATGAGATAATAAGGAGCGAAGTCATGCCAATCCCTGGCAAAACAAGTAAAGCCCAACATCAAAACAGAGGTAAATAGGAAAATGGCCGCAATACCTGAACTTAATACTCGCTTGATTTTGGATAAATCTTCAGGCATCCTAAGGCAATAACGGACGATCAAAATGGCATAAATAAGTAGGTGAAGGGCACGGGCGTAATTGAGTGGCATTACCCGATCAAAAAAGTGGGCTCGGATGAAGGCAATACGTTCCTCCCCTGGTAAAATAAAGATGTCGAAAAAATACAAGAAGGCCAATATTATTGGGATCAAATGGAGCGAATCGCGCCAATTGAATTGTCGCTTTTGATCCCATAGAAAGAGCAGATAAAACCAGAGTATTGGTCCATAGAGAAAGCCAACATAAAAATAGTACCTAGCTACAAAGACCTTGGAAATACTTAGCAGAGCGGTAGTAGCATACACGTAGTTGATCATTTCTAGGCCCATCAGCAGGGTAAATAACGCCAACAACTTAGAAGCATAGTGCCTGTCCTTGAAGAAGAGTCCACCCGATACAAAGATGGCCAGCAAAGCGTAACAAAGTAGTATGAATTTAATCCACGGCATTAAAGACCAATTTACAGCCCCAGCTGACTTTATTCTTGTTGGAATTGCAACTGAATCTGCAATTTGCCATACCATTCTGGTTTTTTCCCGTTGGGATAAGTTTCATCAAACAATGTCAAAGTAAGCTGTTTATCTTGGATCGAGTAGCGGTAAAGCTGTTTAGCCCCCTCAAATCCAGGTACTCGAGCTAGATCCGGACTTACGGTCATTAAACTATCTGTCAGAAGATACTTACCCGTGTTGAAAACCAAATGCTGGAAGGCAGAACGCAGTTCTTCACAAGTAGGTTGGCTGAAGTCTTTAAAGACGGGGCGTGCTTGTTGTGTTGGGTGGTACATGATTAGGTAGCGTTCTGGGTTCCCCATAAAGATGCCCCCCGCAGGATTTTCCACTATGTAGATTGTATCCGAGTAAATGTATTGGATCTCGGTGAGTGTCCAGGAGCCAACTATGGCGTCCCTGTTTTTTTCATACTCTCTTACCTTTTCTTTCACCTGCGGGGTTCCCATCTCTTCCGTTAAACTCAACAAGCTATTTGTGTTTCCAAGGGCTGGGGTGCGATAGTCTGCCCCAGCTTCTAAGAGAGCCATGACCGCCGCTTCATTCCCATAAAAGAAAGCCCAATGAAGGGCAGCAGCATCGTTGATCTTATCCTTATGATCTATGGATGCTCCTGCCTCAACCAAAATATTAGTGATTTCCAAATTCCGTCCTATCACACTGCCAATCAGCGGTGTAAGCTGATAGCGTTCGCCGGCAGCATTCGGTTCAGCTCCTGCTTGCAGGAGTAGCTCCACCATATCCCCTCGTTCCCAGCGTGCCGCTAGGCTAAGTGCGGTCTGCCCCACTCTATTGTAGGCGTCTATCTTAAGCTCATCATAGCTCAATAGTAGTTCTAACATGTCTACCTTTCCCCTTGCAACAACTTGGTGCAACAAAGGAGAGCCATAGGCATCTGTAGTATTTGGATCAATACCCTGATCGAGCAAATTCCGCACTTCAGATGCCTGTTTATGGCTAATGGCATGAAACAACTCCTTTTGTTTTTCTGATACCAGCTTTTCCAAAATAGATCCGTCAAAAACATTCAGATCCTTCGGATCATGCCAGAGGCGCAACAGCACATCGGCGGCATCTCCATGTTTGGTTTGAATATTAAGGTCCACTCCCCTTCCAACCAGGGTTGATAAGGCCGCGCGATTGCCGTAGTAGGCGGCCCAATTTGCCACGGGATCGCCCTTGGCATCTACGGCATTGATATCCGCTCCATGCTCAATAAGTAGCTGGAATGTTTCCGGGTGATTTCTAGAGCAAGCAAACATCAAGGGTGTAGCTTGCAACGCTGTGCTAGTGCGCAGGTCCACCTCGGCGGACCTGCTTAAAAGTGATTCTACTACTAGTAATTGATCATGCAAAACGGCATAATGCATGGGCCCTTGCCCAGCCTTATCTAATTGATTAGGGTTTTCTAGATTCGAAATAAGGTGTTGTGCGATGCGAACTGCCCCCTTTTCGATACACATTTTCAGACATTTGGCGGTATCAGGAGCCGGTAAACTCAGTTTTTGAAAAGCTTCCAGATCATCAGTTGGAATTAAGTCTTCCCAAATCGTAGGAGGAACAATCGCAGCCCAACTGATTGTCATCAGCAGGCTAATACAAGAGTACTCCAAGCTTACTTTTCCGTATCGCAATAAGGTGGTCAACATCTCAACAAGTCATTTTGATCGACCACAAAAATGAGTCTCCTCAGGGCGGAATAGCGAGTTTCTAGGGCTTGAATCGGTAAAGAATAATTGTTTTTTACAGCTTTTTGCTCGATTGACGAGGAGATTGTCAGCCAACTGACAAGCAGGATGGGAAGCCTTCGGTCTTGGCTAATGGGAATTAGGAAATCCCTTCCACCCACTTGCGAAAAGTAGCTGTTTTGGCACCGCTGGTTTTTAGCCCTTCGGTCTGATTTTTGAGATGTACCACTAGTCTGTTGCCAAAATACGGCTCCATTTTCTGGATGTATTGAAGGTTAACCATTTCACTTCGATTGATCCGAAAAAAAACCGTAGGATCCAGTATCTTTTCCAGCTCCGTCATTCGAAAATTCACCACGTGCTTTTTTCGATCTTTATCCACGGCAAAAACCAAATCATTATCGGCGTAGAAGTAAGCAATGTCCGTCGTATTGAGTAAAAAGATCCCCGCGGTTTTCTTGATGGCAAAACGACGCTTATATTCCTTTTGGGAGCTTAGGATTAGCGAGCGAAACTCTTCCATCAGTTGGTCCTTCAAGGGAGCTTGCAGGGATTCTTGCAAGTAGGTGAGTCGAGCCTCTGTCTCCACTTTGGTACCTAGATCCATAATCCTTGCTACACACTTTCTTAATTCCTGCAAATCGATCGGCTTGAGGAGATAATCCAGGGCAGCATATTTGAAGGCTTTGATGGCATATTGATCATAGGCAGTGACGAAGACCAGGTGAAAATTCATTTCATCCAGTTGATCCAATAGATCAAAGCCCGTTCCGTCCTGCATATTGATATCCAAAAACACAACCTCCGGTTGTAGCGCTTCAATTTGCTGTACGCCACTCTTCACTCCATCTGCTTCTCCGATAATCTCGATATCAGTCACGAATTTATCAATCAAAATTCGGAAGGCATCTCTAGCGTCCTTTTCGTCATCAATGATCAGTGTTTTTAACATAGTTCCTGTATTATTGCCCTAGGCCAGTAATTCTACTCTTGTTCCCGATTGTGAAACTCGATCTCGGATATTCAGCTGCATACCGCGACCAAATTTTCTATTCAATTGCTGGATACGTTGATATACGAGATCTGTCCCCAAAGACTTTTTATTCTTCTGGTCTTTTGATTTGTGTCGTAAAGAGAAAGACCGCCCTACACCATCATCTTCTACCGTAATTTTATGCCGCCCTTTTTCCTGACCGACTAGAATTCGAATATTACCTCGACTTTCCTTTGGCCCTACGCCATGCCAGATGGCGTTTTCAATAAAGATCTGCAAAATCATACTTGGCACCTGTGCTTCATAAATATCTATTCCCTCCTCAATATCCACTTGGTAATCGAACTTATTATTGGAACGGATTTTCTCTAGTTCCAGGTAATTGATCAACAACTCGATTTCATCACTGAGCGGTACGAAAGCGGATGTAGAATTTTGCAATACCTGCCGCATTAAGCTAGAAAACTTCCCAAATAAATAAATCGTTTTCTCCTCATTTTGCTGTAAGAAGGAAGATTGGATAGAGTTGAGGGTATTAAAGATAAAATGTGGATTGATTTGCAATCGTAGCAGGGCCTGTTTCACCTCAGCTAGCCCTTTTTCTAATTTCAACCTTTCGTGGCGCGAGAAGTAATAGCCTAGTCCGCCAAGTAGGAGTAAGAAGATGGCCAATGCGGCAATAATCAGCTGATTTCTCTGATTTTTTTGCTCCGAAAGCTGGTTTTGAAACTCCAGTCGTTCAATTTTCAATTCCTTATCTCGCAATTCATAATCTGCTTCTATGGAAGCCAGAAGCCCTAGTCGTTCTAGGGAGTGAATGGAGTCTTGAATGACCTTGCTCCGCTGCAGTGTTTCGTAGGCGAAATCAAGATTACCTAGTTTTTCATGAATCACATGCTTCATTTCCAGGATATGTTGCTCGTTTTTGGGGAGCAACTTGAAACTTAGCGCTTTATCCATGTAGATAAGACACTGAATGTAGGCCTCCTTTTCATAGAGATAGTCAATGGCCCCAAGCAATGAAGTCAAGACCTCACCACGCGCGTCCACCTGTTCTGCCAGTTTTTTCGCTGTATTGTGGTGTTGGATGGCTTCCTCCAATTCTCCTCTTTGTAGCGCTATTTTACCTTTCAGGTTTTCGATGGCCGGTTCCCAGACATTGTTCTTGCCCTCCAATGCCTCCGCTTCTAGCGCTTGGACGTACACTTCTGCAGAATCCACTTGCTGCAGGAATAGGGCCATATTCGCATTAATAATCAAGGCCTTGTATTTTCCAATCTTATAGTTGATCTGTTCGCTCCAATACACTGCTTCCTTACTGTATTGTAAAGCTTTTTCATATTGGCAAAGGCGTTCATAAATGGTGGAGAGGTTTACTGCCAGCGCGGTAGCGTAAGTGGGAAGCTTTTCCACCTTAGCCAGTTCATATCCTTTAAAGTACATGCGCGCGCAATTCAACAAATCATTGGAGTTGCGGTATACCAATCCAATATTGTTATAGATCTGAATTGAGACTTTCGGTACCTGCAACTTCTCCCCTAGTTCGATCGCCTCTTTTCCTTTCTCCTTAGCCTCATCGTACCTACCCAAGGAAGCTAAAGTGGCAGCTATCTGCGTTAAGCAGGGGGCGAGATTGCGCTCATCCTTTTGTTCTCGGTAATGGGCTTCTGCAATGCGATAGTGATCCAACGCTTCCCTGGAACGATAAACGGCCTTTAAAATACCCGCGGTGAAAAGGTGATTGCCCGGCATTCGATGATCGAGCTTATGTTCTTCGATAAGCAGGCGAGCACGATCCATGACCTGCAAGGCAGAGTCGATTAAGCCCAAGCGTTTTAACTGATTCGCCTGGAGGTGTTTATAACGTACATCTAGCTCTGGATAATCCTCTATCCCATCAGCCTGCACTTGTGAAATCTCCTGCAAAATTTCACGCACGTCGCGTGTATCCAACTGCTTCTTCAGTGTATCTATCAGGTCTGTCAGTGTTTTCTCCTTGGCAGCAGAATACTGGGCCAAGGTCGTAGTCTGGCAACCAATGAGGAAAAGTAGGCTATATAAGAATCCGTTCCATTTCATACCAAATCGATTTATTCGATACTCAAACCTACTATTCCTCTCGCTAAAAAGCTGAAAAAATAGGCTAAACTCGATAAAAGTCAAGGTGAATGCCGCCAATACTCCGCTGAATTCCGGTCGGACTCCTATTGGCTTTAGTTTTTGATTAACCGCTCAATTATTTGACTTCATGGGGAAATCCACATGTCCTACCTTTTTCTAGTAGGCTTTGGTAATGGGGCGATATAGTTTTGGATCGTCAAACATTTATTTCCATCATTCAACTCAATGTTATGTGGACTTTAACCAATAGTAATCAAATGGAGGGGCTGAAGGAGCGATTGCAGAACTCCTGGTTTAAACGCCTCATACTTATCGGTGAATGCTTGCTGGCACTAGCTGGAGCCTTTGCCCAATCCAATACGCTCCAAGGAACCATTGGCTTTGACCATGGATACCTGAAAGATCTGAATTTTTCCCCCTTGCATTACGAAGAGCAGGGTAAAACCTATACGCTGGGATACAATTGGCAGGATGCTTCTAGTCTCAACCAATTCACCTTCCTAGCCGATTATGGCACCGGCCAACTTCATACTAATGCTTCAGAAACTTTCACCACTGACTACATACGAGGAAATTTCAGCCTGGGCTACCTGCGCCGATTTAATCTAGCTGGCGTCAAGATTACGGACTGGGCCATCGGAGCGCGGTATCATTTTTACCTTAACTACCTGGATTGGAATCAACAAGATGCCTTCAGCTTCTTTGCCAATCATAGTTTGGATTTTTCCGCTTCCTTCAGTCATCGGATACAAAATCGGCATCTCTTTTCTACACAGCTGCATGTTCCGTTATGGTCGCTTATCGTCCGTCCCCCTTATAATGGAACTGATCCAGAGCTAGAATACAATAATGAAAATGATCCTGTCCGCCTGATCACGGATGGGGTCGGCGGTTCCTTCGAACGCTTGCTAGCCTTTCAAATCGATGCAAGTTATCAATACAAAATCAATCGACGCTGGAATCTGCTAGTCCGATATCAGGCTCGATACCAGAATCTGAAGGGACAAAACCAACTCATCCATTTACAGCATCAACTTTCTACCGGATTACAATTAAAACTTTAGTTATGAGATCGAATACTTATTATATCCTACTGCTATTATTAGGTCTTTTTATCAGCTGCCAAAAGACCGTATTGGGTCCTGGTATGGACTCTTCGCCGGAAAGCATCTTTGAGCAGATTTGGACTGATTTTGATTTACACTGTGGCATTCTTCATCCTAAAAGAATCAACTGGGATTCCCTCTATTCTGTCTATCGTCCACAAGTAGGCCCTGCCACAACAGAAGGCGAATTATGGAATGTTTTAACCCAAATGTTAGAGGAACTTGACGATGAGCATACGTTTATCAGCGACGAGCAAGACAAGCAATTACATGTCTCCGGCAGTACGGGGATTGACTACGCGATCCAATCCTTCAGCCGGGAACTCATTAAGGAGGAATACCTATCCCATAGCACCTTACACCCCTGGGCAGAGGATCTTGAATATGGTCAATTGAAGGAAAAATCCATTGGGTACATTTATCTGAGCGATGTAGACGGGTATCAACCTGCAAAGATCATGGATGATGTGCTAGCTGAAATTGGCCAATATCAAGCCATTATCTTTGATGTCCGCAACAATGGCGGAGGTAGAGGAGAATTTGCTCGACTAATCACCAATGCCTTCGCCGAGGCCAACCGCTTGGTCATGACCGAGCAGGTCAGAAACGGGCCGGCCCACGATGCTTTTGAACCCAAGGTTGAACTGTACACGGAGAATGACAATCTGAATCAATTTACAAAACCTGTAGTGCTGTTGACCGATCGCTTCTCGGTCAGCGGCGCAGAACACATCGCGCTATACCTGAAAAGCAATAGCCATGTCACCCATATTGGTGGAACCACTGCCGGCGCATTTTCCACCACAGGAAATCGTCGATTTTTGCCCAATGGCTGGGAGTACCAATATCCGATTGAGATGAATCTGGATGCGAATGGGGAAAGTTTAGAAGGTATTGGGGTCATTCCAGATATAGAAATCAATAATACTCCAGAAGATATTGCTGCGGGGCGGGACTTAGTTTTGGAAAGGGCAATCGCTTTTTTGTATGAGGAGTTTGGGATTGAGTAATTGGGCACGGGGCCGAGGAATTGAGGGGTTGTTGTTGGTGGGAAATCTATCTGATCGCTAGACAGGCACGCAACAACGGCTGGGACCGAGGTGAGCTTGGTGGAAAATCCATCTGGCTGGATAAGGTTATGCCACATCAATTTGGGAGGTTCTTGAAATAGTTAATCTGATACAATTTTAAACTGTCAATCCGGTTTAAGTTTGTCAACTATTCAAGCATGGAACATTCAACCTAACACAAGTAAGATGAGGCGATTATTCTTTCTAATACTCTTATTTTCAACCTATTCGACCGCTAGAGGGCAAGAGCATACTATAGCATCTTCAGATGCAGCCTATGACCAATTCAACTTGAAAGCATCACATTCCATATTAGCATCCATACTAATCAATGACACGATTCAGCGGGCACAAAAGTGTGAAGCATTGAGAAGACTGGCCCATCAGGACTGGAAATATTATCAAGACTATGCTTTAGCAAAAGAAAGATTATCAAAGGCCGATTCAATTGGCAGTGAACCATTCGAAACTTGGATGCTCATCAGCAGAATCGAAAGAGAAGCTCAACATTCAAATGAAGCCTTACAAGCAGCATTAAAAGCTAGAGAACTTGCGCAATCAGAAAATGAGGTAAATCAGGCCAATACCGAATATGCCAAAGGAGTATACGCTTCTTCAGTAGATAAGCTAACTAAGGGGGAGGCGATAGATACCAACTTGCTAAGGAAAACTTCTAAAGTCCTTTCTAGGGTCTTAGAAGTTGATGCAGGTTTACCTATACCCTCCAAACTCCTATTGGGTATAGCTTTATTAGATAATGATGGGGCTCAGGTACTGAAGGCCTGGCAATCCTACTTCCAAATTCAGGATATCCAAAAGATTAGTCCATACTTGAAAGACTCGGCTGAGAAGCTATATCAGGTTTGTAGAAATTGGAGTGGAAATAAATTATCTGTTTCGAATCAAGAGCTGCTAATCGATGCCCTTGCATCATCAAGATTTTATGAATTTATACCAGCCTATGCCCAAAAAAACTCCAATGAATCGAGCTATCATCCAACAACCAGAGATAACATTACCTACGCCCGATTTCTAAAGGAAGTTGAAGAAGAGACCAATGAATACTATCGCTTAATTGCTATTGAGCAAGAAAATGAAACGGCTTACATAGCTTGGTTGAATAATAAAAGAAAAGAACTTTGGAAAAGTCTCTCGTTTACGAGGCATCGTAGCTATAGTGGAAATGATTTTTTAAAAGAAACAGAAGAACATTTTGGGACCAGAGGATTTACCGGTAGCACGGGAAATTACAGTGGCTTTGTCCTAGCACTTGGACACATCGTCAATCAGGAAAAAGCTAGCGTGGAACAATATGGCTACCAGCCGGAATTCACCTACACTCAAATAGATATGATGGTTTCAAATGGTTTCTCAAGCTGGTTTTGGGAAAATAAAGCCATAGGTGGATGGGCCACAGATAAGGAGATAATACGAGTAAGGGAGGTATATTTGAGTGGCCCCATTAATGCCTGGAAAATGGCTACGGATTCTATTGAGCGACGTAAAACAGAAAAAGTAATTCAGGGGTTTCTGGGGAGTTCAACTGAAAATCAGTTAGAAACTGCAAAAGGCTTAGCTGCAAAATTGAGATACGATGCGATTAATGATCTATATCACCAGCTTGCCTCCAGAGGACTTTCAGGCAACGATTTAAAATTAGCCTTCCTGTCGAAATACGAGCAATATCGTACGGAAGCTTCCCTGCTTGCACACGAAGGCCGGCACAGCATTGACCAAAGATATATGCCAGAAGAGTTTGATGGTTGGAGCCAGGAAACACGAGAATTTCGAGGGAAACTCTCGCAAATCATCTTTGCCCCAGAACCCAGATTAGAGCTGCCGGGAATGGTAACAAGTCTTGTCGGCGATTATGGGCATATTAAAGCCAATAAAAGGATCGTAGATGTGGCAATAGCATGGATAAAGGAGAACAAAGAAGACATTGCAGGATATTCCGATCAGAAGACAGCCTTCGCCCAGATTTATCTATTGACTAATGATCAGATCAGGGAATGTTATAGGCACGCAGATCCTTTGAATAAGTAGAAGGCTGGGGAGTCGGGGGTGGTTGTGGGTGGGAAATCTATCTGACCGCTAGACAGGCACAAAACAACGGCGGGGGGGGCTCCAAAGCTGTCGTTGTGTGCCCCTTTAGGAGCCAGATAGATTTTCACCACCGACATATCCACGCAAGGCCATATGTGTCGGTGCGATGCCTTTCTTAACCATCCAATGCGCTAGCTACTTGCCAAATTTGGGCTATCTTCACCAAGCCAATTCATTACCCGGTAACACCCGACTCATGCCAAGAATACCTCTTTGCTTATTCCTCTTCCTTGTTTTCCTTTCTAGTTGTAAAAAAAACAATACTGTCCCTAGCGAGGGGGCCTCGGAATGTATTCCTTTCGAGGCGGAGCAGATCGTCATTGACCAACTCAATGAACAGTACACCTACTTGTTTGATGGGGCTAATCCGCTAATTGCTGATCCTGCTTTAGATCCGCTAATCGAATATCTGGGAGAAGCAAATTTCGTTGGCCTTGGGGAATCAACGCATGGTACCAAGGAGTTTTATCAACTAAAAGATAAGATCTTTCGTCGCTTGGTACAGGAGAAAGGTTTCCAGGCGATCATCTTTGAGATTCCTTGGGGCAATGCGATGGTCGTGAATGATTTTGTTACCGAGGGATTAGGCTCTGCAGATGCGGCTGTGAATCAAACCTATTACTGGACCTACGATACCCAAGAAGTTCGCGACCTCGCCCAATGGATGTTTGATTATAATGGCAGTTTAGCCGATGATGATAAAATACTATTTGTAGGCTGTGATCCGCAAGGGAAGGACTTCCAGGAAGAAAGGCGTTTTGTGGCTCAGTTAATCGGTAAAGTGCAACCGGACTCCACGGCAAGGGTGCTGTCGCACTATGCAAACCTACCGAATGAACTAATGGACTACAGCAGTAAGTCGGAGGCCATTCATCAAGCCAATATCGAAGGATCTCAAAAGGTGTATGATTATTTGGTAGCAAATAAGCAAGAATTAGTGGCTGGCAGCAGCAGTAAAGAATATGAGATTGCCCTGATGGCTGCCCACCTTATCCAGCAACGCGAGTTGATTTACCGCACTAACAACTTCGGAGCAAAACGGGATCAGTTGATGGCCTTCTACGCAGAGTGGTGGCAACGGATATTGGGCCAAGATTCGAAAGTTGCTATTTGGGCGCATAATTTCCATGTGGCAGATGGTGCAGATTTTGGCGGTCAATTCATGGGCACCGTACTACGACAACGCCACGCCGACACTTACAAAACCGTCGGCTTTAGCTTTGGCACCGGCTCCGCTATGGCCTTCCTAGCTGGCAAGAACCGCGAGTTCCAATCTGGCGTACAGCGGCAACTCATTCCCGAGTTACAATGTCATACTGTAAATCAAGTACTAAGTGCTGTTGAGGGAGATCAGCTCTACCTGATCGTAGAAGAGCTCAGAAATGAGGTTTTCACCTACTTCAATACTACGAACTCATTTGTACAGTTTGGAGCAGGTTTCAATTATACCTACATTGACAATTACATCATCAATGTTAAGTTGTCAAGACTCTTCGATGTACTTATCCATTTTGATGAAGCCAATGCCAGTAGTTTGAAATGATGCAGTCCTAAAGATTGGCCCGAAGTTTCCCAGGCTTTGTTATATTGCTAGATAATCAACAAACGAAAAACCTGGGAATCATGTACCAACTACGTTCTCTTATCCTACTCCTATGCTGCTTCATATGTTTTTCATCTTGTAGCAGAGAAGAACAGCCCACTGAAACCGCGCGTCCGAACATTATCCTGATTATGACGGATGACCAGGGCATCGGAGATCTTGGAGTAGCCGGCAATCCCCTCCTTGAAACGCCGAATATCGATGCCATGGCGAGCCGCAGTGCCTCTTTAAGCCGATTCTATGTAAGTCCTGTCTGCAGCCCTACACGTGCTTGTCTTATGACGGGTCGCTATAATTATCGGACTCGAGTAGTAGACACTTGGATCGGAAGATCCATGATGGATACCGAGGAGATAACAATGGCCGAATTACTGGGTGAGGCGGGCTATGCTACCGGAATTTTCGGCAAGTGGCATCTGGGGGACTGCTACCCCATGCGACCCAGTGACCAGGGATTCCAAGAGGCATTGGTCCATAAAGGCGGCGGACTTGCCCAACCCTCTGAACCCTTTGAGAACCAAAGAAGATATACAGATCCGATTCTTTTCCATAATAATGAGCCAATTCAGACAAAGGGCTACTGCACCGATGTGTACTTTGATGGCGCCTTGGATTTCATAGAAAATTCCGTGGCCAATAATAAACCCTTCTTTAGCTATATCGCCTTAAACGCTCCACACGGCCCTTATCATGATGTACCAGCGGAACTGAAAACCAAATATAAGAACAAGGATATTTTATCAATCTCCATCGGCGACACTGGTGAACAACTACTAGACAATGTGGCGGGTGTCTTAGCGATGATCGAGAATGTAGACCAGAATGTTGGAAAGCTTTTCTCCCAATTGGATGAATGGGGGCTAACCGAAAACACGCTGGTTATCTTCATGGTAGACAATGGCCCCAATAGCCGGCGCTATGTCATGGATCTAAGAGGAATGAAGTCCGAGGTACATGAAGGCGGGATTCGCTCTCCATTTTTTGCCCATTGGCCAGCACAGCTAAAGGCAGGTACAAGCAGCAGTCGTATTAGTGCGCACATCGATCTATTGCCTACCTTTCTCGATGTGGCCCAGGTGGAACTACCTGCTGGACTTAAATTAGATGGCAAGAGTATACTGCCTTTACTGAAGGGAGAGGAAGCTAAGTGGGAAGATCGACAGCTTTTTTTGCAAGTACATCGAGGGGATACTCCCGTGAAGTACCATCACTTTGCAGCAATCGGCCAGACCTACAAATTGGTTCACCCGACGGGTTTCGGGAGGGAGGAAATGCCAGCGGGGGTCCCCTATGAATTGTACAATTTGGAAGAAGATCCCGGAGAAACCATCAACCTAGCTGACTCACTATCCAGCGAAAAGGATCGCCTCTTGAAGGCTTATGAGGCCTGGTTTGATGATGTTTCCTCCACAAGACCCAACAACTACGCTAAACCTCCTATTATCATTGGGACGGAAAAAGAGACAAGGACAGTCCTAAGCGCTCAGGACTGGACAAAGCGTTCTGGTAATGGCTGGGGAAAATCTGGTTCTTGGCGGCTTAAGGTAGATAAAGCTGCTGATTTTGACATTGAAGTCATTCTTCAGGAATCCTCGCCGAATGCAGAAGCTAGGCTTACATTTGCCGATCAAGAGTTGACGCAATCCTTTGGTGCTGAAGAAAGTAGGCTTAGGTTTGAAAATGTATCCCTCCCTCCAGGCGAGTTGGATTTGAGCGGGAGCGTTTCTACCGAGGAAGGTCCCATTTCCGCTCTCTTTCATGTGGTTCTGCTTAAAAAGTAGATCAGAGCTCTTAACTTTAGGCGTGAAAACAATAATTTAATCGCAACGTTGTACATTGCTGATAACGAAGACTTCAACCTATCTATGAAAAAATTACTGATTTTATGCTTTAGTCTGTCCTTTTGCTTTTCGCTACAAGCACAGGATTCGGAAACTGGGAACTGGATTATTTATATTGGTAGTAAGAAGATCAATGATAAGTGGAACTGGCATCATGAAGTACAATATCGAAACTACAACTTCATCGGTGATTTGGAACAATTGCTACTCCGTACCGGTTTTGGCGTGAATCTAACACCTGGCAATAATAATCTACTCCTGGGATACGGTTATATCCTATCGGAGAATTACATAGCCGGGACTGACGATAAACTGAGCATCGGAGAGCACCGGATTTTTCAGCAATTCATAACCAAACAGAATTTTGGGCGCGTTTCTATCCAGCACCGCTATCGGATAGAAGAACGTTGGGTAGAGAATAGTGATTTTAAGTGGCGTTTCCGATACTTCCTAGCGCTGAACATTGCCTTGAATAATAAAGAATTGGTGGCCGACACCTGGTATCTTTCGCTGTATGATGAAGTCTTCCTAAATGGACAAAATGCCGTATTCGACCGGAATCGCATGTACGCAGCCTTGGGTTACCGAGTATCTCCCCAGCTGAAGGTAGAGCTAGGATTTATGTCTCAAGTTTTCGAAAAAAGGAGTAGAGGACAATTGCAGATTGCGTCCTTTGCCAATTTCTAATACCATTTAACAACTCTCTCTAAACAGCTCTAGATTAGTATGAAAGAATACAAAGTAGAATCCTTGATCTATTACACTAAGATTACTTTAGACAAGGAACACATCCTTAAGGACTCAACTAAGGACATTCAGACCAAGCTTGATGAGATGGCAAGAGACGGCTGGCGTCTGATCTCAACCGACGCGACTGATTTTGGGTTTGCCGTTTACTTTTATCTATACTTTGAACGGTAATTGAAGATCTGAAGTCGAAGTCAAGTCGTACATTAGGAGTAACAATCCATCACTATGAATCGATTATTACTCCTAATCATTATTTGCTGTTCTTCCGCCCACTTGTGTGCACAAGAATCCTCTATCCACAGTCAATTAGAAGGCTATTGGACCGGGACATTCATTCGCCATGGGAATAGTACTCAAGCCTTCACATTGGATATTCATCCGCTGGGAGATAGCCTCGAAGTCTCCTTTAAAATCACAGATTGGATCTATTATAAACCAGTAAATTCTACGCTTAGGGTTAAGGGTAAAAGCGTAAGTTTTGAAAGCTATTATGGAGTTGTCAAAGTGGTTTGGGATTCCCTCTATGCCGAAATGGTCGGCGAGTGCAACTTTGCTAAGGTTCATATTAAACGTGCGCTCAGGCCGCCAAGAAGGGAGATAGAATACATGGCGGGGGATGTCAACCTAGGAGATATCTCCATCGCTGTGCGGATCACCAAACCTGTAGGAGAGGGCCCATGGCCAACCATGATTATTGTACATGGCCGTGGATGTGGCAGTAAAAATGACTGGGATGCTCGTCCGGAAGTTCTATCGCAATACGGATTGGCCGTGGTTACCTTTGATAAAAGAGGTCACAGTAATACCAATTTCCCATGTGAAAAGACTACCATGGATATGCACGCCCAGGACCTCGCAACCCTCACCGACCAAATTGCCAGCTTAGATTATACCGGCCCCATAGGTTACTTGGCGTATAGCGCTGGGGGATGGGTAGCCCCGAAGGCCGCCGCACAGACCAAAACTACGGTAGACTTCATCGTTTCCTTGGTAGGCCCATCGACCAGCGTCAAACAACAGCAACTAGACTGTAGTGTATACTACCTTCGGGACCAATTAGGCTTAAACGATCAAGCTATCAAGGAGGCCTTGGCCTACACAGAGCTATCATTTGCCCAGGGAAACCCCAACGAGATCTATGAGTCGATGGTAGCCTTATTGGATTCGGCAAGAGCGCATGCTTGGATTGATGTGTTGGAGCAGGACGATATCCCCGTCTCCGCCGAGAAATTGGATGAGATATGGGTTCGCCGGAATGATTATGATCCAAGCGATGACCTAAAAGCCTTCAAGGGCCCATTTCTATCAATCTTGGGGGGTGATGACTTTGTGGTCCCCTATCGGGAGAACAGTAGCTATCTAAAGCAATTATTCAAAGAAGTAGACAAGATTAACTATCGCATTGCCATTGTTCCAAGTGCGAATCACGGATTGGAGCATGGTCATCGCATGCGAGATCTAGGATTTAATTCAGATTTGCGAAAATGGTATAGCTACTTCAAATATGATCGGGTGGCGGCCGGAGCCTTTGATGATATTATAGTCTTCCTCCGGGAATATGAATTCATTGAGTAGGAAGGTTGATCCTTTCTCATTTGCACACTTACCTGGGACCTTATTCCTCAAGCCCAAGAATGGGTAACAGTTCCAGCATATCATCCAAAATATGATCTGGCTCCGCTTTGGCAATCAATTCACGAGTTTGTGCGCCAGTGGTAACGCCAATGGCTAATTTCACACCAGCACTCCTACCTTCCTCAATATCAATGGCGCTGTCTCCAATCTTTACGGAGTGTTTGGCAGGGATATCCAGTTGATGGCAAATAAAGTCAATCATATCAGGAGCAGGTCGACCATTTGCAGCGTCATCTGCAGTTGCTAGGGCATCGATATCCTCACCGACTTTCACACCACACCTAGCCAAAATCCGCTCCGCAACGGGCCTACTGTAGCCTGTGTTAAAGCCCACCTTTATCCCTTCAGTGCGCAATTTTTTCACCACCTTGTGGACACTAGGAAAAACTTCCATATGCTCCGTCTCATAAGCTTGATCAAGGGCTTCTTTAAAAGCTTGATGCACATTATCAACCCAATCACTTGAAACCCCCTTACTTCCTACTACTACCTCCGCAATATCAGCGATAGCCGTACGTTTTTCCTTTCCTGCCCCTAATTCCAAGACTGTATCCAAGGAGACTGCTACGCCGTGCAGGGTCATCATTCGCTGGATGGTTTTATAGACCAGGTTATCCTCATTGATAGAGGTTCCTGCCATATCAAAGATTACCAGTTTTACCATGGCTAGATTGTTTCAAGATTTAAAGAAAGTAGATTGCGCACATTTTCTTTGGCATACCCCAAAGATCCTGTCATTCCCTTACCCCCAATGCCTGTCACGATATGTATGTCATCTTCAATCGTCTCATTGAAGATATCCTGTTCTTGACACTGACTGTATTGTCCGACCCAAGTTCGTGAAATCTGCCAATCTTCTAGTTGAAAGATTCGTTGGGCTTGGGATAGGATAAAGCAATTGATCTCATTGTCCGTCCCCATCGACAAGGTCTCGCCGTCTTTGACCGTTGCATATTCGTGGGAATCACCTATAATCACCCCACCATCCGGAGACTGCTTAAAGAGGATATGAATCCCCTGTTTGAGGTGATAAGCCTCCCTATCTTCCCGTGCTTTTATGGCTGCGAAGGAAGGACATTCATGGAAGCTTTCATATCTCCGAATAGTCCATCCAGAAAGCACAGAACCGGGAATGACCTGTCGCTTCTGCGGCACCGTTTCCATCATTTGCAATTTGACCTTCACCAAGTCACTTTGATTAAAAATTTCAGGAAACAGCAACTGAAATTCCGTTCCGCCACAAAGAAAGGTCTTCTTACAACGGTAGGTCTGCCCTAAGTTGTCGGTCAATATCTGTTTATCTGGTAAAGTAGCTGTATCTATGATCGTTCGCCTTGAAATATAGGTGAGGCCCAAGGCTGAAACGCAGTATTGAATGATACGTTTAGCCGCTAATCGTGGATCCACCTTGACCTCTTCCGGAAAGAACAAGCCTGCCTTAACATATCCCTCTTTTAAACCAGGATAACGCTCTAGACACTGTTGCTTAGTCCACAGCACCGAGCGATAACCATGCTTGCGGTTGATAGCAGCCAGTTCCTCCAGCAATTGCAACTCTTCGTCATTACTGGCTAGATAAATACTTCCTTCTTCTCGTACAGAAATATCAGTCTTGGATTGAATCTCTTTGTACACTCTCAAGCTTTCAAGGCCATATTGCTGCCATTTGCGATCCATACCAGAAGGGACAACTTGGCCAAAGTTTCGAATAGTCGCTCCATTGGGATAGGCATCGCGTTCGATCAAGGCCACTTTCATACCAGCCTGTAAACAATGATAGGCATGGGCAATGCCCAAGATACCGCCACCAATTACTATGATATCATACTCGTTCATCAAAGGTTATTTTATGATGGATTCTATCACTGGGCCCACCTCTTCTCTTTCGTTTTGGTAGTCATAGCCCAGTAACTTGGCCATGGTTTTGGCTATTTGGTACTGAAAAAGTCTTTGATCCACGGCCACTTCACCAAGGGCTGCAATATTAGGACCAATAGCTGCAATCCAGATTTGATCAGATCCTCGGTATATCGTTCTGTGGCTTTTCCATTGGGTCATAGGTGAATGCCCCCGCCCATGATCCGTAGTGATCAATAGGCTAGTTTTACCTTTGTAAAAGGGATCATTTTGCAGGTAGTCCCAAAGGGCAGCTAGCCATTTGTCCGTCTGATGAGCAGATTTCAGATAGTGATCATAACGACCATCGTGCGCAAAATCATCAGTCTCCCCATAGGAGATATATACAATTCGAGGATGATGCTTTTTCATGTGCTCTAGCATATAGTTATGCGTAAAAGCATCAAGGCGCACCGTAGCCCAAGGGCTTGGAATTTGGTCCTGAAGGTCGTTGAGAAACTGTTCTTTATAGGATAAGTATTCATCTTCCGCCTTGCGAAAGCCAGCATTGACGGGGATTCCACTGCGCTGGTCATTGATGATATAGGGAAAAACATCCCAAGATCCAAAGGCAGCTACTTTTCCGCTAAATTCAGGTTTTTCTGCAAACCACTCTAGCACGGTTTTATTTTGATTGTACTTCTTAGCGTTACTATCGATTTCAGGATCACTAAATCCGGTCAAAATTTCATTGTAGCCCGGATAGGAAAACCAGAATCGGTTGGTACAGTTCACCAAATTCCCCAACCAGCGATTTCCATACAATTGCCCCTCTTTCACCACCGTCGACCACATCCAAGGCATCAGTTTCTTTCTAGCTTCTTTGGGGCTATCGGCATGAAATGCGGCTAGTACTTGGTCTTTATCCTTAGTTAGTTCGGGATTATTCATCATGCTATCTACGGCCCCTCCAAATAATTCCTGCCAGCGCAATCCATCAAAGGTTACCAATACTACATTTTCTACTGGTTGGGCCAATACTAGCTGTGTACTAATCACTAGAATACTAGTGAAAAGAAAGTTATACTTTTTGGACATAGGAAAGTTTTCGGTGATCACAAATCTTGTCCCATTCCGGGTCTGGTACAAGATACCTTATCCTAAGCAAATTGAGCACAATGCTGTGCATATAAGGTTCAATATTCTTAGCATGCTCAAACGGTGAAGTTGCAAATAAAATGGGAAAGAGGAAAGATTAGCAGTAGTTCTAATCGTCCTCCCTCCCTATACGGCTACGCTAGGTAAATGCATAGCTTACTCATCCTTCATTTATTGCAGTAACCAAGGTTTTGTCAAGATTTCATCTGGTCCCTGGCGGCTAATCACTGCATCGTAGTTTGTAGCATTCAATACTTGCTCATCACTTGGGTACTGAATACGTACAGGTACTTGATTGAAAATGGCATTTTCACCAGGAGTCAATCTAGGAAGGCCTGTTCTACGGAAATCAAACCATGCTTCAGCGCCCACCATGAAAAGTCCTAACCACTTTTGGGTCCCAATGATTTCCAATTGTCCTTCTGTAGTTGCAGCGGACTTCAGGTCAATGGCTGACTGGGCAAAGAAAGAGGCTTCAGGCGCCACTTTAAAGTACTCCAAAGTTGCATTTAATCCATTCAAGTAATAAGCTTCTGCATCACCCGAGATATATCCCTTAACTGCAGCTTCGGCTAAAATGAACATCAATTCATTGTACTGCATATAAGTCATATCGACATCGACATTTGATGGATTATCGGTATCACGGTAGCGTAGCCCTAGGCGGGATTGATTTTTAGGACCACCATTGAAGTTAATAGCGTTATCCTCAGATAAACCATTTGGAATACCACGGTAAACACCTAAGCTATCTTGGTTATCAAGGGGGCGGAACATCACGAACAAGCGTGGATCATTCGTGCTTTTCAAAACACTTTCAATACGCTGACTCATTCGTTTTTCATCAAAACCACCAACACGACCGGTTTGGCGTGGCCATTGGTTTGGAGAAGTAGCTAAATACCCCAAAACACCATTGTCTGCGTTTGACTCCATTAATGGCTCATTATCAACGATTTGCTGCAAAGAATTGGCGCTTAAACCCAGCTCTCCCCATTTATGCTCTAAACGCATGATGGTACGGATACGAAGCGCATTACATAATTTACGCCATTTCTCTACGTCTCCACCAAACATGATGTCGCCACCGATAGATCCTGTTCCACCAAAAAGGCTATTTGCCATCTCGTAATCAGCCAAAATCCCTTTGTAAATATCAGCCTGTGAATCGTATGCAGGTTCAAAAACTGCATCGCCATTTACGCCTTTACCATTCAAAGCTTGGGCGTAAGGTACATCCCCCCACATATCCGTTAAGAAAGAAAAGATGTAAGACTTCAGGACTAATGCCACAGCTTTTAAGTTATCATTTCCCCGCTCTTCGGCGATGATGATCAAGTTCTGTGCATCTCTAGCATTTCTGTACATGGAGTTCCAGGTACCACTGTAAGTGCCCCAAGCGTAGATATCAACACTGGTAAAGTTATTGGTAGCTACCGCCTGAGAAACGACGTTACCGAATCCCCAAGCAATACCAGCCGTCAACTCATTGCCTACTTCCGAAATAACTTTTGGTAAGATCAAATCTGGGTTAGCTTTATCTACCGTAGGCTGGTTTGGATTGGTATTCAGCTCTTCGAAGCCTGCTGTACAGGCTTGCATGGCTAGTAGACCCAAAAGGATAAATAGTGCTTTTATATTTAATGACTTCATGGTCGAAATTTTGCCGCCGCTGTTTGTGAGACTTCCGAAGTCTCACAAACGGCAGGTTAATGAATGAGCTTTCTTAGAAGGTTACGTTTAGGTTCACCCCGTAACTTCTAGAAGAAGGTGTTGCCATATCTTCAACACCCGGAACAATTGCATTTCTATTGAAAGAGAATACTTCTGGATCAAAGTGTGGGTTCTCGGTCCACAACAATAAATTTCGTCCTACTACAGAAAGTGAAATTCGCTGTGCACCAATCTTAGATACTATTGATTTAGGAAAATTGTAGCCTAATCTTACCTCGCGTAATTTCAAGAAAGAGGCATCATACATGCCTACTTGCTCATTGCCACGGTTGAAGTGTGACCAGTAGAAGTCACGTGCAGAAAGTTCCGTGTCATTGGCGACATAAGTGCCTGTTCCATTACCTTCACCATCTACTACTTCTTTAACACCAGCTCTGTCCAATTCGCTTACTCCGTCAACTCTAGTAACACCACCAATGAAAGTACCCGTCTCACGATCGAATTGTGCTGTTTCAGCCATCATTCCTGAGGTACCACCAATCAATAGTGTTCTTGACATCACCACACCTCCAACCCGACCATCTAACAAGAAGCCAAGGCTTAGTCCTTTGTAAGAAAGGGTATTGTAAATACCGCCGAGCCAATCTGGATTATAGTTACCTAAGCGACGTAGATTTGGATCACGAACGGGGAATCCACTTGCATCATATAGGTTAGCGTAAGTTGGTTTGATATCTTCTACATCTTCAACTGTTACTCTCTGGTTGGTTTCTGTATCTACTAATACGAAACCGGTTCCGTACACATCCCCCATTCTTTCACCCACCTTAGCTAAGACCTGGAGGTAGTTGCCATTAAGTTGTTGCGTCTGTAAACCTTCCGCAAGACTCAACACCTTAGATCTGTTCAGTGTGAAATTCACATTAACTTCCCAGTTGAAGTCTCTTGTACGTACTGGAGAGAAGCTTAATAAGGCCTCAACACCTTGACTTCTGATGGCACCGGCATTGATGAATTGCTGTGAGTAGCCAGTAGTTTGAGATACTGGAATTTGAAGAATCTGGTTCTTGGTCTCGGTATTGTAGTAAGTAACATCTAAGTTCATTCTTCCATTGAATAAGCGCAGATCAGCACCGATTTCAAAGGTAGAAGCACGCTCCGGAAGTAGATTAGCGTTTGGAAGGGTGTTACTCTCTGTTGCCAATAACTGACCACCGAACGGGTTCGTCAAGAATTCAACGAAACTGTTCAATGAGTAAGGATCTGTATCGTTACCTACTTGTCCCCATCCGCCACGTAACTTCAAGAATGTTCCGTTTGACATGTCTAACAGCTCAGACAGGATAAAAGAAACAGAGGCCGATGGATAGAAATAAGAATTGTTACCATCAGGAAGTGTAGAAGACCAGTCATTTCTACCGGCGAAGTCTAAGTAAATGGCATTGTTAATTCCTACCTGGAATGCCCCATACAAACTGTTGATTCGTCGCTCGGAGTTGAATTGGCTATTGGATAAAGGAATGGCAGAGTTATTTAAAGAATATACCGCTGGAATAGCCAATTCGTTAGCAGAAATTCGGTTGAAACGATTCGTCTGATTCATCTGGTTAGCCCCCACGTTGGCTGTGAAGGTGATGTTGTCCGCAAAGTTGTCGTTGTAGGACAAAAGGAAATCAGCATTTCTTTCCTCGAAGAAGATTCGATCTTCACGGTATTGCCCTTGTGGAAAACGTTGCGTACTGAAGGCACGCTTACCCACTCTTAGATCATTGAACAGATCCAAGCCGTAACGAACCATTAGATTCAGTTTTGGAGAGATCTCGTAAGTTGCATTTACGTTACCATAAATTCTATCCTTATCAAATGCGTTCGTGTTTTCGAACATCGTGAAGTAAGGATTATCATGCCAGTTATAATTATAGTTGTACTGTTGAACACCTTCCAAGCCTGGCTGCCAGTAGTTTCTCAAAGAATTCATATCGATATGGCGTCCAAACCAAACCCATAAGTACATCACGTTTTCTGTACCATAGGAGTTATTGGGACGGTTATCAGAACCTGAATTTACATAGTTGATATTCGTGGTAATTTTCAACTTGTTATCCAAGAATTTCTGAGAAGCATCAAAAGCCAAAGTGTTACGCTTCAAGTTGGTATTCGGAAGAATACCTTCAGAATACAGATTGGTGTAAGACAAACGGAAGTTACGGTTTGCATCTCCTCCTGATAAGGCGATGTTGTTAGAAGTCGTCACACCCGTTTCGAAAAAATCTTCAATATTCGTTGGAGCAGCTGTCCAAGGAGTAGCATTGATTTGATCGGCAAAAGTACCGTCTGGATTTAATGGACGGGCAGCGAAATCACCCGCTCTAACACCACTAGAAGTAGGGCTATCGTGTTGATTGATGGACTGGCCTCTGAAAGCTGGGCCCCAGCTTTCATCAACCCCATCTGCGGTACCGCCACCAAATCCGTTTACGAATTCGAACTGGAAGTTAGATCCTTGTCCGTATCGGTTTTGGTATTCAGGAATTCTCAGGGGGTTTTCAAGAGTAGTAGTCGAATTGAAGCTTACTCCAATTCCCTTCGTAGCCGCCCCTGATTTGGTGGTAATCAAGATTACACCATTAGCGGCACGAGAACCGTAAAGAGCCGTTGCGTTTGCACCTTTCAATACGGAGATAGACTCAATATCGTCCGCGTTGATCTCTCCTGCCCCATTACCATAATCCGTTTCTAGGTTTCCTTCTGCACGATTATTTCCACCAATGCTGTTGTTAATTGGAATACCATTTACTACGAATAAAGGCTGGTTGTTACCGGATAAAGAAGATTCACCCCGGATCACGATACGAGAAGAAGAACCCACACCAGAACCACCATTGGTAATATTCACACCTGCAACTTTACCAGATAGGGCGTTAACAAAGTTAGGTTCTTTAGCTTGTGTGAATTCGTCACCATCCAACTTTTGCACAGCATATCCCAGTGATTTTTCATCCCGCTTGATACCGAGTGCAGTGACTACTGCTTCGGACAAAGCCAAACCTTCGGCTAGAGCGATATCTAAGGTCGACTGACCGTTTACCGCAATTTCTTGGTTGGCATAACCGATGAAGGAAAAAACCAAGGTTTCTGTACCTTCTTTCAATTCAAGCTCGTAGGCACCATCAATGTCCGTAACTGTCCCTTGAGCAGTTCCTTTAACTAAGATATTGACACCAATCAAAGGTTCGGCAGTGCCAGCATCTGTCACCTTTCCAGTCACGGTAAGCTGTGACCAAGCTTGTGTGGTAATAAAGCACAAGGCTAAAAGTGTAGCCATACCTTTTAGGTAGGATACCTTTTTTCCTTTTCGAAGGTTAACGTTCATAACTAAGCAAGTTTTAGATTAATGAATGATACAGTAAATCCAGAAGCTTAAAGGGCTAGAACTGAGCTGTTGAAAGATTCAAGTTGTGTTGACTGTTGTTTTGGGATTTGATCATTTGTAGCGCTCTGGAATTGGGAGCAAAAGTAGCGGCGGGATATGTTGAGAAAGTGTTGAGGAGGTTAAGTGTCTTTTAATAATTAATTAATCCCATTATTCATATTAATTAATACGTGACCAGGACCTTTGCTAGCATACAAAAGATGCAGAGGAAGCAACCCAAACACCCTCTGCCCACCCCAGACAAATAGCGCCAAATTTTCAAACTGTGCACTTGGAATTGACTTTTGCGATTCATTAGGAACACCATAATCACCTACCTATGTCTGCAACCCCTTCTTTCATCGATCAGGCCCGGCGCATGCTTCAGTTAACTCGCTTCCTGAAGGAGGCTGGCATTAAGAACAAGGAAATTGCCCATGCTCTAGACATGTATCCTTCCGCTTTTTCCGCGCTAATCAATAATGTTCTGAGTGAACTGGTACAGAACGGTCAGCAGGGACCTTTAACGGAGCAAGAGATCAAAGCTGTATTCCATCAAGTCAATAATGTTTCAGAGTTGAAGACTCGTCGGAGAATTCAGGAATACCTACAGAAACTTGAAACCCTAAAGCTGCAACTGTTCGAAGTACGCGAGCACAAACCCCTGAAGTATATTGACAATCTCATCAATGGCTCACCAGGAGAGATTCTACGCTTGCTGGAAGGCGTCTACCATTGCTATTATATTTCCTCCTTCGGCTACCGGGTAAAACGGGAACCCTTCCTGATCTACTACGATGCGCGCCAACAGACTTACCGGGTCAGGAAAGGCAACAAGAAGAGTCCAGCCTGGTACGAAGGGTTTGGATACATGTCCAACAACCACCTATTCACCATACAGATTGCGGAGAAGAACACCTTAGCCATCGATAACTTCATGGCACACTTCCATCTACCTCCTCTCTATGCCGAGACGATGGAAATGCTGAAAGGTATCTCCATCTCCATGTCCAATTCAAACCTGCCGATTGCTAGAAAGATGCTCCTGCACAGGGTCGGAAACTTTAGTTCTTTAGATGATTTCAACCAATTGGAGACCGTATTTTTCAAGAAAGAGGAAGGGAACGAAAATGAAATCGTAAGGTACCTTCGAGAGCAGGTCAGCTTCATCGAGTATCTACCCATCCCCTACCCCGACTACGCTCCCCAGGACCTGGTAAAAGAGAACAAAGTGAAAGAACTAATCTAGCAGCTGTAAAGCGAGTCAATGATCTACATACTCACCTCGGTTTTTCCAAAGGGAGAAGTCATACAAGATGCAGCCGTTTTCCCGTTATGATAGGGTGTATTATATTTGATCAAACTACCCATACTATATATGCTGCGCAAAAGTACCTTAGGGCTACTGGCTTTCCTACTATTAGCGACCACTACAGTCGTTGGGCAGTCTGGTTTCTCCGCATCAGACCTAGCCAATCTAGAAAAAACTTATGGCGGACCGCTTCCCTCAGATTACAAGGAGTACCTCCTATCCTACCAAGGGCCTACTACCCCGGAAAAGGGCATCGCAGCCCAATCAACCGATCAAGAGGGAAGAAATCCTCATTATCTTTGGACTGCTGATAAAATACAGACCATCACTGATTCTCTGCGAAAGGCGGGGGTATTTAACCAAGACCAATTAGCTTTTGGAGATAACGGTTCGGGTCAAATATTACTCTACCGCCGTGTGGAGGAGCAATGGTCCTCTAGGGTCTTCCTCTGGGATGAAACATTTGGTTGGTACTTTCATCTGTACTCTATTCAGTATACCCAACCCTATGAAATAGCAGCTGAACTAATCGCGAATATTGATACCGTTGGATTTGAAAATCAAGATCTCAGTGAAATAGAAGATTGTCTTGACTGTATGTATGTCTACGCCCTCTCCTTGGAAGATGACAAATATGAAGATTTCTTCATGAAGGAGAGAGCTGAGCGGGCATTAGCCATTTATCGGGATCTAGCCCCGCAGGGTCATCCGACCGCAGCTGCGTCCATTGCCTCACATTACGAGTTTCAGGAGGAGGTAGAATCTGATAGTGTGATTGCTTGGCGAGAAAAAGCAATCCGCTGGGGAAACGTAGAAGATAATTATGAGCTAGCAGATTTCATCCTTGACTACCGGCCAGATCTTAAGACGCAGGCCGTCGCAGCGCTAGAGGTCTTACTGGACCATCGGGGCTACGCTGGGCGGGCAGCGCTGAAGCTATCTAGACTCTACATGCGGGATGAAGGGGATTATAGAGATTTGAAGCAAGGGATTCAACTGGCCATGCGTAGTTCCGACCTAGGAAACCTAAATGCAAAGGCAGATCTCAGCTTCTACTACTTCAAAGGGCTGGGAGTGGAAAAGGATTTGCAACGGGCACTGGATTTCTTAGTAGAAGCCAATGAACTCTCGAATGAGAGATTTGGTGGTGGGATGTGGGATGAAGAAATTGAATTGATCAAGAAGGAAATGAAAAAATAATAAGCAACTTCAGAGCATAAGTTAATCTAAAGCCTTAGGGATGCTGGAGACAGTCTAATCCTGGAACGGATAATGTTAAAATTGCGAATACCCCCAGCTAAATTGTAAAAGCCCGTTTATATAGTATGAACGGAGTTCCTATTCTAATTTTTCTTCTGCTGGCCTTTCAACTTAATGCCCAAAGATTCGAAGGATATCTGGCCTTGGGATCTAACTTATCGGATGCCAATCTTACGCAATCTGGAAATCGTCAAGTAGGTACGCGTATAGGACTTAATCTCGGACCAGGAGTTTCGAGCTTAATCAGTAAACGATTGACCGTAAACCTGGAAATGTTATATAGCCAAAACGGCTATTATGCAAGAATCATTGAAACGCCTTCCCTTGCCTTGAATAGAATTAGGTTGCACTATATCGAGGTGCCTTTGACCCTTGGTTATCGCTTTAACCTTGAAAAAGATAAGCAAGTGAACTTCTATAAGCGCAGGATTAGCGCTGGCATCGCTTATGCCCGATTGTTTAGACATAGAGTGCTAGCCATTGATGGAACTAATTTGACGGATGCCATTCGATTTGACCGAGACGACGCCTTACTCTTTAATATCGCAGCCACTTCCTTCTTCCACAAATCCTTAGCCTTAAATGGAAGAGGAACCTTATCTACCTTTGGTGAATGGACGGTAGCGCTGCGCTTATTATACTATATTTAAGTCCGAGTCACCTTAAGTTCAATACATGTGGTAAAAATGTGCCGATTATATCTACTACTATTCTTTCTAACAGCTAGTTGGTCCCTCGTAGGGCAAGTAGGAAATACCACCATTGGCTTACAACTAGGCAATCACCTCTCCCTACCAAGTCAAAGCAGCAACGAGGCTTTCCAGGGACAATGGCTACTACGCTACTCTGCTGGGATCCTGGGTCGAACCGTATTGAAGGAGGACATCAAAATTGATATCCTAGCGGGTGTGCGTCGTGGTGTTTTGACCTTGGATTATGGATTGCAAATGGTTTTCAGTGGTTACCATTATCAATTGGGAGCGGTGCAGTCCACGACGGAAGGTCTTTACCTCGAAGTTCCTCTATTGGTTTGCCTATATGATACCCGAAACATCTTTCTCCCACGCAAAATGTTGAGCCGGGGGCTAACGACCTTTGTCCGAGGAGGTGTTAAAGTAGGCTTTAGTACCAATCGCCAACTGAACAAAGAGCGTTTCCAAAATGGAGAAATGGTCGTTGAAGAGCTACAACAGCGACCCATCCAATTACTGGCTAGTTATGGTTTAGGACTCGTCCACAATCGTAAAAATGGAAATAGATCCTTCTTCGAATTGGCGATTAATTTGGCTTTATTAAGAACAGCAGCCGGCCGTATTAGCTATACCGGTGCCAATGGAATAACACAAAACAACGATATTCGCTACGGGGGCAGCTACCTCTCCGCTAATGTAGCATTTATGTTACCACAAAGTGCGTTTAGGTGGATGCGTTGGGGCAAAACAAGGCCCGCTCCCATCATCTACAATCCACGTCTTAATCATTAATCATCAAAACAATTAACTTCGGCCCAAAACTTCGGCTATGCCATTGATTGAAGACTATATCTACCGCCATGAAGGAAAGCAGAGAGAGCTATTACAGCAGCTACATGAATTGCTTACCGAAGAGCTCAATTTAGAAGCGAAATTAAGATATAAGATCCCATTCTACTTTAACCACAGCTGGATCTGCTATCTAAACGCACAGAAGGATGGCAGTGTAGAACTCGCCTTCCCCCGCGGCAATGAATTATCCAATGATCAAGGACTACTGGACAGCAAAGGAAGAAAGCAGGTCATGTCCATCCACATCGAGGAATTGGAACAAATTCATGATCCTATGCTCCTCGAGATTTGGCAAGAAGCCCTTCTGTTGGACGAAACCGTTCCTTATGCCTCAAAAAGGCAGAAGCGCCAGTAACCATCATTCAATCGGCAACCCACTTGGTACACTTTCCGGAATAGATTGATCAAACTTGGGATCGTTCAAAGCCTCTAGAAAAGCGATGATTTCATTGACGCGTACTCTATTGAAGGGATTGAGTTTAAGCGCTCTAAATTCCGGCGCGAGATCCCGATTGGAGACTTCGGTGTGCTTGCTTCTTTTTCGTTCATAGAAGCGCATCACCTCGGTAAGAGAGGATGCTGTACCATTGTGCATATAGGGCGCGGTATAAGCAAGGTTTCTTAGCGTGGTGGTTCTGAAGGCATAGTTTCCACCCCCTTCATCGAATCGCTGGAGCCCGGGATGCTCGTCCACGCCAAGTACATGTAGCTTGTAGTCGCTAAACATGGGACCGGAATGACAATTATTGCATCCCGTTGAGATAAATGCTTCCATTCCCCTGATCTGCTTTTCAGTCATAGCATTGAGATCTCCTCTCATATAACGATCGAAAGGCGTGTTGGGGGTGATTAAGGTGCGTTCGTAGGTCGCTATGGCTTTGGTGATGTTCGCTATGGAAGCCGTAGAGTCAGAGAATGCGCGGTAGAAGAGCGTACGATAGGCTTTTATACTCGTAACTTTTTCCTCAAGTTGCTCCATGTAAACACTAGCAGATACGGCTGAGCCTTTCATTTCATCCGGATTTAGTAAAGGCTCCAAGCATTGCTGTTCCAAAGAGTGAGCTCGATTATCATAAAATTGTGGGCTATCCTTTGGGTCTAGATTTCCATGCAAATCGATGCCATTAAATGCGGCATTTAATACAGTCGGGGAATTTCTCTTGGTTTTTATACCTTCCGAAAATCCATTTGATCTATCCCGTCCATCTGCAAACCCTTTCTTGGGTGAGTGGCAGGATGCACAAGAAATCTTATTGTTAGCAGAAAGTATCGGATCAAAAAAGAGCTGCCTCCCCAAGGCTACCTTTTCGCCAGTTACTGGATTGTCTGCCGGGGCCGGAGCGGCGGTTGGTAAGGGGCCGATGTTGAATTGTCCAGGCAAATCAATACCTGCCTTGTTAATGCTTTTAAAAAAAATAAGCATTAAGGATACGATCAATATCTTTTTCATTATTCCTAAACTTTTAGAACAGAATAAGGAGTCGGAAAAACCGGTTATCCCATAATAACTTCAACGGTAGATGATAGAAGATTGGGAAGGCCCTGCGATAGATTCTGCAGGGGCGGTCTGAGGATAGTTGTTTTCGCTTCCTACCAAAAGGATGGGCAGGAACGATTGGTGGAAGGTGATGAAAGCTGCTCCTTGATCGGAGCAGCCTTGAGATTTCACCATTGCTTACTTTACCGCTAAGCGATCCGTTTTAAATGGATTGAGGTATCTGTTGATTCCAGACTCCGGATGCCACAGTTGTTTCCACATATTCTTCGAAAGGAATCGGCTTGCGATTAAGTACTTTTTCGACATCGTCTGAAATAGTCTGATTTTCAGAATGCCCCAACACTTCAGTAAATAGGTAACTTAATAGCCAAATAACAGATTCTGGGAGCCCGGCTTGTACCAATCCAGCCTTGAATTCCTCCATGGAAATTGGTTGATACAGTATGCTTCTTCCTAGCTTCCCGCTAATGATTTCAGCAACTTCCGCAAAAGTCAATTTCTTCGGACCTGTTACCGTAAGGGTCTTACCATTGAAGGTGTCGTCCAACAGTACTTTTGTAACCATATCCGCAATGTCACGGGTGTCGGTATAGGGAATACGCGCTTCCGGCATCGGCAATGCCATGTGCCCCGCTAGGATATAATCTTTAAAGGCTCCTTCGCTGAAGTTTTGATTAAACCAAGATGCTCTTACTAAGGTGTAGTCAAGACCGGAATTTGCGACAATTTCTTCGCAAGCTTCTGCTTCAGTTTCCCCCTTGCCAGAGAGCAGGACTACTTTCTTTAGCCCTTCATGTATCGCCGCTTCTGTCAGCGCTTTGATAGCATCTCTAGCACCCGGTACAGCAAGGTCCGGATAGTATACAATGTATGCTCGATCCATACCTTTCAACGCTTGCGCATAAGTAGAAGGCTTATCCCAATCAAAGCTAGGGGAATGCCCGCGAGAACCAATTCTTACCTGGTGTCCAAGCTGTGTTAAACTTTCAACTACTAGTCGGCCTGTTTTACCGGTTCCTCCAATTACTAAGATGTTCTGTTTCATTTTATTTTCGTTTTAGTTGTGAACTAATTACGAGTGTAAAATTACAGGCATGCGACACCCAAGGCTTGACATCTTAAGCCAATGTTTTGACACTTTAAGCCAAGATGTACCTTTCTGAATCTCGCGTCAAAGGAGGAGCCCATTTTCGCACCGACAATGAGGTGGGATTGACCGTTGGTAATCAGGTTGATGGGCAAGTGATCCAAACATTTTTAGAAAAAATGGGCAAATAATGGAAAGTACTAAGGAATAAGCCTTTTCAGAACAGTAGCTGATGGAGGTAAAAAAGCGCTAAAACTATACTAAAAACAGCACCAACGTAACCAAACGAACGCCTAATCATATGCCTTGGGTGTTGTAGCTTTTCTACACTCATCTCATCTTCACCAATATCAGACATGGAGATGTACATCGCCCCAAATATGATCCAAGACAATGCCATTTCAAAACCATCTAGAAAGTAAGCTAAAATACCGGATAAGACTAGAGAAAATCCGGCAGTTAGGTGTAGCTTCTCTATTGAAATAATATAGTTCTTTTTCATGCGCTGTATTACAGGACAAGCAGGTAAAGCAGCTTTGTCCTCAAAATCATTCCCTGATCAATTTTGTCCACACAAAATTAGTAAACGCCATTGGTATTCCGAACTTTCCCACCAGCCAACAAATTGTAAAAGCGCATAAATCCATCCATTGGTTGGAGTGCATCCCAGTGTTCAACAATTTGATCATTTTCTACCCGCCAGATATCAATTATGTTAAGACCTTTATGATCATTACCACGATGTTTAGCGCGAATCGTCGCATGTGATTGGAAGATCACAAAGCTACCATCTGCGTAGACATGTTTGACATCATAGGTATATTCTGGGTTTGACTTAGCGAAATCGCCTACGTACTTGATAATAGCATCCATCCCATCGGCAATACCTCGGTTATGTTGAGTGTAGGATTGATTACCAAACTTTTTCCCTACATAATCAAAGTCGTGGCTATTCATTAGGTGTTGAACAAAATCGAGGATCAGTTTCACATTCTTTACTTCTTGCTCAGACCAGTGGTCCTTCTTTAGTTCCTCAAAATTTAGCTGGATAATATTCATTTTTAAGATATTTAAGCGAGAAAACAAATAACTTGCATTTTGCAAGCAAAGCAAAATTAAACATTCTCTTGCAAAATGCAAGTGAGCAATTGAAAAAATTATGAGATCAGACTGCCCAATCAGTTATGCCTTAGATTTTTTTGGAGATAAATGGACCTTTTTGATAATTCGAGATCTAGTCTTTGAAGGCAAAAGGTTTTATTCTGAATTCCTTAATTCCAAAGAAAAAATAGCGACTAATATCTTGTCCGACCGCTTGAAGAAGCTGGAGCAGAATGGCGTGATCGAGTCAAAGGTCTACGAAAAGCTCAAGACCAAGAAGGAGTACTCTTTAACGGAAAAAGGCAAGCATCTGATCCCAGTATTGGTAGAAATGATTCTGTGGTCTGCCCGCTATGACGATAGCCTGGCAGTACCCCAAGTGTTTATCGAGCAGGCTAAAATGGATAAGGAGGGGATGATTGCCAGAATTACCGCTAGGATACAATAGCTGAGTTCATCATTCATCTTTTCTGAAATTTACTGGATACCAAAAAAGTGTCGAAAAGCACTAAGGGTATTGGAATGTAGTGGGGTATAGTAGATATATTTATCATTCAACTTACACCATGAAACAGCTACTCTTTTTCTTCCTATTCCTCTTAACTATCGAATTATCGGCCCAGACCAGCTTCTGTTCGGAAGATCCTCCCATCAACCCATTCCTAGTAGACAGTCCATGGCCTATTTACCACCGAAATAATTACGCTCAAGCCTCCACTTGCCTAACTGGTCCGCTCCCGGGCGACTCCCTTCGGATCAGTGCTAAGACCGAGATACAAGGAGGGACCTCGCCCTGGGTTTACCTAAGTGACACTTACCCTGGAGGGGAACGTGTGTTACTTTATTCCAACGCTACCCATGTATTCAAACTCATTGACGAAGGAGATAAAATCGTCACTGCCGATAGCCTGCGGATCGATTTCGACCCAATTGCTTCCTTTGGCTGGAATTTCCTCCTCAGCAAGGATAGAACCTGGTATACTTATGACCCCAAGTACAACCCAGAGGCTGGACAGAGTACCAAATTGATCAAATTGACCGATGCCGATCCGAATGATCCTTATTCGGAAATCATCGAATTGGATCGCTTCGATTTTGATGATTATGGGATTAATAGGGTACAGCATTTCAGCTTAAATTACAGTGGCCAGATTGTCTTCAATAGCGAAACCGACGAATCTAAATGCTACGCTACGATAGGTATCATTAGTTCTGATCTAGAATTAGTAGATACCTTGCGCTATCCCACAGCTCCTGGTGAAATCGTCCATCACAATGCTTTTCCAATTGATGAAAACAATTCAATTTATATCGTTACCACTTCGCGACTCATTTGCTTCAACTGGGATGGGGCAAGCTTATCCAAGGCGTGGGAGGCGGCCTACGACTTTGTGAACGACGGACCTACCGGCTCCTTCGCTGAGGGGAGTGGAACCACGCCTAGTTTAATGGGATGGGGAGAAGGAAAGGATCAGTTGGTGGTGCTAGCTGATGGTCATACGCAAAATAACCTGGTGGCCTTTTGGCGGAACCTACCTTCAGATTGGACGGGCATTCCGGGTGAGGATATTCGCCTGGCAGGAAAAATCCAAATTCCAAATGCTTCTAGCTTTAATAATACCTTTCAATCCATCGAAAATTCGCCTACCGTACATGATTATTCCGTAGCCATAGCCCAATTTAATGGCTTTCTGGGTTATGACTGTGACAATGTCAAAGGCGTGCAGAAGTTTACTTGGGATCAGACTTTGAATCGGTTTCAGCTGGATTGGACGAATGATCAGCTTAATATGAACGGTGTGCTTACCTACTCTTCAGGGGCAAATCTCTTGTATGGAAGTGGCAAAGAGGAAGATTGCAATTACTACTACTATGGGTTCGACTGGAATACAGGAGATTTAGCAATAAGACAATTATTAGGGCCCGAAGGTACTTTCTTAGATGACCCCTTCTATGATGCCGGAAATGCCAATATTATTGATGAAAAAGGTAACATTTACTTCCCCGGAGGAGGCAGTCTGATTAAGGTAGAAATCGTGGAGAGAGCTATTTCCAGCACCAATTCCTTCAGGGAGCACCTCACCTACTTCACCCCTACTCCAAATCCAGCTCAGGCTTACTTAAACCTCCCCTTGGAGAACGGAGAATCATACACAGTACAGATCCACAATGTACAAGGTGAATTACTCTATCAGGAAGCCGGTCAGCAGTGGTTAAATATCGAATGGTTACCGGCTGGTCTATACCTCATCACCTTGAAGAAACCAGGTGAACAACAAGTTGGCAAATTCGTTAAATGGTAAGGGCTGGAAGAGTTAGTACAGAATCAGGGATAATTATCCTTTGTAGCGCGCGTTTGATGGAGGGTCCAAGCAAGAATTGATATCTTGAAACCGAAGGAACGATCTACTACATATGAATAAAACACGGACCACCATTGGCATCATACTCATGTGGCTTATCGTTGCCACTGTACAGTCCATCTATGAAAGTGCGCTCCTGTCTAACTATGGGGTTTCTGCAGAAAGGATCAATTTCTGGGTATTACTCTCTACCAGTCAGTTGGTCGCCATAATCGCCGGCTTTTTTATGGGCTACTTCTTCTTTCCAAAGGCGAACATATGGTTACGCACCCTGCCCTACGGCAAAACCCTTTGGTTGATATTTCTAACTTTTTCAGGCTTCTACCTGGTCGTAGGTACCATGGGATCCTTTATCTATAATAGTCTAACTTACGGCTTTGGTAGCCAAGACTCCTGGGTGAAGGCCATTGAACACCTGACTAGTTCAGAGAATCTGAAGAACTACATGTTTTGGTTGATAGTAACATTGCTGACCACACTACTCTTACAGGTTAATGATAAATACGGCCCGGGAAACTTTCAGGCATTTCTGCTAGGCAAATACTTTAAACCCACTCGGGTGGATCGAATATTCATGTTCCTAGACCTACGTTCCTCCACCACGATTGCGGAAAAGCTCGGAGAACTACAATACTTCAGCTTCATCCGGCGCTTCTTCCAAGATGTTACCCCGGCCCTCCTAGAAAATAAAGGCGAAATCTACCAATACGTGGGAGATGAAATCGTGGTCAGCTGGAAGCTGGAACAAGGCTTACATCAACAAAACTGCTTACAATCCTTTTTTGATGCTAAAGCAAAGTTGGAATCCCTTGCCGATACCTACCAAGAAAACTTTGGGGTAGTACCCTCCTTTAAAGTTGGGCTACATTACGGCAGTGTGATTGTAGGTGAAATTGGCCTAGTAAAGCGGGACATTGCCTTTTCGGGAGATGTACTCAATACCACGGCTCGTATTCAATCCAAGTGCAACGAATTTGGTGTAGATATATTGATTTCCAATCAGTTACTGGAAGCCGTACAGCAGGAATCGCAAGGGAAATTCCAGTTCCAATCAATCGGAGAAGTTGAATTGAGGGGGAAAGCTAAGCCCTTGCAGCTCTTCACCGTACAAAACAATGCATAAGCTCCAGTGTTACAAACTTAACGGAGTCATTTATTGAAAAACTACCTTCAAAACGATTTGTCATCGAAACGCTTACTTCCAACACGCAGCTAACGCAACGAAAACATCACGTAGATTTCAACCTGCAACGCATGGAGGTGATCTACGACCAGGCCAAAGGCAAGGTGGATGTACCTCATCGACATGATTACTACACCGTGCTTATCGTAGAAAATGCGGAAGGGCGACATGTCATCGATTACAAATCCTACGATTTTACCCCTTTTCAAGTGCATTTTGTTAGTCCAGGACAAGTGCACCAAGTAGTTACCCTTTCCAGACCCAAAGGATCGGTATTCACTTTCTCCCAAGACTTTCTTGTGGAAAACAATATCCCAGAAAGTTTTATCTCTAATATCAATCTCTTTCGCCAATTCGGCGAAACGCCCCCCTTGGATATAGATGAAACCACCTTTGGGCGTCTTTCTCGTATATTGGGAGAAATGGAGGAATGCCTTCCGCTAGACTTACATTACCGGACTCGTGCCTTAGGTGCATTGCTACAATTGTTCCTAATCTATTGCAACAATAGTCGCTTACTCGATACTACCCAATTGGACGAAGAGCACAGTGGTGTCTGTATGCTGCGAGATTTCAAAGACCTCGTTAATCAAAACTACAACAAATGGCATAAGGTAGCGGAATACGCCCCTACTCTACACATTACACCCAAGCACCTCAGTCACACCGTCAAATCACTTACCGGAAAAACAGCCAAGGAACTCATCCAGGATCGCCTCACCTTAGAGGCCAAGCGCTTACTTTTTCACACCGACCTCACCATCAAGGAAATTGCTTACCGCTTAGGATATGAAGAGCCTTTACATTTCAGTAGTTTCTTTAAGAAACAGGCAGGGGAATCACCCTCGCAGTACCGCCAGGGGAGACAGTAGGAAATAGAAGACAGATAGAAGAGGACAGAGGTAGGAAGCGGCTTTTTCATGGCTGATGTGGGTCGATAGTTAATAGTCCATGGTTGCTAGTTTCTATCAGATCGGCAAGCAGATAGGGGAGCCCTAGATTAACAAGTGCAACAATAACTATGGACTATGGACTGACAAACTATCAACCAGGATTGAAATCAGCCCTCTTCCTCCCCTTCAATCCGCCATTTCTACAGCTTAGAAGGGCCAAAAAACCCAAAATTCCTATCCAATCCGCCATTTTTATATAGCCTACCTCCTTTTTTATATTCCTTCATGATCCATTTTGCTGCAATTTTGTAGTGTAATCAAAACGAATCCATCAGCATAAAAAAATACAACCAATGAACAGAAAGAACTTCCTCAAGAAAGGCCTATTAGGAGCAGCTGGAATAGCCGCTGGAACTTCTAAATTAAAGGCGGAAGAAACGAAAAAAGAAAGTAACTCGACTTACGACAAATTAATGGACCAAGTCGGATTTAATCATATACCAAATAAGGAGATTAGAACAATGAAAACTGTATTGCATAAAGCCAAAACCAGAGGCCACGCCAATCACGGCTGGCTAGATAGCCATCACACCTTTAGCTTCGCTAACTACTACAATCCTGATCGGATGCACTTTGGTGTACTCAGAGTCCTAAATGACGATGTCGTAGCGGGCGGAAGAGGATTCGGCACCCATCCACACGATAACATGGAAATTATCTCCATTCCTTTGGAAGGGGATCTAGAGCACAAAGATAGCATGGGTAACACCGCTGTGATTAAATCCGGTGATGTCCAAGCAATGAGCGCCGGTACCGGTGTGTACCACAGCGAATACAATAAGCAGTCCGATAAAGAAGTACGTTTCCTACAGATATGGGTATTTCCCAACAAGAAAAATGTAGAGCCAAGATACGACCAGATCACATTGGATAAGGGTCAACTTAAAAACAATTTTAAGCAGATTCTTTCTCCCAATGCTAATGATGATGGTGTATGGATCCATCAGAACGCTTGGTTCCATATGGGCGAACTAGAAAAAGGTACAGAGACCAATTACGATATCAGAGACCGCAATAATGGTGTATATGCCTTCGTCTTGGAAGGTGAAGTCAGCATCAATGGTCAATCACTGGAAAAGAGAGATGGCTTCGGTGTATGGGATACCGATAAGATTTCCATCAAAGCCGATGCAAACGCCAAAGTCCTACTAATGGACGTACCGATGGCCTTGAACTAATCCTCCCTTCTCTATCCAGTAATTCAATAACATAAGTTCGTGTGAGCAAAAGTAGTGTAACAAAAGTAGTCATGAAATTTTAGGTAGTGAATTTCGAGGCCAGGCGAGGCAGTAAAATCGAGCAAAGCCGTAGGCTAAGTAAGAATTTTACTAACGAAGCATGGTCCCGAAAGACGCAGCTAAAAATTAGGAATATCTATTGTCACACTGCTTACGCTTCTCCATCGGGTGTTTGACACCCGATGGGGCTGGTCCCGCACGCCAATATTTCACCCTTTTAAAAGATATATCACATGAGTACTACAACCGCAACCGCAACTAAATGGGCGATTGACCCAGCGCATTCAGAGATCCATTTCAAAGTAAAGCATATGATGGTCTCTACCGTAACCGGTGCCTTCAATGAATTTAGTGGAACGCTAGCCAACGAAGGTGATGATTTCCAAGATGCAGAGATCTCTTTCGAAGCGAAGGTAGACAGCATCAGCACCAACAATGCGCAGCGCGATGAACATTTGAAATCGGATGATTTTTTCAATGCCGCTGCCTATCCAAACCTAAGCTTCAAGTCCACTAGCTTTAACAAGCGATCAGAAAGTGAATACGAGTTGATTGGCGATCTCAGCATCAGAGATCAAACGCATCAAGTGAAGCTAGCGGTGGAATACAACGGAACGGCCGTTGACCCATATGGTCAGACCAAAGCTGGCTTCGAGATCATAGGAAGAATTAACCGCAAAGATTTCGGTTTGAAGTGGAGTGCCTTGACTGAGGCAGGAGGTGTAGTGGTTAGTGATGAGGTGCGCCTAGTACTTAATGTCCAATTGATACAACAGTAAAGGAGCAAACTAACAACAGAGTATTATATTGAGAATCCCTTTCCCCATTTGCCGAAATATTGGGGAAAGGGTCTTTTTTTAGGTCTAAGCTCTACAGCGGCTCTAACTAAGTCAATTGATTAACCATAGCCATCACATGATAGCGGGGATCATCCACATCCTGCTCAATCACATTGGCCAAAGTAGGTGAAGCTTTCACCATCAAGTATTGACATTCCTCGCTGAGGTGTCTCACATGAACCTTCTTCCCGGCCGCCTCGTACTTCTCTACCATCTGGAACAAAGCCTCTAAAGCGGAGTGGTCGCAAACGCGAGATTCCATGAAATCAATGATGATTTCATCTGGATCGCCATTTACATCAAACTTACTCTTGAAGGTTTGAATGCTGCCAAAGAACAGTGGACCCCAGATTTCATATACTTTCGTCCCATCTTCCAAGAAGCGCTTGCGTGCACGAATGCGTTTTGCATTTTCCCAGGCGAAAACCAGGGCGCTCATGATGATCCCAACAATTACAGCGATCGCCAGGTCAAAGATCACGGTTAGTACCGATACGGAAATGAGCACCAAAGCATCACTGAGCGGAATCTTATTAAGAATCCTAAAACTACTCCAAGCAAATGTGCCGATGACCACCATAAACATCACTCCCACTAAGGCAGAGATAGGTACTCGTTCAATCAAGGAGGAAGCAAAAAGGATAAAAAACAATAAGGTAACCGCAGCTACGATTCCAGAGAGTCTCGTTCGTCCTCCCGATTTAATGTTGATGATGGACTGGCCAATCATGGCACATCCCCCCATTCCGCCAAACAAACCGGTTATGATGTTAGCACCACCTTGCGCAATGCACTCCTGATTGGAATTCCCTCTTGTTTCCGTCAATTCATCTACCAGATTCAATGTCATCAGAGATTCAATCAAACCGATAGCGGCTAGAATCAGCGCATAAGGCCCGATAAAGGCTAAGGTTTCCCAGGTCATTGGCACCTTCGAGAAGATCGCCATTTGAAACTGGGGCAAACCACCTTTTAGCCCTTCTCCACCACCATCGCGAATAAAGCTTCCTACCGTCGCCACGTCCAGTCCACCTAGGATCACAATGGCAGAAACTACCCCAATCGCAATCAAGGCCTCAGGTAGTTTCTTATTCAACATCGGCAGAAAATACATGATCCCCATCGTTAAAGCGACTAAGCCTAGCATCGTATATAATTCCATGCCCTGCAGCCATTGAGATTCGCCGTTTACTACCCCCTTAAACATGCCCACCTGAGAAAGAAAGATGACAATGGCTAAGCCATTCACAAATCCCATCATTACTGGATGCGGTATCAATCTTACGAATTTCCCAAGTTTCAATAAGCCAACACCCATTTGAATGAAGCCCATCAATATGACGGTGGCAAAAAGATAGTAGAGGCCCAGATTTTCTCCTTCCGCTCCCATATCATTTCCTGTCGCTACCAAGCTCACCATCACAACAGCCAAGGCACCGGTTGCGCCACTAATCATTCCTGGACGACCTCCAAATACGGCGGTGATTAAGCCGATCATGAAAGCCGCGTATAAACCCACCAATGGATCTACCCCGGCCACAAAAGCAAAGGCCACTGCTTCAGGCACCAAGGCCAAGGCTACCGTCAGTCCGCTTAGGATATCGTTCTTTGCTCTCTTTCTTATAAACTCTGCCATGATTATTTCCTTTAAAAAGGTGGCAAATGTAAGTTTTTTTTCGACTCAAAAAAGTCGAGAGAACAAAGGCGAGCCGGAAGCGGATCTTATTCCCGTAAAAGGGCTTTATATCCTAAAGCACAACTACCAATTTAATGCAGTGTTTGCCGAACTAATCCAAATTATATTTGAAAGGGCGACCGATCAAGAAACGAAATTGGCATTTCAGCTCAGCAAAATTTTTTATGCTTACTCGTATTATTTTTTTGTAAAAAAATCGTGAAAGCGCCTCTATTCGAGCTTTTTGAAATTATATTTCCCAAACAGGCTAAAAGTGATGGCTTTTTCGTCGCTGCTATCAAAGTCAATAGTAGCTCCGTCATTAGGATTAATGAATTGATCTTTCCCAATGGGAATCAACTCAAAACGATACCCTCGATCGTTGGCAAATAAGCGCCCTCCTTCTTCTTCGATGGCGATCTTCCATTCCTTTCCGGAGGAGCCCGCAGGGCGGATAGCCAGATACTCGCCGGATAGCACCTGCATGTGTTCTAGTGGCACTGTATAGACCAAGGATGCTGTAGACACGCCAAGGTCCTCCAGGACCTGCAAGCCATGCTCGTTCTTTGGGTTGAGTCGGATTGATTTTTTGTAATTGGCAATGGCTTCCTCTTTCTTACCTAAGGCAAGCAAGGCCTCTCCATAACTATCATAAACATTAGATGATTTAGGATAGGACTCTATATTCAACAAAAAAATGGTGGCGGCCCCCTTTGCATGGTTCGCTTGTAGCAGTTCGTAGCCCGCCATATTCATCTCATGCTCGTTGAGGTAATGGTCAACTCCGCCCTTACTAGCAATAAATTTTCGCCTGGCCTCTTCTACCCCATCTTCCTTGATCCAGTCTACTAGATCATAGGCCAAAGATTTCTGTGGCGGATCAAAGTCCTTCTCATTTAGAATCCCGTTGATACTCGCAGTCATCTCAAATAGCGGCGCGTTGCCCGTATTACTTAAGAGTACGATCAAGGACTTATTACTCGGAATTCGCGTAATGAAAGTATTAAAGCCATTGATACCACCGCTGTGACTGGTAGCGGGTAATCGCTCTCCTGAGTTGCCAACCGGCATTTGCCCTAATTCCCATCCGTATCCATAGTACATTCTGCCCAATTGCGAATGTTTCTCAAACAGCAGCTCTCGATACTTCTGAGACACGAGCTTTTCTGTATAGAGGGCGCGATCCCAGAGATAAAGATCTTCTACCGTGGAATAGATGCCTCCTGCAGCGTATGGCGTGGACATATCAATGTAGTTGGCATTGACAAAGGATCGGCCATTTACATAGTATCCAGCTGCTCTCTTCTTGAGGATGCTTCGGTGATGATCATAGCCAGTATTGTCCATTTGTAGTGGGGAGAAAATCTGGTCTTGTAAAGCTTGTTCATAAGATTTGCCCGATAGCTTCGAGATAATTTGCCCCAATAAAACATAGGCCGAATTACTGTAGGAATGTCTTTCCCCTGGCGTGAATACCAGGGAGGAATCTGCAAAAAGGCGTACCAGATCCTCCGGCGAATTGGGTCTTCGCATGATCTCCCAGTAGTTGGAGAAGGAGGTGTAGTTGGGGATGCCAGAGGTGTGGGTTAGCAGGTGATGAACGGTGATTTGCTGTGCCTTATCCTTGGGAAAGTCTGGCAAGTAAGTGGAGATGGGCGCTTCTAAGGAAAGTTTGCCCGCCTCCACTAGCTGCATAATTAGCATCGCTGTAAATTGCTTGCTAATGGAAGCCAAACGAAATTTAGTATCCGTCTCATTGGGCCTATCCCACTCCACATTGGCCCAACCGAAGCCGTTCTGATAGAGAATGCCACTTTCGTCGGCAACTAATACACTTCCATTGAAGCGTCCATAGTCGTGATAGGTGCGCAAAAGTTGGTCAATTTTCTGCACTTTTGTTTGGCTAAAGGTACTGCTTAGGCCAAAACTAAGAAAGAGGAGCGTCAGGCTGGCGTAGGCCACGCCCCTGTTGATTTTTGGTATTCTGTCCATTACGATAATTGTTTTGCCCAAAGAAAAGTGATGATCCTCCGGCATATCGGAATGGACTGTAAAACAATGTAAAGCCTTTGTAAATCTTAGGAAAAGATGGGTCGATACCAATTGAATCGAACAGAGTACCGCTCAATCGAACTGCATCTATTCCCATGGCCCTTTCTGATTAACATTAATGATCTTATCTTCCTTTAACCTAAATAATCCCCCAGACAAACCAAACCAAAACCTCCCTTGCTGATCCTCTAATATACTTTGTACTCCCATACCAGTACTTAGGTCCATGCGATCCGTTCCTTCAAACAATTGGAAGGTATCTCCATCATGACGATACACCCCAAGGCCATTGGCACCTATCCAGAGGTCCCCGCGCTGGTCACAATAGAGAAAATAGCTATCATTTTTACTCAAGCCCTTAACCTCAGTAAACTGCGTGATGGATTCGCCATCAAACTTACTAAGTCCGCCTTCCCCGGCACGAGATTCCGCCACTGGAGCATCTTTTTCCGCTACTCTAGAGGTAAACCACACATTACCGCGCGCATCTTCCTGGATGGCCGTCACATTGTTAGAAGGAAGTCCTTCCTTTTTCGTGAAGTGAGTAAATGTTTTTCCATCGTAACGGCAAGCGCCATAGCCATCTCGGGCAAACCAGATATTGCCGTTGCTGTCTTCCTTAATATCCGTTACCCAGTTCATCGTATTTTGATACCAATGCAAGCTAACCTCTGGTTTGGGTAGATCAAACTTGGAGAATAAACTGCCATTAAACAAATACACTCCTCCCCAAGTCCCCACCCAGAAGTTGCCTTTGCTGTCGATGAGGAGTTTGGAAATTCTATTATGATCCAAGTCATTCTTGACCGTGTAACGCGTTATGGACTCGCCATCATACTTGCTCAGGCCAGCTTGCGTGCCCAACCAGATATTCCCAGCTGCATCCTCTACTATACTTACTACTGCATTGTTGGATAGACCGTCCTGAGTAGTGAGATAAGACAAGGCTTGACCGTCATACCGGGCCACGCCTTTCGACATCGTCCCAAACCAGAGCCCGCCTTTGGTGTCCTCAAATATCTCCACCAGGTACTTCCCTATTTGTGGGATAGGATCAAGATCAGTCGTGAGTTTCGGGTGGGGAGCATCTATTTCATCAGCGGTAGGTTGGCCTGTACAAGCCACAGGTATTAGCAGTACTAAGGTCAATGAGAAAACGGAAAAATGAAAATTCATTGGTCAAAGTTTTTGCCAAAGGTAGGAGGTTGAAACATCCGACCCGATTTCCCACTGTAAAAGATTGTCAAGGACTTGTAAAGGCCCGGTACAACCGTTCTGTTTGGCTTTCATCACCGCTTAAAATGATGGATGCCATCTCAGCCTACCAATTCTTCTACTGCCCTTTTAGCCGCACGAGCAGAACTATGGACACTTCCCCAGTCCGTACCATCCGAATAGGCTGCTCCGGCAAAAAACAATTTATCACCGACTGGTTCACCTAAAGTTCTCACCTTCCTCCAATCTTCGTAATCCGTCAAATAAGCCCCGTTGATGAAGGGTTCTGCATTCCAGTTTTGGAAGGTATGTTTAAGATACGCAGCGGAAGCCTTTCCGTCGTAAGCTTGATCCAATTCAGCTAGCATAAAGCTTATGCGTTCACCTGCTGTCAGATCGTTGTAGCGCTTGGCTTCTACGCCTACCGCAAATAGGCCTAGAACATGCTGATTAGAATCTTGTCCATAGGCAGCATCGTAGTATAGTTTTTGCCCCGCAGTTTCGGGTACAGTCTCGTAGACGGTAAAGGCGGGATAGAATTTTTCTGAGAATTCAATAAATGCCTTGCAGCCATCCCAAACCGTAGTTTCATCAATGGCTGCCTGTTTAGCAGCAGGTAATGCTGGTGAAAAACTGATGGACTTGTTTTGTAGCATTTTCAAGGGTGCGGTCACAATAATTTTTGTGGCCACCAGCTCACCTCCGTCTGTAGTAACTCGAACTTGATCGCCCGAATAGTCAATAGCTTGTACCACCGTATTGTAACGAATCCGATCCTCTACACTAGGAACAATATATTGTTCAAAAAAGTCAAACCAGCTGGCATTGACAAATTTCTGATCTTCCGTAAAATCTATATCCTGTAGGGACAGCTGTACGCCATCCAATAAACCAAAATCCTTATCTGGATCGTAGAAAGTAGTCTTTATATCAATGGTGGTCGAATTGTCATTAACAATTTCAGCTAAGACCCCTTTCTCCACATGTAGCCACTCTGCTCCCAAGGGTATGGGAAAGTCAGCAAAGTCCGTAGTTCTCTTCATCCGCCCGCCGTATACCCCGGAGGCTTCCAGTATCTCGAATTCGATCCCTTGCTGATTAAGTAAGTAGGCTGCTGATAAGCCCGCCGCACCCGCACCAATAATGATTACTTTCTCGTCAGAACGGGGCACTGCGCTTTGCTTTTCACAAGCACTAAGACTTGCCTGGAAGGGTAAACTGATTCCAAGGAGTCCACAGGTCTTTAAAAATTCACTTCTGGTCATAGTTAAGTTTTCTGAAGGTAGTCGGATGAAGTTGAGTACATAGACATGATGCTGTTTGGGAAATTCAATACTCCAAAATTAGGAAGTTGAACCATCCAAAACACAGCTATTCAATCAGCGGGGTATGAAAACGGTTAACCGGTTAAGTTTGTCAGTTGAGTGGACATTAGCTATGCCATGAGTGCATTCCTAAGTTCCAAGCTATTTGATTCAGGCCAGCATGAGCATTCCTTTTTCACTTAGCTGAGTAATCGCCCAATCTCCATTAAAATCCAGATCCACACCCAGTCATCAGTCCCAAATTCTAGTGATATGCAACAATACATAAAGAGGATGCTAAAATAACTAAAGCGTCATAAGCCCGTTGGTCCTAGATTTGCCTAAGTATAACGCCAAAAGACTCTATTCTAGAAATTTCCCCATTGCTGTTGTCACATTAATTACACCTTTAAAACAGTCGTAATTCTTCAAAAGATGGTGTCAAAGGTAAGAATATCAAAGGTTTCAAGCCTTTTGCAACAATAACGAAGGCCTATGCTGAAATAGCGAAAGTCCAAAAAGACCAAACCGTATAGATTTGCTGTGTATTCCCCAAAAGACCAAACATTCATAGTCTAATTCTACAGCACTTAAAGCAAATCTTTACAAAATGAAAAAAAACAAGGTGTTCGTTCATTTACTGGTCTTTTTCCTGCTTGGCTATACATCAGCCATGGGCCAGCGTCAAAGTCAAGCTGCTTCAGTACCCAAACAAGAGGTAAAAACAAAAGCGCGATCAGAGCAGAGTAATAAACTTACTTCAGTAGCGAAGAAGTATCTAAAGAAGATGGAAAAAAGTAGGAATCATGCGCTGCGAGGGAAAGCCCAATCCAGCCCATTGACAATGAAGGGCAAAGTGCAGCAACAGGCTTCCAAAATGGGAGACAAAAAGAAAAGCCCCCAAAAGAAGGGTGCTCCCTCTGTCGCTACAGACAAACGTAAAACACCAGCAATAGTAAAAAAATAGGGTTAAGAATAATTTGGGAGAGCGAGGTACTTTCGCGGTAGAATGATACCGTCCGAAAGTACCTCCATTTTTTAGAGAAAATCGAATAATCTAAAATCTTTAAAGCCGTTCCAGGTACTACTCGCAAAAGATTTCTCCTTTTGATCCATAGCGGAGCTGTATCCCCTCCTCTTCCAACTTTGCTGCCGCAAAAACCTTGTTGGTGGTATTCAGCAGACTACGGTTTTTTCTCACCACTCTCCAAAAGGGTATCTGTAGTTCTTCTAATCTGATCTCTGCAACTTCGGCCATTTTCTTGAGTTGATGACTAGTGCGCATGGGGCAGGCAGCCTCTGTCCCGGCTTGTTTAGCTAATTGCTGGCAAAATTGATCCATTGTCATAATTTGCCCAGGCGGAATAGCTTCTATGAGCTCAATAATCATTTCGCGATGCGGGTGTAGCATTTTACCTACACCATAATAGCGTTCCATCTTGGGTGGAATATCTACAATCTTATATTTCATAATTCAAGTATTTGTCGGTTTGATAATGTGTGAATAATCTTGAAGCGATCCAGGCACCAACGAACATCTCTAGCCATGCCCAGGCCAGTGTGATCCCAATGGAAGATCAGGAGGCTAAGCCCATATTGGCCGTGGCGATCCAAAAGAGAACAAAGAGGGTAATCCAGGTATGCGTGGCCGCGATCCAGATGGCTTTACGATTGCTACCAAACAGCCTGGTGCATAACCAAAGCGCGAATACCAAGCTGGCCGTCAACAGCATATCCCAGATCCCCCAAATGGAGAAGATTAAGGCATCCATTTCTGCTACCCCTACCCGATCCACAAAATGGGCCTGGGTATTGGACGAACCCAAAGGAAGTACCTCAGCACTTCGGAAAGATTAATCCAAAGACTAGTTAATAGTACGATCCGCACAAAGGACCGCACAAAAAGGCTTAAATTCATCGAACTAAGCTTAAGGTTTCTTTGATTTTTTCCACTAATTCAGGAGGTGCCAATCGACTAGGTGGTGTCTGGTATATGGCAGCTGTTTTCTCTAATTCTGCTAACTGTTTGACCAAGTCGATGCTACGGTGAGAATGGGGAGCAAAACGCAGTCGTCTCGGATCGATGACCTGATCCGAAATCAGAAAATCAATCTTCTTCTTACATCGGCAACTATTTGAAGACTCAACTAAGCCACATTTCTGCTGTAAGAACCCCCTAATCTTTAGGCGGGAACGAGAAAGGATCTTTCGGAAGTTCGCTGGGCTTAAGTCCAGAATTTCTCCTCCTTGTTGGCTGGTTAATTCTAGTAACTCTCCTAAAATATACACTAGGCGTGCCTTATCGTCTAAACAAAGTAATAAACCTTGGGTGCAGCTCATCTTTACCTCTTCCTCTAAGAGCGAGAGTTCTCCTTCATTTTGCGTATAGTGTACTTCGTCACTCTGTCCACGATCAATCAGTTCTGCATATTCTTCAAAGGACAAGCGAAAGGCCTGCGTCTGCTTACCTTTCCGACTAAGAAGCATATTCGTAGCCACTCGATAAACCCAAGTCGTAAACTGGCTTTCTCCCCTGAAAGTGCCCAAATGTGTGATAATCCTGATGAGAATATCCTGGGTCGCATCTTTGGCCTCTTCCGGGTATAGTAACATCTTTAGAGAAAGATGATATACCCGGTCTTTCACCCGTAAGACTATTTGCTCTAGGGCTTCGCGATCGCCCTCCTTAGCCTTATTTACCCAATCTTCTAGTTCATGATCTGCCATAGCTTCTCTAATTAATATACTGAAACCTATAAACTTATTTGGGGCTTCTATTATTTGGACTTTTCCAAGGAAGCCAGTGTGACAGAAATTGACGAGAAATTTATCATTCCCCTGATATTCTCCCTAATCTAGGCAATCGAGACTTTCAAAGATCAGCTTAGGTTGCTGGTCTAAATAAGCACCTGACACATTGCTCCAACTGCTTTAATCCAGTAATTTACAGGAGAATAAATCTAATCTAAACCGTATGCGCCTTTCTTTACTGCTAATTTTTACTGTACTAAGCTCCCCACTCATTGGTCAAAAATACTACGATATCCAGATCCCAACTGCTGAACAAGAAGCGGATTATATCTGGCGAACGATCATCGATATTAGCTTTTTCGAGGAGTACAACTACCAGCTTAGTTTACCGCGGGGGCCTTTAATAGAAGAACTCAAAGCCAAAAGTCGAAAGAAGCAACTCTCCGATGAGGACCAGCAGCGCCTAAGAACGTTTATTGCTACAAAGGTTTACAATAAGGCTGATTATCAGGCTGGATACCAGAAAATTGCTGAACAATTAGATCTTCTCAATAAGATGACCAAGCGCATTAAACGCCATAAACGAGATTGGTCCTTTAAGGTCTATGACACCTATCCCATTGTGCTGACCCTGTATGGTCCCGGAGGAAGTTATGATCCAGATACGGGTCGGATTCTTGTTTTCACAACTTCCGATGGACGATTTAAAACCTCTGACAATGCGGCGCATGTTATCATTCACGAAATGGTCCACATTGGTATTGAGGAATCCATCATTCAGGCGCTTACTGTGCCACATGCTTTTAAGGAGCGAATAGTAGATCAATTGGTGGTAGTCTATTGTACGAAGTGGTTGCCAGATTACCGCGTACAGAATATGGGGGAAACTAGGATAGATCCATACCTGGAAACGCGCCGAGATGCCAAGCAATTGAAGGAAAATGTAGCTAAGATTTTGCAGTAAGCCATCCCTTGTTTCTATTCTAGCAATGGTGATGCTAATCTGAAGCAGAATAAAAATCCCAGTTCTTTGATGGATATAGCTTACTGATCAACACCAAAACGCCCACACGATGATCTTAAAAACCAAGAAGAAGCAGCTAGAAGCTTTGCAAGCGCAGTGGGGTAAAACCAAGAGATTTGGCTTCAACTTTAGCTTAATTCGGGAATACTTCGATTTAAAACCCTCCATCAATCCACAAGCGCAGCTAAATGATCGATCAGTAAATGATCTAGATGTCCATCCATTCTTTGAATTCCTTGACCGAACCCGTTCTGCTCCAGGTCAACAGGTTCTCTATCGTAACATTCGACAGCTGTCTCCAAGTCGAATCGATCTAGACAAGCAGGAGAAATGGATACATCATTTCACCCAAAATGAACATGCCCGCTGGGAATCCCAGTTGCTATTAGATAAACTGGCTGACCCTGACGATTACTACTTTCCGTATATGCTTTTCGGGAAATTACCCGACCGACCGAAATATTACATCTTACTCCGAGTACTTCAGGTACTTTTCTTCTTAGGGCTATTCGCAGCCTTCATCGATAGAATTTTTGTCTTGGGCTTGGTGTTGGTTTTTGCCATTAATCTGATGCTACACTATCGCGAAAAAGCCCAGATAGGTGTCTTATCTAGGGTCTTTGCTCGACTTGGTCGTCTAAATAACTTGGCTCACAAACTCATTCCCTTTTCTCCAATAGGGAAAGGAGACGAAAAAGTGCTCAGAGAAAAAAGGAAAAAGATCCACCAAGTGGTAAAGAAGATTAGTTTCCTGAGCACGGATCAACTACAAGATAGTGAGGTAGCTGCAGTAGGCTGGTATGCGCTCGAGTTGCTCAAAATCGCAACTTTATCAGAAGTACTCACTTTTTACCAAGTCATTGATGATATTGCCAGAATCCGGCCTGAAATTGAAGGAGTGTACCTTTACGTCGCAGAAGTAGATGTTGCTTTATCTATCGCCGCCTTACGGGCAGGCTTACCCTACTATTGCCAACCTAATTTTGTCTCTCCTCGCAAGCAACTCGAAGTTCAGGAGTTGATCCACCCGCTGGTCAAGAACTGCGTTCCAAACGACCTCACACTTCAGGGCAATAGTTTGCTCTTAACGGGCTCCAATATGTCTGGCAAATCCACCTTCATTCGCGCCCTCAACCTCAACGTTATTGCTGCGCAATCCTTGAATACAGTCTTTGCCCAACGTTATACTGCACCAAAATTTGCTATTGCTAGTTCCATTCGGATTAGCGATGATTTGCTCGATGAAAAAAGTTACTACATGGAGGAGGTGAACGCCATCGGTGAACTCCTAGAAAAAGCCGAAAAGAGCGAGCGTCCTACCCTATTTACCATTGACGAAGTATTCAAGGGCACCAATACCATTGAACGCGTTAGTTCTGCCAAAGCCATCTTGGAGCATCTTAACCAGGGTCAGCATGTGGTCTTAGTGTCCACGCATGATATCGAGCTCACTCAACTCCTTGAAAGTGGTTTCCAATTACATTGCTTTCAAGAGCAGATCGAGGATCAGCAGCTCTCCTTTGACTATAAGCTCCGACCTGGTGCGCTGACCAAAAGGAATGCCATATCTATTTTAGAAATTGCCGGCTATCCTACCACAATCATTACCGAGGCCAGACGAATTTCTGAAAGGCTGGAGGGGGAAAAGGTCAAGACGCTAAAGGAGTAAGCTCCTGTCCTAATTCTTAAATACCTCCGGATCTAGAAACCCCTTTAAATGGTCTTCCCAATCAAAAATGGAAAACTTATCCACGATACGGCCGTTTTTTTCAATTAGATAGGAATCATAGGAGCTGTACCAGCTTCTATACTTATTGTACATATCTTCATTGAAAGGGTCTTCCACATCTAGCGTAATCCCACCCAGGTCTACACTTAATCCTGATTCTATGCCAACCACAAAGAAGTTCTTGAGATCCGCATCCAAAATGTCTTGATACACATCATAAGATCTCGGTGTACAGCCGGAAAAGTTGGTAATTAAGAGGAAATCTTCTTTAATGCTATCCTTGGTCAGGGTGTCTCCGTTTAGGGATACAAACTCAAAGTCAGGAGCTAGGGCATCGATTTGTACAGCTACCTTTTTATCAAAGTCGGGATCTCTTACTAGCACCACCGTACCATCACCTGAGTAGAAGTCGGCAAACTTATAGAAATATTGACCCAGTTTTATATGTTCTCCTATATCGTAGTAATCTCTCAAGAGTAAAGTATCTCTTTTAAGATTGCCCTCCGCTAGTATAGAGATTTGGGGCCTTACGAAATCAAAGCTACTTGAATTATAATCGACAACTCCGATCTCGTATTCGTAATCATCAATAGAAAAGATCGAAGTCACATGTTGGGTGACATATGACCAGGGTGAACCTCTCCTCTTTCCAACCCTAAACCAGCTGGTATCTGGCACCATCTCTCCATTACCTCTTTCTATCGAATAATAACAAGCAATCAAATCCTCGCTGGGCTTCCAATCTAGAATACCCATGGTTCGAATTGAATCGTCTCGAAAGTCCTGGTTGTTGTTTTGATCAAAAATATAGACCTCTTCTCCTCCACGTTTACCTGACATTGCAAGTATGGTGTTAGATTTGTCTTTAATTTGAAACGAAGAATCCTCTAGAGGCATTGGATCGTCCCAATACCGGAAAGGTTTAAAGGCAATAAGTCTAGATCCCACTTTCAGGCTATCAATTCCATCTGGATACTGTATGGGGTAGTTCAGCCATTCCTGCGAAAACTCATGAGCTGTATCTCGAAAGTCAAAACTTCCTGCCCCAACCATGAAGAGGCCTGTTCCACGGTGCTTAATAGAAGATAATACTAAAGTGTCTTGGAGGGAAGAGAATTGCCCAGCAGGAAAGGGTTCTTCTAATTGACAGCCTGTCAACAAGGGAAGAATGGATAAGAGCAATAGGTGTTGGATTTTCATGCGCGTGGTTTTGGTACTTGTTAAAGATTGTACTTCCAATTTCCATTGTTATAGCTCCCTATTAAGATAAGACTTTTAAGACTGTAATGAAAGGGATGGAATTATTCTTGCCATCTGGCAGCCATATTCTAGGTGTTTGCGTTCTTGAATTCTGTCTCTCCGGCGCTCCGAGCACTCTCCTTAGGTGCTTATGATTTCTCTTTTCATTGAATAGGTGAAGAAATAATTTACAATTCTTTTAGGCTCCATTAGAGATTTTGGGAATTAGTTATAACTTTGTATATATACAAAATTGTAACTAATTAAAAAGAAAGGTCTAGGTGAGTTTGAAGAATTGGTACTCCTAGCAGTATGCATTTTGGAAGGGCAAGCCTACGGTATTTCTGTGAAAGAGGAAGTGGAAAAGCATACGGGGCGCTCAATACTGCTAGGTGCTGTTCACATTACGCTTTATCGCTTGCAAGATAAAGGCTTGTTAAGCTCAGAGTTGGGCGGCAATACGGCCAAACGTGGAGATCGAAGAAAACGCCTCTTCACCATCACGGACATAGGGGTTCGACAATTGCAACAATCCCAACAGGTTCGTCAAAAGATGTGGGAGCTGATTCCATTCCTAAACTTAAGCAGATCATGAGAGAGCATAAAGAGGAGCAGGTGCCAAAGATTGCTACTTGGCTACTTTGCAGGTTGGTCAAGCGTCAATACCATGAAGAATTCTTGGGTGATCTGCAAGAGATTTATCAAGATCGGGTTGCCATGCAAGGCAGGACTAGGGCCAGGTTCATGTATTGGATGGATGCTATGCATCTTTTGTTAGGCTTCTTTTACGTTAGACGAACTCGACAAAATCACGCCGATATGTTTAAACACAATATGCTCATCACGTTTAGGAGCTTTCAACGTTATAAAAGCTCTTTTCTAATCAATCTAATCGGACTTTCCACCGGACTCGCTTGTGTCTTATTGATCTATCTATGGGTAGCTGATGAACTACACATGGATAAGTTTCATGAAAAGGACGAGCGTTTGTATCAGGTGATGCACAATATTCCGACCCAAGAGGGTATCCAAACAACTGAGACTACACAAGGTTTGTTAGCGGAAGCTTTGGCTGAAGAACTACCTGAAGTAGAGCATGCTGTTTCTGTAGTCCCCCCTTCTTGGTTTAGTGAAGCGGGCATTATTTCTAATGAAGATGAGCGCCTAAAAGCTAAGGCCCAGTATGTCGGAGAAAGTTACTTTGACGTATTCACTTGTCATTTTTCGGCTGGCTCTAAAGCTAATTTTCTGAGTAAAAAACAAGCGGTTGTTATCTCGGATAATCTGGCCCAAAGACTGTTCAACTCCAAGGAGGAAGCTATTGGGAAATCCTTTTATTGGAATCTGGGTAATCTAAGTGGGGAATTCGAAGTGGCAGCAACCTTTGTAGCCCTACCGGATCACCTGACAGATCCGTTCGATGTACTTTTCCATTATGAGCTATTTTTTGAAAAGCGACTCTTTTTGAAGGATTGGGGAAACAGTGATCCAAGTACCTATCTGACCTTAAGAGAAGGAACAGACATCCAGGAATTCAGTGCTAAAGTTACAGGTTTACTACAGGATAAAGTCCCTGAAACTAAGCACAGCCTTTTTGTTAGAAAGTTTTCAGATCGCTATTTGTATAATCGCTTCGAAAATGGCGTGCAAGCCGGTGGGAGAATCGAGTACGTACGTTTATTCTCCGTGATCGCTTTTTTCATCTTGCTGATAGCCTGCATCAATTTCATGAACTTGTCTACGGCCAGGGCTTCTAGGCGATTGAAAGAAATTGGGGTTAAAAAAACCTTTGGTGCCAACCGACGGATGCTGGCGATTCAATACCTCAGCGAATCTTTGTTAATGGCTCTATTCGCCATGCTCACTGCCTATCTACTCGTCTTCATTTTGCTCCCACAGTTCAATATGATCACGGGAAAAGAAATCGCCTTGGCATTCAACCTCAAATTAGTCTTAGGCACCTTGGCTATCACCGCTTTGACGGGACTTTTTGCGGGTAGTTATCCTGCCATTTATCTCTCTGGCTTTCAACCTATTTCGATATTAAAAGGAGGGGGCCTTTCTGGAAAATTGTTGGGCGGCTTTGGAGAACAATGGACCCGCAAAGGACTAGTAGTATTTCAATTTGTGTTATCGACTGTATTTTTGGTATTCGTGTTCGTCATCTATCAACAGATCTCCTATGTCCAGACGAAAAACCTCGGATATAAACGCGACAATATTGTTCATTTTCCCGTCCAGGTTACAGATGATGAGGAAAGTGACGAAAAGGTTCAAGTCTTTATTGATGAATTAGGAAGAATCCCGAGCATTTCTTCCGTCGGTAACTTCTCCCATGATTTGATGGGAGATCACGGTACGTTTAGGGGTCTTGACTGGAAGGAAGGCAAAGAGGACAGCAAGATAGGGTTTAGAAATCTAGAGATTGGATTCGGCTTTTTGGAGACTTTAGGTATTGAGATGCGTGAGGGTAGAGCTTTTTCAAGGGATCGCGGCGAGAGCGAATTGAATGCCATCATCATTAATGAGGAAGCTGCAAATTTGATGGGTTTCGACGACCCCATTGGCCAAAGCGTCCGATTTTGGGGAGAGGACCGAAAAATCATTGGCGTAGCAAAGAGCTTCCACTTTGAATCTCTGTATGAATCCGTCAAACCCTGTGTCATTCAGGTGTGGCCCGGAGCGGAGAATGTAGTAGTAAAAATTGAGTCTGGCAATGAAAAAGCGGCCATCGAAGCACTGGAGAAAGGCTATTCGAAACATTATCCAGGCTTAGAGTTCGAGTACCAATTTCTCGATGAAGATTATCAGGCACTATATATCTCTGAGCAAAGAGTTTCCAGTCTATCAAAGTATGCGGCAATCATTGCCATCATCATTTCCTGCCTTGGTTTGCTGGGGCTAGCCTCTTACACAACGGAAAGGCGAGTAAAGGAGATTGGCATTCGTAAAATACTAGGCTCCAGTGTTTGGGGCATCGTCCATTTGCTTTCTTCAGAATTCGTCAAGTTGGTGGTCATCGGCATTGGCATAGCCATCCCAATCAGCTTCTTGATATCCACCCAATGGCTCAAAAACTTTGCCTACCATATCGAATTAGAATGGTGGTTTTTCGTCGGAGCGGCTCTAATCGCCTTGCTAGTAGCTTGGTTGACAGTCAGTTCTCAAACGATCCGTGCGGCGAGAACGCATCCGGGACAATTCCTAAGGCATGAGTGATAGAGGACCTGGAGGAAAGGACGGGGAATGGGGACATGTGGAAAGTGCAATAATTGCAGCCTACCTATCCCTTGCCTGGAGACAGGCCTGAAGTAGCGTTTTGAGGTAGGTTCGAATTTCTCTTCTTCCTACTACTTGATTGCCTTCTGAATTAGATCCAGAAGGCAATCGTACGTTCAGCTTCATTTTTGAATTCAAAAGTTGAAATTATCAGGATCTGGTCCCAGACGTCTATTTTCATTCAAGGCAGAGATGCTTTTCATCTCTTCTCTACTTAATTCAAAGTCAAAAACATCGAAGTTGTCAGCGATCCTTTGCGGGTGCACTGATTTCGGGATAATCGAAACTTTTCGTTGTAGCAACCATCTCAAGGTAATCTGCACGGCTGACTTACCATGCTTTTCCCCAATTTGCACGAGTTCGGGTATGCTCAAGACTTGTCCCATCATAATAGGTCTCCACGCCTCTATTTGGATCCTGTTTTGCTGCGCAAAAGCAATCAGTTCATCTTGTTGCAAATGTGGATGCAGTTCGATTTGGTTGACGGCCGGGACGATTTGGCTATGCGCCAGTAAATCCTCCAAATGATGGATTTGAAAGTTGCTGACGCCAATAGCCTTTGCCCTACCCTCTCTGTATATTTTTTCTAAAGCTCGGTAGGTGTCTTTGTATTTTCCGGCTACTGGCCAATGTACTAAATACAGATCTACGTAGTCGGTTTGTAGTCGTTCTAAACTTTGTTCAAAAGCCGAGAGGGTCTTATCATATCCCTGATCCGTATTCCACACCTTTGTAGTTAAAAATATTTCTTCGCGAGGAATCTGGCTTTGCAGGATGGCCCGTCCCACCCCACTTTCATTTCTGTAGGCAGCGGCCGTATCAATTTTTCGATATCCACTCTGTAAGGCGGATAGTACGGCGGCTTCTACCTCTCCGTTCGCTTGGGCTTTGAGTACGCCCAGACCAATCTGAGGCATGGTCACCTGATTATTGAGGGTCAGGGTTGCTGGTTGAATTTCAATCGAATTTTGCATGAGGGAGCTTATTTTATGGTTTGAAATTTGTATAGAATTGGAAACACTAGGTACTGTAGTCCAAAGACCATGATGGCAGAAAGGATGAGTGTTCTCACGTAAAATGGTTGGCTAGCTAGCCACGCTTGTAGGAAATAGATTAGGGCAGTTATTAACAGATAAACGATACCCCAAATGGTTAAAACTTTCTTGAATTTTTGCATGGTACTTTATGTTGTTTTTTGAATACAACACAAAGGTAAAGGCAAGTCAGACCTGATATCTTGCACTTTTCAAAGCCAGACTTGCACTTTTTATAGATAGCTATTGTAGGTGGGCTTTTTTGAAGGCGGAAGGGGATAAAGTGGTCCACTTCTTAAACAAGCGATTGAAATAGGAAACATTATCAAACCCCAATTGAAAAGCTATTTCTGTGATGTGTAGATCCGTATGCATCAGATAACTCTTGGCTTCCAGTATGGTCTTTTCCTGTATGAGCACGGATGCTGTTTTTCCGCTGATACGCTTGACCACCGTGTTGAGATAACTTGGGTTTAAAAGAATCTGATCGGCAATGGCACTTACATTGGGATGTTTATCTTGTTTGTTGGAAGCCAATGCTGCAAAATATTCGTCTAGGGCCTCCCTGAATTTCTGATAGATGAGCAAATCGTTGCGCTGGCTTTCGGGAATCAGGTCGTCAGACTTAGTGTACAAGCGTTTGAGACTTAATAGATACCTCCAGAGCAGGGCAGCTAGCATGTCTTTGGTATCGTGTTGTGGATGGCTTATCTCTTCCAATATTTCCTCTTGCTGTTTGGCTAGCTCCGCAGCCTCCACTTCCTGAAGATATAGTAGCCTTGATTTTCCGAGTGAAAAAAAGGGGAATTCACTTATTCGCAAGTGGTTGGCGTGAAAAAAGTCTTGGGTAAAACATAAGAGGTATCCGTGGATCTTCTCGCCTGAGTGCCAACTTTCTAATTTACCAGGATAGGAAAAATAGATACAGTTTTCAGTGGATTCAAATTGCTTTTCCGGAAGTAGCCACTCCACTCCTTTGCTGCGAATGAAAACCAAGCGGTAGAAATCACACCTGAATAAGGGCATTTCCAAGCGCTTTGTTTTGGGTTGCTCCTCAATTCTCATCATAGAGAAGTCCTCACCTTGAGGCTCCCCGATCTGTAGCTGTTGGTAAAAGTCGCCAATAGATCTTAAATGTGGTATGTGATTCTGCTTTTTCAACTATTTTCTGAGTTAATATCAAAAGATAGCCATTATTAAGATTCCATGCTAGGCTCCATTTATCTTTCTCTACATCTAGATTCCGATTTCTATTTTACGTATCTTCTATCAAAAGCTATTTGTACTCCTAAAACTATTGTCCATGCGTAGTCTCCATATCTTTCCTGCCGCGTTGTTTTTGTTACTTATCGCCTTCTCTGCTTGTGATAAATCCTCCAACAATATCGATGGGGATGATTTTCGTTCTGAACTTACTTTTGATCTTGATGGAGAGCGTTATGCCTTCGTTCAAGAAGGACAAGACCAGTATGATGTCACTTACACCAGTAAGGCTCAAATCGGAGGTCCAGACTCTGCTCGAATCAATATACGTAAAGGCTTAGGCGAGGCGGCACCTAATGGCCAAATGCCGCGCAATGCCTTATATATTTCTTTCAATATCTTCTCTAATGGTTTCTATATTTCTTTTGATCAGTTGCAAGACTGGACCAGGACAGGGCTCCGGGATTTTGTTCGTGATGGTAATATGGAGACGGGGATTGGTTTGATTTGGATAGATGATCAGCAAGAGGTTTGGTCTTCTGGTAGTACAATTGGAGAGTTTTCCTATACGGAAGGGGTCAACCTAAGCCTGGATGTCCTTCCAGAGGCCTCACAATTTCAGACCGATAGCCGCTTTTCGATCACTTCTTCCAAGAGAATTGAACCTCAAGCTGCTCACGCCTGGGCTCGACAAGTGGATATTGAATTCAATGCTAGGCTGTACAATGCCGCTGGGGAGCGCATGGACATCAACAATGGATTGTTTCAGACTCGGATTGATGTTTACAATTGAGACTGATTTTCCCAGTCCGGTTTTTGCGTCGTTGTCTAGCTGAACAGATAGATTTTGGCCAACAAGCAGAAACTACCTAGAGCCTTTTATTGATGGCCTGAGTAATTTTCTGATCGGTTGCTGTACCACCGTATCCACGGAATACTTCTCTGACAATTCGATCTTGATCCAGTATAAAGAATATCGGAGTGGCGTTAATGAAATAGCGCTCATTGAGCCCTTTTTCTGACAGAAGAAACTTGTAGTCAAAGTTGTATCTGCTCATATAGCTGGCTAATACATTGGTATTGCGATTAAAACTTTCAATGGCTACCAAATCAAAGTCTGATCTGTCATATTGTGCCGATAAACGCTTGAGTAAGGGAATGGAGGCATGACAAGGGCCGCAATTAACACTCGTAAATTGTACCAATACTACTTTGCTATCTAGATCGTTTAAACCGATTTTTTCACCATTTTTATCAGCTAATAGCCAAGCGGGGGCCTTCTTTCCTAACAGTTGATGTGGGCCTTCTGGACGCCGTTTTTCTCGGTACTGCCGGATCTTGTACTTTGCTGGGAAATAGGCTGCTGCCGTGAAGTCCTTGTTCTCTTTGAGGTTAAATGTAGGATTAGAAACGGTTTGTACCGAGATATTATGGGACAGCTCTCGCCTTACTTTGAAAGGCAGCTTAGTTAATTTGTTAATCCATAATTCATATTTTGAAGTTGGATCTCCTATAGTGTATGGGGGAAGCGGCATATGATAGGCCCTACCAAAAAATTCGACTTGCCTATCTTCATGAATCGTTAACTTCAGGTACAAGGTATCTCCTACTTCACTTAGTTCTACAGCAATGCTATCCTGGGTATTTTGGGTATACTTGACAATGTCTTCTGTGTATTTATAAAATGGAACGCGAACGGGTCTAAAGGGCAGCTGTCGGACTTTGAAGCTATCAATAACTATTTCCTGGCTTTCGTCATAAACTACTGCTCGCATCTTCCCGTCGTAAGCAAACGCTAGGTGACCCTTATCCGCTGAATCTAGACAGACCCAATTGACCCCAATAGTGGTGTCAGCAGGATTATTATAGGATTCGATATATTGATGGGCCGAAAATTGGGGTACTGTATCACCGGGAGCCCAAGTCTCTGAATGAGAAAAATAGGTGGCTGATTGAATTTTTGCGAGCTCTTTCAAAACTTCCTGGAGAAAGGAATGCTGAGGGTCGACTCCAGTTTTATCATTAGCACCAAGAAATAATACCGCTGATAGGGTAATACCAAATAGCTGTTTATAGGCGTATTTCATGTTGACTTTTTTGATGGTATAGTACACCTCATTTAGATGCAGTTTAACCCTATAGTGGTGTACTAGATGCTGCTAACTTGAAAGATTATGATGTAAACTAGCTTTGTATTTTTTTGCTGTAAACAGGAACAGGTATTAATGATAATTTTCATTGATGGATGGGATTTGGATAAAGCGAAGACGACCTCGGTGGTGCAAAACAGCTTGAATTGGGTTGAGGGCGGTATAACCGTTATTTTCCCAGACAGTCAATCTCAGCGTATTCGCAAGCTCTATTTCGAGGACCCTAAAAGCCTTGAAAAAGCCTTTGCTAGCCAAGTGTAATGGATCAAGGTCTTCAATCGTTCAAAGTTCTTGCTTGTAGGAATTCATGAGAGGGCCGTCTTATAGATTCTAATCGAATGAGCTATCTACACCAGTCGCTAGCAGGTGAGCTGAATAAGATGGGATACTCAATTAAGGTAAGTTTCTTTCAAAAGGTTGTAGATGTCATTGACCTCACTTCGCTTTATTATTAATAAAAGTGGTATCATTTTTTTCTGAGCTGCAACCTGAATTGCGATTGCTGCACTATTCGTAAATTCATCTAGCTTTATTACGTCCAGGATGTCTTCTTTACTTACTTGAGAAAAATTTGGATTGATGAACATGTTGTATACATCAGCGTATTGATGTTTGACTTTATTACTTGATGGAATAAACAGTAGGTAATCTGGATAAAGTACCAATTGAGGTATTTTATCTGCACTACTCATTAGGAGGTACCCAACAAAAATCAAAGAGAATCCAATAAATAATAGGAGTTTATTGTAGTCTATTATTTGGACAGCTAATAGAGCTACCCCAAAAGTATAGAGTAGATAAGATCTCCATGCTAAGGTTTTCTTCTTGATATAAAACACCTTCAACGCATCCTGGTACTCTTCTGCTGCTATCGTTATATCACCACTGAATACGGCTCTTTCAGGGCGCTTATTATTTTGGGGTTCTTCTCTATTTACTATAGCTGAAATGGATAAATCTAAACCTCTCTTTTGGACTTCTTCGATTAATACATGAATTGCAAGTGGAGTTAACTTGTACGATTCTTTTGCCAGTTTTTCAAGCTGAGTGTCATTCATGGCACGATATCTATCAGCTAATGCTTCTTTATTCATATGGCTCTTAAGTAGTAGGAGTTATGTAGCGTGAAGCCTTATAGGCATCTTAGTTTTACAACAAAAAAAGACTTTTTAGGATACAAGCAAGCGGTGAACAGAAAAGTATTACCAAAGATATCTATTTTATCTTTCCTTCAGCGGAAGCCAAAATTAGCATAGCCGGTGACTATAACTTCCTCCGATGAGCATTTAGGTAAGTAACGATATCACGCAAACTTTCACGATGAATCAGTTGACCGAAGCTCATAAATGGGTGATGCTTCCATACCCTCTTTTAGGATCCTAGTTATTTCAAATCCGTCACAAATAAAAATGGAGCTAAATCACTCTCTTTTAGACGATTATTTAGCAACTAACATTGCTTAACCGGACACTACTGGGAACTGAAGGAAGTTAACTTCAGTACCTTTACGAAATACAAACATCTAACTTTATTCATCTCGTAAACACTTTACAGGATTGACATAGGCGGCCTTATAGGTCTGTAAACCAACTGTTAGCAGGCCGATCAAGAGCGCAGAAAGTCCCGCCCCAATAAAATACCACCACGTCAAATCAATGCTGTACGCAAAGTTGTTCAACCACTTTCTTGATAATAAATAGCTAACCGGCAATGTAATAGCATTTGCCATTATTATCATTAAAAAGAAATCCCTTGAAAGCAGCGAAACAATACCGAAATTAGTGGAGCCCAAGATTTTGCGAATCCCTATTTCCTTCAATCTTCGTTCGGCGGAGAAACTTGCCAAACCAAATAAACCTAAACAAGAAATAATGATGGCGATTCCGGCAAAATATCGGAAAAGCATTGCAATCCGTTGTTCAGAGACATATAGCGCCCGATATTCATCATCAAGAAATTGAAATTCGAAAGGAAGACCAGGGTAGTAGCTATTGTAAACATCCTGCAATTCTGAAATAGTCGCTCGCTCCGTACCGGACTGAATTCTGACCAAAATCTTTGTCGTTTCATCTGGTGCATGCAATATTGCCATCGGTTTTATTTCCTCATAAAGGGATTGACCATGGAAATTCTTCGTCACACCTATCACCTCTTTATCTTGTCTTTTCCAGCGGATCACAGTGCCAACAGGGTCTGTTATTCCTAAGACTTCTACCGCCATTTCGTTCAATATGATTTTTGATGATTCATCGCTAAATTGTCTAGAAAAAGACCTGCCATCACTCATCTCTATCGAAAGCGTTTCAATGAAGTCATAACCAACTACTGCCTCGTACATTCTAGGGGGTATTTCGTTGGAAGTATGCCCTTGAACAGAATAAACTCCAGTGTTACCGGAGATATCGGTCACTTGGTCTTCGATCACTGAGCTGGATTCCACCCCTGGCAAATTATTTACTTCCGCCAAAAACACCTCCAGGTTATCATATAATTTTTGCTGTCGGTCAAATACAATGACGTTATCTTTTTTATACCCAAGATTTTCCGATTGAACAAAATCGATCTGTTGATACATCACCGATACCGATACAATAAGTAGGATAGAAATGCAAAACTGAAAAACTACTAATCCCTTTCGAGTCCATAATTCTCCTATTGAACTACTAAATTTGCCTTTTAAAATCTCCATCGGTTTGAACCTGGAAAGATAGAAAGCGGGATAACTGCCTGAGAGCAATCCCGTAAAAAGGGTGATTATCAATACTCCAAATATGAAATTGCCCTCTAGTGTTAGACCTAATTGCTTGTCCGTCATGGAATTGAAACCAGGGATCAAGAGGTAAACCAAAATGATGGCAAGGCATGAGGCCAAAAACGTTAGAATCAAGGCTTCACCCACATGCTGATAGATAAGTGTTCTCCGGTTGGCACCAATGACTTTCTTGATGCCTACCTGCTTGAGTTTTCTTGAAGCCTGTGCAGTCGATAAATTCATGAAATTAATGCAAGCGATCAGTAGAATAAGCAAGGCAATGATTGAGAAAAGTCGTATGTAATCAATCCGGCCTCCAGCCTGCACCCCATTCTCATAATGAGAATACAAGTACTTCCTCGAATAAGGCCGTAGAAATAGCCGGCCGACCCAATCTGCACCTTGTGGCTCATTGTCTACTTGAAACCTTTCCCTTACGAAACCTTTAATTTTATCATTAAATCGAGCTAACTCTGTACCTTCCTGCAAGGTCAAATAAACATGCATACTGTTACTACCCCAATTGATATATTCGGGATTGCGGCGAGCAAGAAATAGGTCATAAGTAATTAAGAAATCAAATTGCTCTGAAGATTTGTAGCCGGTTGTGCTGAAGACTCCAGAGACGTTATAAAGGCCCTCATAATCCTCCTGGTCAAATAAAATCGGCTTATTAATCGCATCCTCAACCGACCCAAAGAACAGCAAGGCCAGCTGTTCAGAGATGACTATACTATTGGTACCTTTAAGTACCTGATCCCGATCACCCCGAATCAGTGGAAAAGAGAACACCTTGAAAAAATCCTTTCCTGCAATCGCACCCGTTGCTTGAACATTATTATTATCGACGGTCAAAATGCCACCACAATCTTCGAAATCAACCGGTACAACATATTCTATCTCCGGCACCTCCTCTCGTAATGCAGGTGCCAACAAGTCGGAATTGTACTCGCTTGAGGTAAGTTCACCTGGTTGGGAACTGATATTTCTCATTACCTGGTACAAACGATCTTGCTTTCCATGGAATTGATCAATACTTACTTCATCATAAACCCATAAATAGATTAACAATGCAGCAGCTAAACCCGTAGATAAGCCAATCAAATTAATGATAAAAGAACTTTTGTGGCGCCTAGCATTTCGATAGGTAAGTAATAAATGGTGTCGGAACATCGCTCCTTTATTTACGGGTAACTTAGTACTGATGGATTTAATAAATTTCCATCTGACATGGCGAAGTACATCCCAAGTGAATTTTAGTCTAGCTTTTGCCGGAGATTGTTCGTGAAGCTCCTCAAACATTTCAATGAGATCCCCTTCAAATTCTTCCAGGTAATCTTCTCGGCAAAACCAGCGAAGAAATTTTAATGGGAGTCTGGGAGGATTGGACTTCATCTAATTAATTGAGGTGTTAGGAATTTTATGATAGAGCTTTGTACGTATTTCATATTGCTGATCAAGTACACTCCTACCAAGTGAAGTGATCACGTAGTACTTTTTTCTTCTACCCTCTCGTTCATTGGTAATGCCCCCAAAAGTTGATTCTACAAATCCTTTTTCTTCCATTCGCTTCAAAGCCATATGAATGGCACTTATATTGAACTTTTTTCCCGTTTCTTTTTCCAAGTTTTTAAGTATAGACACGCCATAGGCTTCATCCTTTAAGGTCGCTACGATCAGTAATACTAATTCTTGGAATTCCCCAAGAGAGTGGTTTAACATAAGTCCAATATTTACTTACCAAAAGTGAAAGTAATCAATTTATTTCACTTTTGGTAAGTAAATGGATAATTAATCTTTTGGAGGTAATAAACGTCAAGTAATTAGCCGCTCCTCTGTTTAATGATACATCTATTGAAATCCGTATTTCCTCGAATAGGTTTAGCAAGCCTTTCCCCTTCCACTGAGTGAAAACAGAACATGAGTCATCCCGAATTTTTAGCCATTAAGAAAAAGAGGCAATGATGGATGGCCATTCTAAGCCTGTAGAGCGGTATCGATACAGATCGGTACCGCTCTCCTGTTCTATGGCACCAGTTTTTG
>JABSSL010000042.1 GCA_013214355.1 Saprospiraceae bacterium | reverse complement strand
CTGCTCCTTCTGACCAGCCACACGGTAGGCCGGTGACGGTGACGTCAGCAGTACAGTTATCGGTATTACCTGCCTCATCGCGGATGGTGATCGTCAATGGTACTACACTGCCTAGGTCAGCACAGCTGATGCTGAGAGAAGGAGAAGTACCTACGTAGTATACTGTTCCGCAATTATCATCACTGGCGGCTTCATTCCATACCTGACTAACAGCCAAGTCAATACTCGCCTCACCGTTGAATTCAACAGTTACGTCTTTACAAACTGCGGTAGGATCTTCGTCATCTTCTACGGTCAGGAAGTAAGAGCACGAACGCTTTTTGCCGGCTGCATCCTTAGCGCGCCAGTTAACTTGATAGCGGCCGACAGCTAGATAATCACTGGGGTCATTCTTACGGCTGGTATAGCTGCTAAGTGGGTTATTATTTTCATCGACCAAGCGATAGCGACCTTTTAGCTGGGTGACGCCACAGTTATCATCAGCACTAGGAGCAGGAAGGTGTACATCGGCTCCACACTCGCCCTCATCGGTACCTACCGTGGTATGGGAAGGACAGCTAATGCTTGGCTGTTCGGTATCATTGACAGTGATCTTGAAGCTGCAAGTAGAAGTACCATCACAGCCATCGCTTCCTGTAACATCTACGGTAGTGGTACCCACTGGGAAGAAAGAACCCGAAGTTGGAGTAGAAGTGGCGCCATCGGGCAGGGTAAAGGTTACAATAGCCCCACAGTCTCCATCGTCGTTGTCCATGGTGATATCGGTTGGGCAGGTGATGGGGGTGGGTTCGCAGGATTTGTTTTCCACTTCTATTCTTATACCATTATAATCTGGCGCTCTGGATTCCTTCCAGGTTTTTACGCCACTAAGTGCTGGCAAGGAAAGAGTACCTGCCGGAACAGGATTTGAATCGAGAAAGATATTATAGACGGCTCCTTCATCGGGCTCGAAGCCAGGAGCTAAGCTAACTTTCATGTCGACATCGCCAAAAGTTCCTATTCCCCGAAAGTGCTGTATGTACGGATAATTCAATCCACTTGGCTGGGAATTCAAAACCCATTCCAAGGAGCTGCCTGTCTGCATAGTGAGGCGTGAGGTTTCCATGCTAAAGCGGCTGTCTCCAATCAGTTTTACCTCACCACCAATGTCCACGATGGAACCGGTCATTTGAATAATACCATTATCGTTATATAGTTTACTCCCTGCTGTACTAACGAAATTACAAATACAGGTGAAAAGGCCGCGATTGTCGATGGAGCCAGCGTTGTTTAGACGATTATTGGTTCCAAACCTGTAGAACCATATCCCATCGGGACCGATCTCGATCAAGCCACCTGCCTCGTTATTTACTATTGGCTCACTGGATCCGCTAATGTATGCCGCATTTCCGCTGGTTCTTAGCACACCTCCTACCTTGTTGTTGAAGGTAGTACCAGTTACTCTAAATTCACTGAAAGTAGGTCCGCCCTTTACATCAATCGTCCCGTAATTATCAAATTCATCTTCAATAATCAGAATGGATTGAGCGTTTACATTGATGGTCCCATAGTTGGTTTTTGGCAAGCCAATACCAGATCTATCCTGGATACTAAAATATATTTCGACCGTAGCATCGGCCGGTATGGGATTAGGAGGAATGCCATTGGCGTCCCAAGTAGAGGCTACGTCCCAGTTGCCGTTCCGTACAGTACTATAGGTGGTCTGTGCTAAGAGCACCTGCCCGACTGTCAGGCACAGTAGCGATAGAAGGAGTTTTTTTACTTGAGTCATTTTCTGAGTGATTGTGGGTAAATAAAAGTGTATCATGCTGTGATTATGGATTTATGTAGAAGTCAGATGTTGCAAGTGGGAAATACGAAATCGGAATTTGGAAATCCATGGGGTGATATTCCGCCTCCCGCTTTTGCACTTCCCACTTGGTCAGTGGGAAATCGGAAGTCAGAAGTGGGAAAACTATGGCGTGAAATTCTACCTTCCGCCTTTGCATTTCCGCCTTTATCAATGTGGGAAATCCTGGCGTAAAATGGCGCTTGCAGCCGAGGCCGAACTAGACTTCCGAAGGCTTCACTTCGGAAGTCTAGTTCATCAAAAGGATAAGTAGGAAAGGCGCGCCAGGAGGACTGGCCGTCAGTTAGGAAGATTTGGTTTTTTGTTAGCGGTTTCCCAACGAAATGTCGGGACAGATTGTGTTTCTTTTTGGGCTTAGTCAACTGCATTTTTTGTGTTTATGGTCTAGGTAGAAACAGTGAATCCTGAGGTACGAGGTACCGGATATCGGACTTAATTCACAGGTTTTTGGATCAAATTTTGGTGGACTAGAACGAAAATTATTGTTGGGGGGTGTCCAATAGGACTTTGGTGTCAGATAGGTATGATGAGAGGGAAAGGATAGCTCTCGCTGCTAAATCTAATATGTTTTTCTTTTATATGAAAGGTTTTGGGCAGTGATTTTTTCATTTGGCAGTTTTCGACTATTTATTGTTAGGGAAAAGGAATATTGGATGTAAGACGTAAGACTTTTGGAGGTCAGATTTCAGAGGAGTCGATAGTCCATGGTTAATGGTCCATAGTTCACAGAGGGCCGATTATCACTCCTTTGTTGTCGGTCGACGGTCCGCGGTCCATGGTTTGCGGCTTTCTTTTCCTCTGACCTTATCTACCAAGGAATACCGACTACTAACTATCGACCATAAGACAACTCAACTATGGACTATTGACCTCCAACCATGGACTCTCCCTCCGGCTTGCCCAACCAAGGAATACAGACTAACTATCGACTATGGACCATTAACTATCGACCTACAGCTATTGACCTCCAGCTACGGACCATTAACCGTCAACCAAATTTTTAAAGTACTATCAGCTGTCCTCTTTGTCTGATATCTGTTCTCTGAAACCTGTCGTCAATTCCAATGATTCAAATATGCCATAAATGCTTCCTTTCTGCCAAAGACATTTTTGGGCATTTACCACAACAATTGGAGGGTTATTGTAGCTTATGTAGTTGGTAACAAATTGATATATAGGTTTTTACTGTATTGTTTTTACCATAAAAAGTAGGTGAAAAATGGGTGTGTTTTATCTCCTCTTGGTCTAAAAAAAATAGCACCTAAAACAATAGTCCAAATTTTTGACACGAAAATCCAAGAAATTTTGCGGGAGGATGGGGAACTTTGGGGATTCATGGAGTTTGTTGGTTAGAACACCAACATTGGCGTGGATTACCTTCAGCGACTTCCTTTTCCAGTAGAAGTACCTGCCGGTAGAAGGTCATAGCAAGATGAAAATGGGTAAGGATATAATCCCTTGAACAGTAATTTGAAGACCCTTACCCTACTTCCTACCTGGGCCTTTTTTGTAAGGTGTAGGAACCATATCCAGTGAAACCCTCTCCTACCCGGAAAGAGTGAAATAGGTTTTAGGAGGGAACGCCGCTATTTTTTGGTGGATGTTCCCTCTTTTACCTGAGTCCCTGGGCGCTGTTGGTCGCTAGTTTGCAACTGCGACCAACAACGCCTACAATCCCATCTCCGCTTTTGAAGGTCTTGGCCGCTTACGCACAGGTAAGGGCTGCCCAGTATCGCGCGTGAATTCATCTGGAGTGCGACGAGTGGGCAGGCTATCCAGGGTGCGGGCTCTGAAATCTAGTAATGCCTGACGAAGTTCCTGGGCAATATCTGCATAATTTGGATCATTGATCCGATTTTGTAGTTCGTGAGGATCCTGTTGTAGATCGTATAATTCCTCCTCTGCTCTAGGTGCCAAAAAGCAGGCTTGTTGAGCTGGGTTGAGGCTTTCCATTGCCTGCTGTTCCCGCATATATTGGAAGGTGGGGCTTCGCAGGGCATCTGCCGGTGGGGTGTTGGCGAGATCGGGGTAGTAATTGTGGATGAGCTTATATCGCTGATTACGGACGGCTCGACCATAATCTTCAAAGTCGTGCCAGTGATCTTCTGCAAATATGTATTCATTGATGGCGACTGAAGTATCCCATAAGATTTTGCTGAAATCCTTCCCTAGGAAGTTGGATCCCACTTTCAAGCCCGCCAGTTCCAAAAAGGTGGGGGCGATATCCAAGGAACTGACTAAAGCATTGCTTACTGCACCTGCTTTTACTTCCTTTGGCCAGCGCACCAGCCAAGGGGTTTTAATCCCGCCATCATAGAGGGTGGTTTTCTCCCTTGGGAAGGCTCGGCCGTTGTCAGAAATAAATAGGACTAAGGTGTTTTCTGCTTGCCCCGTTTTATCCAATTCCTCCAGTATTTGGCCAATGTAATCATCCATTCTATGGATTTCGTCATAGTATAGGGCGAAATCCTTCCGAACGGATTCGCTATCTGGTATATAGGGAGGCAAAATCACGTCCGCTTGGGTATGTGGCTTGGCTATTGCGCTATCTTGGTAAGGCCGGTGCGGATCTACGGCTGCTAGCCAAAGAAAGAAAGGTTGATCTGCTGGCCGTTGCTGCAAGGTAGGTAGCCATTGCTGACAGCCACTGCCATCACTTTCTGTTTGAACGGGTTCATTTCCTCCATTTCCACTCTGTAAGACAAAGCCCGCCGTATTTTCTGCTGCGATAAAATCAAAGCGATCCCGCACGGCATCTCCTAAATGCCATTTTCCAGCAGCAGCAGTCCAATAACCACCGGCTTTTAATTGTTCGACAAAGGTGATCCGATCTCCGGGTAAGGGCCAGTGTAATTGTTCGGCATCGGTTTGATGTGGGTAGGTTCCCGTGATGATACTTGATCTGCTTGGGCTACAAGAGCTAGTGGTTAGAAAAGCTTGCTTGAAGCGCATGCCCTCCTTTGCTAGTCGATCGATATTTGGGGTTCGGATGTGTGGATGTCCGTAGGCGCCGCAGTCGTCCCAGGCCATATCATCGGCAATGATGAGGATGAGGTTGGGGCGGGCATCTGCTTCTGTAGGTGGTATGGTTTGGCAAGCAAGGAGGAGAAAGGCGGATAGCCCCATTAGGAGATATTTCATAAGTTGGTGGTTTCGTTGTTGATGAAGATGGGGTAAGATAAGTAGATGTTGGGGATTGCAGGGGTTTGTTTTGGGCGTAGGTAGGGGGGATTGTATGCAGGCGGGATAGTTGTGGGTGATAACACGCAACAACGGCTGGGGAGTGGGTGATAATCTATCTGTTGCTAGACGGGCACGCAACAACGACTGTGAGTGGATAAAACGAATGAAAAAAGGGTTACCCTAACTTGCAGAGCAACCCCATGCGCATGTTGTTATCAGTCTTTACAGTAATTGATGCATCATTGTTTGATTAGTTTTTGGATAGAACGCTGGCCATTTAATTGCACGGACTCCAAGAGATAGGTACCCTTCGGTATAGCTATCAAAGAAAGCCTTTGCTGACCTTCTGTAAGCTTGAAGGTGCGAAGGAGTTTTCCTTGTATGCTGTAGAGTCGTAATTGGCCCTGCACACCGATCACTTGGATTTGTCCGGAACTTGGATTGGGAAAAATTGAAAAGGTTTTGGGGGCTTGTTTGGAATTGATGCTGACGATTTTGCTGTATTCGTAAGTTTCATCGAAGTCGATCTGTTTTAGTCGGTAGTAGTTGATTCCTCCGATGGGATCCTTGGCTAGATATTGGTATTGCTGCGGTAGGAAAGTACTGCCGGCACCCGCTACCCAAGCCAGATTTTCCCAATTCTTGCTATCTGCACTACGTTGTACCTGGAAGCCAGCATTATTACTTTCAGTGGCTGTCTGCCAGGCTAGTAGATGTTGGTTTCCTTTTTCCTGGACTCTAAAATCCAACCAGCTAACGGGTAAAGGTGCACTTGGCGTGGCGGAAAGCCTAACGGTATTGCCACCAGGGTAGCTCAGGGCGATGGATTCCACATTTCCACCGGAAAAGGTAATGTTAGCGAGATCATAGGTCCCAGTAATACTTGCGGCGGTAATGATGTCAAACTCATCCATCGCCGTGGGTGAAAATCCACCTCCGAAAATAATATTGAGGCGTGCATTGGCACCGATGGTGAGCGCTCCGGAAGCTGCTAATTGGTCGTATAAAGAGGCTACTGTTGTACCATTGATTTCTACGTCTATGGTTCCATCAGCGTGTTCAAAATCCCCTTCTATCGATAGTCTCCCTGGGGAGTTGCCTAGGCAAATATTACCTTGATTGAGCTGGATGTCACCATTAATGGTACCACTCCCGCTGATCTTACAGGAAGACGGGATTACGATATCATTTACATCCGGGACGTTGAGGTTGCCATTGATGATGAGGTGGGCATTATTGGCTAATTCCAGTGATAATACTTCGGCATCTCCGGATAAGGTGACGGTGACATTCCCGTCAATGGAGACTTCCGTATTGGCAGTCGGGGCGTTGGTTGAGGACCAGTTCCCACTGCTTTCCCAATTTCCATTTCCCCCATTGGACCAGTTGGAGGGTACGGACGGTAGTGCAATGGTGATATCGCCAGGGAAGGAAGAAATTCCATTACTAAAGTAGGTTTCTGCGCTGGAACCATCGAGATTAGCACGCATGATTTTTCCGCTTCGATCTGTCCAATAGATCTTACCATTATATAGGTCTAAGGTCAACTGGGAAGGATTGATACCACTACTGATCAATTCCAGAACATTTGAACCATCCAGGTTTGCTCGTTTGATTTTGCTATCGTCGACAAAGTAAAGTTTATCATTGGCGATATCGATTGCTATGCTGCGTTGACTATTAGTGCTTAAACCTGAGGTAATCAATGGTTCAATATTGGAGCCATCTAAGTTGGCACGCAGAACCTGTGATTGCTCGCCCCAGTATAGCTTATTGGTATTTAAAGAGAGGGCGAGATCAAAACAGTTACTGAGGCCACTAAGGATTTCTGTTGGGTTTTCTCCTTGCAGTCCTGATCGATAAATTTTACTTCCATTTGAAGTATAAAGCTTGTCATTGATCTTATCGGCAATGACGGTGGAGAACCCGGCCGTTCCGTCATCCAAGGTGTTGATGTTATTACCCTCTAGATCAGAGCATTGAACTTTGCTATCGCCGGTCGTCCAATACAATTTATTATTGGGAACATCCAGGAAAATACCACACCTCACATCAAATGGGGTAGATAAGAGGGTTTCAACGGAACTGCCATCTAGGTTGGAGCGTTGCATTCTATTGCTTCCAGATTCTATCCAGTAGAGTTTATCATTGGTTTGATCAATCGCTACATCCGCTGGAAGTACCAGTCCTGTCACAATATCAGTCAAATTGGTTCCATCTAGATCTATTCTTTCGATTTTTCCATCGGTATAGTTGGCCATGTAGATCTTACCGTTCGGAATATCTAGTGCGATTCCTTGTCGTGATCTTCCAATTGCTAAAGTGATATATTGCTGGTTACTACCATCTAGATCAGAAATTCTTAGGAGACCACTAGTGATTCCATAGATTTTGTTATTCGTCAGATCAAGTTCAAAGGCTCGGGGCGCGGCGTAAATTTCTTCTACATTAGTTCCATCTAGAGCTGATCTATACAGCTTATTGTTATAGGAGTTGATCCAGTATAATTTATCATTGTTGGTATCAATAGCAAAAGCACTGGGTTCGGCCACTCCATCTGAAAAAATGATCTCAGAATCGGAACCATCCGTATTGGCTCGGACGATCTTTTTAAGGAAGGTATCCGTCCAGTAGAGCTTTCCGGTTCCAGGATGTATCGCTAGTCTAGCCGGGTACACTAAGGCGTGGTCTAACAGTGTTTCATTGCTGCCATCCAGTTCAATTTTTTTGACTGTTTGGTGGGTAAAGTCCGTCCAATAAATGCCGGAAACATCTTGTGCTGCGACCCCTACGCATAGCGTGAGGCACCAACAGAGGGATAATAATCTGTTTGTGTATTTCATGAGTCATGTTTTGAATAGGCCGTTGGCTGAGCGAAACATCCGAGTTTTATCGTGCTTTGACTTCCGGAAGACTTAGGATGTCTCCAACTTATCCGGCATGGCAAAACCACTCCATCTGAGGCTGAACCTGATGGTTTTCGGATTTTTCTTAGCTATAATTCGCGCTTTTCTAAAGTTCTAATCAGTAGGTGGGACTCGTTCATAGTTTTACGCGTGCAAGCAGGATTATTGGGTAAAATCCTGACAAATACTGATAGCTGTAAAATTATTTGCCTAGAAAGGAATCTCCTATACCCTCTGGAAGGTATATTTGATTCGCTACACGTAATGACGAAAAATACCATGTACAAAACGCTAGTCTACACCTTTTTACTACACCTCCTCTCCTGCTGTCTTTCTGCCACCCCTACCCTTTTGCCCCCCAATTTTGAGTCGCTGAATATATTGGAACTGGGTGAGTATTACCTTACTGCTAATCTGTCGCTGACAGCAGATGAGGTACAACATTTGCCGGATTCGGCTTTTGCCGCCTTATCAGTGACTGATGGCTCCTTTTTTGCCGGAGATCAGGCGATCTGGGTGAAAATTAGTGTGCAACATGACGAAATGCAGGCTCGAGATTTACTGCTGGAAGTGAGGGAGGTTAGGATCAATGAAATACAGTTCTTTTCCTTCCGAGATGGCCAATTGGTTGATAGTTCTGGCGTGACTGGGGATTATCATCCTTTTGCTTCACGGGCGCTCTATCACCCCTATTTCCTCTATCCGATCAACATGGAACAGGGGGCGAATTACGATATTTTCATTTGCTACAAAAAACTTGGAGAAACCATTACCTTGAATACGTTATTCTGGGAAAAAAATGCCTTTCTAGAGGTGGACCGGAATGAAAGTTTTGTCTTCAATCTATTCTTAGGCGCTCTGCTGTGTATCACTTTGATAGCGACGGTGATTGCCATGGTTACCGGGCGTAAACTATTGAAGAGTTTTGCCTTGTATTGCGTGGCTTGCCTTTTGATGGTATTGTTGATGACGGGTTACGGTTTTATGTATCTCTGGCCCAATTATCCGTATTGGAATGGTTTGGGGTATTTCTTTGTCATTCTGTACTACTTAGGTATGATCCAGATGACGCAGCTGTACATGGAAACGAAACGCTTTACCCCACGTTTTCATCGCTTCTTCTCCATATCGCAGTGGTTATTGACCTTGGTCTTTGTTCCTTTGGTACTTTCCCACTGGATTATCCCCGATTCGGCCAAGGCGATTGTGGGTCGGACAGGACTAATCTTCTTATTCCTCATTACCGGGGCCATTGTGCTCAGTTGTGTCTACATTATTCATCGAAAAAGAACTTGGGGAAGTGCTTTCTTCTTGTTAGGTTTTAGCTTTACCATTGTAGCCCTCATCTTGTTTGAAGTGGAGCAAATAGGATCTATGGATACTTTTTGGGGGACGGAGAGTACCCTCCTGTGTATTTTGTTTGATTTCCTGATTCTACTGACTGTTTTCAGCAACCAGATTAGGCAAACTTTCCTAAGGAATTCACAGCTAAAACAAGCCTTGACCGAAACCCAGCTTTCGGCTGCTCACGCCCTGCTGGAGGGGCAACAAAAAGAACGGCAACGCCTCTCAAGAGAACTACATGACGGGATCAGTATTCAAATGGCGCTGTTGAAGATGAATCTTTCTAGTCACTTCACTGAAAATACGGCAGCAGAAAAGGAGATCATTTCCTCCGTAGGAAGTATTGCCCAAGATATTCGTGCCTTTACGCATGCCATCGCTCCGCTGAATTTGGATCGGCAAACGCTCACTGAGGCCGTGGATGACTTAATCTTGAAAGTGCAAAATCAGGCAAATCTGCAAGTTAAATATCGGATAGATGATCTGGATGAAGGGGCACTAGCCACACAGGAAAAACATGCTATTTTTCAAAGTCTGCAAGAGCTCTTTAATAATACCTTGAAGTACGCGGAAGCTTCCCGAGTGGCGCTTAGCCTAGTCAATAAGGATCGCTTTGAGTTGATCTTCGAAGATAATGGAAAGGGGTTTGATCCCGCTGAGATTAAAGGAGGAATGGGCTTAAAGAATATCGAAGCTAGAGCAAAATTACTGAACGGTTCATTTGCGGTCCATTCAAGCGGTGCGGGCAGTCGATTTGAATTAATATTCTAAGGTTAAAAGGCCTAGCCCTGGCGCTGTTTCAGCACAAACTTGATCAATTCTGCGGCAGAATGTACCCCCAGTTTTTTAAACAGTTTTTTACGATGTGTCTGTACGGTATGCGGACTGATAAAGAGTTGCGCCGCAATGCCCTGGTTGTCTAATCCATCAACAATAGCCTGCATGATTTCTGCCTCTCTGGCCGTAAGTGCGGATTGCTTAATGAAGTCATCCTCGAATACTTGATCTAACCGTTCTGACTTCATGTGTGGATCCAAGGGTAGGCGTGGATCAAGGTAGATTTTTCCCGATGAGATGATTTGTAAAGCTTCCACCAGACCCTGTTGGTCCACATCTTTCAGCAGATAACCATTTACTTTCCCTTGTAGCGCTCGCTTTACGGTGGAAGGGGTGTGATAAGAGGAGAAAATGAGCACTTTTAAGCGGGGCTGTTTTGAACGAATATCTGCTAAGTGATCAAGGCTATTTTTCCCCTTTAGATTAAGATCTAGCATCAAAATGTCAAATGGGACGGCCAGTTCTTCCAGTAATTGACTAACGGAGGTAACCATACTGGCCACTTCAAAATCAGGGCGTTGAGATAGGAGTTGTTTGACACCCTGCATAATCACTAGGTGATCATCTAGTATAATAATCTTCTTTTTCTCTGTAACGTCAGCCATACAGCCCTAAAAGTAAGGGAGTGTCTTATCCTTTCAAACGATGATTAGGAAGAATTAGAGGGAGTGTCAAACATTGGCATTCCGGGGGTGTCGTTGGTGATAATCTATCTGGTACTCTACAGACACACAACAACGGCTATGGAGGTTGGTTTGTTGGTGAAATGTGCAACAACGGCTTTGAAAGGCCGTTGTTAGCGAGCATCTATCTGGTGCTGGGCAGGCGTAGAACTACGGATGAACATGAATTTTGGCACGAGTAACGGATAAGCCTAAGGAGGCCAGCCATAGGCCTATCCGACTGGGCTGCAACTAAGCCGCCTTCTTCAAAAGCTTAGCTGTCTCTTTAGCTTTTCTAGTGCTTTGTTGGCCAGTCTCCACGTATTGTTTGAAGTCATCCAACACATTCGTAATGACCTTATTCATTTGCATTTTCATGAGTGGGCCCATGAATAAACCCAGAAAACCTTTGGTGGTCATGTTGAAGTTGATCAAAACCTTGGTACTTTTTCCAGCAGGTTTCAGCTGCCAATTGTTGATAGCCGTATCGATGAAACCTGGGAAACCTTTGACGACTTCATACTCTAATTCGTATTGGGCTTCATCGTAGGTGCGAACAGCTTCCGTGATCTTTCCGAAGCTGGTTTGACAGGACCGCTGACTACAAGGTGCGCCTTCCAGCTTAGGCAATCCCACTGCTTCAGAATGATCCAAGCCGCTAGCCCATTTATAGGCATCTCCATACTGGTTTCCCAAAACTTCCCATACTTGAGTAATGGGTTTATGCACGATAATTTCCTTCTTGATATTCATAATTGCTTTTTTGATTCGACAATTGGATACCAAAAGGAGGTAGGTGTTACAAATTGCTAGTTGGGCGATATCAAAAGGTCTGCTCTTTCAGACCCTAGAAGTAGATGGGTGATACTTCCTTTGACCTGAAAACTGCTGATTAACAGGTACGGTGCCAGGAAGCACATACCGAGGACGGAAGCACATAGAGCCAATACCAATCCTTGGCCCGAAAAGCTATGTCGCCAAGCCACCCAAAGGCTAGAAAGGATCAAGTAGGTTAAAAAGTCCAGATTAAATTGTCCTGCCCAGGTCAAGGATTGCAAGTCACCAAAGAAGACCGAAAAGAGTGTAAAGCCTTCTTGAGCAATGGTGTAGAAGGTGTAGGGTACAATGGCCAAGGCCAAAAGGGAGAGCAGAATTCGAAGGGCACCCATAGGAGCATATTTAAATGTTAAAAAGGTAAAGCTATCAGAACAAAGGTGCTAGAAATAGATTGTAAGCTATAGACACAGGCGTACAACAGGGAGTTTCTCGCCTGCTGTCAAAGCTATTTTGAAAACTGAAACGCTACGAGAATGCCGGTGTTAGTTAATCAACTTCAATACTTGCTCCACTAGTGTTTTCGCTCGAAAAGGAGCGTCTCCCTGACTGATGTTGTACACGAGCGTCAACTTCTTCTGTGGACAGTAACCTGCATAGCTCCCATAAAATCCGAAATGTCCATAGTACAGATCATCTCCAAAAGTGGTGGCGTAGATGCCTAAACCATAAGGATCTTCCTGAGGAACAGATGGCCCCATTTGGATCATCTGTTTGAGGCTGTTAGGGGATAGTAATTGGTCAGAAAATAAGGCTTGGATAAAAGTACCAAGGTCAGCTAGATTCGATACCAAACCTCCTCCCGCCCAGTCAAAAGAAGTATTGACCAGACTCATATTCTGGGCGCCGTACCATTGGTGGAGTAAACGCTTATTCTTTGGCTCCTCTTCATAAAACTCAAAGTAGGTATCGGTTAGCTGGAGTGGAGTGATGATTCGTTTTCGCAATACATCGGCTAAAGGTTGGCCCTCTATTTCTTCGATGAGCAGGCCCAGGATCACGTAGTTCATATCCGAATAGGCAAAACCCTCACCGGGGCGGAAATGGGCTGCCTTTTGTAAACCATATTGAAAGTATAGCTCCACGATTTGCTTAGGCGTATAGGTATGCTGTGGATTGGAAAAAACTTTTGCGAAGAAAGCCTCCCATCTGTCCGTAAATATATCGGCAAGTCCACTGCGGTGCGAAAGCAAGTGTTCAAGATTGATTTCACCCGAAAAATTCTCCTCTTGATGGATATGAAGGTCCTGGGCCGGAAGAAAGGCATGCTTCCTAAATAAATCCACCACCCGATCCTCGAGTTTGACCTTATTCTCCTCTACCAACTGTAAAATTACCGTAGCAACGAATAGCTTGGTGATACTAGCTACTCTAAATTGATGAGTGGGTTGGGCTAACTCCCGTTCACCATTTGCCCAGCCGACAGCAGTACGAACCAGGCTGGTATCTCCTACTCTATCTATCTGTAGTAAAATACTATGTACCGGGTTTGCAGCGGCATGATCAAGTTTGGTATTCAGCAATTGATGGATGGTATCTATTTGGCAAAATAAGCCAACAGGAAAGCATAATAGAATGATTAACTGTTTCATCTTGTAGTAGATTAAAGTGGTATGAACAAGACAAAGATGCTTACTTCATAGCCTAAGATCGTCCGCAATTGAAGAAAGCATCTTTTTACTGCAAAACAGTGCCTCAGTAATTCTTCAAAAGGTCTTTTTGCAAGGCAAAGCCTGCTTGCCGAATGGCAGGAGCATTTTTGAGGTGGCTTCTAAACTAGCGATTCCTTTTCACCCAAGCACTAGGCGTCATTCCCTCCCTTTTTTTAAAAAAAGCATTGAATACCGTTTTGGAGTTAAAGCCACTATCATACGCAATAGCTAGCAAGGTGAGATGGTGGTTTTTCGGATCTAGTGCAAATTTCTTAAAGGCTGCTAAGCGGAAATGATTGATGTATTCGTTGAATTTTTGCCCTAGGTGTTCGTTCAGGAGCCAGGAAAGCTTATTCGCATTTATATCTAGTCGCTCTGCCAGAGCGCGAAGACTAAGACTAGCATCCAAGTAGATTTCTTGTTCCTCTATCAATTGCTTCAGTGCTGGTAGGATTTGTGCTACTTCCCGATCACTGAGCAAGATTCTTTTGGGAGAATTCGCTTGGGTAGAATCCGCTGGTTGAGGCGCGGTTAGGGGAGCCGAAAAAACGGTGTCCACCAAACGTTGAAAGCGGAGATCCGTGTGTAAGGGATGCAGTAATGGTGTATGTTTGAAGTTGATGATTTGGCCAGTATGGGTCTGGATGCCAGCGGCAAGTAGATCCAGCGCTGCTTCAACTTCCTTCAATTGAGTTTTTAGGAAAAGTAGCCAAGGGAATAAGGTCTCGGATGGCTGCCGTTCTAATTCCGCTGTGACTGATATTGGATCTATGTCTGGATAAGCTCCGGGGTACAAAAGCTCGAGTAGGGCACGGCAAGCGGCCGGCTGCTCCACCGCTGGCTCCACCTTCAAGTAGACCTCAAGATGATCTCGTCGATTCAAATGCAACAAACACAATTGTTTCAAGGCGATGGCATGGGCGAACTTGGCATCAATCTGCAAGGCAGCTTCTAGGAATGCCAGTGCTTTGACAAACTCTCCTTTCAGGTAATGAATGTTGGCTTGTGTGAAAAAATGATTGGGAGAAAGTGGATTAATGGACAGGATGCTGTCTACCATCTCGCTGGCTTCGGTAAATAGTCCAACGGCCGAGTAAAGCTCAGCCAAACCCTCTTTAGCTTCGGTATAGGAGGGATTTAGTTCTATCGCTTTTAGAAAATGGGCCTGCCCTTGAGCAAAGTCCCAATGACCCCAAAAAGCTAAGGTGGCTTTGCCAAAATAGCCCAGGGCGGATTGGTCATCGAGTTGAAATCCCTGTTCCAAGAATTGTTGCGCACGCTCCAGGAGGTCCGGTGAAGAGCCCCAGGAGCCGGCCATGGCGAAACAATAGCCTATTCCAAAGTAAGGTAATGGGAAAGAGGGCTCGGCATCAATGCATTGTTGATATAGCGCAATCGCTGTGCGAATTCCTTGTCCATCCCACTTAAGATGATGATAACGGGCCTTGAGGTATAAATTATAGGCCTCGATGTTCTGGGTGGGAGCCTCAATGAGTTGTTCTTTCAGTTCGAAATGACCAAAGTTTTCTCGGAGCTTCTCGGCAATGAGCAGGCTCACTTCATCTTGCAATGCGAAAATATCTTCCCACTCTCGGTCAAAATTCTGTGACCATATATGCATTCCATCTGAAGCATTGATCAGTTGCGCAGTGATGCGCAGCCTTTTCTGACTCCTACGAACACTGCCCTCCAAAATGCTGGTCACTCCCAATTGTTTGCCAATAGCTCGTATGTCTAGGTTCTTTCCCTTAAAAGCAAAGGAGGAAGTGCGTGCAATTACCCGCAAGCCTTCCACTCGGGTTAGTGCATTGATGATCTCCTCCGTCATTCCATCACTGAAGTACTCATCTTCAGCATCTTTGCTCATATTCACAAAGGGAAGTACAGCTATAGATCTATCTGTAGATATATTCATGCGTAAGTTCTAGCGTGGTTGCTGCAAATATGCAATAAATGTGTAGGTTCAGCAATTGTATCTTGAACATGGATTGAGCAATGGCCAAAATATTTATAATGTTGTCTAAAGTTCTGTGTTGAGTTGAAGTATTCGAGATCAAGGACTTGTAAGGCAACCATCAGAATAACTTTAGACAACTTCTATATAAATCCTAAATACCAGAATCCTTTTCCAAGCTCAAGTTGTTCCTTTCTTATTGCCCATTGAGATTGGCAATATACTAGCCCTTTAAAAGCCACAATCAACTATCTTCGTCCACTAAAAGTAAGGGCCTATCCAATATGACAAAGAAAGCTTCAACCTCGGAATTGGAATTTATCCTCCTGATGGCCTTTTTGATGTCCAATGTGGCCCTTTGCATCGATGCCATCCTACCTGCTCTCCCGGATATCGGCCAAGCTCTGCAGCATGCCAATACGACGGACCTGCAATTAATGATTACCATGATCTTTCTCGGCTTGGGTATTGGGGAGTTGTTCTTCGGGACGCTTTCGGATGCGCTGGGTAGGAAGCCTATTGTGTATGTGGGGGTGGGTATTTTTCTCTTGGCCAGTTTACTATGTGTAATGGCTACTAGTTTGGAAATGATGTTGCTCGGACGCGCATTGCAAGGAATCGGCTTATCTGCTCCCCGGACGGTCAGCATCGCCGTGATTCGTGATATCTATCAGGGTTCGAACATGGCGAGGATTATGAGTTTTATCAAAGCGATCTTCATCGTAGTACCTATGATTGCTCCCCTCTTGGGGCAATGGATTTTGTATGCCTTCCATTGGCAAGCCATTTTCTATTTTCAGTTGATCTTTATTGGCCTTACGGTGATTTGGTTTGCCCTGCGTCAGCGAGAGACTTTGCCGAAGGAAAAGCGGAAATTCTTACGACGCTCTATTTTTCGTGAGGGCGCTCGTACCTATTTTTCTATGCGAAACGTGGTGCTTTATACCTTGATTGCAGGTTTGGTAGAGGGCAGTTTTATTTTGTATCTCAGTAACTCCCAGCACATCTTTCAGGAACAATATCTAATGGTGAATGAGTTTCCTTATATCTTCGCTGGCCTGTCCTTTGTCTTGGGGATGGCCACCTTCTTTAATGGGGCGATGGTGATGCGCTATGGGATGAAAAGCTTGGTCACTGCCTCCTTGTATTTGTCCACTGCCGCCGCTTTCTTGTACATCATTCTCTATGGTGATGGGATCAATCCCCCACTCTGGGTATTACTCACTTTCCTATCTGTCCAGTTCTTAACCCTTGGGTTTATTTTCGGAAACCTGAGTGCTATGGCTATGCGCCCCTTGGGTAATATGGCCGGTATTGGGGCGGCTTTATACAGTTTCATGTCGATGCTGCTCGGTGTGCTCATTTCGATGGTTATTGGTAAATATATTGTTGCTTCTACCTTGCCGGTTTTTATTGGTTTGGCTTTGACCGGAATGCTATCCCTGGCCCTATTGCGAGGGGTACGTGAGGATAGTTTTCAAACCGCTGTGGAGAGCCGCTAGAAATATTACTGGGCCCTAGCTGATCAACTAGAGCCCAGGAGATAGTTATTGTACCACTGCCAAATTTTATCGGAATTTCTCCAAACGATACCATCTGATCGAAAAAGACAAGGGCAGTTTAAGTAGAAATAGGGTTAGAAGTAGGCGAATCGTCTGATCTATATCTAATGGCATGGCATGGAGCACCATGATTCCACTTAGAGAGAGGAAAGCCCCGGCAGCTAGCTGTCGTTGTGGACTGGAGATGGCATTGGTTAGGAAAGAGGCCGCTACCGTATATGCTGCAAAGCCTGCAATAACTTGATCTGCATCGAAAATAAGAATCATCAGCAGGGGCTGAAGAAAATGTAAGGCCAGAAAGCCAATTCGCCTACCGTTACTTTGATCATAGTACCATTTGGTGGAGTAGGTAAAATTGCCTAGCACACCTCCCCCTAAATCGTAGGCTAAGAAGCCCAATACCCAAACTTTCCATTGCGCCATCTCCAGGCCGCTCGCTGACCAAAGGATGGTAATCACGGCTATGATGGCTAGGGCATGTGTGCTCAGTATATCGATCCAATTTGATCGTTCTCCGTGTACTTCTCGTAAGAACTTGGGGATTACTACTGTGTTTTGCATTGCTTGTCCTGTTTAGTGATAAATGAGATAATGTACAAGGCAAAAATGCATGGATACGGATTGGATTTCGGTCTACATTATAAATTGGGACGCTTGCACGGAAATTGGAACCTATGCAAGTACTCTCCTCGGTGACCCCAGCAATGTCGCAGCTGAAAATCTATCTGGCTAGCTAGACAGGCTCCTGCCAGTCACGGCTGAGGGTTATTTCTCTCCTCACCTCCTCGGTTCCCCAGTCGATGGTTGGTGTTTTCTACCACCATCTCCTCTTGTCCCCTTGTGACCCCGGCAATGTCGCAGGTGATAACACCTGCAACGGCTAGGTGAAAATCTATCTGGCTAGCCAGGCAGGCGCTTGCAACGACTTGGGAAGCAACATCTCACCTCCTCGATTCCCCAGTCGATGGTTGGTGTTTTCCACCGCCATCTCTTTTTGTCCCCTTGTGACCCCGGCAATGTCGCAGGTGAAAATCTATCTGACTAGCTAGACAGGCACCTGCAACGGCTAGGTGAAAATCTATCTGGCTTGCTGCAGGCACCTGCCACGGCTTGGGGAAAACATATGGATACCTTCGATGTATCTATTTTCAAAAGTAAAGTAAAGCCCCGGCTACCAATTGTCGTTGTGGAACGGCGATGGCATTGGTAAGAAAAGAGGCTGCCGCCGTAGAATGAACGCTTGGCGTACTTAGTTACTCGCTGCAAGGTTCTCCTTAGGCAGGTAGTGGTAGCCCAGATAGGCGATCTTCCACTGACCGTCGTGCTTTTCCATCACGCGCGTCTCGTGAGATTTTCCAACGATTTCGCCAGTTTCAGGATCCACAGCTTTTTGAGCATAGGTAGCCCAAGCCATGTCTCCCGATTTGGAAATTCGGATATTTACATCACTACGAATGTATTGCGCCTCGTTCCACTTGTTTTTTGGTTTTGTAGGGTCGAAGCGTTTTTTGGCTTTTGCTTCGTGAGCCGTCCACCCTCTAGTTGTGCGAACTTTTTCTGACCAACCATTCCAGTATTTATGTTCCGTGTAGTATTCCGTGGTCACGTGGGTGGTAAGCCAAGCCTCGTAATCTCGTTCGAAATAGGCGCGGGTCTGTTCCGTGATGACGGCCATGATAGCGGCTTCTTCTTCGCTGAGCTTGGGTTGGGCAGCCTGTGCTTGACTGATAATGGGGCATAAACATGCTAGGAGCAAAAATGCTTTTGCAATTTTCATGATTTTTTGGTTTTAATGAATTTGGTAAATGTGTTAAGTAGAAATTCCTGTTATCTGGCTCTGACGCGAACCTCTTGCATCGTATTGTAGCCGCCGGCAAGTTCCGGGGCTTCCTGTCCATCCGTATTGATGATTTTGGTAGGACCTGCGATAAATAAGCTATCCCCTTTCAACTCGAATTCCCATTCTGTCGTTACGCCGACGAAGGCGGAGTTGGTGCTGAATTCAAAGGTCTCTCGGTAGATATTTCCATCTAGTTCATAGTGGCCGGTAGAACTGTAGTCCCAAGCTCCGCCTTCAGATTTCATGAGGAAGGCAAACTGCCCATTTCCAAACAGTTTGAATTGGAAAGGCTTAGACTCTTCTCGTTTTTGCCCGGCGTAGGTTCCGGCAACGAGATACCAGCCTCCGTCTAAGAGGTTGCCTGCCTTTGCTGATGCTGCAGGAGTTCCAGCTAGGCTAGCTTCAGCTGTTGGTTCAGAAGTGGGGCCACATGCCAGAAGCAATAGACTCATGCATAGCAGGCCCAGGCAACTGTGACACAATTGCGTTGAAATTCTCATGTTTTAGGTGTTTTGTTTGTAAGTGAAATAGGGAGTATTAGATGGAATAGAACTCCCAGGAGATTCGATCGGGATCTTTGAAGGCGACGTAGTTCTTTTGGAGGGTTTCATCCAATTTGATACCTGTATTCCAGATCTGATGGTCAGCCAGAGCTTGGGCTACTCGATTCAATTCTTCCGGATTGTCACAACCTAGTGCAATGTGGTCTAGGCCTACTCGGAAGGGATTGAACTGGTCATTTGGGGCTACTTTGCCTTCTGGCCCTTTAATCGCAATAGCGGTGGTGCCGGCAAAGAAAATGAGTAGGTCTGGCTGATCGAGAACGGCTTTGAATCCCAATTTGTCAATGTAAAAGGCTTTGGAACGAGACATGTCGGTGACTCTAACGGCGATATGGTGAACACCAGGAGTCTTAATATCGATGGGCATATTCATACGGTAGTTTTAGGTGGTTTTGAATGATTTACTTCTACATACAAGACATTAGAGATTAAGAAGTCAGATCGCTTCGTTGTGAGATGCCGTGCTCCCAGGCTTTAAGTCAACCTAGCAGTCTGTCTTCTCGTTTCTGACTTCTGATGATCTAGTTGTCTGGATTCGATTCAAAGATGAGTGCTTTGATGGGAAGCTGCAAGCGGTATGCAATGCCAGTCCAGTAATTGCAATCTCAGTCCAGTTGATTGTAGAGAAAATCCACTTAAAGGACTATTTCTGTTGGAGATGTTGGCGTCGAAATGCGCCAGGTGTGATCTGAAAAGTCTGCTTAAAGACCCGATAGAAGTAATCTGGGTCTTTGAATCCGGTATCGATGGCAACTGCGGCTATGGGGATCTGTGGATCCTCCAATAACTCCTTGGCTTTCTCCAATCTGATGCTTCTAATAAACTTGCTAATGGATAAGCCGGTCTCGGCTTGCAATCGCCGGTGTAGCTGCGAATGACTAATGCTGATTTCTTGACAAAGATCAGCAATAGAATAATTCACCTCGGTTAGGTGCATTTCAATTAGTTGCCGTACCTGCCGAACAATAGGATCTACTTTTTCAATGGCTTTTCGCTCTTCTTCTGGACCCAATAGTCGAGTTACACTATCCAGCCATTCTTGCTCTTTGATGGGAGTCGCCAGGAATCGATCTGCCTGCTCCCAGTGCCGGCCTATCCCTTTACTCGGTCGGGAGAAACCGGACCCTAATTCTCTTTTTACCCTGACCAGTAGGGGTTCGATAGCCTTTCGAAAGAGCTGATACTGATAACTTCCTAGACTTTGGGCATAGTGATCTGCGACCGAGAGATGCTGTAAGCACATGGCGAAATCCTTTTGTTCAAAACTACGTTTAGCCCATTCTTCGTATCCTTCCTTCAAGAGGTGGAGGGCACCTAGTGCCGCGGCTAAGGCAATACCTTGGTCTAGCTCTTGATTAGCTGTTTTAGTTTGTTTCAACACCCAGTGTAACCTGGATAGATGGATGTAGACTCCTGCCTTGCCGAAGCGATCCTGCGTCTGCTGGTAGACAGCTAGCGCTTGATTCCAATACTGCTCAGCTTGTCTATGATCCTGTTGCTCAAAGTAGATACGCCCCATCAGTAAACTGCAAAAGCCAATGGCCCAAGCATCTCCAATTTCCCGAAATTGTGGCAAACACTGGTCTTTCAGTAACGCGATCGAAGCAGGCAATTTTTGGATCAGGTACAAGCCCTCAGCACAGATGGCTCTAGAAAAAGATTTTAGTTGCTGATGTTCTAATTCATCAAATAAGGCGACGGCTTCATCAACCAAGGGGACGGCTTCTTCCATTTTCCCCATCCTAAATAAGGCCCAACCCAGATTGGTTTGCGCAAAGGCAATACCACGTTTCGAATTTTCCTGCCTTTGTATGCTTAGAATTTCCCGCTGGAGTGCTGCGACCTTTTCGTAGCGACCTTCATTCATATACGTCCAGGCCAAATTATTCATAGACTTTGCTTGCCCCTGTCTATTCTCCAACATTTTGGCAATGTCCAAGGCATTCTCTGAATAGGAACGACTATGGCCATAATTTCCTAACCGCCATTCGGACCAGCCTAAGTTATTGAGTGCCTTGGCAATTTGCCCCCGGTCCTTCGATTTTTTCCAATACTCCAACCCCTCCTTGAAAAAGTCCTTAGCTTGTTGATAATTGCCTCGATTTTGTGCCAGCAACCCTGCTCCCTCGAGTAGGTGAGCCCGATCTAGTTCTTCCTCGATGGGTAAGCGTAGCAAGGAATGGATCATTTGTATGCCTTCCTCTAAAAAACCCCGATGAAGGTGGAAACGCCAGAGAACTGTCCCTGTTTTCACCGCTGTACTTGGATCGTTCTCGCTTAGCCAATTGAGTCCGGCCATGACATCCTCATATTCTGCTCCCACCGCTTCAATCCAATCTTGATAATTTGGTCCTGCAGCTAGCATTTTACCTTCCATCACCACCTGAGCAAAAAAATGAGCATATGAATGAAAGAAGGTCGTGGTTTGGGGCTGCTGAGCTAGCAATTGAAGCCCATAATCACGAATGAGTTTTAGCATGCGAAAGCGGGCTTCCTCTCCTACCCCTTCTACCGTGATGATCAAACTCTTGCTGATGAAAGATTCTACAAGGTCCACTACATCCAGATCGGGATAGAGTGCTGCCAGTGTATTCAGGTTGAAGCCTGATCTAAAGAAAGAGAGTTGTTGGAACAACTGCTGCTCTTCCGGGTCTAATAAGTCATAGCTCCATTTAATGGTATTCTGGATGGTCTGATGACGAGGAATAACATCTCGGGATTTTGTCTTGAGTAGCTGCAGACTTTGCCCCAGGCGCTGGAGGATTACCTCCGGTGAAAAGAGTTTCACCCGGGCTGCGGCCAATTCTATGGGAAGTGGCAAACCATCCAGTCTTTGACAGATTTCCACGATGGATCGAGCATTTTCATCCGTCAAGGTAAAGTTTGGTTTGGAGGCTTGAGCTTTTTGTACAAATAATTGAATCGCATCGAACTTGAGTAGATCACTAGGACCCGGGAAGAGCTTTGCGTTAGGTCGGCTTAGCCCATCTAAGGGATATTCTATTTCGTAGGATAGATCAAGTACGATTCTACTTGTGACCAGAATCCTAATTCCGGGGCAATTCTTTACGATCTGATCAATCTGCAAGGCGGATTGAATGATCTGTTCCAAATTGTCCAAGATGAGTAACATCTCCCTATCTTCCAACTCCATTACGACCTCCTGCAGCCAATTTTGTTTGGATTGCGATTTTATACCCAACTGTTGGGCAATGTAGAAGCCTAAAAGGTGGTAGTCTTCGACGGTATCTAATGGAACAAATAGAATGCCATCTGAATATATCGATTCTGCCTGTTCAGCCACTTTTAGGGCGAGGCGGGTCTTGCCGATACCGCCAGGTCCTAACAAGGTGATGAGTCTGGTGTCTTGGTCTTGAAGCCTAGTGAGAATAGTCTGGATATGATGTGATCTGCCAATAAAGGTATTGGAGTAATGGGGGAGCTCTATATGTGGTGGTGCTTGCTGACTTTTCATCTTTTAACCGATCCGTGACTAAATGGCGAAGAACTTACGCTTTAGCGGCATGTCGAGTAAAGAATGCAATGAATATCGGTCGGAAGGAAAGGTGGTGTTATAAATTATCATGTTTGGGCTTCTATGGAGGCAATACCTCTGATCAAAAAAAATAACTCGTTGGTGATTATGCTATGAACGGGAAAATGTGAAGCTCGCGACTGGAAGATTGTGGTAGGGATTAACGGAATCGAGCTAGTGTCATCATGCTTGAAATTTAATGGCTTTCCACTTTCCTAGCAAATCAAATTGGATAAAATGCTGTTTTACACATTTAAAATACCACAAAAGTGCTATAATTGAAAGTAGAAGTTCCTCGATTGTCGTCCTTTCCCTGTTGGTAGTTGGTAAAGATATTGCTAACCATCTACGCAAAAAACGTATAAGCTAAAACTAGAGCAACATGATTGTTACTAAGAATATCAGTATTTGGAAGCTATTGCGCTGGTCCGGGCACCATATTGTGTGGTTGCTCGGTGGGTCGGCTGTTATTGCCCTGGCGTATCGGCTAGAATTTATCAGTTTTAGTATTCCATGGTTACCTATTTCCGTAATTGGTACGGCGGTTGCTTTTTATGTAGGCTTTAAAAACAATAGTGCCTACGACCGGATGTGGGAAGCCAGGAAGATATGGGGAGCTATTGTCAATAGTAGCCGAGCTTGGGGGATGTACGTAGATGGTTTTGTGAACAACCAATTTGCGGAACAGGCGAAAACCAATGAGGAATTGTACCGAATAAAGGAGCGTTTGATCTATCGACACATTGCCTGGCTATACGCCTTGCGTAGTCAACTCCTCGTAGTGACGGCTTGGGAACATGCGAATCAAGGCGGTTTAATGGGTAAGACAGCCAAGTACTACCAAGAGAAGTTTGGAGTGGGCCTAGTAGCAGATGAGGTTACAAAAACGGAACTGAAGCACTATCTACCGCCAAAGGAACATGATCGATTAGTGGCTAATGTCAATACGGCTACCCAGATAATCAATGAACAGTCACGAGAATTAACCCAATTGCGAGGAGAGGGTTTGATCGATGATTTTAGACATGTAGAGATGAGTAAAGCCCTATATGATTTTTATGTACATCAAGGGAAATGCGAAAGGATTAAGAAATTCCCTTTACCTCGCCAGTATGCAAATATCAGTCGCTACTTTGTTGGGATTTTTATCCTGTTGCTGCCTTTTAGTATGATACCAGAACTGATGAAGCTGGGAGAATGGGGCTTTTGGACCTCCATTTTGATTACGGCCTTGATTGGATGGGTTTATGTGATGATGGAAGTCACCGGGGATTATTCCGAGAATCCTTTCCAGGGTATGGCCAATGATATTCCGATGTTGTCACTTTGTCGGGTAATCGAAATTGACCTGCGAGAAATGTTAGGTGAAACGGAGCTTCCCCCTGGTATTCAGGCGAAAGAAGGGGTTTTGATGTAAGATTACTTTAGCCATCGGAAGCACTATTTGCTAAGCCCCTAAAAGCAAAGAAAAAAGACTATCTTTCTGAGAAACAATCCTTGCCTTCAACAAATTGAACTATTTATTATGAGTGATCAAAGAGAGTTTGACGTAATTGTGTGGGGAGCTACCGGCTTTACCGGCAGACTGGTGGCGGAATATATTTATCAGCAGTATGGCGGTCAGGATATCGTCCGCTGGGCTATGGCCGGCCGGAATCAAGCCAAACTGGAAAAAGTACGGGCAGAGGTAGCCGATGCTACTATTCCTTTGATCACTGCAGATAGTCAGGATGAGGAAAGTCTAAATGCTATGGTGAAGCGAGCCAAGGTGATCGCTACTACCGTAGGTCCATACGGGAAATATGGCTCAAAATTGGTGGCAGCCTGCGTGGCGCACCAGACGCACTACTGTGATCTAGCTGGGGAGGTTTTGTGGATGCGTCAAATGATCGATGAGCATCATGAAGCAGCTAAGGCGAATGGAACTAAGATCGTACATACCTGTGGGTTTGATTCTATCCCTTCCGATATGGGGGTGTTCTTTATGCAGCGGGAGGCCATGGCCAAGACCGGTAAACCTGCTAAGCGAATCAAAATGCGTGTACGTGCTTTCAAGGGGGAAATGAGTGGTGGTACTTACGCTTCCCTCAATGATACGCTCGAAAAAGCCCAGGCTAATAAGAAGCTGTATGGTGTGTTGATGAATCCTTACAGCCTAAATCCCGAAGGAACGCAACAAGGTCCAGATAAGCCCGATCTACAAAGCGTTATCTATGATAAAACCGCTAAGTCCTGGATCTATCCCTTCATCATGGCGGGGATTAATACCAAGGTAGTACGGCGTAGCAATGCATTGGCAGGCTTTCCCTACGGCGAAGATTTTCGCTATGATGAAGCCGTAATGAGCGGTGATGGTATCGCGGGGCGATTGAAAGCGTATGGCAATGCTGCCACGCTTGGTGTGCTAATGATGGCAAAACCAGGTTCGATGATGAAAGGGGTGGTCGATCGCGTACTCCCCAGTCCTGGCGAAGGCCCCGATGCGGCAAAACGGGAAGCCGGTTTTTACAACCTGCGCTTCTTTGTGACCTTGGACGATGATTCGATGGCCATTGGCAAAGTGACGGGGGATCGAGACCCTGGCTATGGCTCCACCAGCAAAATGTTGGCAGAGTCGGCTATTGCTCTGGCCCAAGACGAGACACCTGATGTGGCTGGTGTGTTAACTCCTGCTGTGGCTATTGGAGAACCACTCTTGACCCGGCTGGAGGCGAATGCTGGCTTAACATTTTCCTTTGAGTTATTGGACTAGGGCATCTTTCTGGTGAACGATGAGATTGTGTTAGAAGCATGAGTAGTACGAAGCAAAAAATATTGACTGCAGCCCTCAAACTATTCAATAAAGATGGGATAGTTAATGTCAGACTACAGCATATTGCTGACGAAGCCTTTGTCAGTGTAGGCAATTTAGCCTATCACTACAAAAACAAGGAAGCTATTCTATTGGCCTTATATGGTGAATTAGCCAAGCAGCAAGATCATTTATTGGCTGAATACCGTATCGTGCCACTATTCGATAATATCGACCGGCTAATTCATCATACTTTCCAGCTACAGCAAGCCTATATTTTCTTCTATTTGGATACCTTGGAAATTATGAGAGCCTATCCCTCCATTGGTGAGACCCACCAGAAGCGTATAGTTTCACAGGTGGCTCAGTTGAAGGTCATTGTAGATTTCAATGTGTCACGCGGTGCATTGGTGGAGGAACCCTTGGATGGGGTCTTTGTGCAGCTCGCTGAGCAAATATGGATGACCCTCGATCTATGGTTGACGCAGCATGCGATTCGAACCAGCCAACCGGCGAATGTACAATCCTACCGGAGTGCGGTTTGGAACCTATTTATACCCTATTTTACAGATATGGGTAGGCTGGAATATGGACAAATGCTGCAAATGCCTTATGATTTTTACTTTTAGCCCTGTGTTAAATTCTGTAGATTTGCAATTCAAATAATTAGGTATTGCTTTCTAATTCAATGAATTAATGAACGGATTTTACCTAGATGACGGCAGCTATGATGAACTTCTGAATCTGTTGAATAATCAGCATTTTGTAGAAAAGGCAGGTTATCAGACTGATATGGAGTTCCTTTCTGATGATTGGTGGTTGAGAGACACTGCTGTAATTGAGAACGTCGTCAAGCGAGATGGGATGTGGGAGATTCACCTGGTTTTTGCTCATTACTTGCAACCAGAAAAATTGATCAAAAAAGTAATTGCTAGGTACGCATCCAAGGATAAAGCTGAAATGAGTGCTTGGTACATGAGACGACTGGCGGCAAAAGATCAACGCGGAACCCTAAAAGTCAATGTAGAGGACTTTGGCTTTTGTTACAGTTAATCGCTGATCTTTCTGTTTAACTGACTGATAAGAAGGCCGGGAAAGGCCAAGAACTTACAACTTTTTCCCCCAATCCTTTCCCGAGCTTTGAAAGAAATAAAATATCACCTATCTGATGGCGGACTTAAATACGAAGCAAAAAATTATAAAGGCTTCCATTCGTCTATTCAATGAGAATGGATTAGCCAATGTGCGCCTGCAGCAAATTGCTAGCGAAATCGGGATTAGTCCCGGTAACTTGGCCTATCACTTCCGTAATAAGGAGGCCATCATTGAGGCCGTTAATGAAGACCTCTTCGAGGAAGCCGGTGAGATCCTTTCCACTTACCGCATTTTCCCCAATTTAATAGACTTTGACAATCAGCTTTCCAAGTACTATTCCTTTATCCAGAAGTACCCTTTTTATTTTTTGGATATGCTCGAAATACAGCGGCAGTATCCAGAGATGCATTCAGAACGTCAAGTGCAGGTTTGTAAGATGATCAGCCAAATTCACAAAAGATTTGTCTTTAACCAGAACCGGGGACTCATTCACGAAGAGCCGCGTGCTGGCCTGTACAATAAGATTGCTGAAGCGATATGGGTTCTAATTACCTTTTGGGTTCCACAAAATCTGATTCGTGGTGAGGAAGCTTCGATGAACGTCTTAGATTTTAAACAAATGATCTGGAACCAGGTATATCCCTACTTCACAGAACAAGGTCAGGCGGAATTTGAACAACTCATTCGACCCTTACTAAAACAACGTTCAGCTGGAGGCTAGGGCGAGTTAAGCCCTTGCTCCGTTTACTCCTTTCTAGTAAGTCCTAACTTCCTATAGTACTTTTTATCGCAATTAAGTATACCTTTAAGGCAAGCTATTCTTCTGTTCACTTTTAATGATCCATCAGAACTGGAGAATCCTCAAGACTAATGCCTATGACAAACCTGATCTGGTTAAAGGGGGGCGCATGTAGCGGAAATACCATGTCCTTTCTCAATGCCGAACAACCGTCGGTTATTGAATTGGTGACGGATTTTGGTATCCGTATTCTATATCACCCTTCGATCGGATTGGAAATCGGGGAACAGGTGAATGAGGTACTCAATGAAGCACTTTCAGAGGAAGTACCTTTGGATATCTTTGTTTTTGAAGGCTCCGTTATCCAGGGACACAATGGCAGTGGAAATATGAATTTCTTTGCTGGTCGGCCTACAAAAGATTGGGTAGTGGAGTTGGCTAAAGTAGCGAAGTATGTAGTGGCCATTGGGGATTGTGCAACTTGGGGTGGAATCATGGCCGTGCCTCCAAATCCGTCGGAATCTACTGGCATGCAGTTCCATAAAAAGGAGAAGGGCGGTTTCCTGGGCGAAGATTTCAAATCTAGAAGCGGTTTCCCCGTCATCAATATTCCAGGTTGTCCAGCCCATCCGGATTGGATGACTCAAATTCTGGTTGCCATCGCAAATGGGCGCATGGGAGATGTTTTACTGGATGATTACCATCGCCCCAAAACCTTTTTTACGGATTTTGTGCAGACGGGCTGCACCAATGCGACTTCTTTTGCTGATCGAGTAGAAGGTCAATTTGGTAAAAGAGGGGGTTGCCTTTTTTATGAGGTTGGATGTCGTGGACCCATGACTCGAGCCTCTTGCAACCGAATTCTTTGGAATCGAACCTCTTCAAAAACCCGAGCTAACCACCCCTGCTTGGGCTGTACAGAGCCTGGCTTCCCTCATCACGACTTGAAAAAAGGAAGTGTCTTTAAGACAATGAAGTACCTTGGTCACTTTGTCAAGGAAGTACCAGAAGGAGAAAGCAAAATTGGACATTACTTCAAGTCAGCGCTTCACGCACCGTTTAAGAACGCAAAAAAGAGAGACCTTTCTAAGTAATTCCCCTACCCTATTTTTCCCGTTGTTGAAATGCTCAAGGCTAAGGTTTTCTTGGTCATTCTGCCTTATCTAGAATAAGTCTAGATTAGAATAGGTTTTCAATAAGTTAGGTAAGTGATTAAAAAAATTAGAAAACCTTTTCTAATTAACTTCAAGTTATTATATTTGGACATCCTACTATTTTGTAGAAGAAGATTTCTGTTTCTCAAACGGGATCGAAACATTATAGACAAACAAAAACATCCTTTCAACATGGCTAATGTATTATGGCTACAGGGTGGGGCGTGTAGTGGTAACACGATGTCCTTTCTCAATGCAGAAGAACCTACAGTTGTGGAACTAATTGTAGACTTCGGAATTAACATCTTGTGGCACCCAACCGTAGGCCTGGAAATTGGACATCAAGTAAGTGATCTGCTGAACGATTGCATTTCTGGCAAAACTCAATTAGATATTTTTGTTTTTGAAGGTTCGGTAGTACAAGGGCCTAATGGAACAGGTAAAATGAACTACTTCGCGGACCGACCTATGCAGGATTGGATCAAGGAATTATCCGATGTAGCTCAGTTTGTCGTAGCAGTGGGAGACTGTGCTACTTGGGGAGGTATCCCTGCAGTTCCACCTAACCCGAGTGAATCTACTGGTTTCCAATTCCACAAGAAACAGAAAGGCGGATTCCTTGGTGCTGACTTTGTGTCCAAAGGAGGTTTGCCCGTGATTAATATTCCGGGTTGTCCAGCTCACCCTGATTGGATCACTCAAATTTTAGTCGCTATTTCAACCGGAAGGATTGGAGATGTTTTGATTGATGAATACCATCGTCCAAAAACATTCTTCACTGATTTCGTGCAGAATGGCTGCCCTAATGCCGTAGCATTTAGTGAAAAGGTAGATGGTAACTTTGGTAAACGAGGTGGCTGCTTATTCTATGAAGTAGGATGTAGAGGACCAATGACTCGAGCTAGTTGTAATCGCATTCTGTGGAACCGACATTCTAGTAAGACCAGGGCCAATCATCCTTGCTTGGGATGTACCGAACCCGGTTTCCCTCATCATGACTTAAAGAAAGGATCTGTCTTCAAAACGATGAAGTACCTCGGATTCTTACCGCAAGAGACGCCTCCAGGCGAGCCTAAGTTATTCTACTATTTCAAAGCTGGAGTGGGTAAAGTACTGGGATCACCTGATTCTGCTAAGAATTATGGTAACTCCAAATAGGCAGGGCGTACGGACAAATTTGCAAAATTCAAAAACAGAACAAAATGTCTTTAAAAGAATTAAATATATCTCCAGTAGGCCGGGTTGAAGGGGATCTGGATGTGAAGGTTTACATGGAAAATGGGGTAGTGACAAGAGCCCATACCCAAGCGGCGATGTTTCGCGGCTTTGAAAAAATCTTACAAGGTAAAGACCCTCAATCTGGCTTGATTGTAACGCCTAGGGCTTGTGGTATCTGTGGAGGTTCTCACCTTTACTGCGCCTCTTCGGCCTTGGACGTGGCCTGGCAAACGACCTTGTCTCCAAATGCACTTTTATTGAGAGCGATTGGGCAGGCTGCCGAAACTATTCAAAGTATTCCAAGATGGTTTTACGCCATCTTTGCTACGGATATGGCCAACAAGAAGTTTGCTAACAAGCCGTTATATCAAGAAGTGGTAAAAAGATGGGCCGCTTATGTGGGTACTTCCTTCCAAACGGGCGTAACTGCTTCTGGTCGTCCTGTAGAAGTATATGCATTATTTGGTGGACAGTGGCCGCACTCTAGTTATATGGTACCAGGTGGGGTTATGTGTGCACCCACTTTGAAGGATATCACACGTGCGCATGCCATCATGAATCAATTCCGTAATGATTGGCTAGAGCCTGTATGGTTAGGTTGCTCTATTGAGCGCTATATGCAGATCAAGTCTTGGGATGATATGATGGAGTGGTTGAACGAGAATGAATCTCATTTTAATAGTGACCTGGGACTACTATTACGCGCTGGAATTGAGTTTGGTTTGGATAAATTCGGTCAGGGTGTAGGTAAATTCCTTGCTTGGGGTACTTATCTACACAAGGATATGTACAATAAGCCTACTATTGAGGCTCGAAATCCAGCTGTAATCAGCTCTTCTGGATTCTGGGATGGCAAGAACTACCACGCTGCAGATCACATGCAAGTAGCCGAGCACGTGAAGCACGCTTGGTATATGAACCAAGCGGATGCCTTGCACCCATTTGATGAACCAGCTCCGATGGCATCTACAGACTCCAGGACATTGGAGAACTCTGATTTTAATGATAAATACAGCTGGTCCAAAGCGCCCCGATTCATGGGACATGCAGCGGAGACCGGACCTTTAGCTCGGGTAATCATGAACGCTAACCCAGCAAATGCAGCTCATCAGATCCAGGATCCCCTATTTGGTGATATCATGGAGAAAATGGGCCCATCTGTATTCACCAGAGTGCTAGCTCGCGTACACGAAGCACCTAGATTGTACACTTTAATCAATGACTGGCTAAGTCAAGTTCGTTTAGATGACGAATTCTACATCAAGCCAACTGAAAGAGATGGTATTGGTTGGGGTGCAACCGAGGCTGCTAGAGGTGCTTTGGCGCACTGGATCAAGATCAAGAATGGGGTGATCGAGAATTATCAGATCATTGCCCCTACAACTTGGAACGTTGGTCCAAATGATAGTGAAGGTAAGGCAGGTCCTATCGAATCAGCATTAGAGGGAACCGAGATTGAGGATCCACATGATCCAGTAGAGGTAGGAATGGTGGCTCGCTCCTTCGATTCTTGCTTGGTTTGTACCGTTCATGCACATGACAACAAGACTGGCGAGGAGCTAGCAAAATTCAAACTGTAAAATCGAAGAATCTTAGCTTTCATAAACCCGCCAATTCTATTTGGCGGGTTTCTTTTTTAGAATGTCTAAATTGGAGGAATGACTACGGTAAACACTACCATGACGAAGAAAACAGCGGTTTTGGGTTTCGGAAATCCTGTCCGGGCCGATGATGGGGTCGGAATTTACGTGATTGAGGAGCTCAAGAAGCAGATGGGTGAAATTGAAAATGTCAGCCTATTTGATATGGGAACTTCCGCTTTCGAAGTGCTTTTCCAGCTGAAAGGCCATGATCGCATTATCTTGGTAGACGCTGTGATCAACACGGGAGAACCGGTAGGAACCGCTTATAAACTGCCAGCCTCTGCCGTCGAGGCGGAGATAGAAGACGATCCACTGGTATTTCTGCACAGTTTAAAGTGGAGTCAAGCCCTTTCCTATGCAAAAAAGATGCTTGGAGATGCTTATCCTGAAGATATCGTGGTTTACCTCATTGCGATCGACAGCACTAAATTTAATGTTGGAATGACGGAGGAAGCAAAAGCGGGAGGTAATAAAGTGGTAGAATTGCTTTTACAAGAATTAAAAGCTTAATCCATGTTTATTCCACCACAAAAGATGCAGCAAGATCTAAGAACGGCCACTACCCTGGAAGGTAAGGTGCAATTGAAATCTTCTCACCTCGTCATTAATCATGAGATTGCGACTGAGATCTTTGGAGATGCCCTCAATGCCAATGTAGTCTATTACCCGGATCGACGAACCTTGCTGATTGCACCAGAGGGCGACGAGCTATTCAAGCAACTGCATAAAGCCAAACAGCATATGCTGAAGGGGCGCAATGCCAAAGGAGACAAAACCATCGCTCTACACGAATTACTAATTGATCATGAAATCGATCATACCGATCGAGTCCTAGCCTACCGTAACCAGAAAGAATTGAGCCTATTGAATGTGACATTATAATTGGGTCCGCATGTATATTTCTCCAGATATCCCCTTCTATGGCCGCACCGATTTTCTTGGGAAACGAGAGGATTTCCGGCTATTGGTAGAGGATAAATGGCTGATGAATACAGAAGTGCAGTATCAGCTTTTGGAGCGAAAGGGCCTCTGGCACCTAACCATGATTTACATCGCGATCGAAAATCCATTCAAACTTATTTGTCGGAAGATTGATATCTACAATTCGGAAAAGAAGGCTAAAACCTTTGCTAGTATTTTACAACGTGGCATCCGGAAAGATGCGAGAGGAACTTTAAAAACAAACAGAGATGTTATCCATATTTGCGACAACTGACTTTCATGAACAAATCCAGGCCATTATCCATAAAGAGGAGCGTTTACATGAACTAGTAAATGTGCTAGATCTGTTAGAAAATCGCCCGATACCCAGTGCTCATTCCGTGCTGATCAAAAATGGTGAGATCGCGTTCCCATTGGATTGGCTAAATTTCCAACCGCCCTTTCTATTACCAGAAGAAATAGCCCTTACAGAAGCTAATTTACTGGGCATCCTGTTTGCTAAGCTCAATAATTACGAGAAAGCTTATGCTTATCTCCAAGAAGCAAACCCTTCTTTATTCCAGGAGCTGGATTTCATCAATCGTCTACAGCAAGGCATTCCAGTCAATCCTAGTGAGCTGATCTCCCATTACACTCCTTTTGAGGAATATCGGTTAATGCACAACAATGCCATACTTCGGCATTATGCGGCTACCTCAGACAATTTCGATGTGGAGAAGACGGTCTACTTTTATGAGGAGGCACTTAAATGCTCCCCTAACGAAGAGTACCATGCCTTTTCAGCTCGTCAATTGGCCCTGCTTCTGATTGATTTGCAACATGCAGACAAGGCCACTGAGGTTTTGGAAAAAATTAACCCTGAGCGATTATCCAAAGAGGCAAAGGTAGAGTGGCAACATACCTTGTGTCAGTCTTGGATGCAACAATTGACAGTGCCTTATGACTTGGAATTATTAGAAAAACTAAAGTCAACGCTTTGGGGGGTATTGCAATCCTATGAACAATCAGAACGTAAGGCGGAGACTGGCTTGTTGTTACTGGATGCTGCCCATATTGCCAATATTTCGGAGAGTTATTCGGAGTCTTTAGGCTATTCGACTAGAGCCATTAAGATCTTTACAGAGGAAGGCCTGGAGGAATTAGCTGGTAATGCTCAATATCGCAAAGGGACCCTGCTCTATACCTGGGCTCAGAATGGAAATCCTCAATTCTTTAAACCTGCGATAGAAAGCTACCAAGAAGCTTTGAAGGTGTTCCGCAAGGAAGTCGCGCCAGATGTATTTGCGGATATTCACCATAACCTGGCCGTCTTATATAGCGATATGCCATCTGAGCAGAAGAAGAAGAGTATTTGGGCGGGGATTGCCGTGGCTTCCTTTGATGAAGCGCTACGCTTTTTCACAAAAGATAGATACCCATATCAATACGGGATGATCTGCAATAACTATGGCAATGCTTTTACTAAATTCCCAGCTGCCGTCCTGACGGATAATCACGAGAAAGCCCTCTTCTATTATCAGGAAGCCCTGGATGTTCGCACCGAGGCCTACCCTTACGAAAGAGCGATTACGCTATTGAACTTCCTAGAGGCGAGTTGGGATGTTGGAAATGACCCCGAGTCTTTCAATGAAGAGCGCTATCAAGATATGTTGGTGAAAGTCGCGGAGGTGAAAACCTTGGTTGATCATGAGGAAATGATTGCGGAAGCCAATAAGCACCTTGCACTTTTAGAGAAACTAAGAGCAACGGTTGCCCTGTAAAATCGATATTTGTGGGAGAAGCAAATTAAAAACTAAGCATGCACGAGATTTCACTGGTAAGAAACATATTTGCTACACTTGAATCTGAGTTTTCTAAGGAAGACCTGGAAGCCATGACGGCGATTGATATGAAGATCGGTTTGCTGGCGAATGTTGAACCGATCTTGATGCAAAATGCCTTTGAAGCGGTTACTACGGCAGAGGAAAAGTATCAGACCGTAAAGCTCAATATTGAACTGATCCCTATTGAGGTCTTTTGCTCAGAATGTCAGATTCAATCTGCCGTAGAAAACTACAAATTTGTCTGCAGCTGCGGCAAGCCTAATAATAATGTGGTCAAAGGAACTGAGTTATTGATCCATCGGGTTCATTTCGACAAAGAAGAGGAGCTTGCCGCTAAATAGATTTTACCTGCTGCTCCTACCCTATTTATGCTATCAAGATTAGTACTACCGATCGCTAGTCGTGTATATGATCAGTTGGATGTATACTGGAAACGGCATCACACCCATGAGACGATCAGTCGTCTGTTGGTCTATGCTTTCCTCGTGGGCTTGATCATCGCTGAACTAGCGGTGCGACATTGGCTGCCCTTTGAAAACAATATTCACAATCATTTCTTTGCCGTTGAGCTTGCCTTTACACTCTTATTATTGACCGAGTTATTGGCATTGATTTTTGTCCTGCCCAATTCAGTAGGAGTATCTGTAGGTAAACAATTAGAGATCCTATCCCTAATTTTAATCCGATCAGCTTTCAAGGAATTCAGTCACTTTGAAGAACCTGTCATCTGGAATAATCTCGATGGACCGGTACTGAAGATGGTCGCTGATGCCTTTGGGAGTTTAGCCATCTTTATCGTCATTGGGGTGTATTATCGGACACAGAAACGGATTAGACTCACGGAAAGCCAGGAAGAACATCAGCAATTTATAGACTTCAAGAAGTTGGTTGCCATTATGCTGCTGATCGTCTTCCTTGTTATTGGCCTTTTTGACGTGTGGTCTTTTTTTGAAAATGGAAGCTATCTCAGCTCGTTCAATACCTTTTACACCGTATTGATCTTCAGCGATATTCTAATTGTATTAATTGCCTTGAGGTATACCCTAGAATACCCCAAGATTTTTCGTTATTCCGCCTTCGTATTGACTACTGTTCTCATTCGTATTTCACTCACCGCCCCTCCTTACCTCAATGCTGCTTTAGGTATAGTGGCTTCCCTCTTTTTGCTGGCGATGACCTTCGTTTTTAACTATTTTTTACAGGAAGAAGGTGCCAGAAGGCCGGCCTAATGAGATGATAAGAATTAGAAAATGTTTTCTAAACTCTTGAGTTTCTTTTCTAATTCAGATCAACTCCATACCTTACTGCTGTTGCAGCTATTTTTCTTCAATTGCAACAAATAGTACCAAGCTATAAACAAAGATTTTTAGTAAAAAAAGCGATTCAAAATGGACAAAGTACAGAAATCAAATAGGGCTGCCCGAGGCACGGTAACCTGTGATAACACCACTATGCACTTGCTCAAAGCCAATGATTTTGTGGCTGAAAGTATACGTAAGCGGATGGCCGAGCAAAATACTGTGGTCCTCAATATAACTTCTTCGCCAGGAAGTGGAAAGACTACCCTTTTGCAGGAAACGGCTAGAAGGATTGGAGATAAGGTGAAGATGAAGATCCTAGTAGGAGATTTAGAAACGGAACGAGATGCAGAGCGACTTCGTGAAGCTGGAGCCGATGCGCTGCAGATTGTCACTGGAGGTATTTGCCACCTAGAGGCCCAAATGGTATGGCAGGCAATGGAAAACCTAGATTTAGAGGGGGTAGAATTGCTAATCATTGAAAATGTAGGGAACTTAGTGTGCCCGGCCTCCTTCGACTTAGGGGAAGATTATCGGATCACCTTGATTGCTACGACGGAGGGTGATGATAAGCCTAAAAAGTACCCTCGCATGTTTTTAACCAGTGAAATGATGCTGGTCTCCAAGGTGGATCTGGTGGAGCATCTACCCTTTTCTGTTGATGCAGTAGTAGCAGACGCCAGAGATATCAATCCTAATATCAAGGTTATGGAAGTGTCTAGTACCAAAGATGTAGGTATTGATGAATGGTGTAATTGGCTATTGGAAAAAGTAAAGGAAAAACAAGGCGCCAAGCAGGAAGCAGCCGTGTAATGAACACCTGGCACATCCATATTGAAGGCCAAGTACAAGGAGTAGGTTTTCGTCCCTTTATTTTCGGTCTAGCGAACAAGCTAGGACTGAAGGGGTGGGTCAATAATACTACTGATGGAGTGCATATTGTTTTCAATGCAGAGCAATCTGAAGCCCTAGCGTTGAAAGACAAGATTTTGGCAACAGCTCCAAGCTTAAGTAGGATTACGGCCCTGCATTTGAACGAAGAGACTAGACGCTCTTTCACGCAATTTGAAATCGTTCACAGTGAGACTACGGCAACACCTAACCTACTACTTACGCCCGATTTTGCTTTGTGCTCTGCTTGTCGCGAAGAGCTTAGAACAAAAGAGGATCGTCGGTACGATTATCCTTTTACGACCTGTACGAATTGCGGGCCACGCTTTTCTATTATCAAAATGCTTCCTTACGATCGGGTTAACACCACCATGGCTCCCTTTGAAATGTGTCCGAGCTGTCAGGCGGAGTATGACGATCCCTTGGATCGACGCTATTACTCACAGACTAATTCCGATCCAGACTGCAGCATTTTACTGACCTTGTATGATGTAAAACGTAAAGAAATTAGTCAGAAAACAAAAGAGATTCTTGACTATGTTTCACAGGCATGGGAGGCAGGTAAGATTGTGGCTATCAAAGGTATTGGGGGGTATTTGCTAACCTGTGATGCTACGAATGAGTCGACCATAGCCCTGTTGCGTGATCGAAAACATCGGCCTAGCAAACCTTTTGCGATAATGTACCCAAGGGAGAAGTTAGCTCGGGACTTCAACATCGATAAGGAACTATGGGAGACTTTGGATAGTCCAATTGCTCCGATTGTGCTACTAGATAAATCCTCGGCTACGCCCGCGTTCAAGGGGGTAACCCCAGGGTTGGAGCAGGTGGGGGTGATGATACCTTATGCCCCACTATTTGAATGCTTTCTCCAGCGATTTGGCCGAGCGATTGTAGCTACTAGTGGTAATCTTAGCAACTCACCGATTGTATATCAGGATGATAAGGCAATCAAGGATTTAGCTGGTATTGCTGATTTAGTCTTGGTGAATAATCGAGAGATCGTAATTCCCCAAGATGATAGTGTCGTAACACATACCCCTTTTCATCGGCAAAGGATCATCTTACGGCGGTCTAGGGGCTTGGCTCCGACCTACATAAATCCGGCATTAGATCTCCCTGATGAACAACTCTTGGCAATGGGAGCAATGCTCAAAAGCACCTTCAGCCTGTTGAAATCGGGTAATCTTTATGTAAGTCAGTATCTCGGTGATTTAGAGCATTTTGATGCGCAGTTACGTTACCAAGATACTATCGAGCACTTCCTAAAACTGTTTCGTACTAAGCCAGAAGTTATCTTGATCGATCAACATCCGGCCTACCCTTCTGCTCAGATCGGAAAGGAATTGGCAGTTGAATATGGGGCATTGGTGTACCCTGTACAGCATCATCAAGCGCACTTTGGAGCGGTTTTGGGAGAACACAATCTGGTGCATACGAAGGAGCGGATATTAGGCCTGATTTGGGACGGTACTGGTTTAGGATTGGATCAACAGATTTGGGGGGGTGAGTTCTTCGTTTATGAGAACTACGAATTTAAGCGTAGTCATCACTTTGCGTATTTTGACTTTATCCTAGGAGACAAAATGCCTCGAGAACCTCGTATTTCTGCCCTATCTGTTTGCTGGGGTATTGATGAGGCAAAGGCGTTATTACGCGAAAAATTCAGTGAACAAGAATGGACACTCTATTCCAAGTTGTTGACCAAAGGCAAGGCGTTACAGACTTCTAGCCTGGGCCGCATATTTGACGCGGTTGCCTCCTTACTGGGGTTCTTGGACATTCAGAGCTATGAGGGAGAAGCAGCCATGCGATTGGAAGCAGCAGCGAAGCGGTTTTTCAAAACTTCGGGCCTAGATGCGGTAGGATCATATTTTGATCAGTCTTTAATCACCTCCGAGCTTCCTACCCATTCGCTGATGAGTAGAATTATTGAGGATATTCAAGCTGGAAAGCCGATAGAATTTATAGCGGCTACATTCCATTCTTCCTTAGCGCTTCTAATCCGATCCGTAGCCGAAAGACTGAACATCAGAAAGCTAGCCTTTAGCGGCGGCGTGTTTCAGAATAGCATTCTAGTAGATCTGATACATCATCATATGAGCCATGATTTTGAGCTCTTTTTCCATCAGGAACTGTCTCCCAATGATGAGAATATCTCTTTTGGGCAAGTAGTCTGCTATCAGATCGAAAAACATAAGCAAGCAATAACAAACAGTAAAACAAACAATAAAACAAACGATCATGTGCTTAGCGATTCCAGGTAAAATCAAGTCCATTGAATCTAAATTTGATGGATTGGTGCGAATGGCAAAAGTCTCCTTCGGAGGCATTATCAAAGAGGCCAGTTTAGAGATGGTCCCACAGGCGAAGGTGGAGGATTATGTGCTAGTGCATGTGGGCGTAGCCATCAGTGTGGTTGACGAGGTAGAAGCCAAGAAGACCTTTCAGTATCTCGAAGAAATGGGAGAGGTAGAGGAAGAACTGAACATCTCTGATTTCCTCCCGGATAAGAAAGAGTATACCGATTAGTGTTGGCTATACACTGAAATCCAAATGTTCTCAGACCTAAAACATTGCCATGAAATTTTTAACAGAATATAGAGATCCAGATCTCGCCAAACGATACTTAGAAGGAATCCAGCAGTCGGTCACACGTCCCTGGACGATCATGGAAGTTTGCGGCGGGCAAACCCATAGCCTCGTGAAGAACGGCATTCTGAATATGTTGCCCAAGGAGATCAATATGGTACACGGGCCAGGGTGTCCGGTATGTGTTACTCCTCTTCATTTAATTGATAAAGCAGTTTACCTAGCGGAGGAGAAGGATGTGATTCTGTGCTCCTATGGGGATATGCTACGGGTGCCAGGATCGGAAAAGAGCCTCCTAGAAGTAAAAGCGAATGGCGCAGATATTAGAATCCTGTATTCGCCGCTAGAGGCAGTAAATATTGCTCAGCAAAACCCGGATCGACAGGTTGTTTTCTTTGCTGTGGGGTTTGAAACGACCGCCCCAGCGAATGCCCTCTCAGTTGTCCATGCTCACCGTTTGGGCTTGAAGAATTACTCCATTCTGGCTTCTCACGTTTTGGTTCCACCCGCCATCGAGGCGGTGATGGAGGATGAGGAAAGCCACATCCAGGCCTTCCTAGCCGCTGGCCATGTTTGCACGATTATGGGGACGCTAGAATACTATCCTTTGGTAGAACGCTTCAAAGTTCCAGTTGTCATTACTGGTTTTGAACCGGTGGATCTCTTACAAGGGATATTGATGACCGTTAAGCAACTGGAAAAGGGAGAGGCTAAAGTGGAGAATCAATATTCGCGGATGGTGAAAGAAATGGGGAATCCCATGGCACAGGATACGATCTATGAAGTTTTTGAGGTGACGGATCGACTATGGCGTGGGATGGAAGTGATACCCATGAGCGGTTATGAAGTGAAAGAGAAATATGCTGAATTTGACGCCAAGAGGAAGTTTAATGTGAATATCCCCGAGGCACCAGAAAACGAAGAATGCATTGCTGGAGAAATCATGAAAGGCATTAAGAAGCCGTTCCAGTGCCCCAATTTTGGTACCAAATGCAAACCTGAAAACCCACTGGGAGCACCCATGGTTAGTTCCGAAGGGGCTTGCGCAGCCTATTACCATTTTTCTGGGATGATCAACCAGTTGGAAGAGCAGACTGTATGAAAATACTGTTCCTAACCACAGCCTTTAACGGCATGGCTCAACGCGCCTGGCTTGAGCTGGATCGCCTTGATCATCAAGTCAAGGTGCAGATTGCTTCCAATGAGGTCGTTATGCTGACAGCGGTGGAGGAATTCCAACCCAACTTAATTGTGGCTCCATTCCTAAAAGCCAAGATACCGGAAAGCATCTGGCGGAATCATTTGTGTCTAATCATCCACCCGGGAATCGTAGGAGATCGAGGAGCTTCATCATTGGATTGGGCCATCTTGAATCAAGAAAAGGAATGGGGCGTGACGATATTGGAGGCGGCGGAGAAAATGGATGCCGGAGATATTTGGGCATCTCACAACTTTCCGATGCGGGATACTAGCAAAGCCAATCTCTATCGCCATGAGGTAGCGCAGGCTGCTATGAAGGGCTTGTTGGAAGCAATCGACCACAAAACAAATCCCAGCTTCTGCCCTACCCCCTTGGAGTACGCCAATCCAGCCGTAAGGGGACAATGGAACCGAAGTATACGTCAAACCGACTTCCAGTTCTCTTGGGAAGAGAAAGCTAGCCATATTCTCCGGAAGATCCGTGCTGCGGACAGCGCTCCGGGTGTGTTAATCGAACTCTTTGGGGCTGAGTATTATGCTTTCGGAGGACATTTGGAAGCGGAAATGCAAGGCCAGCCTGGCAAGGTGCTAGCGCGGCGAGACAAGGCCATTTGTATAGCCACCGGTGAACAAGCCATTTGGCTTACACATCTGAAGTCTTCCGAAGAAGGAGCTATAAAACTGCCCGCAACCTTTGCCCTCGGACCGGAGGCAGAAGCGCTTCCCAATCTTGAGCTAAGTCCATTTGAGACGAAGGCTAAATCGACCTTCCGGGAAATTCGATATGAGCAGGAAGGAGAAATTGGATACCTCCATTTTGACTTTTACAATGGAGCCATGGATACCGATCAGTGTACCCGTTTGCGCGAAACGATTGCTGAGGCAAAGCGCCGTCCCATAAAGATGCTGGTATTGATGGGAGGAGTGGATGTGTGGTCAAATGGAATTGATCTCAATCAGATTGAATATGCTGAATACTCAAATGATGAAGCCTGGGCAAACATTCAAGCGATCGATGATCTCATCTTAGAAATTATCCAGTCCCCGAATCACTATATAATGACGGCTCTACAAGGCAATGCTGGAGCCGGAGGGGTGGCTTTCGCATTGGCTGGCGATAAGGTGGTCGCTAGAAAGGGTGTTGTGCTGAACCCCCATACTAAAAATATGGGGCTGTATGGCTCGGAATACTGGACCTATCTGTTGCCCAAAAGAATTGGGATTGAAAAGGCGACACATTTTACGGAACAGTGCTTGCCATGGGGGACAGCTATGGCCAAAGAGATCGGTTTACTTGATGATGTTTTTGCTGAAACGGCTGTGGAGTTTCGAAGACAAGTTCGAGAGCTCGCGCAAGAAATCGCTGCCCTACCCTATTTTGACAAGCTACTTCTTGCCAAGACTTTCCAACGGAAAAAAGATGAACGCGTTAAACCCCTAGCCAAATATCGAGAAGAAGAACTGCAACGTATGTGGTCAAACTTCTATGAAGATGACCAGGGATTTGCAGAAAAACGATTTCATTTCGTACATAAGATCTATGATCCCGAACAGAACCAATCGGTTAAAGATCGCGATTGGTATAGTAGCCGAAGAAAAATCTATCGACGTAGAAAGTGGGAATCTATTGAATACAAATGACTTTCTCCGACAATTTTTGTGGTTCTATCTGGCTATACAGCTAGACAGGCAGCTTAAAATGCAGCTCATAAGCGTTCCTACGCTTGTTATCGGGAAAGCGTTGATCATCCCGACAGTGTCGTCGGGATTAGTTGACTACAAACACAAAAACTGTCGGAGAACCATAAATAATGATTCATGAGCGTACTCAGTCAGAAAGAGAAGAAGATTAAGATGCAACTGTCCTGTCCCATGCCGAAGTTAGACTTCGATATGATTACGTTGGGGCATGGAAGTGGAGGTTTGCTTACCAATAGGCTATTAGATAGCGGCGTATTTGATCTATTAAAGAATGATCTGTTGGACCAGCGTCATGATGGTGCGACTCTGGAATTGCAGGGCAAAACGGCCTTTACGACTGACAGCTTTGTCATCTCTCCTATCTTCTTTCCAGGAGGTAATATCGGTGAGTTAGCAGTGAATGGGACAGTGAATGATTTGGCGATGTGTGGGGCTATTCCTCAATACCTCTCCTTGAGCTTCATTTTGGAAGAAGGATTACCGATGCAAGCCTTTTGGGATGTGCTGGTAGCGATCAAGTTTGCCTGTGAGGAAGCTGGCGTACAGGTGGTGACGGGGGATACAAAAGTAGTAGAGCGAGGAAAAGGAGATAAGATCTTCATCAATACTACCGGGATTGGTCAACTGCATCCCAGTGCGGCCATTGATATCTCACGAGTAAAAGTGGGTGATAAGATAATCGTTAGCGATAATCTAGCTACCCATGGGATGGCCATTATGTCGGTGCGGGAAGGCCTAGAGTTTGAAACGACCATTGAGAGTGATACTCGGAACCTAAACCATATTGTACGAGATCTTCTGGATGAATTTGGAGACCAGATTCATTTACTACGGGATCCGACCAGAGGGGGTGTTGGAACGGTGTTGACTGAAATCGCCAGAGATACCTCTTTGGGGATTGATATTCGACAAAAGGATATTCCCGTTGATGAACAAGTTTATGGGGCCTGCTCCCTGCTGGGCTTGGATCCCCTCTACGTAGCCAACGAGGGCATCTTCATCGCTATTGTGGAAGCCGAGTGTGCGGAAAAGGTTCGAGACCAACTACGCGGACAAGCAGGAAGCCAACATGCATCGATTATCGGAGAGGTGGTATCAGATCATTCACGACAGGTGGTTTTGACAAGTGAGATTGGAGGTAGAAGAGTAGTCAATATGTTGGTTGGCGAGCAACTGCCAAGAATCTGTTAGATATGAAAAGCGATATTCAAGATCGAGCAGACATCCGCAAGCTTGTAATCTCCTTTTACGAACGCTTGCTCAAAGAAGAAGATTTCAAACACATCTTCTTGGAAGTGATGGAGGTGGACATGCTAGCTCACCTAGATAAGCTGATAGATTTTTGGGACAGTACCCTGTTTCAAGCCGGAGTCTATAAGGGAGATACGGTAGAAGCGCACTTGGAGGTACATCATCAACATAGATTGAACGCAAGTCACTTTAGCAAATGGCTAGAAATTTTCAACGAAACGGTCAATGACCTTTTTGCAGGGAATATAGCTACACAAGCCAAACAGAAGGCTTCGACTTTAGCTACCATAATCAGACTGAAAATCGACAATCTCGAACAGAGAAGGTTGGAAATCAACAATTAACATGAATAAAACGGAAGCGGTACAGTTGGAAAAACTAGTCAGTAAGATACAGATCTTTAAAGGGGCTGAAGATAGTCCGCTACTGGCGCCGAGAGGTGTATTTCTGATCAATAACCAATTGCTGGTGGCAGATACAGCCCAAAATCGATTGTTTATCTGGAACAAACTCCCCTCCTCGGAATTCCAAAATCCAGATATAGTGCTCGGACAAGAAGCAAAGGCCAAGACTGGACGGAATGCTAGTGGCACGGTGAGCGCTTCCAGCCTCTTCTATCCTTCAGGGATTTGGTCAGATGGGGAAAAGCTGATTGTGGCCGATGCCTGGAACCACCGAGTCCTAATCTGGCTAGAAATGCCGACGGAAGATGGGCAAGCTGCTGATGTGGTAGTCGGGCAACCCGATTTTGAAAGTAATCAACCTAATATTGAGGGGATTAGCCACTCGCCTAGTGCCTATTCCTTGAATTGGCCATATGGTGTTTTTTCCGATGGCAAACGGCTATGGATTGCAGATACTGGGAATAGACGTGTACTGTATTATGATCAGATTCCCACTACCAACAATGTACCGGCGGATAAAGTAATCGGCAAACCCTCTTTTACAGAGCGAGACTATGATCACAATGATCCAATCTGGCCCTATTCCGTCAAGGTAAGTCCAAATGGGCAGATGACGATCACGGATACCCAATATTACCGAGTCCTGGTATGGCAAGATTGGCAAACAGCCTTTGCTCAAAAGGCGGATGTGATCATAGGGCAACCATCCTTCGAAGCCAATGGACAAAATCAATTTGGCTGGTTTCCCAAAGCCAATACCCTGAATTGGTGCTATGATACTTGTTTTTATCAAGACGGTCTCTGGGTAGCTGATACGGGTAGTAGTAGAATTCTGTGGTTCAGTGAAGTGCCCACTCAGCACAATACGGAAGCTAATAACCTGCTTGGACAAGATGATTTTACAACGGGCAGTGAAAATAAGAATACGATCTGGAGCACAGAAGGAAGCCTGTACTGGCCATTCCAAATCTGTGTAGAAGGTCAAACCATGGTGGCGGCAGACACAGGCAACCACCGTATAGTTATTAATCATTTGAATTTTTAAATCAGATATGGAGGCATCATTTCCTTTATTATTCGCAGCAGTGGTCGGTTTTGGTCACGCTTTTGAAGCAGATCATTTGGTGGCTGTCGGAAACATCGTAACCAAACGGGATAAACTGTACTTAGCCATAAAAGATGGCATTTATTGGGGATTAGGGCATACCTCCACCATCTTTTTGATTGGTCTGATTATGATTATCGGCAGAGCTACTTTCCTTAATGGTTATTTTGGCTATTTCGAGGCAGGGGTAGGCTTAATGTTGATCGTCTTGGGAATTGTCAGACTCTATCAATATTTTCGGTCGGAAAAAAGGATCGCTGACTTGGTTGATGCTGACAGCAACCACCATTTGGCCTATGGAGTAGGCCTAATCCATGGCCTGGCCGGGAGTGGTGCTATGATCCTATTGGTGATGACCGAAATTCAGGGCAGTTTCAATAGTATGGTCTATCTTTTGATCTTTGGAATTGGCTCGGTAGTAGGCATGTTGGTAGCGGCAGGGATTTTTAGTTTGCCTTTTTCGAAGAAAATTACGAACAATCAGGGGCTACAATTAGTCTTAGTTATATTGTCCTCTTTGCTATGCATCGGTTATGGTGGCTATGTATTGGTGGAAAATCTAGTCTAGCCTATGTTTACAACTCCCTCTCTCTCGCCCGTCTGCCTGTCGGACAGGCTCAATCATGAAAGCTTAAACATATGCGTAGATGGAAGATTTTGATCCAAAAGAGTTTCTATTGTTTGCCTTGAACCACTTTGGCTTGGAAGTGCAAGGGCAGGAAGGGAAGATGGTGTATTTGAATCAGGCGTATACCATTGAGGTGGAAGGACAACAACTTTATAAGTTAATGCAGGACCGACAGGTTGTCGCGCCCTTTTCAGATGTGGAAGAGCTCTGTAGATTTATAAAAATGGATATGCAACTCAATGAAGAAAGTTGAACTCAACATTATTGCCCTAGCGAATAGTGAGTCCAGCAAAGGTAATTTTGCTTTGATTTTGGAAGAGCAAAATGGGGATCGCCGTTTGCCCATTATCATCGGTGCTTTTGAGGCGCAGGCCATTGCGGTATCCCTAGAAAAGATGCAGCCCAACCGGCCATTGACACATGATCTATTCAAAAACACGCTTGATGCGGCGGGCATAAAGATCGAGGAGGTTATGATTACCGACTTGAAAGCGGGTATTTTTCATGCTAAACTGGTTGGGAAATTGCCGGACGACTCCCCCTTGGAAGTGGACGCTCGTTCCTCGGATGCTATTGCTTTGGCCGTTCGCTATGGCTGTCCCATTTTTACTACTTCTGATATTATTGAGCAAGCAGGAGTGGTGTCGGATACTCCTAGTAAGGCCTTTGCTAATAAACGGGGAAAACTCTCTGATTACTCTTTAGAAGAATTAGAACAGCTGCTAGAACAAGTACTAGCTAAAGAGGACTATGAAAGTGCTTCCAAGATCAGGGATGCCATCAAAGAGAAGCAATAAATTACTTTAATTGCATCCCACACCTACTTCTATGCGATAGATTATTCCACCTCTTTCCTAGTGATATCTTGCAGAAGTGGAATAATCTGCTCAGCTACCTTTAAAAGGAATTAATCACCATTTCAATCTGATTTACCCCCGGCATTAGCCGAATTGATCCAAAGGCAGTACTCACCTTTTCTCCATTAACTTTCACCTCCTTTCCCATAGTATGTACCAACTCAAATTCTGCAACCATATTAGCAGGAATCTCGATCGTATAAGTCTGCCGCCTTCTGTTCACAAACCTGTACTCCCCTTCTATGGTGCCTCTGATCGTAGGAACTTTGATGGTACTATGCTTGAGCTTACCCATCTGGGGTTTGATGGAGGCGATGCCGTAGCCAGCCGTCTTTGGTTGAATGCCCCAGAGGTAACGAGGAATAATGTTGGCGGGGGCGGCACCCCAGGCGTGATTCCAGTCGGCGTTGGGTTTGTACTTCATATCCCAAGCCTCTAAGGTGATGGTAGAGCCAATGTTGATCATGTTATACCAGGATCGATCATGTTGAGCCGTCATCAGGTCTAGGGCATAATCAGCTTCGTTCGCATTGTATAGTGCTTCCATGAGATATTGGGCACCGTAAACGCTACAAGCCATCCCTCGCGACTTGATGAACTCCACGACTGACTTTTTGTGCTGTTCGGGTACAATATTGAAAGCCAAAGCCATCATATTGGCGTGCAAGGAGGAGTGATCCGTTCCTTCACCATCTACATATGCTCCTGTCTGCGGGTTAAACAACTTTTCATTGATGGATTTTTTGGCTTGTAGGGCCATTAGTTCAAATTCGACTGCCTCCTCTGTCTTTCCTAATACTTCAGCGAAGGTGGACATGATCTTCATGTTTTGGTAGAAGAGGCTATTGATCACAGTGCTGATCGGTTTAAACACAAAACCATCGCGCTCTCCCGTAACATTAGGATCTCCACCCCATTTTGCAGGAGGCCAATCGACGATATCCCGTAGTTTGATCTTGGGATCTTTGAAGCCCAGTTTTTTCATAAACTCGGGCGTGACCTTGGTGGAGCTGATGAGCCCATCTTCTCTCCGCAGTTCCAATAGGGTTTTATGCTTGAGTGGCTCATAGTATTTCTCGATCAATTCCGTATTGCCGGTGTACAAGTAATCGGCATAGAACATTAATGCCACGTGTTGCTGCCATTCCGTAGGCCAGGTGGGGTACTCCATGAAGTACTCAATGGTCCGACGAGCAATGGCATATTCCTGATCGGTGGTGTAATGACTGAGTTGATTGAGATAAGCATCTGCCTCATAGGGAATGCGCTCTCGGTCGCCATCAACATAATATCCTGCAAAGGTGGTGGCCTTGATGGAGTAACGGCAGAGATCCCAAACGGCATTCAGGATTTCATCGGAACTATTGAAGCTACTTTGGGTATCATCCCAATAGCTATGATAGGCTAATTGGGTGAAATTGTTTTCGGTCAATTTACTTTGCGCATTCTCTATTTCCGCGTATCTGAAAGGGAGAAGAATAGGAAATGAATCGGGCATAGTAACCGCAATCGACTTGGTATTGCGTTCATCAGGAATGAGAGGTAGCGTGTACACTTTTTGGTCAGGCTTGACCGGGATTTGAACTTCTGCGTAGCGGATGTGCCCACCAGGCTCGCGATTGATTTTACCATCCAATCGTTGTTCCCCGACGCGCACGGTGATCATATGGGCTCGTTTTGCTTCGTAATGGATTTCCATATTGGCAAAAGCGGCCTTTCCGAAGTCGATAAAGTAAGCATTCTTTCCTGTTTCCGTAAAAATGGAGGGTTTGATTTTGTCTACCTGAAAGACGTTGGGTGTTGTGATCATAGCTTCACTAGAACCAACTTGAAAAGCTTGGGGGTTGGAATAACTCGTTAAGCGATTCACCTCATCCCAGACTCGGACTTTCCAATAGTATTTCTTCCCTACTTCCAAGGGTGTTCCACCGTATTCAATATTGGTGGATGTAGCTCCTCGGACTTGTCCGCTATCCCAGATATCTCCAATGTTATTATTGATTTGCTGCTGGGAAGAAGCTACCAACAATTGGTAAGCCGATTGGTATACAGATTCCTTAGGGACGATCCAGCTGAACTCGGGCGAATGATCCAAGATGGAAACGGATGTAGGTTCTCTTATATACTCTATGGACAGGCCGGAAGGTGGCTTAGAATAGACATCACTCTGCTTGCGAATTAACTCATTGCATTTCCGTCTCAATTCCACCAAAGTAGCCCTATGTTTTGGGTCCTTAGCTAAGTTGTTAATCTCTTTGGGGTCTTCATTTAGATTATATAATTCCTCAAAGGACTGATCATTGACATAGCGGAAATATTTCCACTCTTTCGTACGAACGCCCTCACTCGGGGGAATATTCTCAAACTCCCACAAGTGCTCGATCAGGACCGTATCTCGCTCAATGCTGCGGCTTTTTCTTTGCACGACTGGTAATAGGCTGGTTCCCTGCCAAGAGCTAGGTACTTCTAATCCGGCTAGGTCCACAATGGTGGAAGGTACATCCACGTTTTGTGCCAATTCTTCAATGTCTTGATGCTGTTTCTCCCGTGGATCAAAGATAATTAGGGGTACACGGATGGAATTATCGTATAAAAGCCATTTTCCGGCGAATTGCCGCTCGCCTAAGAAGTAGCCATTGTCTCCCATTAAGATGATAACCGTATTCTTATCCAACCCCTTTTCTTGCAGCTTCTTCCGGATCTTTCCGATTTCAAGATCAATTCCTGAGATCATTCGATAGTATCCTTTGACGCTATGCTGATACTTCTCTGGTGTATCATACCGCCAGGTCCAACGCAAGCGATTAAAGCCTGCCCGCACAAAAGCTGGCTGTTCATTGAAGTACTTATCCTCTCCCAACTCTGGCCCTGGCATCTTCATATCTTGCAGCAGCCCATCCGTCGTCTTTTGCCAGAAATACTGGTCCTTGGCCTGATCATGGGCGTGTGGTGCGCTAAAGCTTAAGGAGAGGCAAAAAGGCTTCCCGGGCTGGGCTTGATCAATGTAGTCTAGCGCTTTCTGGCCCGTGTAGCGCGTGAGGTGTACGGTATCTTTACCTAAGGTCTTATAGTAGTACCCTCGTCGGTCTTTGTAGGCTCCATTACGATCATAGGATTCGTATTGATCAAACATGTCTTCTGGCCGATTGTAGCGAATGCCAAATTTGCCATAAAAGCCGGTGTGATAGCCAGCCTCCTTGAGGAGTTTAGGGTAAGTTTGTTCCATGTAAGATTGCCGGACATTACCGGTCTGGAAAGTGAAACGGTGAGTGCGCTCGTATAGTCCAGTAAAGATGCTTACTCTACTGGCTGCACAGATGGGAGTACTCACCATGGCATTCTTGAAGTAGGTCCCAGTTTCCGCTAATTTATCCATCTCAGGCGTATGGATTAGCGAATTCCCTTGATATCCCAGGGCATCAAAACGTTGGTCATCCGTGAGAATGAAAATGATGTTGGGTTTTTGTTGTCCCTGGAGCATAGAAGGCCCTAAGGTTGTCAAGAGAATGAATAGGAGGGCATTTAATTTATGCTTCATCTTTCCCGTTTTTTGTGAAATACAAACTTGTTTAAATGTCTATATGGTTTTACCGCTTTTATTCTGCCTTAACCAGGACGACCCAGTCCTCGGTTTGCTTGTTTGGTGGATTTCCCAAGGATTGAATCCCAGGGCCAGTAATGGAGGAGATGGATCCCTCTTTCAATGATCCACCGTTCCTCGGATCGTACCAATTGATAGAAAAATTCTTATTGGTTTGACCCAAATCCAAGGCTATTTTCTTGCCACCTGGTCTTACATAGACAGCATATACTGCATCTATTTTTGCTAAACAGAAGGAAGAAGTATCTGGTGTTAATTGATCTGCCGGCTGCATCTCCCAGTAGGGCAATTGCTCCTCAAAAAAAGTGCGAGCATGGCGGTTCTGATCCCAGAAGAGATCCCGACTGCGAAAATCCTGACACGTAAGATCTGAATTGGGGCTATCATAGCCAAAGTACCATTCCACACCAAATCCGCTGGCCATTAGCGTGCCCCACAATGCATTAGATCTGGCTAGATCGTGTGTGGGGTCCTCGTCGTCTGGCAGCAAGGCAATATTGGCCTTACCGGGTTCATCTACAGCCAAGGCCCAGGCCTTGCCGGTTGAATCAGACTTGGCTCTCCACTTCAAAACTCTAGGATGCACATCGTAAAACTCAGCATGCCGCAATTGCAAAGAAGCTCCAGTTAGTGGAGATTGATCACCAATCAATCCTGCGTAGCGGTCATCCTTATTGGGGAAAGTATGGATAACCAAGTGATGTTGATAAGGGTCCAATTGCTGCACATAGCGAGCTACCTTCTTGACTTCCTCTAAGGGTTGATTGTTTTCTTCACCAAGGTTCCAGTTTAGGGCCAAATGATGGCCAAATCTGGCGATCAGCTCTCGGTAGTAGAGCTTACCTTCGGTCCCGAATACGCCATCGTCCATCAAGTGATCGGTTTCGGTTTCGTGAGTTTTGAAATGAAGAAACATCCCTTTCTGCTCCGCATACGCCAAGATTCGCTCCCACTGTTCAAGTTTGCTGATATCAAATCGAGTGGTGTGAAAATGTGTTACCCAGGCCTCTCTATTCTTTTTGATATTGGCGTATTCCGTGTATTCGGCTTGCGTAGACTTCAATAGATAAGGGAAAATATTTCTGTCATCTCCATCGACATTGAAGGTGAGGAAAGAAAAGACATTGAGATTTTCGGAGGCAAGATAGTTGATGGCGCCTAATAGATTTTTGCCCTTATTCCCTTTCCAAAGGAAGGGTGCCGCCGATTCATCGAAATCTTGGGTATGTGGGCTCCAGCTCTTCTGTAAGTCGAAGACATTGGTGGTAGCGTCAAAATCTTCGTAGGCAAAGAGGTTCTCTGGCGCGTCGACACCTACTTTGATGAAATAGCGCCCACTTTCTTCATACTGTAGATAGTGTTTACCAACGTAATTCAAGCGGCCTTCAGCTCGGTTATCCATACCTTGTTTGTCACTTTCTTCAATGGTGAAGGTGCCACTCAAGCCATCCATGAATCCCGCACTTTCAGCTGCTGAAGCATCATCCATAATGGCTACCTCATTCCCTTTTTTGAAGCTTACTTTGTACGTCCATTCTCCGACCTCATCTGGGGTGAACCGGACCATCCATTTGTTCCCTGATTCGGCGCTGGTTTCGGCGGCATCACCGTCAGCAGCGTAGAAACCAGGTACAGTATAGGTCTTTTGGTCATGCTTGAAGGTAACGTCCAGTCGATAATTTAGAAACGGATTATCTTCCGCCAATTCACTGCTTTCTGGACCTTCGAATAGTAGCGTAATTCGATGCCATTTTTGCTGATCACCAAGGATTTCAACTGATGGACTTTGCTGACAAGCTGAACATAGGAATAGGGTGATGATAAGCGTTGCCAGTCCTTGTTTTCTTTCACTGAAATCTATTTTCATACCTACTCTAAGTTTATGAATATCATTTTACTTCCTATCCTTAGCTGGTAAGCTTAATAAGGCAGTGGGAAAGTATCTTAAGTCTTTGTTTTCTTTAGTTTATACAAATACAGCTGACTTGCTGGAGGCCAAGGTTTTTCTCTAGGTCGATCTCTGTTGCGATTGATGGTTTCCCATTTCAGGAGGTAACGAGTGCCCTGCTCTTGAACCTTACCGATGTCCGTGCTTGTTCGAACTTGAAGACCAGGGAAAATTCCTTCCACCTTCCCGTTTTGGGCAATAGATGTGGGTTTGATCACTTTCCCAATATTTTTCAAATTTTCGTCTAGCAGTAGCGTACCCGTTCCATATTTAAGGTGCCAATAGTCAATCTCATACCTACCATCCTCACGCCTACGGAAATCCTTGAGACGAAATTCACTATTGATGCTTCCTCGGCCGGAAAATTCCCAGCGATAATCCCATTGTGTCAATTGCTGATATACCCATTTACCGTCTTCAGTATGTGCGGTATACAATTGGAGGTTGCCGTCTGCATCGTATTTGTGATAAGTGAAAATCGGTTGATTATCATCATCCAAGACAAGCTTAGCGGCTAGATTAATGATGCCTCCTTTGGGAGGGATGGGATCTACGATTAGGAGTTTTTTATCGATGGTGGCGGGAAGTTCGAAGGCCTCACCGAAGGCATTGTACCAGTTCTTCAGATCGGGACTCTTCATGTAGGAGAGATCGTGATTCGTCGAGCAGTCTGGAGTGTCTCGCCAGACCCAATACACATGGTACCAACCATCCTTTCGTATAGTAGGCTGGGTTTGATAGGCATTCATCAGGCCCTGGCCGTCAGTCAAAGGGACGTCTAGCATCCTGGACCATTTCTTCTCTTCAACAGAATAAGCGTTGTAAATTTCATTCCCATTTCCGCTGCCACCATCTCGGTAATGGTACAGTAGTTCCTTGTCCTTCGTCAGCATAAAGTGTGGATAAGTAGTCCTGTTCTCTTCGGTCCCCACCATTTCAAAAATCTGTTCAAGGGTGGAGATATCATGGGGTTCACGACTGCGGAAATAGGTGAGCGGATGGGCATGCACATTGCCAGATAAGTGGATGAACCCCTCCTTGTCCATTCCAATGGTTAGAAAATTATGGCTATCCCAGCCAAGAACGGTACTGGTCCCGCCTGCGGTTTCTCTAGAGGTGGCGGGAAGTATGTGCAGATCAAACTGATCTTGGTCTAAATCGCGCTGACCAACCACAGTATAGCGATTGGCATTGTAATAGGCGATGTATTGCCGGTTTTTATGTGTATAGAGACAAAAGCCTACGGGATGGCCGGCCCAAACGCTATCAATTTTGATGGTTTGGACAATCCTATCGACGTTGGTGCTTTCATCGATGATGATTCCTGTCTGGACCTTTTGTTGAGAACAGCCCAATAGAAATACTGCAGTAAATAGACAAAGATCTTTTACTTGTTTAAACATTGGATTTCGTTTTGCTTCTTGAACCTTCTTCAAGATAACACAAACCATTGGTCACTCCTATAAGACACTCAGCTTAATTGTTTTTAAATCATTTTCAGAGGAAGAAGAACCAATTGAAATCGTAAAATCTCCAGGCTCAACCTCCCGCTCCATTTTCTGATTGTAAATGGATAAGTTATCGGCATTCAATTCAAAGGTTACAGTTTTGGTTTCCCCGGGTGCTAGGCTGATTCGCTCAAAGCCTTTTAGCATCTTTAGATATCTACCTACCGAGGCGAAGTCATCCCTGATGTACATTTGAACTACCTTTTCTCTGCATCTTCCTATCAACGAGCTTTTTGAATATAGCGAGGCACAACTCATCAACCAATGGCACTTCGATCATACTCAGAAAGTGATGCCTCCTTCCGATCATCCGGGGAAACGGGGTAAACCATCCAAAGTGATTCTGATTGCGGAGGACCATGATGAACTACGAAACTACCTTGTCAGTATTATGAATGAAAGATATCTGGTGCTAAGCGCTAAGAATGGTCGCCAAGCATTAGAGATTTCTCGAGAAGTACGACCCGATCTAATCATCACAGACATTTTAATGCCTGGACTTGATGGTGTCAATTTACTTAAGCAGTTGAAAAGTGACCGGAACACCAAACCTATCCCCGTTATGATGCTCACCGCTTTACATGAGCAAGACTATCAGCTAGAGAGTATGCGAGGAGGAGCCGATTCCTATTTGGTGAAGCCGGTGGATGAATCTATTTTGTTTGCCCAGATTGAAAATATCTTCGCTCGACAATCTGTGCTAGCGGAAAGCCTAGATAATGGCGGGCAGGTGGATATTCAACCTAGGGAACTTCGTGCTTCTTTCGTGCAAACAGCCGAACGTATCATAGAAAAGAACCTGCAGAATAGCACCTTTAGTCCTAAAGATCTAGCGCAGGAATTGAAGATTAGCCGCAGTACCCTTTACCGCAAGATAAAGCAGACCAGTGATGAGAATTCGTCGGAGTTTATCCGTAATGTGCGCTTGCGGCAAGCCATCAAATTGATGAAAACCGGGAACTATAACCTAAATGAAATTGGCTTCATCGTTGGCTTTAACTCGACCTCTTATTTTAACCGATCCTTTAAGAAAAAATATGGGATGACGCCGAAGGAGTATTTGAAGCAGCTGCAGTACTGACAGAATAGATGTAACCGGCCAGTGACCTCATTAGGTGAACGACTCCTTCGAGTCTATTCGGTGCTACCCGTCTCAATCATTTTCCTTCAAGGCATGAATAGGATTGGCAATAGCTGTCCGCCAGGCTTGTAGACTTATCGTGATAAAGCACAGCGAGAGTGCGACAAGAGTTGCCAGTACAAAAAAGCCTATTCCTACCTGTATACGGTAAGAAAACTGTTCCAACCATTGCTGACTGAGATACCAGCCAAGGGGGATGGCAATTATTAAGGCTAATGCAATCAGTTGAAATACCTCTTTTGATAATAAGAGTAGGATTTGACTGAGGGAAGCCCCTAATACCTTTCGGATACTAATCTCTTTGGTGCGCTGTGCAGTGATATAGGTCGAAAGGCCGAACAAGCCCAGGCAGGCCAGAATGATGGCTACTATAGCGAATAAGCTGAAGACCGAACGCATGTTTTCCTCCGCCTCGTACTGTTGCACCAGCAATTCATCTAAATATGTGGGATCGAAAGGGCTATCGGGAAGGTTCTCTTTCCAGGATTTTTCTAGTTGATCCAGCTCAGCCAAGGAGTGGTTGCTGTTCACTTTTAGGCCCATAAAATGGAAACGTGCGGGCTGGATATCCATTACCATGGGATCTACCTGATAATGTAAGGATCTGAAATGGAAATCCTTGGTTACCCCAATGATTGGCCCACGCCGCTCGTACACCCCATTCTCCCCTCGGGTCCCGTAGGTAATGCGCTTACCGATGGCTTCCTCAGCACTATTTAAACCGAGTTGTTGAACAGCTGTTTCATTGATTAAAAAAGCACTGGTATCTGTCCCGTATTGGTGGTCGAAAGAACGCCCGGCAATTAGCTCTACGCCATAGGTTTCCGCAAAATTCCAATCCACATGTAGACGACCCATAGTTTGTGCTTCATCTACAGAGGGGATATCATCAAAGCGATAAGAACCAAAGTAAGGTTGGTCCCCGACTAAGCGATGGGAAGCAAGGCTAGTGGCTTGTACAAGATCTAAGCGACTTAGCTCTTCCTTAAGGGATTCCATTCGCTCGCTAGTGAATTCATCCGGGATATTCATACTTAAGATCATTACTTGATCTCTGGAAAATCCGGGATCCTTTTCTAGGAGAAAATTGAATTGAGATTGTATGACTAAGGTCCCAACTATTAGTAAGGTGCAGACCGCAAATTGAAACAAGATGAGTAGCTGTCGCAAATTAATACCCATCCGCTTACTGTTTACCTTCTCTTTCAGCGCCCGCATAGGTTTGATACTGGAAAGATAGAAGGCTGGGTAGGCTGCTGCCAAAAGTGCAATTATGCTACCGCCTAATAGCAAAAGTGCGAGATATTGAAAGATCAGAGAACTACTAAAAAAGGAAATGGTCTTATCAGATAATTGATTGAAGGCAGGCAAAAGCCAAAAGATTATGACAAGGGCAAGTCCCAGTCCCATCAGCATCTGTACCAGAGATTCGGTTAGGAATTGACCGATCAATCCTTTTTTAGCACTGCCCAGGACCTTTCGCACTCCAATTTCTTTCGCTCGATTGATGGCACTGGCCGTAGTCATGTTAATGTAGTTGGCACAGGCTACCAGAAGGATCAGGAGGGCAATACCTCCAAATAGATATAGTAGTCGAATATTTCCTCCTGCCTCCAGTTCGTCTCTTCGATTGGAGCGCAGATGGATGCTATTCATGGGTTGAATGATAGCCTGGTACCGCCCAACTTCTTCATCAGCCATATGCTGCTTCAGAAAGGCTGGAAATTTGGCGGCTAAGTCCGTTTGATCCGCTGGAGTATCCAAAAGTAAATAAGTGTAGTAGTACAGGATACTCCAATTATCGATAATATCCCAGAACTGATATAGGGAGCTGAAGGAGGCTAAAAAATCTGCTTTGAAATGAGAATGCTTAGGAATATCCTCCATCACTCCCGTAATGGTCAAATTGCGATTTCCTTCATAGGATATGACTTTCCCAATCGGATCCTTATCCCCAAAATATTTCTTGGCGGCTGAGGCACTTATGACGACGGTATGTGGTGCCTGAAGGGCAGTCTTTGGGTCGCCTTTGATTAGGGGGAAGGAAAAAATATCGAAGACCGAAGAGTCGGCCCAAACAAAGTCCCTTTCATAGAAACTTTGCCTATTTTCCTGTTCCTGAATCATCACATCTAGTCGATAACGCATAAAACGGGTAAACGCCTTGATTTCGGGAAACTCTGCTTTTAGGGCTGGTGCCCAGGGCGCACCCGAAAAGGCGGTAGATACCCATTCTCCATTGTTTCGCTGTTTATCTGTGCTCAGGCGAACGATATGATCTTTATGCTCGTGAAACTGATCAAAGGCGAGTTCATCTTGGATATATAGAAAGAGGAATAAACAGCAGCTTATCCCGACTGCAAATCCGCTGATATTGATTAAGGATAAAGTTTTTCGGCGAGCCAGATTACGGAAGGCTATCCGTAGGTGATTGATAAACATGTCGAGTGATGGATTAGGTTTAGGTTTGCGCCATGCAAACGGCCGAAGAAAGCCAATAGCGTCAAATAAATAGTATCCTTTAGCGCGGAATGGACCTTGCCGTTGAAGACGCTCTTGAAACAATTCCTCCAGATCTCCTAGGATGCCTTCTAACATTTCAGGGCGGCAAAATCGAGCCAATATTCGATTGACCCACTTTGGAGGATCATGCTTTGATTCCAATTTTTTCATGGCTGTCGGGTGCTAGATTGTATGTACAGGTAACAGTCAAGACCTCTCAATGTACTATTTCTTTCGTAAATGTCGAAATAAATGTATTGATCACCTTGTTTTCCCTACCTAAAAAGAAATGGGCTTGACCCGTTTAAGGTCAAGCCCAAAGTGCATTAACAAGATTTTGTAGAATTCTTTATTGTTCTTTAGTCAAGGTTAATTCTCCACGATCACTAGTTAGTACGATCTTGTTTTCATCTACCACTACCCCATTCTGGGAAATAGTAAACTGTCCAAAGCTGACCTCAAAGGAAAATTTATTGCCTTCCAATGTGGTATTACTTAGGTCTTGTCCTCCAAAAGGAGTCTTTACGGATCCGCTGAGTTTGTTGTTCTCGATATTGAAGGTGAAGGTTTGCTCAATAGGTCCTCGCGGAGTTTCAGAAACGCCTTTCCATTTTCCACTGAAATCTATTACTTTATCAGCTGGCGTTACTGGTTTCGCATCGGTTTTAGATTTACTACCACTTTGACTGCTGCGACTGCTAGAGCCTCGGCTACTGCTACTTCTTCCAGAGGATACACCACTTGGGGCACCGCCTCCACCGCCACTTTGCATACCTCCCATTCCACCGCTGTCTCCACCACTCATTAAGTCATCGTTTCTCACCGAACGGGTTTTCTTACGACTTCTGCGGACGTCCATTTTTCCTAAGCGATAGTTAAAGTTAATGCGCACACTTCTATTAAGGAGCAGCATATTACTATTCTGCGTGAAGAAGGCAGAGTTTAATTCGGTGTTTACATTCCAGCCTCGATTTAGGAAGTTTTCTGCTGCTAGACCAATGCTTCCTTTTTTGTTTTTGAAATCTTTGTTCAAACCAATGGAATAGGCTCCGAATCCACCTCGGCTACCCTGTAACTGGACTCTTCTGCCCCGCATGAAGGCGAAGCCTTGAGCCGTCCAACCATTGCCGAGCTTGTATTGCGACATCACCCGACCACCATAATTCCAGCCGGAGTTCTTAGCTGTTTCTGAGGTGCCATCCGTGCCGGTTACCTGACCTTCTAACCAAGCATATCTCAGGTCAACCCCTCCATTCATGGTCCACTTATCGGTGAAATTGATGTTGGCGAAGATGTTCATACCCAAAGATCTTTCCTTTCCGATGTTTTCATAAGTAGTGACAATGGCACCGGGAATCGAGTCGATTGGGAATCGCACCTGGTTGATGGCATTATCAGTGATACGACCGAACAAAGAAACGTTCAGATACGTCTTCTTGATTAGCTTGCTAATTCCCAACTCAAGATTATCCGCTAATTCAGGGCGTAAATTTGGATTTCCAACCTGAATGTTCTGGCTATTCTGCACATTAACGTTCGGGTTCAGCTGTCTCAACCAAGGACGTTGAATACGTCTATTATAACCTAGCTTAATCGTAGTGAAATCCTTGAAGGTTTTGGAAAGATTGACACTTGGGACTAAGTTGCTGTAGTTGGGAATGTCGATATCCTCACCATTTTGTATGGCGTCGATCATAGTCTGTTCAAATCGTACGCCACCCTTTACGGTGTATTTACCGGGTAGAGACAAGGTGTAGGAGGTGTACCCAGCCGCAACGTTTTGATCATAGTCCAAAGTCCCAGCAGGTCTTCTAAAGTCCGTCTCAAAAGCGCCTGGGACCGTCGCAAACTGATAGGAAAAGTCGCTATCTACGCTTCTGAAAATCCCTTTTGCCCCTACTTCAAAAATCTGTTTATCGCCAATGGGGTAAATATAATCTGTTTGTAGAGTGATTTCCTGATTGAGATTATCATCTAGGTTCTTAATGCTATTGATGAAGTCCTCATTCTCATCCAAATTATCGGATACGAAGTTGCTATTTTGATCAGTGCGACTATAAAGCGTTGAAATGCTAAACTCATGCCCCGGACTAAAGATTTTCAAGTAATCTACATTGAAGTCCGTTGATCCTGAGTAGCGTCTGCTGTCAATATTGCGTAGATTATACTGAAGCAATTGATCATCAGCAAAAATATCGGTGGTCTGTAACTCATCTCTACTGAAATCGCGGATGCCGAAGCGCACTCCACCAGATAAAAACTGAGTCTTATCGATATCGTAATCAAAACCAATATTGTAACGACCAAAAATTCCATTATCATCGGCTTCCGAAGACTGGCGAGTTAGGCGGGTACCTGTATCTGTGATCGTCAGCTGGTCCATGGTAGTTTCGGCATCATTGTAGAAGGCACGGCCGAAACCACCTAAGGTCATCCCAAATTTTCCTGTGCGTAGACTGCCATTGAGCCCTAAGTTAGAACCTCTCAAGCCAACCCCAGAATTGATGTTTAGGTAGTATCCCTCTAGGTTGTTTTTCTTGGTAATGATATTGATGATACCGCCTGATCCTTCTGCATCGTATTTTGCGGAAGGAGAAGTGATCACCTCTACCGTTTTGATGATATCGGCGGGCAACATCTTCAGCGCATCGGAAACATCAGCTGCTACAATCGTAGAAGGCTTATTGTTGATCAATACTTGAATATTGGAACTTCCTCTAAGTGATATGTTACCTTCCAAGTCGACTGACAATAGTGGTACTTTACGCAAAACATCGGCGGCATCTCCGCCTTTGGAAAGGTTATCCTGATCCGCATTATAGACCATTCGATCTACCTTTTCTTCGATTAGTTGTCGTTGACCAGTGACGGTTACTTCATCGAGCGTGGCGGCTCCTATAACTAATCCAATTCTCTTTAGGTTGAGGGTCCGCTCTTTCTTGATTTCTACCTCTTCAATCGTCTTCTTATCATAGCCAAGGAAAGAAATCTCTAGTTTATACTTCCCATCAATCAGGCCAGACAAGGTGAATTTCCCTTTTTCGTCGGTGATGGTTCCATCGATCAACTCTTCGCCGCGATATAGCGAGATAGTGGCGAATTCGATGATCTCGTCTTTTTCATCATCTACAATAAAACCGACAATCTTTCCAATGCCTTTTGTACGGGTGGAGTTACCTGGAATCTGACTCCAGGCAGTTGTAGTAAAGAGTAATAGAGCTAGTAAGCAAAACCAATTCTTCATTTTTGTTTCGGGTTGGTTGGATGATTTCTCCAGCGAATGATTTAATATGTTTCTACTTCGTATTCTGAAATATGTACAATGGCAAATATCTTGCTTTGGAATGGAAAAATGTTGCTACATTATATAGGTCCTGCATTAGAATCGGCCATTCCCCTATTTTTCTCGGCGATCCCGAAGCGTCGAATAAAGCACCAGAGATATCGTGAAAAAGGGGGGGATTATCGAACAGGCGCAACGTTTTTGAGATGCCCCGGTATTTTTGTCAGTGTAATTGTTAAATGGATACACGAGATGGGTACACTTACATTTCCTCACCAGCAAAGGAAGCTGTTGATGCACATTGGATTTTGGTGTGTTTACGCCTCCTTTTTCTTCTATCGGATTAGTTATTCCAGAGGAGGTGAAGATCCCGATTGGGACCGGATATTAAAGGACGTTTCTTTTCAAGTAGCCGCGATGATTGTCATCAGCTATATCAACTACTTTTATTTCCTACCCCGTTTTTTTAAGCATAGGAATCTTGGCCGTTACCTTCTTGAATTTATACCCGTCCTTTTAGTATTGGCTTATATGGTTGTTTTAGGTAAACGGGCCATTCTGGATGACAATTCCTGGATGCAAAAGATGGTGTATTCCGACAGGTTCACGATTATCGTGATGTTGAATACCTTTTTTCTGGTCATCTTTGTAGGCTTGCTGCGATTTGTAGAAAACTGGTTTGAAATGGAGGCAAGACAGAAAGCCTTCGAGAATGAAAAACTGACTTCAGAATTACGGTTTCTAAAAGCTCAAATCAATCCTCATTTCTTATTCAATACCTTAAATAACCTCTATTACCTCGCCTTCAATCAATCCCCAAACACGACGGAAGTTATCGCCAAACTTTCCACCATGATGCGCTACATGCTGTATGATAGCAATCATCCACGGGTACCTCTTGATAAAGAAATTGAATACATCGAGAACTATATCAGCTTGGAAAAGCTGCGACTAAATGAAGAGGTGCCGATCAATTTTGAAGTCAAAGGTAGTACGGCTGGCGTTACCATTGTACCATTGGTATTGATTACGTTTTTGGAGAATGCTTTTAAGCATGGCGTAAGCAACTCAAGCAAGGGGTCGTGGATCAATGTAACCCTAGATGTACAGCAAAGTACTTGCCATTATACGGTATCTAATAGCAAAATTACGGAGTCAGGAAAGACGGTTACTGAAAAATCAGGTATCGGTTTACAAAACGTGAAAAGACGGTTGGACTTAAGCTATCCCGACAATTACCAGTTGAAGGTCACAGAGGATGAAAATACCTATTTTGTAGACCTAAAATTGAATCTGGTATGAAGTTGAGCTGCATTATCGTGGAAGACGAACCCATGGCGCGGGACTTATTGTCGCAGTATATTGCCAAAGTTCCTTCCCTAGAATTATTAGCTACTTTCCAGAACCCATTAGAAGCCTTGGAGTTTTTGAAGGAGCATGAGCCAGATGTCTTATTTCTAGATGTGCAAATGCCTGAAATCACTGGAATTTCCTTGCTAAAGATCCTGAAACGGAAGCCGATCGTGATCATGTCTACTGCCTACTCCGAATACGCCATTGAAGGGTTTGAATTAGATGTGACCGACTATTTGCTTAAGCCTGTCACTTTTGAACGATTCCTTAAGGCTGTTGATCGGGCTACGGAACGAAAGCAGGCCAGTATAGCCTTACAGCAAAGTACACCGGAAGTCGTTCCCACCCCTACGGCTCAAGTTGACGCTACCGGAGTGGATTTTATTTTTGTGAAAGATGGTGCTAAAATGGTCAAAGTCCGGATTAAAGACATTCAGTTTATTGAAGGACTAAAGGACTACGTTCGCATTCATACCCCCAAAGGTAGGATCACAAGCTTGCAGCGACTTAAGGCCCTGGAAAATCAACTGCCCAGTGACGCCTTCTTCCGCATTCATCATTCCTATATTGTCGCCCTTGAGTGGATTGATGTGATCCATCGAGACAGATTGGAAATTGGAGAGCAGCAGCTTCCCATCAGTGATACCTACCGCAAATCCTTTAAGGCTTTTATAGACCATCGCAGCATGGGCAGATCTTGAATTTGAATTTCGTCAATATACCCTTCGGTTCCTTCCCCGCATCTATACCTAAGTAGTAGTCTGCTTTGTGAATTCTTCCCCAATCCTGAATTCAACTTGGATAGGACAGGATGGTGCTTTAGTAGAAAATGCTTAATTTTCTAGAGTGGATTGTAGGATGATAAACCACCTTTAATTCCCGATCAACAAAACGTAAAACCAAAACAAGATGAATAAGTTAGTGATGCTTTGCATAGCGTTCCTCTTTCTCCTTTCATGTACGCAACAAGAAGTTTTAGTACAGGTAGAACAATGGGATGTATATGAAATTGAATTGCAAGGGCCATCAGAAGGTAGCCCCTTTTTTGACATCCAATTGAGTGCTGAATTTACTTCAGGGGAAGAAAAAATTAAAGTCCCTGGCTTTTATGATGGAGAGGGTACTTATCGGATTCGCTTCTCCTCGGCGAAGAAAGGGAAATGGACTTATACAACGACTAGCAATGACCCCTCGCTGAACGAGCAATCCGGTAGCTTCGAATGTGTTTCTCCCACTGGTGATAACCATGGCCCGCTCCGAGTAGTAAATACCTTTTACCTACAATATGCTGATGGCACTCCATTCTACGCTGTTGGGACTACAGCCTACCAGTGGACCAGTGTCAAACAAAGCGTGCAAGAAAAAACGATAGAAACCTTAATGGCAGCGCCCTTCAACAAGATACGGATGTGTGTTTTTCCGAAGACCTATAAGTACGGAAATGACACCGAGCCCTGGCAGTATGCCTTCAAAAGGGAAAATGGAGAAAACGACTACAGCCAACCCAATTTCGATTTCTTTCAAAACTTCGATAAACGGATTCAGCAACTTTTGGAGCTTGGCATTGAGGCAGACGTCATTCTTTTTCATCCCTATGATACCGAGTGGGGCTACTTCTTAATGGGAGATGAAATGAATGAACGGTATGTACGTTATATGATCGCCCGAATATCTGCCTATCGCAATGTATGGTGGTCATTGGCTAACGAATGGGACATCCCTAAGATTAAGGTGGCTATTGATTGGGAAGGCATTGGTACTTTATTACAAAAAGAAGATCCTCACCAACGCCTGGTAGGGATTCATAATTGGTACAACACAGAAGACCATTTTTATGATCATTCACGCCCATGGCTGACCCATTCCAGTATACAAGCTTCGCAGTTTTTTAATATTCCTCGTTGGCGAGATAAATACCAGAAGCCAGTACTTTTCGATGAAATGCGTTACGAAGGGGATGTGCCAAGTGGTTGGGGCAATCTTACTGCCGAAGAGATGGCTAGCTATTTCTGGATGGCTGGATTGAGCGGCAGCTACCCGACCCATGGCGAAACGCTTCACAACGATTCTGATGATTCCACGGAAGTACGTTGGTGGGCCAAAGGTGGTACATTGATGGGGGGTAGTATTGAGCCGATTCGATTTTTCCGTCAAATCATGGAAGAGGCTCCGATTCATGAAATGTCTCCCCGCCAAGTCATCTTGGGAGACTCCACGGAGCTGAGTAATAATATCCATATACTAGCCAAAGAGCAGGAATATTACCTGACCTACGTAGCAGATTCCGCTCAGATCATCTCCTTGGAATTACCGGGAGAAGCAGACTACCAAATGGAAATCATCGATACCTGGAAAATGGAAGTGGTGGATAAGAAAACCGTTCCGCCTGGGAAGTTTGAGTACATGACTACTTTCCCCTT
>JABSSL010000041.1 GCA_013214355.1 Saprospiraceae bacterium | reverse complement strand
AGGGGATACGTGGGGCCTTTTCATATGGGCGTAATCAATATGATTTTCAGGAGGGCACGATGACCTTTATCAAGCCCAATCAAATGGTAAAGGTGGAGTCACGGGAATCTGGTCCAGAAAACGGAGGTTGGACGCTTATCTTTCATCCAGATCTATTGCGTAAATCGGTGCTAGGACAAACCATTGAGGAATACTCTTTTTTCGACTACGAAGTTCGAGAAGCTTTGCATTTGTCGGATGATGAAAAGAAGTCATTGACCGAAATTGCGGAGAAAATCAAGCAGGAATATCAACAAAATATCGATAAACATAGCCAGGACATTATCATCGCTAATATTGAAATGATGTTGAAATACTGTAAGCGGTACTACGACCGCCAGTTCTATACACGGTCAAATTTAAATAAGGATCTTATTTCTAAGTTTGAAACCGTGATGCGTGATTATTATCACTCGGGAAAACCTTCGGAGCTTGGCGTTTTGTCCGTCAAGTATTGTGCACAGGCTCTATCGATGTCTTCCAACTATTTTGGAGATCTTATTAAGAATGAAACGGGACGTAGTGCCAAAGAGCATATTCAGAACTATATCATCGAAAAGGCAAAGACGAGGATAGTGGGCTCTCCCGACTCGATCAGCGAAATAGCTTATGATCTAGGTTTTGAATATCCACAAGGGTTCAATAAGTTATTTAAGGCCAAGACGGGGGTGAGTCCCAGTCAATACCGGAATTTGAATTAAAAAGGGATTACAACTAATTCTTCCGAATATAGTAGGACATTAGATCCGTACTGGCGAATCTCTTTGTGTGTCTTTCTATTATAGCATAGCTAGATAGAAAGGGATTGATAATCAGGGATGTAAGACTTATTCCTCCTCTTCAAAATCTTCAATTGCTGCCTTTTGTTCTTGTTCATATTCTGCCAATAGTCTGACCATGCCCTTGCTTGGTTCCGCTTCCTGGCGCAAATGTCTAATAATTTCTTTCGCTTCCCACTTCGCCCTATCGCATTTTATCCGTCGAAAACAACGTTGGAAAAACTCAAAAGCGTAGCTTCTCATCCGGTAGCTACCTTGTGCCGTGCTGACTTTAAGCCATATTTGATAGTGCTGAGCAGCGGCTTTCTGTCGCTTATTTAGATAATAAGTGATTCGGATTTGATCATCAGGAAACCTAAATACCAGCACCTCTTTCTTGTAGTCATAAGAGAATTCAAGAGACATAGCTATTCCATTTTGGTGTGTGCCAATTCGAGATGAGGTAGATATTGGATGTGTTGCTCCAACCCTCCTATGAAAGGGATCTGGGAATAGGAGGTGTGTAGGTGGGTTTGTTCTTTAGGATTGAATTAATTTCTCTGCTAAATTAATTTAAAATTAACATAAGGTCAAGCCTGGAGGTCTTTTTATCGTACCTATTGATGAGGTAGCTTCTAGGAGTTTTGGCATGTTTTTGCTTTCGCCACAATATGCTATCCAAAACTTTCTAGGACTTATCGAGGTTCTGTTCCATATAGTAGGATACAATTAAGGATTTAGTAAGTCTTGACAACGCTCTACTGAGGTACGCCTAGCTAAGGAATTGTATCCAAGAAGAGTACCGACAGAAATAATTTTGAGAAAAAATTTGATCAGGTGTATGTAATTTTGGAAAGTCTTGCATCCTACTATAAAATCACCAAAACATACAAATCATGAAGAACAAAAGAATAGGATTGTTTTTAGTTTTGGCCTTGGTAGCTACAGCAGGTAGTGCCTTTACTTCAGGAAATAGTATATTCCACTTTCAAGAAGAAAAACCTATGATAAATCAGGATAAGAAAATTGGATACATCATCCTCCTAGATGAGGAGGCCTTCCCGAAGTTGAAGGAAAATGCTTGGAAGTCAGAGGGAAGCGAACGTCCCACCAATAGCGGAGATTCCTATGAGGCGTTTGTCAAGAAAGAACTGACGGCTTGGGCGAAGAAGCATCTGGATGTTAAACCTAAAGAGATTACCCAATCCTACAGTGGAATAATGTTGGGCTTTGCGGTGAGGATACCATTAGAAAAGAAGGATGAATTCCTTAAGAAAGCAAAAGCCATGAAAGAGATCACTACCATTGAAGAGGATGGCGTGATGGGGATTGAAGGTGAAGGATAATTAGGAGCCAGATTCATTCAATTGGACGAAGTTTCCAAACTTGCTGTTGGACGAAGTTTCTAAACTTCGTCCACAGCTCTGCCCCCGACGCTAATTACTCAACATACCCACCAGATACTAAGTAGCAGTAGTTCACATCGTCAATATCCTCCACCTTTGAAGCAACAAGTCAGCCGCTTTATCTAAGGCATTAAAGACTTGACTTCAATTATCTCACAGGAGCTTCCCTGCAGTCTGCTTGACTCGGGAACCTCAAAAAAGATGTGATCATGCGTACCTTATCCTTATTTCTTGTTCTATCCTTTTTTTCTGCTACTTTTCCCAATGCTGACGTAACTGGAGATTGGCTAATTACTACTCCTGATGAGAATGGAGATCCACTCGAATGGCAATTAACCTTATCCAAGGATGGCTCTTTTCAAGTCGATCTTCTGGTCGATGGCACGATAGATGTACATGGAAAATATTGGATCGAGGGAAAACAGATAACCTTCCAGCATGCTGAAGAGTGTGGATGCTGTGACCATAAAGGTATCTACAAATTCCAGCTTGAATCGGACAAGCTATGGGTCGACCCGATTGAAGACAAATGCGAGTTTCGCAATCCCGGCAAACAGGTCTATTTCACAAAAGCCTAAGCTGAGATTTTTCGTCACTGGTCGGTAGATCTTCGGCGATTGTAAGAAAGTCAGTCACCGAAGGCAATCTCAAGGGAATATTCAGACCTGAAGCTCATAAACCATGCATGGAAGAAGATGAAACACCGCGACACAATGAGCTTGCTGCAAGACCAAAGGCTATTGTTAGCTATTAGCCTAACGGCTACAGTATATTCCACCATCCCCCTCTTGTAAACCCTTAAACCTGTTTTAATGAAAACTTCAATTTTACTTTTGGGTAAAGCTGTAGCGGTACTTATCCTGCTGGCAGCATCCTCAGGACTCGCTATTGCCCAACCCAAGTGGCAAGTGGCCAAACACAATACAGATTATCAGGAGTGGCAACGGCTGCCGGTAGGCTCTGGATTTCCGGTAGAAACCTTCGCCTTCCATGATTTTGATGGAGACGGAAAAACTGATGTCTTCACGTCTTATCGGGGTGCCTTCCAGTATTCTTCCGGCGGGAGAAATTCCTGGCGAACCTTAAATACCCGCTTCAGTGATTCAAACACCCATGGCAACGGAGTAGACTGGGAAGATCTCCGCTTTGGAGATATTGATGGAGATCGTAAAACGGATGTATTCTTCCCTTGGAAAGGCAATTTTGTGTATGTCTCGGCGGGTAAAGGAGATCCTATCATACTTCGTAAAGCGGATGTGCCCATTGAGCATGTCTTCATTGGGGACTTTGATGGAGATCGGAAGGCTGAAATTTTTTACAAGCCAAGACGATAAAAGCTTATTTTTAAGCACTCGATCCTGCCCAGTCTAACTCAGTTGGACGAAGTTTCCATTGCTGGACGAAGTTTCAAAACTTCGTCCACAGCCATGTCCTAGACACTATTAATTCCTACTCCTCATGAAGTATGCCCTGAATCTCTTCCTCTTCACCAGCTCCTGGCTATTGGCTGCTGCCCAGCCTGCTCAGATATACGAACTAAGTAACACTTTCGAGGCCGTCAATGCGGAGGGAGAAGGCTACAATGATTTGTATGAGCATACGCAAATATTAGTCGATGCATCTGAAGCCTGGACCTACGAAGAAGTGTTAAAGAAAGATCAGGAATTCAAGGCAAATACCACAAGAAAAGATAGTGATGTAGAAAAGGTATTCTGGGTGAAGTTACAAGTCCGGTCAGCACGGGCGCAACGAGCGTTATTCTCGGCGGGTTACCTGTTTGGTGATTATTCGGAAGTGGATATTTACTATGAACAACGGGACTCACTCATTATCCAACACGCGGGTTACAAAAGAAGAGCGGCGGAGAAAACCATTCGGCGCATGGGGTCCTACTTTTGGGTGGAATTACCTGCGGATACAATCAGGACTGTACATCTTAGAATCGATAATGCCAGTTGGTCCTGCCCTTGTTCGGATCGAAATCGGCTATCCATTTACCATATCGATGCATCCTCGGTTGTCAAGTTGCCCGCCACCTATGTGTTAAAGGACTTTTCGGCTGAAACTAGAGTAGAGGAAAATTGGGAGCCTGGTAGGATAGCGGGGTATCCCGGTAAACTCTCACGGCCAAAGCTTTGGCTAAGCAAGGCCCCTAGGGTGGGATCGTTGGGCAGGTATTTTGAATTTTACCCTGACCCTAGCTGCAAGCAATCTTTTGAAGAGGTACAGAGAGACTGGGATAAGCATGCTTTCTTTAGATATTTTCGAGGGCCAGAATTCAGGAGAGGATCCTGCCATTGGGCCCGACTCACCCTGTATAACCCTAAACCTTATGCTCAGCTCAGGACCTTGGCCTACTGGGATTCTAGATGGAANGATATCGAATACTACCTGCCGAACCCAGAAGGAGAGTATACTCAGTTTCACGCCCAACCTAGTGCCAATAATCAAAAGGCATTCACGCTGTCTGTTCCTGCTGAAGAGTCATTGACCCTGTACATCCGTTATCCTGAAAGTTTTCGGATGGTCATTCCAAATGGCTCTATGGTGGATATTCCGGAAGAAGATTTGCATAGACAAGCGGAATTGAGTTATGTAAAGTTCTTCCTTGTGGGGGGGATGTGTTTTTTCATGCTTTACTTCTTTTTTCAGCTGATCGTTGGAAGACAGAAAATAGTCCTCCATTATTTTGTCATGCTTCTAGGTTTTTTCCCGTTTTTGTTGATCAGTTTAGACATGACCCATGTATTCGTTTTTACCAAAAGCCTAATCGTACACCGTTCGCTTTACGATCTATCTTGGTTGCTTCTCCTGGCCTATTTTTTTGCTATGGTTGGTTTTCTAAACTTTATTCGGGTGAGTTTAAATCTAGAACTTTACCTCCCAAGGTATATTAAGCTGATAAATGTCTTGATTGCGATTGCATGCTGTTTCGCGATCTCAAATGTAGTCACTCTATTACCATACCGCCTGGGTTTTCCGGGTGCTAAAGGGCCTTTCAGCTCCTTGTACACTGGCCTTCAATCCTGGGCCGGTTTTTATCATGCAGTAGGAATATTTCTAATTATCTGTATGGCCATACATGCATATGTTCGAAAAGTCCCGCTGAGTGGGAGCTTTTTATTGGCGACTTTACCGTTAGCATTGGCCGCCATATATACTTCTCTCGCACAGCTTTATGAATTTACGTTTCAGCTATCTTTTCTTCCATTTATTGTTGGAATGATTTTGACACTGGTACTATTTGCCGTTCTAGTGGCCGCTCGTACAAATCTCCAGAAGGAGGAGGAGTACAAAGCCGCTCAACAGAAAATCATGTTGGAAAATGAGCTCTTGCAGATTGAATCGAAAGCACTCCGTGCACAAATGAATCCCCACTTCATTTTCAATTGTCTCAATTCCATTAAGAGTCTTATCCAAGAGCAAGCCAATAAGAAGGCCATTCACTATCTGACGCTTTTTTCCAAGTTTATCCGTAACGTCCTACAGTATTCGGAGGAAAAACTCATCACCTTAGAGGAAGAATTGAAACTGTGTCAGACCTATCTGGAAATGGAGAAACTACGGTTTGAAAAGTCTTTTTCTTACCGACTAGAAGTCGCTCCAGAGGTAGATACAAGTTTCATTAAGGTTCCTCCGATGATTCTACAGCCCTTTCTGGAGAATGCCATCTGGCACGGGCTCATGCATAAGGATGGGGATCGGCAGCTCAAGCTGACGGTGGAAGGTCAAGAAGAGACCGTAGTTTGCGTCATTGAGGATAATGGCATCGGTCGGGAGCAGGCGAAAGTGCTGCAGCTGCATGCTACGCAACAACATCGTTCTTTTGGGACCCAACTCACTCAGGATCGCCTGCAAGTAAACAACCGACTGTTTAATTCCCAGTATCTTGTTAATATCGTAGATAAGATGAAGAAGGGTAGGGCGGAAGGCACGCGAGTAGAATTGCACTTTAACTCATAGGTAAAGAACCGATTAGCCATGATCAAAGCTATCCTTATAGACGATGAAGCCAAGTGTTTGACTAGCCTTTCTGCGGATTTAGCAGACTACTGCCCCCAAGTGGAGGTAGTACAGCAATGTGGATCTGCCAAAGAAGGCCTAAAAGCTATTCGACAACTGAAACCCGATCTAGTATTCCTGGATATCAATATGCCCTGGATGACGGGCTTAGAACTGTTGGAAGTGGTGGGAGAAATTGATTTTGATGTCATTTTCACGACGGCCCATGATCAGTATGCCGTACAGGCTTTTCGCTTAAGTGCCATTGACTACCTCCTGAAGCCCATTGACTATCAGGAGCTGATTGAGGCGGTGCGTAAGGTGGAGCATAAAAGCACGGGCGTCAGTCATGAACAGCTCTCCCATTTGAAGGAAAACATGGATCCACAGTCCAACCTACAGCGGATAGGAATCCCAACTAAAGCTGGAATAGATTTTGTCTTGATTCAAGACGTATTGTATTGCGAGGCCGATTCCAATTATACCTATGTTCACCTCAAGGGAGATCGCAGACTCTATTCTGCCAGAACACTAAAAGAGTACGAACAACTCATGGGGCAAAATTCCTTTTGCCGAATTCATCAATCCTTTCTCATTAACCTCAATCATCTGAAAAAATACTTTCGAGGAGATGGAGGCTACGTAGAAATGATCAATGGCAAAAGCCTAAATGTCTCCAGATCAAAAAAAGAGGAGCTCTTAGCCAAAATCAGAATCTAACCTAAGTTGGACCACCGCTGGACGAAGTTTCCAAACTTCGTCCACAGCCCCGCCCTAGCCCCATTTTCCCCTTCCAAACCAAAAAGTCCACCCCTTCACATAATGTAATGGATTTTTGCAACGTTCTGAGATAAGTCATGACCGAGCATGGATTCCCAAATACTGGGAATTGTTGTAGTTTTAAGCAACTTCGGACTCATTCCTATGGCAACTGACAGGCCAAAATTTCCAGACCAAGCTTCATACTTTTTTCATGAATGGCAATCAAAAACCAAGCTTACAGGAGTGGATGCGAGATAACCCCGGCAGCGGTGTTAATGAATACTTTGCCAAATATGGCGATACGGGACAGACCCCTTTTTCTACCCCCATTATACAGCAACCCATTATCACACAGCCGCAGCCGCAGCGCCGGCGGCGACCCTTCGAATGGTTTACCATCTTGATTTCATTGGGTATGATCTATGCCTTTTTCCAACCTTGGGTGCAAGTGGTTCTCTTTGAGATAGAGGATAAATTGACGGCTACAGGCATGGAAATTCCCAGCGATTATGCGAGTTGGGAGGCGGGGTTTGTTTTGGTGCCAGATAAGATGCAAGGTCATTACCTGATCCTCGCTGGTGCCGTGATGGCACTATTGGGAGCCTTGCTTCGCTGGTACTGGTTGAAGTTCTTTGGCGCTGCCGTATCGGTGATGCTAGTGGCTCGTTGGATTATCGTGCTAGTCGTTTGGGCGGGGAGTGAGCAGTTTCTGGAAACGGAACAGGATATGTGGTCCTTTATCGAAATGGGGACTTATATCGCCGTGGGTTGTGCTGGCTTATATCTAGTCGACTTTATCAAGGAATGGTTTTAGCGATCATTAGAAATGATGTCTTTAACCTGTTTTCTCCAGGGAGCATTCAGGCGGAAGATAATGGTTCCATCTTCACGACTTCCACGTTTTATTTGCGCTGGATAAAATCTGGCAATCCTATCTATCTCAGCTGCACTCCAGCCGGTCTGTTCGACAATTGTAGTTTGTTTTCTCCACTCAAACTTCGTTTTAGCCAAGTGGTAAAAAAGTAATGCCGCTTCGGCGGAGGCCAAATGCTGTTCCCTTTGGATTTTGTCAATAATTGAAATCGCCTGTTTCTTGGCGGGTGCTGGATCTGGCGCCTCATCCATTTGATCGATAAGCTGCAAAAGGCTATCTCTGATGAGATGAATTTCTTGCTGCGATTCTTGTATTCCCTTTAGCGTCTTTTGTTTCCATTGCCTATATCTTCCCGATAGGTGGACTCCGACATTGTATAGACTGGGATTATTAATTTCGAGATAAGCCAGCAATTTTTGCAACACCTCGTCTAGTTCTTCCTGAGCAACTAATTTCTTTAATTCTCCTTTCATGGGATGAAATTTCAATCTCTTTCAAATATCCGAAATATAGACCGTAAGAAGCTGTTTGAATTCAACAATCTGGTTTTGTTATGCCCTTTTTTTCGCCACTCCTCGGTTTTTTCCTGCCTGGCTTTGCCGAGCAGACAGGTTCGTCACATAGCGCTGCTCTCTTTTTGCCACCGGCAAAACATGCGCTAATCCTCAAAAAGAGCCTCAATTGGCAAAAAAATATGCCTATAACAAATTCCAAAAGCCAAATTCAAACAGCTTCTAAAAAGTGAGTATATTTAGGAATATCACAAAACGAATACCAATGAAAGAGAACAGGAGATCCTTCATTAAGAAGTCGGCCCTGGCCACAACTGGCATTACCCTAGGAGCCACTTCCCTGCCTTTTACGGCAAAAAGTTACAACAGAATTATTGGTGCAAATGAGCGAATTAACGTGAGCGTAATCGGCGTGCGTGGTCAAGGTTTTGGCCACCTTCGGCGTTGGGCTAACATGGCTGAAAAAGAAAATGTCTACGTGAAAACGGTCTGTGATGTGGACGAAAGCCTATGGTCCGAAAGAGTGGCTGCAGTAGAAGAACTGCAGGGTGAAAAGCCCGGTACCGCATTCGATATGCGCGAGGTTTTTGCGGATAAGGATATTGACGCCGTTTCTATCGCCACGCCCAATCATTGGCATGCCTTGGCTACCATCTGGGCGGTGCAGGCGGGTAAGCACGTCTATGTGGAAAAGCCCTGTTCGCACAATGTTTTTGAAGGGCGAAAGATGATCGAGGCTGCCAGAAAGTACGACCGCATTGTACAAGTCGGATTCCAGAATCGTTCTATCGAAAATGTGCGTAAAGCCATGCAGTTTTTGCACAATGGAGGAATTGGGGAAGTGTATATGGCGAAAGGCTTATGTTACAAGCCCAGAAATTCCTTCGGTATTTCTCCCGATAGTGATCCGCCAGAGGGATTGCACTATGATTTATGGCTTGGGCCCGCCACTTGGCGACCCTATAATGAAAAGAAAGGGCACTACAACTGGCATTGGCATTGGGATACGGGCAATGGAGATATTGGAAACCAAGGCCCTCACCAATTCGATATTGCTCGCTGGGGATTAAACAAAAATGAACATCCGGTGAAGATTCATTCCAGTGGAGGATATTTTAAGTTTGGTAAAAATGAATGTAGCCAGGAGACGGCCAATACCCAAACGGCTGTGTATGAGTATGCTGATGGAAAGATGCTGCAGTTTGAGACACGTGGCCTGTACACCGGGGGTGAGGCGAGTTTGGATGTGAAAATTGGCAACCTCTTCTACGGAACGGAAGGCTGGATGGAAGTAAGAGGAAGCAAATGGAAGAGTTACATGGGCCGCAAGAATGAGCCAGGACCTAGCTCCGAGAGTGCTAAGGAAGAAACAGATAAAATAGTAGATTATTTGGCAGCTCCTGGAAGTGGTGGACACTACGCCAACTTCATTGCTGCCTTGCGATCTGGCAAGCGAGAAGATCTTACCTGCGATATCCAAGAAGGTTACCTATCTACTGTTTTGCCCTTATTGGCTAATATCTCTCTTCGCACCGGCAAACAGCTAAGCTTTGATGGGGCCAATGAAAAGTTTGTTAAGAATAAAAAGGCAGATAAAATGCTTACGCGTAAGTATCGAAAACCTTACGTAGTTGAGAAAGAAGTGTAACATTTAACAATATCGTATCAGGAGCTCGAAATTTTCTTAAGTGCATGTTTGGTGATCGCTTTTGTAGAAGAAAAAGTGTCATTTCCTGCCTGCCGGCAGGCCAGGTTTTGCTTAGACTAGGCGCCTTTTGCAGGCCATATCCGGAGGATACGGCCAAGGAAGGCAACGAAGTATCACCAAAAAAAAGGCGATTTTCTACCAAAGGGTGATGGCCAAACATGTACTAAGGAAAGTCTCGGGCTTCTTCTTTGTCCAATTGTCTGTTAATTTTCTATCTTAAACTTTTCATCTTTTACTTTGATCGCTATTCAATCAATTGTCTATATGAAACGTAACATAAACCAACTACTTTGGCTACTCGCCATCGGCGTTCTTGCCGCATGCCAGCCTACTGCTCAGGAAGAAGAGGCTCCCAAACGCCCGAACATCATTTTTATGATGGCTGATGATCATGCTTATCAGGCCATTAGTGCTTACTCTCAAGATCTACTCAATACACCCAATATCGATCGGATTGCTAAGGATGGGATGTTGTTTAGTAATGCCTGTGTGACGAACTCCATATGTGCTCCCTCCAGAGCTGTCATCTTGACGGGGAAACACAGTCACCTAAATGGTAAGATAGATAACCGGTTTCCTTTCGATACTACGCAGATGACCTTCCCGCAAATTCTACAAGACGAAGGCTACCAAACCGCTATGTTTGGCAAACTGCACTTTGGGAACAATCCTAAGGGCTTTGATCAATTCAAAATATTACCCGGACAGGGTACTTATTATAATCCGGACTTCATCACCAAGAATGAAGGTAGGATCAGGATTGAAGGCTATACGACGGATTTAATCACGGATATGACCTTGGACTGGTTAGACAAAGAAAGAGATCCGGAAAAGCCCTTTCTGTTGATGTATCTACATAAAGCGCCACACCGAGAATGGTTACCCGCACCGCGCCACTATAAGGAATTCACTAAAAGAACTTTTAAAGAGCCAGAAACTCTGTTTGATGATTACGAAGGGCGGGGTGCTGCTGCGAAGAATGCAGAAATGAATCTGTTAACGCACATGAACTGGGCAGGTGATAGTAAGATTTATCCCGAAGTAATGGATGAATTGGGTATTCCCGAGACGGCCAGTTGGGATAAAGGGGCATTTAAGCGAGAAGTAGGCCGTCAAAATGAGGCACAAAGAGCGGAATGGGATGCTGTATATGGTCCAATCAATGAGGAATTCAAGAAGAACTATCCCAATATGTCAAAGGAGGAGCTCATGCGCTGGCGTTACCAGCGGTACATGCAAGACTATCTAGGTAGTATTGCTGCGGTGGACGATGGGGTAGGCGAGGTGCTGGACTATTTGGAAGAAAACGGTTTGGCTGATAATACCATCATCGTCTATACTTCTGACCAAGGGTTTTACTTAGGGGAACACGGATGGTTTGATAAGCGCTTCATTTATGATGAATCTTTCAAAACACCATTGTTGGTTAAGTGGCCAGGTGTGATTGAGCCGGGTTCCGTAAATACCCAAATGGTGCAAAATCTAGACTTTGCGCAAACCTTTTTGGATGCAGCCGGGATTGAGGCACCAACAGATATGCAAGGTGAGAGCTTAGTCCCCTTGTTCAAAGGAGAGACAGAGGATTTCAGAGAGGCAGTCTATTATCATTACTACGAATACCCATCCGTGCATATGGTGAAACGACACTATGGCATTGTGACGGAAGACTATAAGTTGGCACATTTCTACTATGACGTAGATGAATGGGAATTATACGATCGGAAAAAGGATAAGAATGAGATGAAGAATGTCTATGAGGATCCAGCCTATGCAGAAGTTGTCACGGAGTTGAAGGAAAAATTGGCGGAGTTACGGGTGAAGTACAAAGACTCGCCCGAGTTAGATCAACAGTATATTGATAAGTATAACGAATTGAAAAAATAAGCTGATGGGAGCTAGTGGGGGGCTAGAAAGACTTCCGAAGTCTTGAAAACTTCGGAAGTCTTTCTAGCCCCGCTAGCCCAAGCCTTAATCAAAATAACATGAAGAAGTTTTTCCTAACTGGATTGGTATTACTCTCTTGTACATTCTTTGTGCTGGCGCAGGATAAACCAGCCTTTACCAGCATGGATGTATTTGATTTGGAATGGGTTAATGACCCTCAGATCTCCCCCAGTGGTGATTGGATTGTGTATGGCCGCGGAGCCATGGATATTATGACAGATCGTCGAACTTCGCAGCTTTGGCTGATCAAGTCAGATGGAAGTTCCCACCAGAAGTTAAGTCAATTGGATGTACGTGAATCGAATGCTCGTTGGTCACCAGACGGAACCAGAATAGCCTTTACGGCTTCCACTAATCAAGGATCAGAGTTATACATCTATTGGGTCGATACGCAGAAGGCAGCTAGGGTTTCTCAGCTATCGGCTTCTCCTAGTGGCTTGAGCTGGTCACCGGATGGAAAGTGGATTGCCTTCTCAATGTTTGTGCCCGGCAAAGAACTATCCCTAGTGAAGCCGCATAAGAAGCCAGCTGGGGCAAAATGGGCTGCTGCTCCTACCGTAACAACACGGCTAAAGCACGAAGCCGATGGCTCAGGTAAGGTGAAACCAGGTTTTTCCCACTATTTTATCATGCCTGCTAATGGCGGAAGAGCCCGGCAAGTCACTTCTGGAAATTTTCACCACCGGGGCGCACCGACCTGGACTAAAGATGGCAAAAAGCTCCTTTTTTCCGGGAATCGCAATGCGGACTGGGAATATGATTTTCGTAATACGGAAATCTATCAGGTAAATATCGCTAGTGGTAAATACCAGGCACTGACGGTCCGCAAAGGACCGGATCGAGGGCTTGCACTTTCCCCAGATGGAAAAACGATAGCCTATACTGGATATGATGATAAGGTGCAAACCTATCAGATGAATCACATCTACCTAATGAATGTTGATGGCTCGAACAAGCAAATGATTAAGAATCCGCTTGATCGTTCCGTAGGAAGCTTAAGCTGGGCTCCCAATGGCCAGGGACTGTACTTTACCTACGATGACAAAGGAAATACCAAATTAGGACATATGGATTTGGGCGGTAAGCCACGTAAGGTGGCGGATGATCTGGGCGGAACGGGCGTTGCCCGACCTTATGGCGGAGGCTCTTATTCCCTCTCGAGCAAGGGAGACATTGCCTATAATAGGACAACGCCTTACCATCCGGGAGAATTGGCTGTTCAAGTAGCAGGAGGTAAGGGCTACGAGATGTTGACAGACCTAAATAGCGACATCCTAGGACAGCGAACCCTGGGTAAAGTAGAAGAGTTGTGGTGGAAATCGACCGTGGATCAACTGGATATTCAGGGCTGGGTCGTATATCCTCCTAATTTTGATCCCAATAAAAAGTATCCACTATTGATAGAAAATCATGGTGGTCCGATTTCCAATTATGGAGATCGTTTTTCACCCGAAATGCAACTATATGCAACTGCGGGTTTTGTGGTGCTGTATCCTAATCCGAGAGGTAGCACCAGTTACGGTGAGACCTTTGGAAATCTCTTGTACCACAACTATCCTGGAGATGATTATCATGATGTGATGGATGGTGTGGATGCCATGTTGAAGAAGAATTACATTACGGAGGATAGCCTATTCGTGACGGGGGGTAGCGCAGGAGGGATTATGAGTGCATGGATGATTGGTAAGAACAACCGCTTTCGCGCTGCAGCTGTGATCAAGCCGGTTATGAACTGGATCAGTAAGACCTTAACGGCTGATAATTACTATGGATATGCCTATTCTCGTTACCCTGGGCAGCCTTGGGAAAACATGGAGGCCTATTGGAAATTCTCACCCATTTCACTGGTGGGTAATATAGAAACGCCAACTTTAGTCATGGTCGGGTCGGCAGATATGCGGACACCGCTTTCTGAGGCTAAGCAACTCTATCACGCTCTCAAACTGCGGAAGATTGAAACGGCTTTGGTAGAGGTACCCGGGGCTTTTCATTTTATAGCTAATCGACCCAGTCAGTTGATCACGAAGATCGAGCATATTGTGGCTTGGTTTGATCGTTATCGCTAGACTGCCAATGGGAAGGCTCAGTTGGGTAGTAAAAGTCAACTTAACTGAGCCTTCACAATCCTATGTCATCTGATTATAAGGTACGCCCGTGACCTCCTCAAAGTCAGGATTTCTGGGCACAAAGACCTCAAAAGTCTTATTGGAAAGGGCTGGGGTTTGTAAGGAGAAGATCCAGTAATGCTGAATTAATGTTTGGTCCGATTCCTCGATTTTTTTAAGCTGGATCTTGCTTTTGTTTAAGTAGAACTTTGCTTTCGCCTGGGGCGTGAAGGCATTAGGCGCCTCAGACAAATCCGCTTGACTGTTATATATCATTTGTAAATAGGAATCATCGCTGAGCCCATCTTTGAGCAAGCAGTTTAGCAGCTGACGGAAAACCGTTTTGTTAGGCCGCCATCCAGATCGATAGATATTCTTTTGGCGCTCGAACTCACCCGCATCTACTATAATCTCTAAATCGATTAGGGCAAATTCTTGTTGTAGTACCGTATTAATTTGATCCTTTAATTCTTCTTCCTCCTCCGCGAAATACAAATCATGCCAGGCGTCTTCGATACCATCGCCATTTTTTCGGCAATAAGCGATGACTTGGCGATCTGGGTATTCTTCCGAAAGGAGTAAAAAATACCAAAAGGAGTCGAAGTCTAAGCTTGCTGCTTTGGGGACCTTTGTTAGCACTCCACCCTCGGTTGCCAATGCCTGATACTGGCGAGGGATATAATGGATTTTGGCAGCTTTCAAGAAAGCGTGGCTTGCTCTACGAATCCCTTCAAATCCCTCTAGCTCGAACCAATCTTCCCACAGGAAGGCTGACTGAAAGGTGATATCGCTTTCTTGGTTGTGGACGCCATCAGACAGTGCTAAATACAAGGCATCTCTCCATCCCAAGCTAAAATTGGTCAAGCCTTGCTCTTCTTCCTCTGCCCATTCCCAGTATTTGCCGATAGCGAGTGGGGTAAATTTCAAGCGATCGACTACAATTTCGTCCAAGGCTGTTGCTAAGGCTAGTTCTCTTTTGCTGATAGACTTGCAAAAACCATATGCACTAGGACTGCTTAGGCGGATGTAGATCACGAGTTGGGTGGGTGAAAAAGAGGGAATGTCTAAAAGGAAATGTAACCATTCATCTCCGTCTTTCCAGAATCCCGGTGTGAGACGGTGCTGGTCCTTATCTGGATCTAATAAACTCAACTTGCCGCTATTGATCCAAATCTTTTGCAAGTGCTTGTCACGACTTACGTGCCATAGGGCAAAATAGCCCAGACTATTGTTGTAGATAGCCTGTAGGACGCCTGTCAAGATCTTTTTGACGGTCAAATCTTGATTTTTCTCTACCTGTTCCAGCAGCTGCCGCTGATCAATTTCCCACTGTAAATCTGGTAACTCAAGGATTTTTCGAAAGAGGCTATTGATCTCATCTTGCCAAACCACGGTGGGGTGGAGTTGTTGAGACATCCAAGTCATGGCTTCTGGGGTGATGGGGTAGCGTTGTTGTATATAGTGTAGCGTTAGTTTCTCGGTTGGGGTGATTCGGTTGGCATCAGATACTTCCGCCCAGATTTGTTGTATGGTAATAAGGTCAATGGTAGTGTTCTGGGCTAGATGGTCGGCCAACTCTAGGAGCTGGCGGTCGTATTTGATGCCTTCGATGGTTTTATAATAGGTCATGATGTAGGGTTTTGCTGCAAGTTAGGAGCAGCTATTAGGTTATGCCTGTAATCTGAAGTGGGAGGGGAAAATCGAGCAGTGAGTACCATGCATCGGGAGAGTCAATGCTAGTTGACTAAAGTAGATCAGCCATCGCAAATCTAAGGATGGCTGACCTTGACTTTATATAGCTGGAGTTCTTCTATTTCCGAAGAGGTTAACCTTTCCTTCTTCTTAGTCGATAATCATTGATCGCATCAGCAATTTCATAGCCGAGTCGTAAGCCCTCAGAGCAATCCATTCGCATATGTACACCGAGCGGTATCCTCGAAAAGGCATTTTCTTCAGCAAATTCTTCCACCGTGGCGAAGGTGCGAGCTGCTCCTCGGAATTCCGTTCTTCCTTCATGCGATCGATCCGTAAAATTCACCTCATTACCCAGGAAATCGATAAATACGCCTCCTGCTGCCGAGGCAAAACAGGAGTGGCCGGAAGGGTAACTGGGGAAAGTTGGGTTTGGCCAGGGAATAAGCCGATACAAATTAGTTTGGAAATCCGGATCAATGAATTCGTGGATATACACATTCGGCCGCATTACCATGAATTGATATTTATATTTCCAGGCTGATACGGCCGCATCATTTAAGGCGAAGCCCAGCTTGAGATTTAGATATAATGCCTCCTCCAAATTAAGATCAAATTGATCGATCAGTTGGCGCGCAATGGAAACCTGGCGGGCGGGCGGACTAAAGGTTAGACCTTCCACATCATCGCTCCAAAATTCGGCTATCCAAAGATCTTCTCCATCCGCAGTTCTTGCATCCTTATTACTCTCGTAAACCTCCTGCATTTGCTGATAGTACTCGCTGCTGGGGTCTTCGCTGTAGGTGATGGGGGGAATGGCAGTTGTTTCCGCTGGGGATATGACAAAGGTTCTCACCTTTTCCCAATAGGGGAACAGGGCTCTTTCGGGTTCGGCAGAAAAGGTCCAATACCCTTGACCGCTTGGAGGGGTGTAGGAATGAGGTTGAGGATCCTGTACTTGGGCCTCTGCTTCTGCGTCGGTCTGACTATAGGCAATCACTGCTTGAGCTACACTATTGCCCCAATGGCTAGAGGCCTCCAGATCCTGTGGAGAGGTTTGAGCGCTAAATTGCGCATGGAGCTTGATTTCGAGTTCATCGATCCTGTTTTCTAGCGCTGGATCAATGTTCAGAAGAAAGTGCCGCGTGCTTGCCGCGTAGCTAGCGTTTAACGCGATCTCCCAATTGATGCCTTGACCACTTGCTGGCCTCCTGAAGTTCAACCCGCGGAGACGTTCTTGGTTGGATTGAAAATCAGGCATGGCTGGAAGTCCAGTTTCATAAGCTGCTAAATGAATATAGGCAATGGCCCGTGCTGAGGCATTGGGGCGCATTCCAGCAGCATATCGCTCTATCTCCAGGAATAAGTCCATCCAAGCTAGGGTAATTTCACTCTCAGTTTCCACGAGTCTATTAGCGGAGCGCTGATCACGCCCATCTTGATTATCATTACGTAGTTCTTCGGTACTGCTATCTGACAAATCGAAGGGTTCATCCTTGGTACAGGATTGAAACATTAGAATAAGGAAAGCAAAACAAGCCAATAACCTGATTTGATGGTATTGCATACGAACTTTTTTAGTTTTCAAAATAGGATGTAAACTTCACTGAATGCACAGTGAATTCCGAGTTAGTTGGAGCTCCAGTAAGAAGTTGTTTAAGAATGTCTGCTGAGTCGAAATGTAGATGATTTTTGACTCAATTGAGGTTTTTTTGAGTCACATAGCAGCGCTACGTGGCGATAAAAAACCGAAGAGTGAGTTAAAAAGAGCTTCATCGCGGCCAGTGAGACATTTTTAAACAACTTCGAAAAGAAAAGGTATTGGTCTTGCTATACGGAAAGGTTTTATTGCATAAGTCAGCCGTTTTGCTTTTGTACTCAATCTGACTAAACTTTTTCTTCTTTTTTTGAAAAGGTAGGGTTCAGATGGGGAAAGCCCAACGGGAGAGGAACCGAATCCTCTCCAGTTGGAGCTAGGTTATTATTTCAGGTTGATCTTCCCGGTCTTTAGAAAAGCCTCTTTGGATTGATCATCTAATTGCCAAGTATTGTCAAAGAACCCTTCCGTTAAGACCCTTTCCTGATCGAACAGCACATAGTCATCAAACTTCATTAAGGCATACAAGATGGGAGGGGCGGAAAAGCGCACCCAAGGACTGATTTCCTTTTTGGATGCTGGCGCATCGAAGATCGATAGGCCAGAATTGATGAGTATGTAATGACCATTACGAGGATAAACATAGGCCAAACCTAAATCTCCGGAGGCATCCGTTAATTCGATGGGTAATTCGTCACTTAACTGTTGGATCACAGCATTGGTACCCTTATCTCCAAAAAGAATTAGATTGGCTTCTGCTAGATCTGAAGGCCTAACTTCCTTATCCGTTAAGACCCGAGGAAAGACCATGATTCTTCCCATAAATTCTCCCCGGTAAAATGACCAATTCGCAGCTTTCTCGGCCGCTGCTTTCCGCGCTTGTAGTACCTCTTCCGTGGGATTGTCAGCCGTTCCGTAAACGTATACATGTCGGTCCATGATTGCCGCAGTCATAGGACCTTCCTCTCCCTTCCGCTTAGTGAATGGGGCTTCGGCATTTGGCATTCCCTTAACCCACCTTTTTCCATCTTTCCTGACGGATATTTTACCGCCTTCCGCTTTGGCTTTGACGGGCATTCCATCAATGGACAGAAATACACCCTTTCGGTCCGAAAACTTAGGGTGATCAGTTAGATTTAGGGTAAGGCCAAGGAGGTTTGATGTTTTGATCTCAATCTGATTTTGATCGACGAATTTTGCTTCTAATTTCCCTGTAGTATTGGGAGGGAATGCATCTATCTGGACCCAATAGGCTTTGTTGTGCTGGTAGGTCCCTGTACTGAATTTGACGTGAATGGGGTTCGCATTTCGGATAAATTGATCAAACCAATCAAAAACTTGCCCCCCCTCGTAAGCCTGTACCCAACTGTCGTGTTGCACACCGGGATATTCGTCATAACTAGTCCGAACCCCTGCTTGCTTCATATTGGCTACCCACTTCTGTGTACCAGCTGCTGGGACGACGGGATCCGCTCCTCCTTGAAAGAAACGCACCGGGAAGTTATAAGCATTGGCTGCCTTGGCCTCGGAACCCTCTGGTGGCGCTGGGCAAACCGGAGCTATTGCTGCCCACATATCAGGGTAGCTTAAACCCATCCATAAGGTTCCACCACCACCCATCGACAAACCAGTTAGATAGGTTCTATTTTCATCGACAGCAAAACGTGACTTCACATCGGCAATCATGTCCATTACATCCTGCTCTGCTATTCCTTGATATCCCATGGTCCCTCTGGCTAAGGGGCTGGCCACAATGTAATCTCGATCTTTCCAATCTGGGAAATACCGAGAAGCTTCTACATCCGTCTCCCCCTCTTTATTGCTTTTTCCAAAGACCCTTTTCAGCGCAAGCCGGTGATTTGATCCGGCGCCGTGTAGCATAACCACAAAAGGGTACTGCTTGCCTTCTTCATAACTTTTGGGAAGGTACAGGGCATAAGGTTGCTCTGTATCATCTACTGCTGAATAAAAGGATAGCACCTGCGGGCCGCTTTGATAAGTCTGACCGGATAAAGGTGGCATAACGAACAGCAGCATGCAGGCAAAAGGGATCGCTAAGTTTTTGATTATGAGTCGGTATTTCATCTTGGAATAATATTTTTTGACTAACTTGATTCTAGAGCAAAACAAAGCAAAATGAAAGCCAATCAAAAATTAAAGCTCATATTTTTATGGGTTACCAGCCTGTTTTTGGCTTGCGAAAAGGGCCCTTCTCCAGCCCTTTCTCCGGAGGAATCGATGGCGCATTTTCAACTAGAAGAAGGCCTCAAAATTGAGCTAGTTGCGGCAGAGCCGATGATTGAGGAACCCGTAGCAATCACCTTTGATGAAAAAGGACAATTGTGGGTGGTGGAAATGCGCGGCTATATGATGAATATCGATATGGAAGGGGAGGAACTTCCCAATGGTAGGGTTGTGGTCCTATCTGATCAAGACCAGGATGGTCGGATGGATCAACGTCGCGTTTTTGCCGATAGTTTGGTGATGCCAAGAGCCATTGCGGTTTTGTCGGATGGTGTGTTGATTGCGGAGAAAAAGCCCTTATGGTTTTATAAGGATATAGACGGAGATGGAATCGCAGAAGGCAGGGTACTCGTAGATTCAATCTATGGGGAAAGTGGACTACCTGAGCATTCCCCGAATGGCCTTTGGCGAGGGATGGACAATTGGTATTACAATGCTAAGGCTACTTCACGCTACAAAAGAGTAGAAGGGCAATGGGTGAAAGAAAAAACGGAATTTAGAGGCCAATGGGGCATTTCCCATGATGATCAGGGGCGTCTATTTTATAATTATAATTGGTCGCAACTACATGCGGATTTAGTTCCGCCAAATACCTTGTCTCGCAACCCCTTTCACGAAGCTAGTACTGGAATTGATCACGGTCTCACCATCGATCGACGGATCTTTCCCATCCGAACTAATCCTGCTATCAATCGTGGCTACATCCCCGGGACCTTGGATGAGGAAGGCCGATTGATTGAGTTTACTTCCGCTTGCTCACCTTTCGTCTTCCGAGGAACGGGCCTGGCCGAAGCCTACCGAGGAAACGCCTTTGTCTGTGAGCCTACCGGCAACTTGATAAAACGAAATGTGGTACAAGGAAGTGGATTTAATTTATTTGCCCATGACCCAAATCCCGGTCAAGAATTCCTGGCCTCTTCAGACGAGCGATTTCGCCCAGTCGCACTTACTTCAGGTCCAGATGGAGCCCTATACGTAGCGGATATGTATCGAGGGATCGTCCAGCATGGCGCCTATATGACGCCCTATCTGCGCGAACAAATCCTAACCCGAAAACTGGATCAACCGGTACGTAAGGGACGTATTTGGCGTATTTCATCTACCGAAAGTTCGACAGCTACCGCCACTTCACTGGCAAGTTTGGGTGCGGCGGACTATGTGCCTTTCTTGAATCATGACGATGGATGGTATCGCGATGTGGCACAACGTATTTTAGTGGAAGCAAAGTCGTCGGAAACCATTCCTCTAATAGAGCAGTTGGCCAGCACCGCTAATACCTGGCAAGGGCGACTGCAAGCACTTTGGACCTTGGAAGGGTTAGGTGCCTTAAAACCGGAATTGGCTAGGTCCATCTGGCAGCAGGATCCAAATGAGGTGGTTAAAGCCCACGCACTAAGATTATTGGAGGTTGCTCTGAAGGCAGATCCAGAATTACAGCAGCAAATTGGTCAGGAAATGATTCAGGCAGCAAAAGCAGCCTCACCGACTTTGGGGTTACAACTGGCTTTGAGTTCAGCAGCGCTGGCACCGCAAGAAAAACTAAAGGTAATTTTGCTGATGATGGAGACTTACGGAGCGGAGGCCCTAATCAGAGATGCCGTGATGAGCAGCTCTAGCGAGATTGAGCACCTTTTACTACAAACCCTTCTGGAAAACCCGACTAGGCAGCTGCAGGAAGAGACCAAAGAAATTTTTATAGAACTGCTTGCCGCAGCTAGGTTTCGAAGAGGTAATCCAACGGATATACAAGAAATGCTAAATTATATAGCCCTACACTTGCCAGGAGGGAATAGGTATGCAGAAGTTATGCTGAGCGGCTTGGCGGTCCAAGCTGGACTCGCACAAGATCAACCGATTAAACTGGGAAGTACTCCTAAATTAGTACAACAACAAGGGGCGCAACCTCCTGCTTGGCAGCGTCAAATCGCCACACTGACCAAAGGCCTGAGTTGGCCTGGTAAAATAGAGGATAAAACGATCGCAAAAGCAACGAACTTGTTAGACAAGGAGGATTTGAAGCAATTTGCCAGTGGAAGGCAGCAGTATTTATCGATTTGTGCAGGATGTCATGGTACAGATGGACAAGGTATTAAGCGTTTTGGGCCCCCCTTGGTTCAATCGGAGTGGGTATTAGGAGATGCACGAAAATTATCCCTGATCCTCTTGCACGGCATGGAAGGTCCCTTGGAAGTAAATGGCAGGCGATACGACGCGCCCGATATACTGCCCGTTATGCCGTCTCATTCGGTAGTTGATGATGCGCATATTGCAGCAATTTTAACCTATATTCGCAATGAGTGGGGACACCAGGCCGGGCCAGTTAAACGAGGACTCGTGGGGAAAACAAGAGTACAATCACAAGGGAAAGTAGTACCCTGGAAAGCGGAAGAGCTGCAACAGCTTTCAATGGAATAAAGAACCAAGAGTATGTTTAAATTTAGTTTTTCTTGTAATATGAAATGGATCTCACAGCCGCGCGAAGCTCCATTATTGGGGCATATCCGGAAGATACGGCCCAATAATTAGCTGAAGCCCGGCAAAGAGAGGCTTTCATATTAGTGAAAGCCCGCCTACCGGCCGGCAGAAATTAATTTTAAACATACTCTAAAGACTTTAAGCAATACAAAATGGAAGAACCAACATTACCAGGCATTAAACTATTTGACCTCTCCGGGCAAGTCGCTATCATCACGGGAGGCTCCAAGGGACTAGGGTTGGCGATGGCAGAAGGACTGGCTTCGGCGGGAGCTAGCATCATGATCGTAAATCGCAACAAGGCCGAAGGCGAGGCTGCGGCTGCCAAAATTGCGGAAATCTACGGCGTGCCTGCCAAGGCCTATGCTACCAATGTTACGGAGCAAGCAGAAACCGAAGCCATGGCCCAAGCGACTATGGATGCCTTTGGGCGGATCGATATTCTAATCAATAGCGCCGGGATCAACATTAGAGGTGCGATTGATGAACTCACCACCGATGATTTCAACAAAGTAATGGATGTAAATGTCAATGGGACTTGGCTTTGCTCCCGCGCTGTCACCCCATTTATGAAGGCTCAGCAGGGGGGGAAGATCATTAATATTGCCAGTACACTTGGCTTAGTGGGCTTGGCTAACCGAACGCCCTATACGGCCAGTAAGGGTGCAGTGGTCCAGATGACTCGAGCGCTAGGCTTGGAATTGGCTGCTCATAACATCAATGTCAATGCGATTTGCCCCGGTCCCTTTCTTACTGAGATGAATATTCCGATTGCAGGCACGCCCGAAGCCAAGAAATTTATTGTTGGTGCGACGGCTCTAGCCCGATGGGGAGAGTTGCCAGAAATACAAGGTGCCGCGATCTTTTTGGCTAGTGCTGCCGCAACTTATATGGTTGGCTCTATGGTTACCGTGGATGGTGGCTGGACGGCGAAGTAATTAGTGGCTTTTCACTTCGTCCATTGAATATAGGGAGGTTTCAGGCTAGCACAAATGGGCCCTCCCTTGGCATCAGTCAAATTGATCTTTGCCTGGATGGGCTGCTGCTCAATGATGGCTTGGCGGATTTGTTCCCAGGCTAGATCCTTAAGTTTAATCTTGGCGCGTCTGAAGCCTTCGTTCCCAATGTCAGTTTTTATAAACCAAACCAGGTAGAGAAACTTATCGCCTGTTTTTCCAAATACATAAGGGCCCGTAAAATTAGGTAGCCCATCTTTGCCTTCGGTCACCTTAACCCGGCACTCAAAAACTTTTTCTGGAACAGTTGCAGGGGTTTCTTCTTGAATTTCTTGTTTGTACTGTATTCCGAGATAGACAGCAGCCCGGCCTTCAAAAGGAAGGCCAGGAAAGTTGGAACAGGCCAGCTGTAAGTTCAGAAGTTCTGCCATGAATATTAGGGTTTGAGCTTAATGGCATCGATTAAAGGCTTTGATGCCCTGCTCAAAGATAGGACGAAAGTCAGACTTTTACCCTGTCTGTTGATTAGCCCTAAGGTAACTTCTTCATTGTCCACTAGTACCGTTTCTACTTCAAATGGAGCTCCTTGATGCCAAGTCTCGACTACTTGCCGAAATTCCTCCTGATCGTACTTCTCTTGATGAGAAGCGGTGAGATGTTCTTTATACAAAGTCTCGACCGTTTCACTCTCCAGCTTATTGATTGAATTCAAAAAGGCTTCCACGCTCAGCCATCTTTTACCTCCTGGCAAACCCCAATGGCTGTCTCCTTTAGCAACATATTCGTAATCACCTTCTACTTCATCATCTGCAAATGCACCCGGAACGACTTCAGCCAGATCAAAATCAAATCCGAGTATCAAGATTCTGCGAAGCAGATCAATGTCTTCGACGCCATCCGTACTATTGTTAGAAGCGAACAACAAATACTGATCCTCTTTCAAGCGCCCGAAAGTGACGGCAACAAAACCCAAATCATTCCCGCCAGCAGAACCTACAAGATTGGAGGAGGGTGGTTCCTGCTCATCTTTCAACTGCTGATAAAGCGCTTCTAATTCAGGATTGTTTACTCGTAAGCTATGTAGAAACTTGCTACTCCGATACAAGTCACTCAGCGTGCCGGCAACCCCGCCATTACCGAAAATAGGCATCGGATTTCTAGGCCAGTAGAAGGGTGAGTTTTTGACCCCAAAGGCGCTATTTCCATAACCTATGGCTACGTCCTTACTCTGCCATTTTGGGCTGGCATAAAAATCAGTTTGTTTCATCCCGGCAGCCTTGAAAATCTGTTGTTCGCAAAGTTCTTCAAAGCTATTGCTAGTAACCTTTTCGAGAATAAAGGCTAGCAGTGTATAGCCCGAATTGGAATATCTGTAATCTTCCCCGGGGGCTAACTTGAGCGGCTTAGTAAAGATGATTTCAAGCGCTTCCGCTTTGGTCATTTGATGTAAGTCGGCTGGAATATCCGATGGACCCGCATCATGATAACTGGCTAGACCAGCACGATGTTGAATCAGTTGAGCAATAGTGATGGATGCTTTATCCTTGGGAACATCCTGAAAGAAGTCGATAAGCTTTTGCTCCAGGCTTAACTTTCCGGCGAGGACAGCCTGAAAAATCAAGGCCTTAGTATAGTCTTTCACAATAGAACCGAAAGGATAAATGGTCTTGATCCCGTTCTTGACCTGGTCGTCTTGGTCAGCAAATCCTAAGCCTCTATAATAAATCATGGAATCCTTCTCCATGAGCAAGACGGAGCCAGAAAGGCCTTGTGCTTCAGCAGAACTAAGTAATTTGTCCAATTTCTCTAGGGATTTTTCATTTGCCCCTTTTTGTTCGCAAGTAGCAGTGAGGAAGAGTAAAATGCTAGTCAGTAAAACAGTCTTGGTCATTTTCTTTTTTCCGTAAAGCTGCTGCACATTTTCAAGAAATACACCGAAAAAAAGCTCTTAAAAAAGTCTTATTTTCGAGGAGATCCTGAACTTTGACTAAAATCGTTCTCGCCATGATAGGTATCAAGGATAACTTATTTTTTGACCCAGCTTTGGGGTTAATTTTGCATCTGCAAGCCAATCAAAAAGAAACTCCCGTTCATATCCAATTGGATGCAAAACTGGCCGGTCTCTTCCATTTATTACTATTGCATAAAGGACAGCTTGTGCCTCGCCAAGCCTTTATTGAGGAAGTTTGGGACGGTAATGGCTGGGTAGGGGAAAAGGCGCTAACCCGGAACATCAGTCGATTACGTTCCTTATTGAAAAGCTACGGCTTGGGAAAGAGTTGCTGTATCAAGACACATCCTAAAAAAGGATACAGCATGATAATTGATGCAAGTCAACAGCCAACGAATCTGAGCCCTAAGCTTTTTGCATGGCCAAGGAAATCTCTTGGATGGGCCCTGCTGCTTCTACTGGGGATTGTTGTAGTTTCTACCTTCTTGGATATTCAGGTAGAAAATGTGGAAGAGCAACATTTGATTTTGCAAGATCCCGATGGTTCTCCTATCTTAGAAGGAATTGTCACTCAAGACTAGCAAGTGCCAGTCTTCTATTAGCTATTGAACCAACTTTAACATGACTAAACCTATCCGAGAAAAGACTATCGGGATAGTCTTTCTATTGAGCTGTCTCTTGTTTTCCTGTGCTGAGCAGAAACCGTCCAATTCTGAAGACGTGGCCAAACCTCCCAATATCGTGCTCATTATGGGGGATGATATTGGTTACTCTGATCTTGGTTGCTATGGATCAGAAATTCTAACTCCAAATCTAGACCGCTTGGCTAAAGATGGAATGCGTTTTAAGCAATTCTATAATATGGCCAAGTGCAATCCCACCCGTTCCACTTTGATAACAGGCTTGTACAAGGGAAATGATCAGGCTATTTCCTTTGTCCCTTTGCTACGCGATGCGGGCTATTCTGCTGTGATTAGCGGGAAAGAACATTTTGATAAATGGGTGCCACAGGACTGCTATTTCGCTGAAACCTTTGAGAAATCCTTTACCTTCTGGGCTACTACGGAATACTTTGTACCGCCGAGTGGCGAATTTCAAAGGCCATTTTACCTGAATGGAAAAGAAGTTTCACCCGATGAGATTGAAGCAGAGATCTTACCAAAATATAAGACGGATTTTATCACGGATTTAGGCTTGAAATGGCTAGATGAGATGCTGTTTAAGGACAAGCCTTTTTTCCTTTTCTTACCGTATCACGTGGCCCATTATCCACTACAAGCGCGACCGGAAGATATTGCCAAATATCGCGGTAAGTACCGAAAGGGCTGGGATGAAATTCGGGCAGCGCGCTTTGAACGCATGAAAGAGATGGGCCTGCTAGAAGAGGATGTGACCCTTTCTCCTGCTGGAAGCAATACCAATAGGTTTAGGGGGAGTAGTCATGAGGGCTGGGACGATATTCGAGCTAAGTGGCCAACGTATTATCCCTGGGAAAGTATGACATCGGAAGAGCAGGATAAGAAGGATTTGGAAATGGCAGTCTTCGCTGCCATGATCGATCGTATGGACCAAAATATTGGCCGAGTACTCAATCGCTTGGAACAAGCAGGTGAGATGGAGAATACCTTGATTCTTTTCTTTACAGATAATGGGTCCTGTCCATTTGATAGCAATGTATCCTTTGATATTCCCCCTGGGCCAACGGAATCTTATCGCTGTCTATCACCCCCTTGGGCGAATGTAGGGAATACCCCATTCCGATTGTATAAGCAGAATGGTCACGAGGGCGGCGCCAACACCCATTTTATCGCTCACTGGCCTTCCGTTATAGAAGCGGGCCAAATCACGGAACAAATGGGACATGTAGCTGATCTTTTTCCTACCTTCCTCGATATTGCGGGGATTGAGTATCCCGAAACCTACGGAGAGAAAACGACACTTCCGCTTGATGGTCAGTCTCTCCTTCCCATCTTTGAAGGACAAACGAGAACAGAGACACCTTTTGTGATTTCTGGGCATACGGAACGGTTCCGGATGTATAGAGAAGGCAATTGGAAAATTGTTCGAGAAAATGGTGGAGATTGGGAACTTTATAATATGGAAAAAGATAGAACGGAGGTCAATAATTTGGCTGAGAGTGAAGCTCAGAAGTTAGCTGAATTATTAGCCAATTACGAAACTTACCGAAAGGATCATAAATAGATAAGGGTGCCAGTAGCTCATGGAACTAGCTGGCACCCGTTAGATAACCTCTATAACTTGATAAATGTATCTTGCAATAGAAGTTGTGTACCGCTCACTTGCAAAAAGTAAGTGCCGGTGGGGAGCTCTTCTATGGGGAGTTCAAATAGGTTTGTTCCTTCGTCTGTATATATTGATAATTGCCTAACTAGCTTCCCTTGCGTATCCATAACTTTGAGACTTAGCTGCTCCTCAAATGGGCAGTTCAGTCGTACATTAAGGGCCTGAGTGGCGGGATTGGGAAACAGCTGTAGATTATTATTAGCTTGATCTAAGTCGGTAAGATTGGTGAAGCGCTGATTCATGGTCAATCCTCCTGTAGTTCCGATGCAACTGATCAGTTCACAATTACCCAGTCTACCTCCAGTGCCTAGATAGTAGTCCACTCGACTTTGTGTAACACAGAGACTTCGAGTATTGGCCGATAGGCCTGAACTCCAGCAAACCTCCACAAAAGTATTATAGAATCCACATCTAATATCATACACTTCCACCACAGACTCAACTGTACTCGCAAATCCATTGGCATCCGTTACCGTCAATTGATAGTTGGTGGTTTCTTCCGGACAAATAGAAATGGAACTACTTGACTCACCGGTGCTCCAACTGAAGATGTAGGGAGCCGTTCCCCCCTGTACTAGTGGGGCAAGTTCTACACAGCTGGCAGGGTCATAGCCAATATAAGCTTCGGAGCAACTGTTTAGTTGAACTTGTAATGGGATGTCCCGGCAGGTGGATTCCCCCGGGCCACAATCATTTTCTGCAGTGATGCAGATGGTTCCTTCGGTAAAGGTGCTTCCTAATGCAATGCTAATTTGGTTAGTTCCCTGCCCGGAGAGGATTTCAACCCCGTCGGGAACGGTCCAGACATAGCTACTGGTACCATTGATGGGAGCAATCGTGTAGGTATTACCATCCGCTACAATTTCCCGGCCAGTGCTGGACTGTGGGGCTCCTAGGAGCGCAAGACTATTGGTGGAAGAAGTTATTGAGCTTCCACAGTTGTTGGTGCTAGTCACGGATAAGTCCCCACTAGAAAATTCCCCAAAGTCTACGACAATGGAAGGAGTTCCTTGACCACTGATCAGTAGGGCTCCCTCAGGGAGGGTCCATTCATATCCAGTGGCTGCTGATACCTCTGCGACGCTGTAGATATTACCCGTACTATTACAAAGACCTGTAGTTGGACCGTTAATGCTTCCCGGAGCCGTAGGTGTCCCTTGTACAAAAAGCTGAGTGGGTGTGATGGAAGGGCTCTGGCCACAAGCATTCGAAGCTGCTACCACGATGTATCCCGAGCTTAAGTCATTGAAGTCCACGGTGATACTGGTGGTACCTTGGCCACTGGTAATAGTATCTCCCTCAGGAACTGTCCAGACATAATGTGTCGTATTGGGTACCGGGTCAATGGAATAGACATTTCCCGTCGTTTGACAAAGACCTATGCTGGGTCCGCTTATGGGACCTGGCGAAACAGGAAGGGCGCCATTCTCGGAAGTCATGGCACTAGTTGAACCCGTACATCCATTGGCATCTGTAACGGTGACGCTGTAGGTATCTACAGTATCTACTATGATGGCCGCACTCGTTTCACCGGTAGACCAAAGATAGCTAGTGAAACCTAGGCCTACATCCAAAGTGGTCGTATTGCCTGCACAGAAAGAAAGATTCCCAGCAATCACAGGCATTGGAGCCTCAAGTTCCGTAATGCTTATTTGGGTACTTCCTGTACATCCATTTTCATCTACAACGGTAACACTGTAATCTCCACCGGCATTTATTTCAATACTAGCTTCCGAGCTGCCATTGGACCATTGGTAAGCAGTAAATACTGGCTCAACGGCCAATTGACTTGAACCGCCAGGGCAGAAGAACTGATCTCCGACTATTTGTGGGTTTGGAGTAGGAGTGAGTAAGGCCACTGTACTAGCACTGTTTTGGCATTCATTATTATCAGTCACCGTTACGGAGTAGGTATCTACCGTATTTACACTTATTGTTTGTTGTACGGAGCCGGTAGACCACTCGTAAGTAGCAAAGCCTGCCCCGGCATCTAAGTCTCTACTTTCGCCTTGACAGATAGAAGTGACCGCTGGCAGGGCTATTTCCGGCAAGGGATATACGGTAACTTCAATACTATCGGAATTTACCAGCCCACAACTTCCTTCCACTGCTTGCTTATAGAAGTATGTTCCACTTTCCGTAACCACAATGGAAGAGGTACTATCGCCTGTGTTCCAAAGAATGTTATCGGTTTCATCAGCAATTAAAGTGATAGAAGTACCTGCACAAAAGTCAGTGGCTTGTTCATCTTGAATGCTGATGGAAGGTTGTACCTCATTTGGATCCTCGACAGAAATCTGCGTACTCAATAGGCAGCCATCTCCATCCGTGACACTTACTGAATAGGTACCTGGGGTGGTTATTTGAATGCTAGGGTTGCTTTCACCAGTAGACCAGTTATAAGCAGTAAAGGAAGCATTATCTTGACGCTGTCCAATACTTACTGCATCAATACCATTAAATCCCGGAACCACATCGGATGCCAAGGCGATCCGAATCTGATCCACTGCAAAGGCTGTCATTGGGAATTCGACTTCCAAAACTTGAGCGGGGAGATTGACCGCTGCAGCTGTGGCTGTATATACTACTTCATAGGCTCCAGTGCCTGGGTTACGTACATAGATCGTATCAATTGACCCTGGGTTGAAGGTCTCAAAAGCTCTGATGAAATTAATGGGCCCGTTTGCGGGAAAGGCCAATTCAATGAATTCTCGAGAATTATCAGCGGATTGACTGATCCACTGCCCAGTTCGAGGCCCTCCCTTCGGAAAAACAGAAGGTGTACCCAATATCTCACTGTCACTAAATTCTGTATTACTGAAGAAGGAGCTGGAGAGAATTACTTTATTCGCGAAGCGCTCCGTTTCTTCACCTACCGAGAGCGTTTCTGATGTTCCTGCACAAATGTTCATAGGTCCCGCAATGAAGGGCTCGTTGGGAGCAGATAGGACCTCTGCCTTGATCATTAACCGCCCGGGTAAAGACATCTGGCGCAGATCGCTACCATCCAGCTTGGCTCGGAAGTAGGCACTGTCCTGAATGTTGGCCGTTTCCCACTGTACGCCCACCGGAAAGACTTCTTTATCTGGGTTAGCTGCTTGTGCTAAGCCGATATAGTAGAAGCTATTGCTAAAGAAGGGTTGATTTGGAAAAAAGAAAGTGTGATAGTGATCTACTTCTGTTGAATCTGGCCTGAAGACTGCCGATGAATCTAGCCTTAGACCATTCCTATCTAACACCACTGCATATAGATCTTGATCGGCTGCTGAAGCATCCAGAAAGATTTGAGCAGCATTGACTCTTCCACAGCCATTCATGGCTAAGCGGCTAAGGGTTAGGCCGGAGCCCTGTCCAAAGCCCGTATTGGTTACGGCTGGCGAATCATCTGGGTAGCCAAGTATAGCCTCGGTGACCTCCTGTATAAGAACGAACTTATTGTTCCCGAGAATGCTTTCGCCGTTTTGTGCAGCTATGCTCACCATCAACGAATCCCGACCTAATACAGTTGGGTTCCATATGTCGAAAGCAATAATGGAACTGCTATTGGGACTCAGACTCACGTTCTGCGTATCAGAGAACCGCAGACTACCATCTTCCTCACTTTTAATGGTGAGTTCTATCGTTGTATTTATGTCCTCGCTACTGTGATTTTTGACCACCGCTGAGATCGGACTAGGACTGCTGAATGGCGGGGCGACATGCCCCAGCGCATGTATCACTTCCACCGACACCACATCATTCAAAGCTGGGGTGCTGAGAAAAGTGGCCGGTCTGAGATCTGTGCCAAAAAGTTGTGGTTCGTGACCTGTAGCCTCAAGATCATTGGGTGCGACTAGACTTAATAGCAGTCTTACGGAGTCTTGACCGAAGCTCCCAACTATGCGGGTATTAGCCGTCGTGGCCAGCGCACTATTGGGATTGGCTATAGCATTATTCTCATTGGTATATTCCCAGGCAATATAGATGCCGCCACCTGTATAGTTAAAGTTGCTAATGCCATCTCCTTGAAAGGGAATGTGGAAATCGCCGATCGAGTCTGGCAATAGAATCTCAGCATTGTGGACTAGAGTCATCGGCTGAATGGCATTTTCCCAGCTGATGGCATCCTTAAGACGGTAGCGAATTATATAACTACCAGCACCCGCTGCCAAGCCCCAACTCAGAGCAGCACTAGTATCCGTTAAGACATTGGTACTTAAAATCGATGGGGGAAAGCAAGGTGCTGTGCCTAAGGTATTGAAGTTAGGGCCATTTTGGTAGGTTCCATTTCCCGCTTCACAAACTGTTCGTACGCGCCATTCATAGGCTGTACCTGCTTGTAGGTTGATTACATTCAAGGAGTCAGCAAAAGAGATGCCGAATAACCAAGCTGTAGATCCTACGGCGCGATATTGAATATCATAGCGGATAGCATCTGCTGCTGCTCTCCAACTCAAGGTTGCAGTCTTGTCTCCCGTAGCGTTGCCTTGCAAGGAAGTAGGATTGGCACATGCTCCTTGACCTAAAGTATTAAATGAGGCGTTAATCAAGTTTGCACTTGTAGACCCGCAAATTGTCTGTACCCGCCATTGATAAAGGGTAGCAGCTTGGAGCCCCGAGATCGTAAGTTGATTTTCAGTAGTCCGGTTACTGATCCAATCATTACTTCCAGCGATAGAATGCTCAACCAGGTATTCGGTGAATTCATTGGAAAGTGGAGTAGACCATTCCAAAAGGGCCGTTGAGCTAGTGATAGCGGAGCTGCGTAGGTTGGAGGCCGTATTGCAAGCATCTGGATCAGCGGTGAAGAAGGTTGTTACAGGAGAGAAGGCGGAGCTATCTCCATTGCAAATGGATTGAACCTGCCATTCGTATTGTCCGTTGGACAAGTTTTCCAGTAGGGTCGAATTGGAAGTTGTAGAAATAATGGTCCAGTTGGTATCCCTCCGACTGACGACATCATCCGAATTCTGCAGGTAGACCTTCAGCAATCCTCGGGTTGTATCGGATTGAGCCGCTGCAAAGGTGAAGCCAATTCCATTTACCATCACTCCTGCAGTCAAAGCTGTTTGCTGCATTTCTGATGGGGTGATTAGATAAAGGTGCCTTTGAAACCGGAGGCCTCCCTGAGGTGCCATTTCCTGTACACTCTTTCCATCGCTAGGTAAGACCAGAGCAGGTTGGGCCCAAAGCGGTGTGGAAAGGCAAAATAAGCAGAGAAAAAGTAGTCCTAGCAGTGGCTTCTTGCCTGAAGTATACTGATATGCCAAGAGCTGTTTGTCACACATGTCATTTAGATTAGCGGGAAGCTAGGTCTATTTCAACATTGCTTTGACTGCTGTTCGAAACCTAGATTCCCATGAAGTAAGACCGTTTTGCTAACGATGACTGCTATTGCCATTTAGCATCTGGTGGATGTGAATGGCATGTGTAAATTTCTCCTGTACTTCTTCCTTGACTTCCTCTTTGTAAGACGGATCGGTATAAATGCGATGCCAAAAAGGATGGTCATTGAGGTCCATGTTAGTCCGCTTGAAGATATCTTCTGCTAATTTGAAACCTGCCTCTAGGTCGGCATCCGTCAATCGATAATAATGGATGTTTTCCTCAGTGGGATGGACAAACTGAGCATTTGCTGGAGCTGTGCTTACCTGATGTTCTTCTACGACTAAGGCGTCATTGGAGGGACCATCTTCAAGCCCTGCAGCCTCTTTGAAGCCCGGAACCAACTCAGCCAATATGTTATGAGTTTCATTGATTTGAGCTTTGAGTTGTGCGATCTCTTCGGCTTGCTCTTTTAATTGCTGTTCCTGGGCGTCGACCACTTCGGCCAAGTCATTGGTGTTAAGTCCAATGGCAACATTTACAACGCTTAAGGTCTTATTTTTTGAGGTTTCCCAGGCAACCCCCAATACCTTCTTATAGTCAGAGGGTTTCATTTCTAATTTTGATTTCCCAATGCCTAGGCCATTGCCGTAACCACTTGGAAGGATGTAGTCACCAGCTTCTACCTCTCCAATTACACGGGTGGGTATTTGACCCATAAAGGCGACCATTTCATATTGATCTTCTGTCCCCGTTTTAGGTATTCCTCCTAGCATGGCTGGGTTATGAGAAATCACCATGATTTGGTCTGCTCCTTCGGTGTCCTTGGTAATGAATCCATTTTTTAGTCCAATCAACTCACCCGGCATGAAGCTCTCCTTTGGATTTAGTTTTGGCAAGTATTCAGCATAGTCTTCAGCGCCGGAGGCAAAGGTGACGCCAAACTCAGCTTCGACATTATCATCAAAGAGTACTAGATTGGCAGAAACTTTGGCCAGGTCAGCGGTTTGTAGGGCGAGATTAGCGGTGGCTACGACTAAGTTGGCTGTTTCGCTAGCAATCAGGGAAGGAATTGGAGCCGTGACACAGGCGCCCAATCCAGCGCAAGCCGTGGAAGAACTGGCTGCGGCAGCCAGGGCCGCGACAGCCTGAATTTCTTCTGCAATGGCAATCGCCTCCGCCGTAGCGGATAATGCGATATCGGTGATCAAAAAGTCTCTTTCCAGTTTGTGGCCGGCGTTGTTCGCTAAATCTTCATCCCCATCTTCTCCTTCAATTCGTCCCACCGTTGCTCCCGAACTATTTACGAAGGTGATGAAATTATTGTTGTTGTGAGGCGTCCCAGCACCCACCTGGATGATAATCCCACTTCCATTTCCCGTATTTCTAAACTTAGCTACGTGGCCCGTTCCGACCTTAGTCGCATCTGCACCTGAATCCACTACTTGGTCGGTTGTAAGGCTAAGGGTTTTGCCAATATTGATCTCACCACCAATGTTCACATCCCCTCTGATCCCTGCTCCGCCCGCTACGATCAATGCTCCTGTTTCTGGAGAAGTGGACGGGGTTTCATCCGTGACGATCACAGGACCTGCAAAGGAGGTGTTTCCTTCAAAAGTGGCGTCACCCCCCACATTCAAGTTCCTTCCGATGCCGACTCCACCATTAACGACTAAGGCTCCTTCCGATGGGGTCAGAGAATTTAGATCTGCGTTATCGAGTAAAACATGTTGATTGAAGGTGGCATCTTGCTTAACCGTTAGGATCCCGGTCAAGAGGGTAGGACTCTCATTGTTGACGTTCAGTAGACTATTTAGATCCGTGGGACCATCCACATTCAAAGAGGCATTAAGATCCGTAGCCAGATCGACGGTAAGCGAACCTGAAAGTAAGGTTGGGCTCTGTTTAGTTACAGTAAAGGGGCCATTATTCACCGTCTCTCCAGCTACAGTATTTAGAAATACACTTTGTTCTACAGTTAAATTACCACCAAGCTTTAGGTTGTTGGTGATATCAATGTCTCCATTGGCTTTAATCCGCATTCGCTCAATACCGTCGGTTTTGAACAAGACATCCACAAAGTTGCGGGTACCGATAAAATGACAGATGGTATCTACATTATTGTTCCCAATGGTTGTCCAGAAGGGTAGTCCCGTAGCGTTACAATCTGATCTTCTTTTCATCAATTGATCCATGACCAGGTTTTCCGCAGAGCCGGCATGAAAGGCATAGGGTACCGCCAATAATTTGTTGTTGCTGATCGTGGAAAAGAATCCTTCCTCATCTCTCATCGCTACCTCCATCCAGATATTGTCAGTAGCCCAGGGGATTTGCTTGAAGGTCCCAGATTCTATTCGCCCTTCTCCCACGGTTAGCGTGAAAAGTCCCAACTGATTAGTTAGAACTTCGTGTACTTCGCTATAGTTGATAAGTTTAGGGGTATTTTCTCCGTTGAGACTAATCTTCAAGGCTATCCGCTCATTGGCAAGCACATTACCGTCGGCATCTCTAGCGACACCTTGATATTTCATTCCTTGTGGTACACCTTGTGCAACCAAATCTTGCACCAAAAGCAAGCATATAAAACTTAGTAAAAAGGTTAATTTTTTCATGATTGGGATATTTTGCTACAGGGCTTGACCTGTTAAGCGGTTTGGTTTTGTGGTTTACTGTTTAGTGATTTTATAGGTCTCTATGGTGGAGCCATCTTTCGGATGAAACTGCAAGAAATAGAGGCCATTCGGATATTGGGTGAAATCCAATTCTAGGTGGTTAGGCCTTGCCGTTTTCCTTTGTAGGATCACTCGGCCATTTACATCTAGTAGTCGTAAATCCAGGTCTGTGTTTTCTTCACTTAGTATTTGAACATTCAAAAGCTGCTTGACAGGATTTGGTGCCAGGCTAATCTTTAGTTCGTTCTGTGAAATGGCACTCGTGTTGCCAAGAGGGGGCGGGACTGCTGTAATCTGTAATCTGGGTTGATGAAAACCTTGGGTCAACAGGCCCGAAGGAGTGCTGAGGGTAGCAATAGCGAATTCTCCCAAGGTCCATTCGATTCGGATCTTGTCGTTACCTCCTGCTCCTCCGTCCGCAGCAATTATGCTTTGTCCTACGCATAGGGTATAACTAAACCCCAGCAGAAGAAAGACTAAGCTTGTCATTCGGAATGTATATCTCATGGTAAAATATTTTCAAAATTGCATGATGTAACAACAGCGCTTGCAGTAATGGGGCCTGCTCTGCGATCAATAGATCGTAGCAAGCACCAGCATACAAACCGTGCAACGATGAAATACCTAAAGCATTGAGTTGTAGTTACCTTTTACCGTTTCAATTCGAGTAATATCTAGAAAATCATGACTGATCCAGGGAGATGCACCTATCCAATGATCTGACTATCTGGGGAGCACTTTGGTGCAAAAAAGATCAAATTTCCTGGAGATATTGTTTGGGTAAAGTACTGAATGGATTCAGATCGAATATTTTTGAATATATAATATCTTGCTATAAATATATGCATTTTTGTGAATATGCCCTCTTCCGAAGGGAACTTTTTTGAGCCCCCTTAAGTTATCCAATTGACAATCTTACTAAACTCGCGCACAAGGTGATGACAAAACAGTACTTTGATTATTAGCCTTTTGTATTGTGAATCTAAAGGCAATTAATCAATTCTAGCTTTGGCCTCACCCCTAAAATCTCTGATAATGACACATTCAAAAACCATTCTTTGTTGGCGGCTCCAGCCCATTCTCGTGTATCTAAAGGAAGATCTTTCCATTATAAATACACAAGCCTTCTAAATTTTACATCCTTACACAGCTTATTGGTCTACTAGGTGTCTGGCACTTAGGAGATACTACTTGCATGAAGGGTAGCGATTATTCGATGGACCGAATGGTAGTCCTCACGGTCTATCTGAATGCCTAAAATGCTGCCTTCACTGTCGATGATGAGCGGATTTCGACCGAGCAACAACTTCATGAATCTGAAGATTGGCTGCTAATTGATGTCATGGTTCATCTACTATACGCGCCTAAAAGAGTGAATATAAACCCCATTTTTCACGTTCTCTCTAAATTCTCTGACCCATATTAACATTAATTTTAAAGGAAAATTGGAAATTTAAAAACCCCAAAACATGTACTTCTAAGGGTACGGAAGACATCATCATGGACTAAGGAAGGTTCTGCATAGATGGGACTGTAATTCCGTCTGCGCGTCTGATGAATCTACCTACAAACACTACTGGCTGTTAGACAATTCGCTTATAAGTACGGATCTTTTCGGAGAGCCAGCTCTTAAAGAAGATGGGTTGTTTAGCGGCTAGTATTTCCTCTAACTGAGATTTGCTGGAGCGCTGCCGAGCGAGTTCTCTGATCAACTGGATGAAGTTGGCTGTAGCTTCAGCATTATTGCCCGTAATCTTTTTGTTTCGGCGAATAAACTGTTCAAAGGATCGACAATAATGCAGGATTAGGGCGGCTGACTCCCCTAACTCTACAAAGCAACGCAAGCGCAGTGCCCTAGCCCTGAGGTCATAGAATGCATTGGCATAAGAAATATCTTGTAGTTCTTCTAAGGTCTGTTCAAAATTACCTTCTTCAAAGTGGATCATGGCAAAAGATATCCTAGCGGCACTTTCTTGAACGTCTAAAGGCAAGTGCTTTTGATAAGCATGTATGAAGTAGCGTGTCCACTCAAATTGCTTCAGTCTACAAGCCAGGTTTACTATGTTACTAAAGTTAGTCGGGGTGAAGTATTGCCCTTGTTCCAAGATGGGATACTGTAATCCAAAATGGTATATGGAAAAGGCTTCTTCTAAGAAGCGCTGCTTGCCCAATTTAATTTGAGCGGAGGCAAAATTGATTAGATGAAGAAATACAAAATACTGATCATCAATGCTTAATTCCTGTTTAGCCACCAGCGAAAAGAAACGGGCCTTTAGTGCAAAGAAGATTTCCTCGTTCTGTTCCTTTTCTAGCTGATACACTTGGGTATACAATTGAATCAAAGGACTTTCATCTGGAGGGAGCGAGGCCCTAGGGGCATCAAAGGTAGTTGGAATGGCAGGGCTATGGAGGATTTTTTCTCGATTCAGTAACTCGGTGGCCAGGCGAATACGAGCTCCTTGATAGAATTGATTCAGGAGGGCTAGGCTCTTCTGTGGCAAGGGATCTTCGGGATTGAGTTTAGGGGAATTAGGGTGAAAAAATTTGTTGCGATATAGCAGCATGAGTTGTAGGTAGGACCAGATACTTCTTTGTTGTTGTCCTTCGTATTTCTGAATCAGGCGGTCTGCAAACTGAAAGAATGCCTTATCCATTTTTCGACTTTTGTATTGTTCTAACAAGGCAAAGTCATAAGCGAATTCGTTTTGCTTTACCTGTTGCCACACCAAAAAGTCTTTTAACAGTTGATGCAGTTCTGCCAAGAGATTCAGAAGGCGCTTCCGGGGAGCTTCTGGAGGTAAGAGTTTGATTTTGGCAAATTCCATGTCCAAATGTTTGGACGAGGAGAAATCGGGATACAGTTTTCGCAGATAGTTAAAGGTTTGTCTCAATAGAAGAGACCGAGGACGCTGGGCTTTCAGGTATAAGGAGAAATCGGCTATCTCTTTTGCATTGAGCTGCTGTAGCAATTGAATCAGCTGGCTATTCTTCATTTTAACGTAATTATTACGGGAAAAAATACAAAATTGTGTTTGCTTGACCGAATTTAAGCCTTGATATTCGTGTCGATTTTCAGATGGAATGCGGAATTAGTAAGATGCTAGTCCATAAAAACGGCAGGAAAAAAGCAGTACATAGTAGACAGCATTTAGCCATGCTTTCCGCAGCATATAATCCGTTTAACCCCAAAAAAACGCTTCCCGAATGCGCTCTCTCGTTCAATCCTGTCGCCTAATGGGAAGTTGAAAGATTAAGGAACTCAACTTAAATGGCTTTACTCTATTCCCAAAATCCTGGCTCTCTACAGAAAGCCGGGGTTTTAATTTTTAAGTTTTCTGAAGAAGCATTAGTGGAGCTATAAAATGCAACAAAGAAGAAATAATTGTAATACCTTAGCTGCCCTCAATATTTCGGGGATCTATGTCATCATCTAACACGCTGAGCGAAAAGTATATCCAAGACAAGGCTATCAAATACTTGAAGCGTTACTATAAGGCTAGCAGTGCAAATGGTAAGGTCTTTGCTCAAGCGGAGGTGCGTACGCAGCAGAAGAAGCGGGCAGATGGGCTGATCGCCTGGCGTAAATGGTTAGGTGGGGTGGGAGTAGCCTCCATGGAAGCGAAGTCCGCTAAGACGCTTTCCGCTTTGGTTAAGCAGTTGGATGATACCAAGGTGAAACGCGATAGTACGTGGCTGACCGTGCTGGTGGTTTTTTTAGGCGCTTATATTCTCTGGGATCAAGGCCTCCGAGCCTACATGGAACCGCTGTACGTTTTAATGCTCTACGGGGTTCTTTTCTTTTTGATCCCTTATATCCAAAAGATGCTACAAGGCATTAACCTCCCTTTTCATCAGCGTATTGCAGTGTTTGACCAATTACTTCAATACCCAGCTAATGAACCTTGGGTAGCTATTGGTTCAGATAGTGTGAATGCGAAACAATACAAAGCTTTGAAGCAATCGTGTCGCAAAAAGCGACTCGGCTTATTATTAGTCCAAAAGAATGGTCGGGTTAAATTAGAACTTAAGCCCCGTTACTTGTTTTCCTTTCCCAAACGAGATTTCCTTACCTACTATGAAAAGGGAGAAAGTATCCGCAAACAGGTTCAGAAAGGGAGTAATTGGAAAATCTGGACCTTGATTGGGACTACTTCTCAGATGCGATCTACTGTATATCACTTTGGTTTGGCGCTGGCCGGATTCTTGGCCATCTACGGTGCCATGTACGTCAGAGAGAGAACTCCTGATAATGAGCCGCAGGAGATCGAAGAAGTCACCACAATACCCAGCACGCGAGACCCTTTTGCTTTTCTGGATACACTGCGCGCAAACCTAAGCGGTAAGCCCATTGAATCAATTGTGAGCGACAAACAAGATTGTTCAAATACAACGATCTTTGGTCCCAAATACATTGTTCGTGATCAAATCGTTCGGCAGGAATCTGCTGCCCAAGCACGTGTGCAAGAACTAAAAGCTGCTGGATTCCCTGATAGCGATTACCTCTGGCTTCCTTGTTACGAAAGTAGCTTAGATGAGGCTGCTTTTGTTGTCTATCCTTTCTACCCTAGAGCCAGTAGAGACAATGTGCTAGATCAACTACGGCAATTTTTAGAAGAAGGTTTGACCAAGGACCTAGATGTCCGAGACGCAAGAGTCTTACTTGTGGAGTTGAAATAAAATCCCTAAATTGTAAGAAGCTCACCCTGGTAATATTCCCCATGCCATATTCTTTGAATGAAAGCCAATGTCTATGAGAACGTTTTCACTTCATAATTACCCAGGGGATTCGTTCAACGGTCATCCTAAGTCATACAGCCTACACCGACAGGCTTTTATGATGCGCTCTCTTATGGCCCTCCTTATTTGTTGCCTTAGTCTATCTCCTCTTTTTGCGCAATGGATCGAATTGAGCACTGGAACCAATACCATGCTTAGAGACGTACATTTCTTAGATCATGAATACGGAGCGGTAGTCGGGGACAATGGGACGATTTTGTTGACGGAAAATGCAGGTCAAAACTGGCAAAACGTGGGCGATGCGATAAGTGAAGATCTTTCTTCCGTCCTAATTTGGAACCGAGATACACTTCTCGTCAGTGGTCAGACTTCCGGGCAATCGGCTACTTTCCTAAGCACAAACGGAGGCCTGGATTGGCTCCCAGTCAATGAGGCGATTGAAACGGCCAAGGTGGGACTTCGGATTTTGAGCTGTGGCTACGACACCTTTGATTGGAGTGATGATCAAGGAGCCAATTGGACACCTACCGAAGCTATATTTGGAGGGACGATGTTGATTTCTGCTATAGATATTGCTGATGCGCAAACCGCTACAGCCAGCGGAAATATTGGGGGAGTTGGACAATATTCCTTTTATGGCTATAGAACGGTGGATGCAGGGGTAAGCTGGGCGCCTATCTCCACTATGGATCTTCCTAATTCGGATGCTTGGACTGCCTCGGCCTACCCACAAGCTGATACTTTGTTAGTCTTTACCAATGAACAGGTGAATTTTTTACCTGGGCCCAAGAATAAACTAATCAGATTAACTGATTTTTACTTTGATACCCAAAATGGAACGGATAGTTGGCGTTTCAATGGTGAAATTATCAGTAGTGCCACTCCTTCTTATGTTCATGATGCAGCCTTTGTGGATAGTCGCATGGGATATGTAGTGGGCGAAAATGGGCAGATCTATCGAACGACGAATGGTGGAGCCGATTGGACAAGTATTTACGTGGGAACCACTGCCTTACAATCCATTGCTTTGATCGACATGGAAATTGCCTACGTGGTAGGAGCCGATGGATTAGTGCTTAAAAATGAAAACCTAACCTCTACACTCAATCCCATTGCTCCCAATCAACTAGAGGTCTGGCCCAATCCGACCGTGGATGAGATTCGCCTAAAGGGAGTGGATCTCCCCGCTACGGACGTCTATTTGTATAGCATGTCAGGACAGCTAATCCAAACCTTCACTTGGCGAAGAGGAGAAGCCATCAGTTTAGTCGGATTACCTACCGGACAGTATCAGCTGGTTGTACAGCTCCAGCGGCAGCGCCTCAGTCATTCCATCCTTAAATATTAGTGTTGCAGTTGTCTGTGTTCCGGCTAGGTATTTTATTTGTAGCTCATTGCTTACCTTTGTGCAGTGCAAAATAAAAGAGCAGAAAGATTATATCCGAATTTAGTTTCGGCAGTAGTGGCGGCCCTTCAGCAAATCTTTGAGGAAGGCAAATATGCCGATCGAGTTATAGAGAAAACGCTAAAGAGTAATAAGAAGTGGGGATCGAGAGATCGTGCTTTTATCGCAGAAAGCGTTTATGAAATTGTCCGCTGGTATCGCTTGCTATATGCCATTGTGGGGAAACGCCCGCGTAATTCGCAGGAGTGGTGGCATCTTTTCGGCGTCTGGAAAACCATCCGTGGCGTAAATTTGCCAGATTGGAAGGAGTTTGATCGTATAGACGGTCGTAAAATCCTAAAACAGCATGCGGACTTACAAGCCATTCGAGCCATTCGGGAATCCATTCCAGAATGGATGGACGAGATGGGGGTAGAGCAGCTAGGGGATAAATGGGATGGTATCTTGACCGCCTTGAACCGACCCGCGAAAGTGGTGCTGAGAACGAATTTACTGAAAGTAAACGCCAATCAACTTGCTGATAGTTTACAGGCGGAAGGGGTAGCCTTGGAAGCGATTTCTGAGGAAGCCTTCGTCGTTCAAAAAAGAAAGAATCTCTTTACTACCGATGCCTTTAAAAATGGCTGGTTTGAGGTTCAGGATTTCTCTTCCCAACAGGTTGCACACTTCCTGGAGGTTCAACCTGGTATGCGAGTGATTGATGCTTGTGCGGGGGCTGGGGGCAAGACGCTTCATCTAGGTGTTTTAATGGCCAACAAAGGCCAAATTATTGGTATGGACACGGAGGCGTGGAAATTAAAAGAGTTGAAACGCAGGGCTAAACGTAATGGTATTTTTATTATTCAGCCCAAACCCATTGATAGTACGAAAGTAATTAAGCGGCAAAAGGAATCAGCAGATCGATTGCTACTAGATGTACCCTGCTCAGGGCTAGGCGTGCTCCGTCGGAATCCAGATGCGAAATGGAAATTACAAGCTGAGTTCCTAGAAAAGATTCGAGGAGAGCAAGCCAATATCATTTCCAATTATAGTAAAATGTTGAAGAAGGGGGGCAAGATGGTCTATGCCACTTGTAGCGTACTACCCTCTGAAAATCAGGCTCAAGTCCAGCGCTTTTTGGAGCAACACGGCGATGATTTTGTTTTAGAAGAAGAACGTAGTATTTCTCCTGAGGAAGGGTACGATGGCTTTTATATGGCGCGCTTGGTACGTCGGTGAATTTTGCATGGTGTTGAATGATGAAGGGAGAATGGAGGAGGTTCAGTGGAGAATTTTGTAGATAAGCTAGGAAGGGATGGCTTCTAGGCATTGACCGGATTATGACCTGCTAGTTTAATACTTTTCAAAGTCGGAAAGAGCGGAAGCGAGATGGCAAAATAGTCCTGCTACAATTACAGCTTGACTCACGTATGTAATTGAGTTACCTTGCAGGAAGAACCTATCTGTGATCTAAGACCGACAAACTATTGAAGCATGCAACAAAAAAATGGCTTGATCTTCATGTTGATCGGTACGGCTCATACCCTCCTAGGGCTTTCTCCCTGGGGTTTTGGTAAGCAATTCTCCGGTTTTTTTTCCACCTTATTTTTCCGGATCAATAACGGCATATTGGAGTTTCCACTCTTCGGTGGGCAGATGAACTATGAGTCCTTTGCAGCCTTCTGGTTTTTCTACTTTGGGCTTCTGCTTTTCCCACTGGGATTACTGGTGCGGTTTATGGAAAAGCAGGGACTTCTCCTACCTCGACCATTTGTGTTAAGCTACTTAGTGGTCATTCTAATCGGAGTATATATGATCCCTCTTTCAGGAATGACCTTCTTTATGTTACCTCATGCCTTACTTATGGCGTGGCAACTTAGAGAGAGGCAACTTAAGCCAGTGAAAGAGTTGGGATAGAATACGAAGCGGCAAGTGAGCCGGATGTTGCGACTTTCCAATATATCTCAACATCCGGCCTGTCCGAAGACCTTTAGGATAGATCCAATTCGATCACTAGATCGTCTTGCTCCACTAAACTCTTTTGCTTAAGATGGACCTTCTTCACGGTACCCGCTACTGGGGAGGTAATGGTACTTTCCATTTTCATGGCTTCAATGATGAAAAGTGGAGTGTTTTCATCAATTTCATCACCCTCATTAACCAAGATTTTAGACAAGCTACCTTGCAGTGGAGCACCGATCTCTTGGTCTCCAACGGCTTTGCGATTTGCGGTAACTTCTGATTTCTCATTGAGGTCTCGTACAGGTACCGAACGAGTTTGCCCATTCAATTGGAAGATCACTAACCTATTTCCAAGGTCATCAGGCTCCGTCATATTCAGATACTTGATCAACACATTCTTTCCTGGTGAAAGGCTGACGATGATCTCTTCGTTGGGCTCCAAGCCATAGAAGAAGGCTGGGGTCGGTAAGTTTCTCACCGCTCCGAAGTTGTCAAAGTGTTGGCAGTAATCGCGGAATACCTTTGGATATAGCTTATAGGATAAGAAGTCATTTAATTCCTGGTCGTCTCCAAAATCATTTTGGAAAGTTTTCAATTCTTCTTCGAATTGAATGGGCTCCAGGTGGGCGTTGGGTTTATCGGTATAAGGCTCTTCTCCTTTCAAAACCAAAGATTGGAATTCTGCGGGGAATCCTCCTTCGATTTGCCCGAGATCTCCTCTCATCAAAGCCTTTACACTGTCTGGGAAGGCCAGCGTTTTACCTCGTTTCAGTACATCCTCTTTCGTTAAACCATTAGAGGTCATAAACATAGCCATGTCTCCCACTACCTTGGACGAAGGGGTCACCTTGATGATATTTCCAAATAGTTCGTTGGCTGCCTTGTAGTTGGCCTTTATGGTCTCAAACTGGTCTTCCAACCCTAATCCTCTGGCTTGAGGGCGTAGATTGGAGTACTGACCACCGGGAATCTCATGTTCATATACATCAGCGGAACCGGCCCGCAATTCCGTTTCGAAAGCATAGTAGTATTTTCGAACGGCTTCCCAGTAGTTCGAATACTGGTTTAAAGAGGGTAAATCAATTGGATTTTCACGCTCGTGCCCTTGCATCATCGCGACCACCGAATTGAAGTTAGGTTGTGCGGTTAGTCCCGAAAGAGCACTAATCGATACATCGACCACATCCACCCCCGCGTCAATGGCTTTTAAATAGGTAGCCGATTGGATGGAGGAGGTGTCGTGCGTATGCAGGTGAATAGGAGCCTCGATGTGTTCCTTTAAGGCTGCAATCAGTTTCTCTGCGGCTAATGGTCTAAGCAGACCCGCCATATCCTTGATGGCAATGATGTGTGCTCCTTCATCTTCCAAGCGTCTTGCCAAGTCTACGTAGTACTGCAAACTAAATTTCTCATGCGCAGGATTGAGAATATCACCGGTATAACACAAACAAGCTTCAGCAATAGAATCGGTTTGCTCTCGCACTGTTCTGATACTCGTTTTCATGGCTTCGACCCAGTTCAAAGAATCGAAGATTCGGAAGATATCAATACCCGTTTCTGCTGCTTGCACGATAAACTTCTCGATCAGGTTGTCAGGATAAGCCGTATAGCCTACGGCATTGGAGCCACGCAGAAGCATCTGTAGCAGCATATTCGGCATCGCGGCTCGCAAATCTGCTAGTCGCTGCCAAGGACATTCCTTTAAAAACCGTAAGGACACATCAAAGGTAGCTCCCCCCCAAACTTCCATCGAGAAGATATCACTTCCATGTTTTCGGGCAAAGCTCTCTGCTACTTCTAGCATGTCATACGTACGCATTCGCGTAGCGAGGAGTGACTGGTGGCCATCCCGGAAAGTAGTATCTGTATAGTGTATTTTCTTTTCTGATTTCAGCCACTTGGCAAAATCAGCTGGCCCTAGTTCATTCAACTTATCCTTCATCCCTTTAGGATACTCCTGCGTATAGTCAACCGATGGTACAATCGGTTGCAGGAATACCTTGTTTTTATCCTTGAACTTCACATCCGGATTATTATTGACAATGACATTGGCTAAGTAGCGGAGCATCTTGGTTCCACGGTCTTGCCAATTGGGCGGAGTGAGCAATTCGGGGTGGTCCTTGATGAAATTTACGGTCGCCGCTCCGTTTTGGAAGGTTTCGTTGTTGAGCAGGTTGAGTAGGAAGCCAATGTTGGTTTTTACCCCTCGAATTCGGAATTCACGTAAGGCTCTATGTAGCCGCCGCGAGGAGCCCTTCATAGTCCGACCCCAAGCCGTAACTTTTACCAACATACTATCGAAGAAGGGAGAAATTTTAGCTCCGGGATAGGCACTACCTGCATCCAAACGGATACCCATACCGGATGCACTTCGATAGGCGATCAAGGTGCCGTAATCCGGTTTGAAGTCCGAAGATGGATCCTCGGTGGTCACCCGACACTGGATCGCACAGCCATTGATCTTGACATCATCTTGGCTGCGAATATAGATTGTTTTGTGCTCCAAGGGATACCCCATGGCAATTAAGATCTGACTTCTAACTATATCTATTCCCGTAATCTCTTCTGTGATGGTATGCTCGACTTGTACCCGTGGATTCACCTCAATGAAGTAGATGTTCTCCGCTTGATCTACTAGGAATTCGACGGTACCTGCATGACTATAGCTAACTTCTCTTGCTAATTTTAAGGCGTATTCGTATAACTTATCCTTAGTCTCCTGTTTGATGGTAACGCAAGGAGCAACTTCTACTACTTTCTGGAACCGACGCTGTACGGAGCAATCCCGCTCAAATAAGTGCACGATATTTCCGTACTTGTCACCGAGAATTTGTACTTCGATGTGTTTAGGATTCTCAATGAATTTTTCTAGGAAGACGGTGTCGTCTCCGAAAGCTGTTTTTGCTTCGCCTCTAGCCTCATGGTATTCCTGTACCAACTGCTGGTTGTCTCGCACCACGCGCATGCCGCGACCACCGCCGCCAGCCGCAGCTTTAATAATGACCGGGTAGCCAATGTGCTGCGCTTCCCGCAAGGCTATTTCTTCCGAATTCAGTGGCTCTCGGCTGTCTTCGATTAAAGGTACTTGTGCCTGTCTAGCCAATTTCTTGGCGGATACCTTGTCCCCTAGGCGATCCATAACCTCTGGATCTGGTCCAATGAATACAACTCCTTCTTCTCTGCATCTACGGGCAAAGTGTACATTTTCACTTAAGAAACCATAACCAGGGTGAATGGCGTCAACATCGTGTTCTTTGGCTACGCGCAAGAGGGCATCAATGTCTAGATAGGGCTTAAGAGGATCGTCTACAGCACCAATTTGATAGGCTTCATCGGCTTTGTAACGGTGAAGGGAATACCTGTCTTCGTATGTATATATTGCAACGGTTCTAAGATTAAGTTCACTTGCTGCTCGCAAAATCCTGATTGCAATCTCCCCACGATTGGCGACAAGGATCTTCTTGAATCTATTGACATTGGCTGTCATATTTCAATCTGGTTTAAACGTGAAAAATGCAAATTTGGAGGTCTGGTTAGGCAGGTTTCGGTCGCCAAATATAAAGCATAGAGCACAGAAATCGGATATCCTGTACCGGTTTGTCCAAAAAAAGTTACAATGGGCCCACTAAGCTTATTCTGCGGATGATCTAGTCCAACAAATACTTGATATCATTCTTACTGAAGCTCATTTTCCCCACTTCTCCGATGATATCTTCCGCCAATTGCTTTTTCTTTTCCTGAAGCAGGAGGATTTTTTCTTCGATGCTATCCTTAGTGATGAACTTGACAGCCATTACTTTTTTCTCCTGACCAATTCGGTGTGCTCTGGCAATGGCTTGTTGTTCAATGGTTGGGTTCCACCAGGGATCTAAGATAAATACGTAGTCTGCCGCCGTCAAATTCAGCCCCGTACCACCAGATTTGATGGAGATGAGGAAGGACTGGACAGCTGGGTCTTCCATGAATTTTTGAATGTTTTGCTGACGTTGCTTTGCGGTTTGACTACCTATCAGCCAACTATAAGCCTGTTGCCTGGACTCGAATTCTTTGCGGAATAATTCCAAGTACTTCACAAAAGAACTAAAGATCAAAGCTTTATGTCCTCCTTTCTGAATCACTTGCAAGTGCTCCAAAACATCGGTGTATTTTCCACTGTCTTTGTTGAAATCAGCGTAGACTAGGCTGGGATGATTTACAATCTGGCGGAGGCGAGTGAGTGATTGCAGTACGATAATTCGATACTGAGGATTATTGGCGTCGAAGTTGTCCAATAAGTAGTTTCTCGCCGCTGATTTTTCTTTTTCGTAGCGTTTCTTCTGCTCGCTCGCCATCTCGCTGTAAAACAGCTTGGTAGTAAGTGCAGGAAGATCCTTTGCCACTTCTTCTTTGGTTCTGCGAAGGAGATAGGGCTTGACCAATTTTCTTAGACGATCTTTCTTTTCCTCATCTTGTCCTTTTTCAATCGGAGTGATGAATTCTCGTTTGAAAAAGGAAAAGCCACCGAGTAAATCTGGATTGATAAACTGCATCTGAGACCAGAGATCTGATAGGGAATTCTCGATTGGCGTACCACTTAATGAGATCTTATACTTCGCGGGAAACTGATTGATGGCCTGAAAGATCTTGCTTTCCCGGTTTTTGATCTGCTGACTTTCATCCAAAATGATGTACTCAAATTCGATGTTTTGCAGAAGCTCGGCATCCCTCAGCGCTGTCTGATAGGTGGTTAGGATTATGTCAAAACGAAGTATGAGTCTGGGATCCTTATACCGTTTAGTCCCAGTATGTTGGTAGATACTTAGACTTGGCGCAAACTTATTAAGCTCTTGTGCCCAGTTAAAGACCAAAGAGGCTGGCAAAATGACTAAGGCATTGAGTGACTTTAAAAAACCGGCATCTGGTGGTGGCTGAAACAAGTCTAATTGGGTAGATGGTCCAGCGCTGGCAGTCGCCGCTTCGGGCAGGGCTTTGTTTTCCTTGGCGTGAAGTAAGACGGCGATGGTCTGTAAAGTTTTACCCAATCCCATATCATCCGCTAAACAAGCACCAAGTTGGTTGTGGTACAGGTTAACTAACCACTGCACGCCGGCTAGTTGGTAAGGTCGAAGCGCTGCCTTCAAGAGGGGAGAAGGGCGGAAATTCGCATCTACCTTTTCTTCTATTTGGGGAGCTTGATCCTCGATCTCTTCTAATAGGGTAAACTGACTTTTGGTCAATCTAACTTTCCCTTCTTTGGTGTTGGCAAACTTTGCCAGATCCTTGTATTTGTTCAACCATTCTTCGGGGATCAGGAAGTAGGTTCCATCAGCTAATGGATAGAAGCGGTTTTCCTCCTTGATGTAAGGGATTAGTTTTTTAAAAGGAATCCGAAATTCTCCTGCCTGTACTTCCCCGTGAATATCAAACCAATCATTTTCTTGCGTGGAAACCAGGTCCAGCTGTGGCGGCGCCAATTGGATTCTCTTACCATCGATCTCCGGTAGAATCAGCTTGAATCCCGCTTTTTCAATCTTTTTGCGTTGTTTTCCCAGCCACTCAATTAAAGCATAGGGAGCATCTCCGATCTTATCGACAAAAAGATAGTTGCTTTCATCCTGAACTTTGATGCCCAATTTGGCGAGGCGATCCATGTAAGCCTGTTCTTCTTCAAATTTTCGCTGGACCCTGATAATCTGTACCTCCGCTCCAATTTTAAGACTGGTCTTTTGTGTTGTCTTTTCTCTCCAGTGAAAGAAAGTTCCTGGATAACACATACGGACATTGATCACCCACTGATCACTGAAGATGTGCTTCACGACCTCCAACTCACACCCCTCCAAATCATCCAGCTGAAGCACGGAAAAGCCTTCTGCTTCGATATCTACCTTGGCTGCTACCTTGACGATAAACTTCTGAAAGTACACATTGACCGAAGAGGCGGGAATGGTGACTTCGTCTTTGAATCGAAAAGGTTTCACCATATTGCCATTGATATGCTGGATACGATAGAGGTGGTAGTCCGCAAATACCCAGGCCGGCTTGTTGGTGATTGGGAGAATGTCCTTCTCCTTGATATTGATAAGTTGTTTTCCGTCTTGGAGTTTAAGTTGATATAGTACTTCTTTATCCGTCTTAGTAAAATGTAATTTGGGTACCAGTGCGTTTTGAGCGGGCTTCAAAACAAAGTCTTTGACCAAGACCTTACGCTCTACATTCCAACTAATGGGCAGTTCTTCTCGCGTTAATAGGGTCAACCATTCATCTAACTTCCGATGAATAAAAGAAAGGATGTTGGGTTTGATTTCCTTATTCTCAAGTAGCTCATCGAGCGTCCTTACCTTGCGTTTGTTGTTGTTGAATTTCTTAGCTAAGTGCTGTGGAGAGAGGATGTCTTGTAGGTTGAAGAGTTTCTGGCGGACGGGTGTGAGTTCCAAATTATAGGAACCAATAGTATTGGGAATAGCCTTCTGCTGAAGGTGGGCTAGCAGCCCTGCTTTGTCCTTCTTCACCACATATGAATTTGGCAAGAACAAGCCCTCTGCAAAGGGATAAAGGTTGTAAACAATTTCGAATGGGGTATTGCTGGTAGGGAAGGACGGTGTTGACATCTCTATGCAAATTTGGGGAGGCAATGATACTAATAAATGAATAAATTTCACCGTTTGGATTAGGTCTATTATTTTTGATCGCTTTTTTCATGGAAACTACACTGAGTAAGAGAGCAAATCTAACTGATCAGTTTATGGTGGCCCCTTTTTCCATACATCTGCGTTGCGTACCCGTCTGGTTGCCGGACAGGCTCGCCTTAATAGCTAAGGCTATTAGGCTCCGCCGCGCCTGGATCTATGAAAAAATTGGCTCGACCAAAAAAGTCACCTAAATCTGCTCTCTTACTTACTAAGATGACCCTATGATCACCTACTTGCCCAATATTGCCGATCATATCCTGTTCTTCCTCCTTGGAATTATTATGCCATTTCGGTCTATCCAGGCACAAAAACAGATTAAGGAATTGGAGTATAATACCTCAACGAAGATTCAGATGTACTGGATCAATGGGTTTGGCTTATGGGGTATGGCTGTGATTGTATTGCTGGTCTGGTATTTCTCCGATCGTTCGGTTATGGATTTGGGTTTGGCTTGGCCACCTCCTGCTTTGGATCGCGTTTCCGGTATGCTAGTTACCTTATTTGTGATCCTCTATCTTTTGGATGTAGGCTCTGAGTTGGCCACTCAAGCATTGCGAGAAAGAACCTTCCAACGCTGGACCAGTGATATGCCCTTTCTACCTGCCAAAGACATAGAATGGCTCCACTTTAACTTCCTGAGTCTTAGTGCAGGTGTTTGCGAAGAAATCGTATTTAGAGGATTTTTTATCACCTATCTCTATTCTTTACTTCAGTTTTTACCGCTTCCTATCGCACAAACCTTAGCCATCTTATTTCCTGCGATTATATTTGGTTTCGTCCACTACTATCAAGGTTGGAAAGCCATGTTGAAGATTAGCCTGATGGCGATTTTGTTTGGTTATGTATTTGTCTTGTCGGGCTCCCTTTGGTTGCTGATTCTGCTGCATTTCTTGGTGGATGTGCTGGGGGGGAGCTTCAGTTGGTGGTTGCACCAGCGATATGGGCCGATTTTGACCGAAGAGGAGTAGTGATTATATTTTATGAGCAAAATATCCGAAGTGGATTGGTCGAAATTAGGTGGTTCTAGTTTTTCGAACTTCACCATTTTGGGATATTATTTCGAGGGACGGGACATATATACCGTACCCAAAAGGCACGGATTGACCGGGATTCATGGCTAGGGATATTTAACCCCTAGCGGGGTTTTGTCTCAAGCTTGTTCAACCCCAAGCAGTCAGTGCTAGCGCCTGTCACAGCGTGACAACATATGCATAGCCAGATATACAGGTGGGATTTTCGTGCATTTATGTCTATGGTTTATACACATCTAAATAAGTTG